>CAVBGK010000020.1:0-82809 GCA_963594995.1 Bacteroidaceae bacterium
CCGCCTCCTTTCAAGGAGAAGAGCCTCAGGTTTCGAGAGATTCCTGAGGCTTTTTCGTGTTTGTGTTTTTTCTAGAGCGCAGGCTTGTGTATTCTAGGCGGTCTATTAATCATAATATAGGCACTCATAGGTTGAGAAAAACCGTATCAGTTTAATTGGGATGCGGATATTCGGGTTTCTAATCTTTGCTAAAAAACAGTTTCTTAGGCAATTTGACCCATTTTCGGTTTCTGGCAATCTTGAGGGAACTGCCTTCCAATTGCTTTAATTCATAAATGCCATCGTTGTTGATTGTAAGGTCGGCAGTTAAGTCCTCACTCCCATAATCGTTGGTAATGGATAGGTGGGCGGTCTTTCCTTTTATCTGTGCATCTGTTATGAACCATTTTCGGCTGTCCTTCTTGTCGCCAAGGTAACCAGGCATTGTACCGAATATTTCTTGTCCTGGCACTTTGATGTCGTTGTTGTGGAAGTCTATTTTTAGATAGACATCATACTCCTTGTTGCTGATGGTACCTTTGAATAGCGTGCTGTCATTTTGTGCCGATGCTCCAAGGGAAGCCAAACCTAGTAATGCGCTTAATAATATCTTTTTCATGTGCTTTAGTGAATTTATTGCGACAAAGTTATTTATTAAAATCAAGAAAATAGTGCTTTTTACTCTTAAAGTTACCTAATTCTTTGCTTTTTTGCAATTATTTACTTATCTTTGCGGTGTTTTATTGATATTTTATGGGAAAAGATAGATTATTTCCAGATTATATATTTGAGTCTAGCTGGGAAGTATGCAATAAGGTTGGTGGTATTTATACCGTCTTATCTACCAGAGCCAAGACTCTTACGGAAAAGTTGCAGGACCGGTTAATCTTCATTGGTCCTGATTGTTGGGGAGACAAGGTTAATCCTTATTTCTCGGAAGATAATGCGCTTTATGCAGAGTGGAAAACAGAAGCATTGAAAGAAGGCTTGAAAGTGAAAGTTGGTCGGTGGAATGTGCCAGGTGAACCTGTTGCCGTCCTCGTCGATTTCGAGCCTTTCTTTGCCAAGAAGGATGAAATCTATGGAAAACTTTGGGAAAGCTACCAGGTTGACAGCCTGCATGCGTATGGTGATTACGACGAGGCTTCCATGTTCTCTTATGCGGCGGCGTTGGTAGTGGAGAGTTTCTGTAAATATGTTGTCGAAAAGGGGAAAAAAGTTGTCTATCACGGCAATGAGTGGATGACTGGTCTTGGTGTACTCTATGTCAACAAATATCTTCCCGAGGTGGCTACTGTGTTTACGACTCATGCCACTAGTATCGGCCGTAGCATAGCTGGCAACAACAAGCCACTTTATGATTATCTGTTTGCTTACAATGGTGACCAGATGGCAGATGAGTTGAATATGCAGAGCAAGCATTCCATCGAAAAGCAGACTGCAAAGTATGTGGATTGTTTTACCACTGTGAGCGACATCACTGCCAATGAATGCAGGGAATTGCTGGACAAGCCTGTGGATTTTGTCTTGCCCAATGGATTTGACAATAGTTTTGTGCCAAAGGCTGCTGCTTTTACCAAGAAACGTAAGGAGGCTCGCAAGCGTCTGCTTGATGTGGCCAATGCGTTGATGGGGACGGACTTGGACGAAGACACGCTCATCGTTTCTACAAGTGGGCGTTATGAATTCCGCAACAAGGGTGTGGATGTTTATATCGAGGCGATGAACCGTTTGTTGCGTGATGCCAACTTAAAGAAGAATGTGTTGGCTTTCATCGATGTCCCTGGTTGGGTAGGTGAGCCTCGCAAGGACTTGCAGGAACGTTTGGCAAGTGGAGAAAAATACGATGCTCCACTGGAGGTGCCGGCCATTACCCATTGGCTGAACAATATGAGTCATGACAATGTGCTGGGTATGTTGAAGTATCTCAACATGCAGAACCGCAAGGAAGACAAGGTGAAGTTGATATTCTTGCCTTGCTATCTGACGGGTGAGGACGGTATTGTCAACAAGACTTATTATGATGTGGTGCTAGGAAACGACCTATGCATTTATCCTTCCTACTATGAGCCATGGGGATATACCCCATTGGAGGCAGTTGCTTTCAAGGTGCCTTGCATCACAACAGACTTGGCTGGGTTTGGACTTTGGGCCAATGCCGAGAAGGGAGGATATAGCGAGATCGAGGATGGCGTGAAGGTTATCCATCGTACCGACTACAACTATTCGGAGGTGGCTGACGCTATCAAGGATGTCGTGGCCAAGTATTCAAGCATGACCGATGCGCAGGTGAAGAAATGCCGTGGCAACGCAGACAAATTGTCGAAGAAGGCATTGTGGAGCCACTTCATCGAGTACTACTATGACGCTTACGACTTTGCCTTGCGGAAAGTGGAGGAAAGAATGAAGAAAATGGCAACGAGTGTATAAAAGGTAAACAAAATAAAAACTTTAATATAAAACACAATGAAAATCAAAGCAGATTACGCAAATGCTCCTCAATGGAAGGAGACAACTGTAAAGTCAAGCCTTCCTAAAGAGTTGGAGTGCTTGGACGAGATTGCTCATAACATGTGGTGGGCATGGAACTATGAAGGTCGCGACTTGTTCAAGAGCCTCGATGAGGATTTGTATGAGCAGGTAAACGCCAACCCCGTATTGCTCTTGGAGCGTTTGAGCTACGACCGTAAGGAAGCTATCGTGAAAGACAAGACTGTCATGGCTAAGGTGAAGAAGGTCTATAAGATGTTCCGTGACTATATGGATGTGAAACCTGATGCCAAGCGTCCTTCTGTAGCTTATTTCTGCATGGAGTATGGTTTGAACCAGGTCTTGAAGATTTACTCTGGTGGTCTTGGTATGCTTGCCGGTGACTACTTGAAGGAGGCTTCTGATAGCAATGTGGATCTTTGTGCTGTTGGTTTCCTTTATAGATATGGCTATTTCAAGCAGTCTTTGAGCATGGATGGTCAGCAGATTGCCAACTATGATGCCCAGAACTTCAATTCTCTTCCTATCGAGCGTGTTCTCGACGAGAACGGAAACCCTGTGGTTGTTGACGTTCCTTATATGAACTATCAGGTTCACGCTTATGTATGGCAGGTGAATGTTGGTCGCATCAAGCTGTACTTGCTCGATACTGACAACGACATGAACTCAGAGTTCGACAAGCCTATCACCCACTCACTTTATGGTGGTGACTGGGAGAATCGCTTGAAGCAGGAAATCTTGTTGGGTATCGGTGGTATCTTGACTTTGAAGAAGTTGGGCATTAAGAAGGACATCTATCATTGCAATGAGGGACATGCTGCTCTCTGCAACTTGCAGCGTCTCTGTGATTATATCGAAGAGGATGGCCTGAACTTCAACCAGGCTCTTGAGTTGGTTCGTGCTTCTTCTCTCTATACAGTACATACTCCAGTGCCAGCCGGTCACGACTACTTCGACGAGGCTCTCTTCGGCAAGTACATGGGTGGCTATCCTCAGCGTCTTGGTATCTCTTGGGATGAGTTCATCGGTATGGGCCGTGAGAACGCAGACGACCATAACGAACGTTTCTGCCTCTCTACCTTCGCTTGCAACACTTGCCAGGAGGTTAATGGTGTAAGTAAGTTGCATGGTTGGGTAAGCCAGCAGATGTTCAACAACATTTGGAAGGGTTACTTCCCGGAGGAAAACCATGTAGGTTATGTTACCAATGGTGTACACTTCCCGACATGGACAGCTACAGAGTGGCGCAAGGTTTATGACAAGTATTTCGACAAGAACTTCATGAACGACCAGAGCAACGAGGAAATCTGGCATGCTATCTACAATGTGTCTGACGAGGAAATCTGGAAGACGCGTATGACGTTGAAGCAGAAGCTTGTAGCTTATATTCGCGAGAAGTTCACTGAGACATGGTTGAAGAACCAAGGTGACCCTGCCCGTGTGGTTTCTTTGCTTGAGCGCATCAATCCTAATGCCTTGATGATTGGTTTCTGCCGTCGTTTCGCTACCTACAAGCGCGCACACTTGCTCTTCACCGATTTGGACCGCTTGGCTAAGATTGTCAACGACCCAGAACATCCTGTATTGTTCTTTTTCTCAGGTAAAGCTCACCCTGCAGATGGTGCCGGCCAGGGCTTGATCAAGAAGATTTTCGAGATTAGTCAGCGTCCTGAGTTCCTTGGCAAGATTATCTTCCTGGAGGACTACGACATGACTTTGGCTCGCCGTTTAGTTTCTGGCGTTGATATCTGGATGAATACTCCTACACGTCCATTGGAGGCTTCAGGTACTTCCGGTGAGAAGGCAGAGATGAATGGTGTTGTCAACCTCTCCGTACTTGACGGCTGGTGGGTAGAAGGATATCGTGAGGGTGCGGGATGGACACTCCCTGAGAAGCGCACTTATGAGAATCAGGGTTATCAAGACCAGCTTGATGCTGCCACTATCTACAACTTGTTGGAGAACGACATCATCCCTATGTATTACAACAAGACCAAGGCCGGTTACAGCAAGGAGTGGATCCAGGTGGTGAAGAACTCTATCGCAACAATCGCTCCTCATTATACAATGAAGCGCCAGTTGGATGACTACTATGACAAGTTCTATTGCAAGGAGGCTGACCGCTTCAAGAAGTTGGCCGCCAACGGCAATGCCTTGGCCAAGGAAATTGCTCTTTGGAAGGAGTCCGTGGCTGAACGTTGGGATGGCATCCATGTTGTTTCCAAGATGGATGAAACTGTCAACGGTGTTGAGACTGGCAAGAAATACAAGAAGCAGTATGTCATCGATGAACAAGGCTTGAACGATGCGGTAGGCTTGGAGCTTGTCGTACTGAACGACCAGATGGTTGATGGCAAGCAGGTGTATGGTATCTATCCGTTCAAGGTTGTCGGTCATGAGGGCAACAACTATACGTTCGAGGTAGAGATTGAGCCTGTAAATGCCGGTTCTTTCAAGACTGCCGTCCGTATGTATCCTAAGAACGCGAATTTGCCACATCGTCAGGACTTCTGCTATGTAAAGTGGATTGAGTAATGCGGAATCTATATTTTTGAATCAAGATAATGAATCCTGCCTCTCCTCGAGAAGGCAGGATTTTTCTTATAGTTTTGTAATGCCAAAAGGGGACTTGCCTGACGGAAGGCAAGTCCCCTTTTGCAAATATATTTTATAATATTTAGACGAGATACTGAGACGAGATGCTCTCGTTGTCCTCTACACGGCGAATGGTCTCGGCAAACATGTCGGCGATAGAAATCTGCTTGACCTTGGCGCAGCGCTTGGTGTAAGGGATGGAGTCGGTGAAGACAATCTCCTCAAGGGCTGACTCTTGTACGCGCTCGGAGGCTGGACCGCTCATCACGCAGTGGGAGGCACAGGCTCGAACAGTCTTGGCACCAGCTTGTTTCATAATGTCGGCAGCCTTGGTGATAGTACCGGCAGTATCTACCATGTCATCGATGATAACTACGTTCTTGTCTTTTACGTCACCGATGATTTGCATGCTTGCTACGACATTGGCACGGGCGCGAGTCTTGTTGCAGAGTACGAGAGGACAACCGAAATACTTGGCGTATGTGTTGGCACGTTTGGAACCGCCGACATCAGGAGAGGCGATGACCAAATCTTCAAGACGCAAGCTCTGCAGGTAAGGCAAGATGACACCGGAGGCATAAAGGTGGTCTACGGGAACGTCGAAGAAACCCTGGATCTGGTCGGCATGGAGGTCCATGGTGATAAGACGGTCGATGCCTGCGACACTCAGCAAGTCAGCGACAAGCTTGGCCCCGATGCTGACACGTGGCTTATCCTTGCGGTCTTGGCGTGCCCAACCGAAATAAGGGACTACGGCGATGATGTGACGGGCAGAAGCGCGCTTGGCTGCGTCAATCATCAAAAGCAACTCCATCAAGTTGTCTGAGTTTGGGAAGGTGCTTTGGACGAGGAACACATCGCGTCCACGGATAGACTCCTCGAAAGAAACGCCAAATTCGCCGTCAGAGAACTTGGTGACAACCAAGTTGCCCAATGGGCAACCTAGACTTGCGCAGATTTTTTCAGCAAGGTATCTCGTGTTTGTTCCTGAGAATACCAAGAAAGAGTTTTTGTCACTCATTTTACTTTTTAGTTTATGTGTAATTAAATTGTTGTTTCCATAGGTCAGCCGATGGCCTTACGTAATTTTTCGAAGTGGGCCATCACTTCTTTGTAGTCTTTTTCGTTGTGGATGTCGAACCGGTTCCACAAGTCGCCACAAATGACGACTCCTCCAAAGCCAAGTGACTTTGCTGTCTTGATGTTTTCTAGGCTCATGCCGCCGAGAGCATAGACTTTCTTGTCGATGAGTCCTTCTTTTGCCGCCTGTTCCAGTTGGTTGATCGTGAAAGAAGACTTTTCTTCCTTGAACTCGATGCAGTCAAAGATGTTTTTGAGGAATACGTATTGTGATTTTTTTTTCATCTCCTTGAGTGTTCCCAAGTCGGTGCATGTGCGGCTGAACTTACCCTTGTAGCCATCGGGCAGTGGGGAGGATGGATTGTCGATGTGGATACCTGCCAGGTCATACTCCTGTTTCAAGTAATAATGGTCATGGACAGTAATCTTGCGATAGTAGTCTTCTGGCAAGAGTGTAAGCAGACGCTCGGAGTACATCGGCGATGCCCCTGGTTTGAAAAGGTGCAAGTTATCCATTCCCTCATCAAACAATGAGGATAGTATCTTGTCTTCTTCCACAAAGAATGTGGACTTCGTCATTATCACTAGTTTCATAGTCTGAAAAACTTTTCTGTTGCAAAAGTATTAAAAAAAAAGCAAACTAGCAATTATATCGAAGATAAAAAGCTATCTTTGCACCTAAATTTAATATTTATCAAGACATGGAAGTTAATTTAGAGAATTTTAAAGAGGTTCACACCCCTATCTACGTGTTGGAGGAGTCACGTCTGCGCCGTAATCTGGAACTGATAAAAAGTGTTGCGGGACGAGCCGACATGGAGATTATCCTGGCGTTCAAGGCGTATGCGCTTTGGAAGACATTCCCTATATTCCGGGAGTACATTTCCTCGACAACGGCTAGCTCGCTGAGTGAGGCGAGGTTGGCTTTCGAGGAGTTTGGCAACAAAGCCCATACATTTTCTCCCGCTTATACGGATTATGAGATTGACGAGATTGCTCGGTGCTCCAGCCATCTTACCTTTAATTCGCTCTCTCAATATGAGCGTTTCCATGACCGGGTTCGAACGGTGGTGCCAGACGTGCAACTGGGATTGCGGGTAAATCCCGAGTATTCGGAAGTGGAGACGTTGCTATATAATCCGTGTGCGCCGGGTAGCCGATTTGGCGTTACGGCCGACAAGTTGCCGGAGAAGTTGCCGTCGGATGTCATCGGATTCCATTGTCATTGCCATTGTGAGAGTGGGGCAGATGTCTTTGAGAGGACATTGGAACGTATTGAGGAGAAGTTTGGTCAGTGGTTTTCGCAGTTGAAGTGGATAAATTTTGGTGGCGGACATCTGATGACTCGAAAGGATTATGATGTCTTACACCTTATTAATATGATAAAGGACTTTCATCGACGCTACCCCCGGCTCCAGGTTATCATGGAGCCGGGCAGTGCTTTTGGATGGCAGACGGGATCGCTTGTATCCCAAGTGGTGGATGTTGTGGAAGACCATGGCATACGAACTGCAATATTGAATGTGAGCTTTACTTGCCACATGCCAGATTGTTTGGAGATGCCGTATCATCCTGCCGTAAGAGATGCTGAAACAGTCGAGGTGGAAGACCTGATGGTGGCTCCAGAGGGGGAACATGTGTATCGTCTGGGAGGAAACAGTTGTTTGAGTGGCGACTTCATGGGCTATTGGAAATTCAACCATGAACTCGAAATTGGTGAAAATATAATTTTTGAGGATATGCTCCATTACACGACAGTGAAGACAAATTGCTTCAATGGGGTGTCTCATCCAGACATCGGAATCGTTCATTTGGATGGAAAGCTGGAAATCTTGAGAAAATTCGGCTATGAGGATTATCGTGACCGGATGGACTGAAAACTGCAATTTGATAGCGAAAAATGCTTTCGTGGGTAGGTGATTAAGCGAAAAAATGTGTATTTTGTCAAATAAAAAGATAAAATGCACATTTTTTGAAAAAAAACTTGGGAAAAAGTTTGGTGGTTCAGAAAAAAGCAGTACCTTTGCAACCGCATTTAGAGAAATGCTCCTAGCAATTAGGGTTTAGTTGCGGAAATAGCTCAGTTGGTAGAGCACGACCTTGCCAAGGTCGGGGTCGCGGGTTCGAGTCCCGTTTTCCGCTCGAACATTTTGAATATAGCCAAAACGGGAAGTTAAAATCCTTCGAGCCCAAGTGGCGGAATTGGTAGACGCGCACGTTTCAGGTGCGTGTGTTTCACAACGTGCAGGTTCGAGTCCTGTCTTGGGCACGGATATTCTGAATGGTTAAATGTTGGAGAGGTGGCGGAATTGGTAGACGCGCTACTTTGAGGGGGTAGTGACAATTGTGTCGTGGGAGTTCGAGTCTCCTCCTCTTCACCATTTGTTTTGACTGCGGAAATAGCTCAGTTGGTAGAGCACGACCTTGCCAAGGTCGGGGTCGCGGGTTCGAGTCCCGTTTTCCGCTCTTTTTTTCTTTAAGTTTTAAAAGAGAAACATACCACACTATGAATTTGTATATAAGATATTTCGATAAGGAAACGCTTGTTTCTTCTGTCGATGAAGCGATTAGTTTTTTAGGTAGTATATCTGAGATTGGGATGAATCCTGAATTGGAAGCTGATGTACGCTCTTATGCGGCAAGCGATGTTTGTTATCCCAAACGATATAAGGTTCGCCCTAGAGTTTATTTCATTGTAATTAAGACGGCTGCTGCCAATATGCAGGATTTCAAGGACAAGAAAGCTTTGCGTCCGGCAAATACTTTGTCTCAGGATGCGGCGGCGAGTCCTGCCAATCGTTTGGTGGAAGATGTTCCGGGGTGGTATGAGGGAACGCTTGATTTCAAACGTGTCGTTTTGGTGCCTTCTACAGGGAAACATGAATATCGCGATACCCATTTTGTTGCGAATTTGAAGGCTAATTCCGGGCTGGATTGTTATAATCGCATTGTCGAGCATCTGCGCAGCCGTGTTGATTCTCGTAGTCAGTTCCCTTCTTCCAAGGGTAAGAACTTCCATTATCGTTATCTAGGGATGTGGAAATAAAACCAATAGTATTGTAATTATGAATAAGGTCATGTTAATCGGTAATGTGGGTAAGGATCCTGATGTCCGTTATTACGATGCGGATCAAGCTGTGGCTCAGGTTTCCTTGGCAACGACAGAGAGGGGGTACGTGCTTGCCAATGGCACGCAAGTGCCCGACCACACGGATTGGCATAACCTTGTTTTTTATCGTTCTCTTGCCAAGATTGTGGAAAAATATGTACGCAAGGGCGATAAGCTTTATGTGGAGGGAAAGGTGAGGTATCGTGTCTATGATGACAAACAGGGTAAGCGGCATAATGTTACCGAAATCTATGTGGATAATATGGAGATGCTCACCCCTAAACCGTTACAGTCTTAAAAATAGTATATAAATTGGATATATCGATTATACAAGATGCTTTTGCGGATGTCGCATTTCATTCGCCGTCCCTAGGAGTTGTCTTTGCCGCGGCTTTGGCGGCAATATTACTTTTGGTGTCTGCTTTTGCAAGTGGTTCGGAAATCGCATTTTTTAGCCTTTCGCCTACTGACGTTGATGAACTGGAAGATGTGAAAACGACTACGGATAAGAACATCCAGATGTTGCGTGAGGACTCGGAGCGTACGCTTGCCACCATCCTCATCACCAACAATTTTGTAAACGTAACCATCATCATGCTTTTGAACTATGTGTTCGCTGGCGTGGTAGCATTTGGGCCGAAAGCATATTGGTTGCAATTTTTAGTAATCACTGTTGTCTTGACATTCCTGTTGTTGCTTTTTGGTGAAATCATGCCAAAGGTGTATAGTCGCAGAGACCCTTTGCTCTTTTGCCGCCGATATGTGAATGGTGTGCTGTTTGTTCGCAAACTTTTTTGGCCTTTGGAAAATGTTTTGCTGAAGAGTGGAGTCCTTGCCGAGAAAGTTGTTAAGAAGGAGAGCCATGTGCTGAGTGTCGATGACTTGGAGCAAGCTTTGGAGCTCACGGACAAGGATGACATCAAGAATGAGCAAAGTATGCTGAAGGGTATCATACGTTTCGGTGACGAGACTGCCAAGGAGGTTATGACTAGTCGCCAAAACATAGTCGATTTGGACATTCGGAGCACTTATCCTGATGTACTGAGATGTATCGTGGATAATAATTATAGTCGAATCCCAGTGTTTCAGGACAACACGGATAATATTCGGGGTGTATTGTATATCAAGGATTTGCTCCCGCATCTCGGCAAGCCAGCTTCTTTCAGGTGGCAGAGTCTGATTCGTCCTCCATATTTTGTGCCGGAGACAAAAAAAATAGATGACCTCTTGCGTGAGTTTCAGGAGAACAAGGTGCATATTGCCATTGTGGTCGATGAGTTTGGTGGTACTAGTGGTATCGTTACTTTGGAGGATATCTTGGAGGAAATCGTTGGGGAAATCAATGATGAGTATGATGAGGAAGAGAAGTTCTACTCTAAGTTAAACTACAATACGTATATCTTTGAAGGCAAGACTTTGCTGGCGGACTTCTGCAAGATTCTAAATGTGGATGACGAAGAGTTCGAGGAGGTGGAGGGAGATGCCGATACTTTGGCGGGGCTTTTGCTGGAGATTAAGGGGGATTTCCCAAGCATCCATGAAAAGATAGAATATAAGAATTACGCTTTTGAGGTGCTGGGCGTGGAGGAACGGCGCATCAGCAAGATAAAAGTTACGGTTCTTCCTCAGGGATAAGGTCGATTACGGCATTGTAAGGAGTCTGCGTATTGTCTATATATAATAAGGTGAGGGCAAAGATTTGCAAATCTTTGCCCTCTTATTGTTTATTCTCGTTTTTTTTTCGTACTTTTGTCCGCATTAATCGATAATAGGAAGGTTATGGCATTGGTAAATATGAGAGAAGTCTATCCTGGGGTAAGTCTAGGACTGTGGCAAATGGAAGAGAAGATAGATGAACTTTATGGTCTTTATCCGTGGCTTGGGGCATATCGCCCCATTTTGGACAAAAAGTATAAGAATGAGAGTCGCAAGAGTGAATTTCTGTCCGTTCGGGTCTTGCTGCATGAGATGTTGTTGATGGTCGGTTATACTGAGGCGCAAATTTCAAAGATAGGAGAGATATGGCATAATGAAGTAGGAAAGCCATTGCTGAAGGGATTCTATATCAGTATTTCCCATACTAAGGGTTATGTGGCGCTGGTCATTTCCAAAGCTAGGGAAGTGGCTGTTGACATCGAGTATCTGAGTGACCGGGTTAGGCGTGTCGCTCCGAAATTCTTGCGGAAGGATGAAGCGGCGGATGGCTTGGACAGTATGCTTGTGCATTGGTGCTGCAAGGAAACGGTCTATAAACTCTTTTCGGGTGAGAACTTGCAGTTTCAAGAAATGCGAGTCAAGCCTTTCGATGCGATGGCGGATTGGCACTGTGAGGTGGAAAATCTGAAGTCGAAGAAAAAAGTGGTTGTGGATTTCGAGTTGACCATGGAATTTGTGCTGACTTATGCGGCATTGCAGGGGGAGTGCGTTTCGGCTAAGAAATGAACCAAAAGTGTTAAAAAAAGAGGCCGTTCTGTCATAGGTAAAACTTTAACGTTTGTTAGTAGTTTGTAAGGTATTGATAGTTAGGCGTTTGTAAAAAAGTTACAAAAAGCTCCTAAAAAAAAACACAAAAAAAAGAACAACGTATCGAAAAAATACTTACCTTTGCAACGTTTTAATAAACGAATGATTGTTTTACAGATTTAAAAAGCAAAGAAAATGAAGAAATTAGTTTTGATGTTCGTAGCTATCGCAGCTATCTCTTTCGCATCTTGTGGTGGTAACAAAACAGCTAACACTGAAGTAGCTAACGATTCAGATTCAGTACAGGTTGACACAGTTGCTGCTGATTCTGCTGCTGCTGACACAGCTGCTGCTGATTCTGCTAAGTAATTTAGGATTACTTTACGAACGAAAAATGAGAGAAACAACCGCTGGACTTCGGTCTGGCGGCTTTTTCGTTTTTTTTGCCTTGCATTTTTTGGGGCAGTTTAGGCAATTAGTGCCTTTTTATTGTGTAAAACTTTCAAGTATTATCAATTTAATCTTTCGGTTTTAATAGTTTTAAACTTTCGTATATGATAGACTCAAGTGCTTTTCAAGGTAAAAAAGCCGCTTATTACACGTTGGGATGTAAACTCAATTTTTCGGAGACTTCTACTTTTGGGAAAATGCTCGAAGACATGGGGGTGATAACTGCTCGGAAAGGAGAAAGGGCGGACATTTGTCTCATCAACACTTGTTCTGTAACAGAGGTCGCTGACCATAAGTGCCGTCAAGTCATCCATCGGATGGTGCGTGAGAACCCTGGTGCTTTTGTCATTGTTACGGGGTGTTATGCACAGTTGGAGTCGGAGAATGTAAGCAAGATAGAAGGGGTGGATCTGGTCTTGGGAGCCAACGAGAAAGCCAATCTGATACAATATTTGAGTGATGCATGGGCGCAGAAGTATGCCCGGGAGAATGGTGTGGGCGCAGATGTTGCGGAAGGAGAGGTCGGAAAGGCTCTCCATAAGCAGCATAGCGTGAAAACCAAGGAAATCAAAACTTTCCAACCTTCCTGTTCTCGGGGTAACCGAACTCGCTACTTCTTGAAAGTGCAGGATGGTTGCAACTATTATTGCACGTATTGCACCATACCTTTCGCTCGTGGAAACTCCCGCAACCCCAGTATCGCTTCGTTGGTGGAACAGTCTGAACAGGCAGCCAAGGAGGGCGGAAAGGAAATTGTCATTACGGGGGTCAACATCGGTGACTTCGGGCAGACAACCCACGAACGGTTCTTGGACTTAGTGAAGGCACTCGACCAAGTGGAAGGAATCAAGCGGTACCGCATTTCTAGCTTGGAACCCGACCTTTGCGATGATGACTTGATTGCCTATTGTGCGGAGAGCCGTGCATTCATGCCTCATTTCCATATACCTTTGCAGAGCGGAAGCGATGAGGTACTCAAGCTGATGCACCGTCGTTATGATAAGGCTCTTTTTGCCCATAAAGTAAACATCATCAAGGAGATGATGCCTGATGCGTTTATTGGAGTGGATGTGATGGTGGGTTGCAGGGGAGAGACTCCCGAGTGTTTCGACGAGTGTTATGAGTTCTTGAAGAATCTGCCAGTTACGCAGTTGCATGTATTCCCTTATTCCGAGCGGCCTGGCACGGCAGCCTTGAAGATTCCGTATGTGGTGAGCGACAAGGAGAAGAAACTTCGCTCCAAGCGTCTTCTTGAACTAAGTGATGGGAAGACACAAGCTTTCTATGCCCAGTACATTGGTACGGAGGCGGAAGTGTTGTTTGAGAAAGCTCCTCATGGCAAGGCTATGCATGGTTTTACCAAGAACTATGTAAGGGTGGAATTGTCGCCAGATCTTGCCAAGGAGGAATATGACAACCAATTGATAAAAGTTCGTCTCGGTGATTTCAATCATGACAAGACGGCTTTGAGGGCGGAGCTTGTTTAATGTATAGATGATGTACAAGGTGTAATGTATCTTGATGATGTAAAGTTGATTATGTGAAATGCCAGTCGTTAGCAGATTGCATATACGGGATAATTATACATTGTCAATTACTGGTTATAAATTAAAATGGCTTCATATTACAGCGATTTTAGTACCTGGATTCGGACGCAGTTTCCGAACTTCCGAGTTCAGAAAATTTCGATAGACGCTGGGTTCTCTTGTCCCAATAGGGACGGGAGAATATCTAGCGGAGGTTGTTCGTATTGTGATAACAGAACGTTCAATCCCAGCTATTGCGACCGTAGGAAAACAATCTCAGAGCAACTGGAAGAGGGTAAGGCTTTCTTTGGTAGGAAATATCCTGACATGAAGTACCTCGCCTATTTTCAGGCATATACCAATACTTATGCGAAGGTGGAGCTGTTGCGCCGGATGTATGAGGAGGCTCTCTGCGTACCCGATGTCGTAGGTATTGTAATAGGTACTCGTCCGGATTGTGTGAGTGATGAATTGCTTGATTATTTGGAGGAATTGAGCAAGCATACCTTTCTCTTAGTTGAGTATGGCATTGAAAGTGCCAATGACGAGACGTTGAGGCGAATCAACCGTGGACACGATTTTGCTTGCAGTAGAGATGCGGTGGAGCGGACTCATGCGAGAGGAATCTTGACGGGAGGGCACATCATCATAGGTTTGCCGGGGGAAGATGCCGAGGAGAGTGTTCGGCAAGCCCCGGTCATATCCTCACTTCCTCTTGATATATTGAAGATTCATCAGATGCAAGTCATTAAGGGGACTAAGCTTGCGGAGGAATATGCGGCTCATGCTTTTCATGTATATACGGTGGAAGAATATATAGATGTCATCGTGCGGTATATAGGTTTGCTCCGTAAGGATTTGGTCTTGGAAAGGTTTGTGAGCCAATCTCCTAAGGAGTTGTTGGTGGCTCCCAAGTGGGGATTGAAGAATTATGAGTTCACCAATCTTTTGAACAATAGACTGAAGGCTTTGCTATGCTAGGCTTTTTGGGGGATGTTGTCTTAGCCGGATAGTAGATGGGGAAGGGGAGGTCGAAAGGGGGACTAACTTAAAAAAAACGTAATAAAGGAAGAATTGTCGGCCTTTCATTTTTGAGTTTTAATTATAAGTTGTATCTTTGCCAACGATTATGAAAAAGGTAGCAATCGTTATATTGAATTGGAACGGAAGGAAGATGCTGGCAAAGTATCTTCCTAATGTTGTGGAATATTCCCGTCAGGATGCTGAGGTGTGGGTGGCGGACAACTGTTCTTCTGATGACTCCATGCTCCTTTTGGAGACTCAGTTCCCGCAAGTGAAAACCATCGTGTTGGAGCAGAACTTCGGTTTTGCGGAAGGTTACAATCGTGCCTTGGGGCAAATCGAGGCGGAGTATTATGTGCTGCTCAACAGTGATGTGGAGGTGAGCCACCATTGGCTGACACCGCTCATTGAGTTTATGGATTCTCATCCTCGGGTGGCTGCTTGTCAGCCCAAGTTGCTTTCTGAGCAGGATAAGGATTGCTTTGAATATGCCGGAGCTTGTGGAGGTTTCTTGGATAGATATGGCTACCCTTTCTGCCGTGGGCGTATCTTCGCGACTGTAGAGCGTGACGACGGGCAATACGACTATCAGCAGGAAATCCTTTGGGCGACGGGCGCCTGCATGATGATTCGTTCCAAGGATTATTGGGGGGCGGGGGGATTGGATGGTCGCTTCTTTGCCCACAATGAAGAGATAGACCTTTGCTGGCGACTTCGACTGATGGGGCGCAGGATATATTGCATTCCCGAGAGTGAGGTCTATCATGTGGGTGGCGGAACGTTGCCCAAGAGCAATCCGATGAAGACTTTTCTGAATTTTCGGAATAATCTGACGATGCTTTATAAGAATCTGTCGGACGAAGAACTTGGTAAAGTGATGAGAATGAGGTGGCTCCTAGATTATTTGGCGGCATTCGAGATGCTTGTCTTGAAGCGAAACTGGGGTGACTTTAAGGCGGTGTTCAAAGCTCGTAAGGCTTTCAAGGAATGGCGTTCGGATTTTGAGCAAGATCGTTTACGGATACAGGCAGTCCGTGTGAAAGAGAATATTCCCCAAGTCTATTCCGGGACTATCCTTTGGCAGTATTACGCCAAGGGTGTCAAGGTGTTCAAGGACTTGAAGTTTTAAAAGGCAATAACTTAAAAGCAAACGATAACTTAAAACAAACAACGATGAAAAGAATTTACTTCTCATTTCTTGCGCTGGGGATGGTATGCATTTTGCAAGCGCAAACCACTTTTCTGGTAAAGGTAAGCAATCCTGGCAAGGTGGAAAGAACCAACGAGCCAGTCGTGCTGGATATCACTCGATATGGTGAGGTCAATAGGGCTGTAGTGTCGGTAGATGGTAAGGAAATTCCATCTCAATTGGATGACACCAATCACGACTGTAAGAATGAAGAACTTTGCTTTCTTGCCGACTTGGGCAAGAAAGAGACCAAGGTATATACGGTGCAGCTATATTCTGACGGTGCGCAAGCAACGTATCCTGCGAAGACTTTTGCCGAACTTGTTGTACCCAGCAAGAACAAGAAACTTGCCAAGAACAAGCAGGACATTTACCTGCGCAGCATCTCCTTTGACAAGAAGACCAAGGATGTGTTCCATTTTGTACATTCCCATGGTGTGTGTTTCGAGAGTGACTTGGTGGCAATGAGAGTCTATTTCGACAATCGTCAAACCATCGACTTATACGGAAAGGTCAACAAGGGGTTGGTCATCCAGGACACCCAGTTCTATCCATCTGAGGAACAGTTGGAGGCTGGATCTGGTGATGATTGCCTTTGGGTGGGCAATACCTACGGTTTGGGCGCACTCCGTGGATGGGACGGCAGCAAGTCTTTGTTGCTGGATGACGTGAAGTACCAGGAACAGCGAGTTGTTTCCGAAGGACCTCTGCGCGCCATTGTCGAAGTCGTGGACAACGGGTGGATACCGGCTCCAGGCTTGAAGCCAATCAATGCAACCATTCGTTATACCATCTATGCCGGACATCGTGACTTTGATGTAAATGTTCAGTTCGACAAAGACCTTTCGGACTATCGGTTTGCCACTGGTCTCATTAATGTGAAGGGTTCTACGGAAATGGCCGACGGAAAGGGGTTGCGCGGATGCTATGGCAGTGACTGGCCTACAGGAAAGGATGACGGCAAGCATAAGTTGGAGACGGTTGGCTTGGGTATATATGTGCCACAGGCTTCATTCGTTAGTCAGCAACCTGCCAACCAAGACGATTATACGTTGGTGGTAAAACCTGTTGGAGACAAACTCTGCTATAAGTTGGCTTACACGAGTGCCAATGAGACATACGGTTTCAAGGGTGAGAAAGAGTGGTATGAATGGTTGAATGGTTGGAAAAAGCAACTCGAGCAACCTGTGAAGATAGAACTCGTCACAGAGTAAATCTGTTCAACGGACGTACGTTCGTTTACTGATGGACGTACGTCTGTTTGGTTATAGCCGTCTGTTTGTATCATGCAGAATGTCTGGGCAAAATCCCACAAAGGCACTGAAACAACCTTATAGTAGGCACTTTTTTGAGTTTTTTAGCTGAAAAACTTGGGTTTTTAAAATATTTTTTAGTATTTTTGCACTCAAAACGTATGAATGTGTAGAAAGAGTGAAAAAAGTATATCATATCATAGCCATGTTAGTAGCCATACTGCTTTGTTCGGCTTGCGAATATAGGTTTCGTCCGAACGAAGACACGGACGTTGCTTCCTTGTCGGTTCAGCGGTATGACCGTTTGGAGAGCCGCTATCTCACGACGGGCGACTTTTCGGCATTGCAGCAGATGAATACTGATTATCCGATAGAGACACGTACTTTGATGGAGAAGATGTTGCAGCTTGGTACCATCACAGATGCCAACATCAGCAACCGCTTCTTGATGTTTTTTCAAGATTCTACGCTCCAGTCGCTCATCGCCGACGCTGAGGCTGAGTATGCCAACATGGATGACATCAATAAGCAGCTTACCGAGGCGTTTGGACGTTTGAGCGACTGGATTCCCGAGCTGAAGAAACCTAGTTTCTATGCCCAGATAGGAGCGTTGGACCAGAGTATCATCATTGGTGAGCATTCCGTGGGCATCTCCTTGGACAAGTATATGGGAGCCAATTATCCTCTATATAAGAAATTTTATAGTGCCCAGCAGCGCAAGACCATGTCCCGGAACTACATCGTGCCCGATTGCTTGACCTTTTATCTGTTAAGCATCTATCCGATGGAAGATTTCGACAATCGCCCACAGCTAGACCGTGACCTTCACATGGGAAAAATCATGTGGGCGGTCAATAAGGTCATGGGAAAGAATGTCTTCAATACTCAGTATGTGAAGACTGTGAGTGACTATGCCAAGCGTAATCCCAAAGTTGCTGTCAAGCAGATGTTGGAAGATGAGGATTATTCCCCTATAAAAGCATTACATAAAGA
This sequence comes from Bacteroidaceae bacterium, assembly GCA_963594995.1. Lineage (GTDB taxonomy): Bacteria > Bacteroidota > Bacteroidia > Bacteroidales > Bacteroidaceae > Prevotella. Next base: position 18,151 of record CAVBGK010000020.1, read on the forward strand.
CTGAATATGAAGAAATTTTCTATTTTTGTTGCAACAATCATGATGGTTTCAACAATGGAAGCAGCAGAGAAACTTGACTTGAAGTCAATTACCTCGGGCGAGTTCTCTGCCAATTATGTGACAGGTATCAATCCGATAGAAGGTACAGATTTGTATGCTTCTGTCAGTCATGATGGCAAGCAAGTGGTCAGCTATTCTTTTAAGACGGGAAAGCAGGCTGCAGTGCTTTTCGATGTCGATGTGGCGAAGGCTCCTTTCACGTCTGTAGAAGGGTATGTGATGAGTCCTGACGGTCGTAAGTTGCTTGTCGTAGCCAACCGTAAGGCGGTGTATCGTCGTTCTTTCAAGGCAGAGTACTTTATTTATGATATAGCAGGCAAGTCGCTGAAGAAACTTTCCGAAGGGAAGGACCAGCAGGTGGCTACATGGTCGCCAGACTCCAAGCATATTGCCTTCGTGAAAGATAACAACCTCTACATCAGTGATGGCAGCAAGGAAACGCAGGTTACCCATGACGGTAAGTTCAATGAAATTATCAATGGCATTCCTGACTGGGTGTATGAGGAGGAATTCAGTTTCAACAGAGCCTTTGCCTGGAATGCGAATGGAACGGCGATAGGTTGGATTAAGTTTGACGAATCTAACGTGAAGACTTACTCGCTTCAGTTGTTTGAGGGGGCGGAACCAGCCCATGTGGAGTATCACGACTATCCAGGTGAGTATTCGTACAAATATCCTAAGGCGGGGCAGGACAACTCTAAGGTGAGCTTATGGAGCTACGACTTGAAAAATGGCAAGACGATTGCACTCAATGTCCCTCTGGACGCAGATGGATACTATCCACGTATTAAGACTTCTCCAGACGCCAATAGCCTGATTGTGTATACGATGAATCGTCGTCAAGATGACATGCGACTCTATGCAGTCAATCCTTTCACGGGCAGTAGCAAGATGCTTATCAAGGAGAGTGTGCCAAAGTTTGTGAAGGAGGAGGTCGTGGAGAACAGTATCGTGGGCAAGAGGAGCATCTTGCTTCCCAGTGACCGCGACGGTTATATGCACCTCTACCTCTATGGCATGGATGGAAGGCTTATCCGTCAGGTGGAGAAAGGCAACTATGACGTGACCGACATCTATGGTATGGATGAGAAAACGGGCGATGTGTATTTCCAGGCCGCCATGCTCAATGCGCACGACAGACAAGTATATGTAGCTCGCAAAAATGGCAAGATAGAACGTCTTACGGACCAAGAAGGCAGCAATGCCGCCAACTTCTCGGGCGACTATCGTTACTTTGTCAACACGTGGAGCTCCTATAGTCATCCGCAGGTATTTACTGTACGCAATAACAAGGGAAAGCTAATCAAACTGTTGGAGGACAATGAGCGGCTTTTGGAGAAGACAAAAAAATATAATTGGGGTAAGCGTGAGACCTTTTCGTTTACCACTTCGGAGGGTGTAAAACTCGATGGCTGGATGGTGAAGCCTCTCGACTTCGATGAGAGCAAGAAATACCCAGTCATCCTTTTCCAGTATTCAGGACCTGGAAACCAGCAGGTGCTCGATTCTTGGAATACGGGAAGTATGGGGCAAGGTGGTGCCTTTGATTACTACTTGGCACAGGAGGGGTTCATCGTAGTATGTGTCGATGGTAGAGGTACCGGAGGCAGAGGTGTTGACTTTGAAAAATGTACCTATTTGCGCCTCGGCGACTTAGAATCGAAAGATCAGGTTGAGACTGCCATCTACATGGGCTCTTTACCATATGTTGACAAGGACAACATCGGTATCTGGGGATGGAGCTATGGTGGTTTCAATACCTTGATGAGCATGAGTGAGGGCCGCCAGGTCTTTAAGGCGGGGGTGGCAGTGGCGCCTCCAACTTGCTATCGTTTCTACGATACCATCTATACCGAGCGTTATATGCGTACACCGCAGGAGAACAAGGAAGGGTATCTGGTGAATCCGATAGAACGTGCGGGCAAGCAACACGGTGCCTTGCTCATTTGCCATGGCGTGGCTGATGACAATGTGCATCCTCAGAACACCTATGAGTATTCTGAGGCTTTGGTACAGGCTGACAAGGACTTCAAGGAATTGTTCTATACGAACCGCAACCATAGTATCTTCGGTGGAAATACCCGCAATCATCTGTTGCGCCAGATAACTAATTGGTTTAAGGTGAATATGAAACCAGTACGGTAAGTGTCAGAGAGTTTGTTCATAGAACTTTATAACGAAAGGAATAGAAATGATATGAAAGCAAAAATAGGATTCAACCTCCGTGTTGTATGTGGTGAAAACATCATCGTTGCTGAAGGTGAGGAGAATATCGACTTTAGTAATATCATCAGTATGAATGAAAGTTCCGCTTATCTGTGGAGGAACATTCAGAATCGAGAGGTGTTCACGCATGATGATTTGGTGAAATTGCTCACAGATGAATATGAGGTGGATGCAGACACTGCGATGCGAGATGTCAAGGCCCTTACCGATTTATGGATGCAAGCAGGCATCATTGAGGCATAGAAGGAGAAAAATAAAATGAATAAAGCAACGCCATCTTTTCCATGTTTGGGGGAGGTGTTGCTTTATTTGTATCTGAATCTTTTAGATGGAACTAGCCAAACAGAGGTAACCAAATTCTTCTGTATGCTGCCAGCAAATATCGGCGGACTGGATAGAGTCTTGTCCAGATAGCGGAATACAGTTTCCATTTCCATCCGTCAGTTTTGTCCATCCTTTTTTTCCCTTTTCGGTAGAATCCGACAACGGATGCTTTCACATCGGACAGTTGGCAGGTCTCGATGCCAAGGTTGCCGTCTCCGCGGAGGGTGACTTTGTTGCCGTCTATCCGGATGATGCGGTGAAGTACATAATGCTTAGGGGTGACTTCTGCCAAGACGGGGTCGCCAATTTGCGGATTGCAGGCTTTTGTGAGCAAGGCTTTGTCACGCTTGTCTTCTAGAAAAGGACGCATGGAGAAACCGCGCAGTTGCAAGGTTACGTTATGTCCATCTGCCAGAAGTTTGATAATCTCTGGCAGAAGCAAAGCGTTGGCAAATTGCATTTCTACGACTTTGAACGAATTGTTGTTGGCATCCATATTCTTGTATTGTTGTCTATTGGGCATTTTGTGAGATGCTTATTCCTTCTTGGCGATGGCTTGTTGGCAGACAATCGCCGCTTCCTTGTTGGGAAGGCAATGGAGGGTGCAGATGCGTTGTGTCTCCACCAGTTTGGTAATCGTGTCGCAGATGTTGTTGAAAATTTCCTGATCCCATTTCATGCTGGAGCAGGAAGGAAGCAGCGAGGCGAATGCTTCGATGGGTTTCAAGAATTCCACCCAGTTGCTGTCTGCACGGTTGATTCGGGTGATGGCGCCGAGCTTGGCCTTCACGTTGCGGTAGCAAGGGGTTTTGCCGCTCCATGGACTGCCGAAAATGTATGCCTCGCCATCAATGATTCGGATGATGGGGTTGTCATCGTTCATCAAGTCGCATCTCTTCAAGTAGCGCAGCCACATACTCACTTGCGTACTCTTGCCTGTACCGCTTTTGGCGATAAAGGCATAGCCATATCCGTTTTGTCTCACGAGCGAGGCGTGTATCAGGAGGGTTTCCCTTTTGCTTCCTGCGAAGGCGAAGATGAGCATTAGCGCATTGTTCAGTCCGAAGCATCTCATGTTGTGGTTGCCGTTGAGTGCGCATCGGCAGTCGCTGAAATCCTTATTGGTTTGCAGCAGGCAACAGTCTGTGCCATTGATATCCTTGATGATGTACTGGTAGCCGCCGTTGTCTAACTTATCTACAATGGTATCTCCGTTCCCGGTGTCGAAGGTGCGTATTCGTTTGCGCTTGTCCTTCGGATAGGGGCGAAGAGAGTCATCGACGAGTAGGTTGAAAAAAAAAGTTCCCTCCAAAGTCTCGACTCTGAAGGGCTCAAAAGATGGGATAAGTCGCATACTGTTGAAGGGAGACTCTGTAAAACAGATTCTCACCTTCAGTTCTGCGATATAAAAGAAATGTGTTGTTGTCATTTATTTCTTATTCTGCAACTTTTTTCTGTGTTTTCTTCAGCCCCTTATTCTCTTCTTTCTGAGCCTTCATCTCTTCTTTCTGAGCCTTCATCTCTTCTTTCTGAGCTTTCTTTTGCTCTTTCAAAGTTTTTTTGGAAGGTCTCTCTGGTGCGTTTTCAATACCTTCGTCCATAGGTTCGACAATCTGGAATGCAAACTGTTCCTTAGTGAGGTGCTTGATTTGAAAAGGAGGCATACTGTTGGTCTGCTTTTGGTTGTTCTTGCTCTTTTGCTTTTGCTCATAGCGAGCATGGAGTTTGTTCCATGTCTTTTCTATCTTTTTGATATCGTCATTGTACAGCACGACACAAGTACGGTGCTCTTCACCTGTTCCGCTCAAGTAGTCACGCAACTGATATGAGTAGTTCTCCCGGCTCACCAGAAACTTGTTCTTGCCCGTAAACCAGGCGGAGTCTAGTTCCTGGATGTCGGTAAAATAGACAGTAGAGTCATTAAACGAAGAAGAGAAACCGAAGATATACGCCTTCTTAACTTCGTTTTTTGCCTGTACGGTGAGCGACAGCAGTATTGTGCCTGCAAGTGTTGCAAATACTAATTTTGATAATTTCATTTCTACTTTATGTTATTATATCTATCAGCCTATTCTCCAAGATAGGATTTCAGCAGTTTGTTTTTCGTGTTATGTCGAAGCCGGCGTATCGCCTTCTCCTTGATTTGGCGCACTCTCTCACGGGTAAGATTGTACTTGTCTCCTATTTCCTCCAGTGTCATTTCATGCATGCCTATGCCGAAGTATGCTTTGACAACTTTACGTTCCCTATCGTTGAGGCATTCGAGGGCACGTCCGATTTCATCTCTGAGCGACTCCTGTACGAGGCTTTTGTCAGCCATGGGTATGTCATCGTTGGACAGAATGTCGATCAGACTGTTGTCTTCACCTTCCACGAATGGGGCGTCCATGCTCACATGGTGATTGCTCACCTTCATGGCCTCGGCGATTTTTTCTTCAGGCAAGTCAACGCGCTCTGCCATCTCGTCAACGCTGGGGCGACGCTCGTGCTCTTGCTCAAACTTGTTGAGCTCACGGTTTATCTTGTTGGCACTTCCCACTTGGTTGAGAGGTAACCTTACGATGCGGCTTTGCTCAGCTATCGCTTGGAGGATGCTTTGGCGTATCCACCATACTGCGTATGATATGAACTTGAACCCGCGTGTCTCGTCGAATTTCTCGGCGGCCTTGATTAGTCCCACGTTACCTTCATTGATGAGGTCGGGTAAGCTAAGTCCTTGGTTTTGGTATTGTTTAGCCACGGAGACAACAAAGCGCAAGTTGGCTTTGGTCAGTCTCTCCAATGCTTTTCGGTCGCCTTTTCTTATTTTTTGCGCCAATTCCACCTCCTCATCTACAGTGAGAAGCTCCTCATGTCCAATTTCTTGGAGATACTTTTCTAATGACGCACTTTCGCGGTTGGTGATTGATTTTGAAATCTTTAGTTGTCTCATGGTAGCATTAATTTAAAGTATTTGCAAAAATACATTTTTTGGCTGAAATGACAAAAAAAAAAAGCAACAAAAAAGCAGATATTATAATAAATACCTGTTTTTTTGTTGTTTTTTATGATTTCAAGGAGTTGTTTTCCCTGTTCCTTCGCACTTTAGTCCTTTTGCAATGGCACGGCGAAGTATGCCTTCTTGCCTGTTGGCCATAGTCCCTGGATGTAGAGAACTGGGTCTTTGCTGGTGGATGCACTCTTCACACTCTTCTGCAAGTCATCGAGTGATGTGATATTGCTGTCGTTGATGCGCTGGATGATGAAGCCGCGGGAGATTCCGGCGTCCTTGAGTGCACCGCTGTTTACCTTGATGACTTCCACGCCATACTTGATGCCGAGCTGATTCTTCTGTGCGGCGGTAATTTGGCGGAAGTTGCCGCCCAAAACATCGAGGTCTGCGGTCTTGATGACAGAGGTTGTGCCTTGTGCGTTCTTGAGTGTCACTGTCTTGGTGATGCTCTTCTTGTTGCGCAGGTAAGTGATGGTCAGCTTGTCACCAGGACGTTTGCCGTTGAGGGCTTCCTGAAGCTCTGCCATCTTGGTCAGCTTCTTATTATCTACCTTGGTGATGACATCTCCTTCCTTCAAGTCTGCTGCGGCGCCGTTGCCGTCTTCCTCCACTTTTGCGATATACACCCCCTCGTTGGTGCCTAGGTCCACTTCCTTGCCGTTGTCCTTCTGGCTGTTGATGTAGTTGAGGACATCAGAGCCTTGGATATTGAGCATGACGCGTTGTACGCTGCCATATTGTTTCAAGTCGGCTACAACCTTGTTCATGATAGAGGTTGGGATGGCGAAACCATAGCCTGCGTAAGAACCTGTCTGTGAGTAGAGCATGGCATTAATGCCGACCAACTCGCCCTGTGTGTTGACCAAGGCACCTCCCGAGTTGCCTTGGTTGATGGCGGCATCGGTCTGGATGAAACTCTCCACGCCGTTGGCGCCCAAAGTGCGAGCCTTGGCTGAGATGATGCCAGCGGTGACAGTGTTGTTGAGGCCGAATGGGTTGCCTACGGCGATGACCCACTCGCCGACCTTCACCTTGTCGCTATCTGCGATAGGAAGAGTAGGGAGGTTCTTGCCATCTACCTTGATGAGAGCCAAATCGGTAGTCTTGTCTGTGCCGATAATGCGGGCAGAGTACTCACGGTTGTCGTTGAGCGTAACGGTGAGTTCGTCGGCTCCTTCCACAACGTGGTTGTTGGTTACGATATATCCGTCGCTACTGATGATAACACCAGAACCTGTGGCTTCTTTCTTGGGGGTCTGTACTTTCTGTTTACGAGTTCCGCCATTGCTGTTGCCAGGGTTTCCGAAGAATCCGAATGGGTCGAAGAAACCTCCGAAAGGGTCATCCTGTACATCGACGGTAGTTGTCTTTGAGTTCTGTACGTATTTGATATGCACTACGGCTGGCAGTGCTTTTTCTGCGGCGTATGTCAAATCTACAGGCTGACCTGCTGGCGCAGCTGCAACAGAAGAGGTGGCTGCGTTCACTTTCATAAAAGCACCTGCTGAGAATGCGAGTGATCCTACGCATAGCAAAGCAATTACATAATTTGTTACTTTTTTCATGTCTATTTGATTTTAATTGTTATTATTTTTTCGTTACGACTCTCTGTGGCGGACTAGCGATGATTTCTTGCTCGAAAAAGCAGTCGCATTTGTCAGTTTGGCCTGCTGTTGTCGTTTCGTCTAACCGAGTGCAAATATAGGGTCAAAATTCGAGAAACTGACAAATAGATATATATTTTTATCCCGTTTTAACATTTGAAATTAACACTTTAACGGCTCTTAAAAGAGAAATGCCCTAAATTTACAAATCTTGTATGTTTTGTGATAAAACGTTAGTTGCATATATGGAAATAAAATTGGTTTAATTCTAAATGAATGTGAAGGAAATCGGTCTGCTTTTTAGTGGTGTACCTGGGGGAAGTGTGGATTTGCGATTAATCGAAAGTTGTTTGGAGAAAAACGAAAGTGCCTTTTTGGGGAAAACACTAACTTTGCGGCGGAATTGCGAACAAGTATCGTTTCTGGCAACGAACATGGAGAATAATAACAATCAAAAACAATAACTTTTATGACATTATTAATGATAGTAGAGCTACTCGTCGTATTGGTAGCATTGTGGGTGGGAGCGCGTTATGGCTCCTTGGCGCTTGGCGCCATCTCGGGTATCGGGCTAGCGGTGCTGGTCTTTGCCTTTCATTTGAAACCAGGCAATCCGCCGACTGATGTGATATACATTATTATAGCGGCCGTCACCTGTGCAGGTATGCTTCAGGCGTCGGGCGGCATGGACTGGATGATACAGATTGCCGAGCGTATCCTCCGCAAGCATCCGGAGCGTATCACCATTCTCGCACCGTTCACCACCTTCTTTCTTACGATTCTTGTAGGTACGGGGCACGTGGTATATACTCTGATGCCCATCATCTGCGACATCGCCTTGAAGAAAGGTATCCGCCCGGAGCGTCCTTGCGGCATCGCCAGCATCGCCTCCCAAATAGGTATCACCTGCTCGCCCATTGCAGCCGCCGTTGTGGCATTCTCTACCATCAGCATCGACAATGGTTTCCATGTGAGCAATGTGCAAATCATTCTCGTCACGATACCAGCCTGTGTCATAGGTATTCTTTGCGCCGTCATTGCCAGCTGGCGTCGGGGACTTGACCTCGACAAAGACCCGAAGTTTCAAGCCCGGCTCGCCGATCCTGCCCAGCGTGACTATATCTATGGTAGCACAGCCACGACTCTCGACAAGAAGATTGCGCCTGAGAGCAAGCGGGCTGTCTATATCTTCCTTGCCGCCCTCACCCTCGTAGTCATTATCTCTGTGGCTAGTATGATGGGCGTGAATCTGTTGCCAAGCTATCCTGTCACCAAGGTGGTGGACGGCGTGAGCCAGACCGTGACGAAGCCTTTGGCGATGAATATCGTCATCCAGATAACGATGATTGCCGCAGCTGCCCTGATGATTATTTGCTGCAAGGCGAAGTGCAAGACGGCCATTAGTGGGGCTGTATGGCAAAATGGTATGGTGGCTGTGGTTGCCATCTACGGAATCGCATGGATGAGTGATACGTTTTTCTCCAATTATCAGCCCGAGATACAGGCGATGCTCACAGACTTGGTGAAGGCTTACCCTTGGACAATCGCCATTGCCTTCTTCCTGGTTTCCGTTCTCATTAATTCACAAGGGGCAGTGGTCGTGGCGATGTTGCCATTGGCTTACTCGCTCGGCATTGAAGGATGGATTCTCTTGGGCGTGATGCCGTCAGTGTATGGGTATTTCTTCATCCCTAACTATCCGTCAGACATCGCAACGGTCAATTTCGACCGGTCGGGTACGACCGTGATTGGGAAGTACTTGCTCAACCACTCATTCATGATGCCGGGCATGGTGCATGTTGTTACGTCTTCTGTGGCAGGTCTTGCCATCAGTTATGTCTATCATTTCTGGCTGGGAATTTATTAGTAGGATTTAAGGGTTACTAGCTTTTTTGTAATGTGAAAAGAAACGTGTTTGGGATTTAACAAAAAGTTACAACCTTTAGAGGGGCGTCGGCGAGTGATTGTTCACTGTGTCGGCACCCCTCTTCTTTATGTAGGGTGGTATTCGCTAGGTGACACGCCAAACTGTTTCTTGAAGGCGACTGAGAAGTGGGCGGCGGTACTGAACCCCGTCATCACTGCCACTTCCGACACGTTGTATCTGCCTTCGCTGATCCATTGCGCAGCTTTGTTCAACTTGTATTTGCGGAAGAACGTGCCTGGAGTGTCGCCCGTTAGTTCTTTCAGTTTGTAGTTGAACTTTGATTGGCTGATGAGCAGGTCGCGACAGATGGTCGTGACGTTCAGTTCCATTTCTGCCGAACGCTTTTCCATTAGATTGTATAGTTCGTCCATGAACTTGCGGTCTTGCTCGGTCAGGGTGTCTGCCATAGGTTTGGCAAGGGCTTCTGTCGTGGTATTCTCGCCGAGACGCTGGCGAAGGATTGTCATGTTGTGGAGTTGGGTCTCAACCGTCGCTATGAGGTAGAATGGGTCGAAAGGCTTGGTGATGTAGGCCACGGCGCCTAGTTTCAAGCCAGCTATCTGTTCGTTCATGTTCGACTTGGCGGTAATCAGAATGACGGGGATGTGGCTGAATGACAAGTTCGATTTCACGGTCTTGCAGAATTCGTAGCCCGACATTTCGCCCATGATGATGTCGCTGAGGATAATGTCTGGGCGTGTATGGTCCAAGTCTGCCAGAGCTTCTTCGGCGGTATAGCGGTTCTCTACGATATAATCATTTTGGAAGATGGAACGGATGTACTGGGCGACATCCACGTCGTCATCCACGATGAGAAGCTTGGGCTTGTTGGCAGACGATGGAGTGGCTTTTTCGTCTGTTGTCGGACATGGTTCCGGCACTCTTCGCCTATCGCTGTTCGCTTCTAAACTTTCCACAGGAATCTGCATCACTCCAGACTTCTGGTTCGTTAGTTCTGAGGTTAGATAGTCTTCTTTACTGATGGGAAGGCAGAATAGGAATTCTACGCCTTCAGTCGAAGTATTTCCCTCCGAAGCTGTATTTTCCGAAGTGTTCCTGACGGAGATATCACCATGGTGCAGTCCAACGAGCCGCTTGGCGTAGTAGAGACCGATGCCTGTGCCCCATCCATAGTGGTGAACACCTTGTGTGTCTGCTAATTGGTAATATCGCTTGAAAACATCCTGCAGCTTGTCTTCGTTGATTTTCTTGCCTTCGTTCCAGATGGAAATCTCCAGGGTCTTGTTGCTGATTTCCTCAGAAAGTCCGTTTCCGGGAGCAATGCCATTCTTTTCCTTGCAAGCTATGGAGATACGGATTATGCCGTGGTTGGCGGTGTGCTTTAAGGCATTGGTGAAGAGATTGCTTGTGATTTTCTCTATCTTGTCAATGTCCATCCAGCCATTGTAGTCGCCTTCTGCAAAGATGGTCTTCAGATGGATTCCACGTACATGGGTGGATTCCTCGAAGGTGGCAAACAAAGGTTGTAGCTCATCCTTGGCGTTTACATGGGCTACCTTCAGGCGGAGTGCGTCTGTCTCCAGTTGATTGAAGTCGAGCATCTGGTCAATCAGCCTTAGCATCCTGTTCACGCTCAAGCACACCCGATCGAGTGTTTGCCGTACAGGTGTGGGCAGTGTCGTGTCTGCTCTCAGTGAGAGGAGTGGACCGGCGATGATGGTGATGGGGTTGCGGAACTCGTGCGAGATGTTGGCGAAGAAACTCATGTTCATCTCGTTGGTGTGCTGTTCGCGCTCGCGCTCATGTTGCTCCTGTTGGAGAAGCAGGCGGTTGGTACGTATGCTGAGGTAGAGCGAGTTGATGTAGTAGATGAGCAGTATGAGGCTGCAGGCGTACAGCCACCATGCGGCGGCAGAGAACCATGGTGCAGCTTGAACCGTGAATGTCACGCTCTGCTGGGCGAGGGGTGGGAGGCTTGGCGATGACACCATGCGCAGTTGGAAGGTGTATTTGCCAGGTGGAAGGTTGGCGAAATGGGCGGTGTGCTCGTAGGTAGGGGCGTGCCAGTCTTTGTCCATACCTTCCATTTTGTACTGGTACATCAGTGATGACCGACGGCTATAGTTCGGGTAGAAAAAGTTGATGGTGAGGTTGTTCTCGTCGTGTGCCAGCGTGTAGTGGGAGCCGTTCTGGGTGCGGTCGTTCAACACTAGATTGTCACCATCTTGAGTCTTGATATCGATGGCATAGATGCAGAGTCCTTTCTCCAAAGCTCTCGATTGGTCGTAAAGGACAGGCTTCGCAGAGGTGGACGTGGTGCTTGCAGTGTGTTTGCTGCCAACGATAGGTTGTCGGTTGGCAATCAGCATCTTGTCGCCAGCTTCCTGTGGCAGGAAGATGCAACCATCGGAACTTCCGAATACGATGTTGCCTTGGGGAGAGAGGCAGATTGAATTGTCGAAGTATTGCCGGGTCCATTCGTTCTGGCTCGAAGACACGAGGCTGTTCATCAGCACGGTCCCCGAGATTGGTTGGTGGCAGATGGCGTCTTTGAGCGTGGTAATCCAGATTTGGCGCAGGCGATCTTCTTGCAACGCCTGGATGTGGACATCGTTCACGAAACTCATCTTCTCCACCTTCTTTTGCTTGAGGTTGAGCTTGTAAAGTCCCGAGCGCTTGGTGCCTAGCCAGATGTCCCCTCGGGAGTCTTGGCGCACGAAAGCTGGGTCGATGTTGCCTTTTGGCGCATGGATATCCAACTCCGTGACCTTCTGCGTCTTGGGAGAGAGGAGGGCGAAGTGCATGTTCTTCATGAAGAGCAGGATATGGCCATCGTGGAGGGTAGTGAGCTGCGTTTCGTTGTCATACCACTGGTTCTTGAACGGGATGCGTTCGGCTTGCGATGCGCCAAACTTACATCTGAGGATGTATGGTGCTTGGCAGGAGGAGTAGAGGCTCTCGCCCATAGAGGTGCCAGTGCCGATGATGGAAGTGCTCGGTATGGTGCTTTGGCGAACTATCGAACCATTCGATATCCGGCAGCTTAAGATTTGGTCATTCCCAACAAGCCAGACGTGTTCGTTGTCAAATGCTACGATATTGTTGAGTGTCGAGGTGATGTCTCCTTGCCTTTTTCTTATGCCGTAATCAGTTGGCTTGCAGTCGCCAAAAAGGTCTCGGTAGTAGAAAGAGTTGGGTGCGTCTCCGTTCGTGTCATATACGTAGAGCCTGAGGGTCGTTCCTGCGAGGATGTAGTTTCCCACTGTGGCGAGGCAGGTGATGTCCTTTCCTCGGGTGGTCTCTGCCAGTAGGTTGTGGTTGGCTTGCTTGTAGGCAATGAGGTTCTCTGAAATCACTTGGTAGCCAGCGTTTCGGAATCCAATCCAGAAGTTTCCGCCGGCATCCTTGAATACCGTGGAAATCAGTTCTGTTGGCTTTTGGAGTGCAAGTGAGGCATTGGGGAAATGTTGTAAGAGGTCCTTGGAGAAATGTTGTGGTGAGCTTTCGGGGGAAGATAGTTTTCCTTTCCCATTCCATCTTTGCGGTTCATCCTTCTCATTGATGCGAAACCATTCTTTTCCGTTGCTTACGAGAATTTCCCTTTCTTTGCAGCTTTCTGTGATGTGGATGATGTTTCCGTTGGCTGTAGGTAAGTTGACACGGTGAAAGCGGTATCCGCCTACATATCTAGCCAGTCCGTTCTGCGTACCTACCCACATACGGCCTTGTCTGTCTCTGTGCAATATATTGATATAGTCATCGGGCAAGGCTGTGGTGTCTTTTGAGTCGTGGAAGAACTGGATGTAGTCTTGCCCATTATACACGTTGATGCCGGCCGACGTGCCTATCCACATCAGCTTCTTGCCGTCTTGGGCTATGGCTGTGACGTTGAGCGAGGAAAGCATAAAGTCCGTGCCAGTCTGTTTGCCCTTGGGGGTCAGCAGGCGTTTTGTCTCCCATCGGTTGGGACTTATGAGGTACAGGCATACCAATGCAGCAAGGACGGCTGTGGCGGTCGAGATGAGGTATTTTGTGATTTTGTTTCTGTTCATGGTTTGTTGTTTCTTCTCTTGGGGCATAGTTTGCTTTTTCGGGGTGGATTGTTACATGATATTGCAAAAATACAAAGTTTTTTTGTAATAAACATAAAACTATCAACAAAAAGTCCTTTTTTGTCTGCAAATTGCCGTATCTTTGCACCTATGAAACGAACGAAACACATTTTTATGGCTCTAGGTCTCTGTCTTCTGGCATTGGCTTTGAACGCTTGTAGCAGCAAAGGGGCGGATGGCGGAAAGCGTATCCGGCACGTGAAGGATTTGACGGGAGCCGTCGTGGGAGTACAGCTTGGTACCACGAGTGATGTGCTGGCCTCTGCCTATGAACGAAAGGGAGAAGGTGCTCGGGTGGAGCGGTTCACCAAGAGTGCAGATGCCATCCAGGCGCTCAACCAAGGTAAGATAGACTGCATGGTGGAGGATGAGCAGCCTGCCAAGGCATTCTTGCGCCAGAACCCGAACCTGAGAATCCTGCCGGGCGAGTTCGGAAGTTCTTCGCTTGCCATCTGTGTGGCGAAGGAAAATACTGGCTTGCAGGTGCAAATCAACTCGGCCATCAAGACATTGAGGGAGACTGGGGTGATAGATAGCATCGTATGCCGCCACATTGACCGGAACATCTCCGTGGCTTATGATTCTCAGCGCGATTTGCCCAAATGCCAAAGCTTGCCTCACACTGCCAAGGGGAGTGAAAGAGAAAAACTTCGCTTCGCCACCAATGCCGCCTTTGAGCCGTTCGAGTATTATGACAACGGCAGAATCGTGGGCATCGACATGGATGTGGCCAGGGCTATTTGCGATGTTTTGGGCAAGCAGTTTGAAGTGGTCGATATGGAGTTTGATGCCGTCATCACCTCTGTGCAAACCGGTAAGGCGGATGCCGCCATCGCTGGTATTACCGTGACGGAAGAGCGCAAGAGGAATGTTTGCTTCACGGATTCTTATACGAATGTGAGACAGGTGGTTATCGTCAACGACGGAAAGGTTCATGCGGGCAGACAGTCGTGGATAGAGAAATTCAAGGTGTGTTTCGTGACGGGCAACCGTTATCAGTATCTTCTGAAAGGATTGGGCAACACGCTCACCATCACTTTCTTTGCCATCTTGCTCTCCTTGTTGCTGGGCACTTTGATAGCCATTGTGCGCACCACCCACGACCGCAACGGCAACCATCGTGTCCTCAACCTAATGTGCCAGCTCTACTTGACCCTGATGAGGGGCACGCCTACGATGGTGCAACTTCTTATTATATATTATGTGGTGTTTGCTTCTGCTAACGTCGATAAGATCGTTGTCGCCATCATCGCTTTCGGGCTGAACAGTGCAGCCTATATCTCGGAGGTCATTCGGTCGGGCATCATGTCGGTGGACAAAGGTCAGATGGAGGCTGGGAGAAGTCTGGGACTTTCCTACGGTCAGACAATGCGACTGGTTGTCCTTCCCCAGGCATTCAAGAATGTACTCCCGGCGCTGGGCAACGAGTTGATAACGCTTCTTAAGGAAACTTCCATCAGCGGTTACATCGGATTGGTGGACCTTACGAAGGGGTCTGACATCATCCGTAGCGTCACCTACGATGCCATGATGCCGCTTGGTGTAGTGGCGCTCATCTACTTGGGGCTTGTGCTTGCCCTTTCGGCAGGAGTGGGCAGACTGGAGAAAAGGTTGAGGAAGAGCGAGCGGTAAGAAACGGAGGACAGTTGTAAAACGCAAAAAACAAGAATATGGACAAGAATACAGTCATCGAGGTGAGAAACCTTCATAAGCGATTTGGCGACAATGAGGTGCTGAAGGGCATCACCACGGTTGTGCGCCGTGGTGAGGTCATTGCCGTCATCGGACCTTCCGGATGTGGAAAGAGTACCTTTCTGAGGTCTGTCAACCTCCTCGAAGAACCCACGGAGGGAAAAGTGTTGATAGATGGCATCGACATCACGTCTGGAAAAAACGACATCAACCGAATGCGCCAACGGGTGGGAATGGTGTTCCAGCAGTTCAATCTTTTCCCTAATATGACCATCAAGAGCAACATCATGCTAGCTCCCGTTGAACTGGGCAAGATGTCGAGGTCTGAGGCTTCGGACAGGGCTGAAGAATTGTTGCGGCGCATCGGTCTGGAGGACAAGGCGGACTGCTATCCCGACAGCCTTTCGGGTGGACAGAAACAGCGTATCGCCATCGTGCGTGCCTTGGCGATGTCGCCGGAGGTACTGCTCTTCGACGAACCAACTTCTGCCCTAGACCCCGAGATGGTGGGCGAGGTGCTGTCCCTGATGAAGGATGTGGCGGCAGAAGGTATGACGATGGTGGTCGTGACGCACGAGATGGCTTTCGCACGTGAAGTGGCTAACCGGGTACTCTTTTTCTGCGACGGGAACATCATGGAAGAAGGTACGCCCGAAGATATCTTCATGCGTCCCAAGTCGCCCCGCCTGCGGGACTTTTTGGGGAAGGTGTTGTGAAAACTATCCTTGGGGGGTATTTCCGACAAATAATTTGTGGAACTCGGAATTTTTATCTAAATTTGCACAAAAAATAAAGACAAGATACGAGACGATATGACTTTGCAGGAACGATACGACTATATTCTGGATTATTTTCGCCGAGAGCAGGGAGAGGTGGATACGGAGTTGAATTTCGGGAGTACATTTCAGCTGCTAGTAGCTGTCGTGCTTTCGGCTCAGTGTACTGACAAGCGCGTGAACCTTGTCACCCCCGATTTGTTCCAGGCTTATCCCGATGCTTATGCCATGGCGGAAGCGGATGAGTTTGAGTTATACGAATATGTGAAGAGCATAAGCTATCCCAACGCCAAGGCAAAGCACCTGGTGCAACTCTCGCAGATGCTTGTCGGCGACTATAGTGGCGAGGTGCCTTCCGACATGAACGAATTGCTGCGCTTGCCAGGGGTGGGGCGCAAGACCGCCAATGTCATGCTTGCCGTGGCCTTTGCGCAGAGTGCCATGCCTGTGGATACCCATGTCTATCGTGTCAGTCATCGCCTGGGACTGGTGGCTCGCACTGCCAACACACCACTAAAGGTGGAGCAGGCTTTGGTTAGACATATTCCCAAGGATGATATGTGCCGTGCCCACCATTGGCTGCTTCTGCATGGTCGCTATGTCTGCAAGAGCCAGAAACCGATGTGCGGCAAGTGCCCGTTTGATTCCTTCTGCCCAAAGAGGAATGTTGTGGAACGACAACAGAAAAGAAACTTATGATAGACCGTTGTTATATAGAAATCACAAATACCTGCAATCTCAACTGCGACTTCTGCCCGAAGCATCATCGGGAGAAACGGCAGATGACTGCGGGGGAATTCGATCTGCTCACGGACAAAATCCGTGGGAAGGTCTGTTTTCTTTATTTTCATTTGATGGGCGAGCCGTTGCTGCATCCGCTTTTGCCTTCGTTCGTTGCCATGGCAAGGGAAAAGGGATTCAAAACCGTGCTCACGTCTAACGGTACCTTGCTTCATCGCGCCATGGAACTTCTTGACTCACTTCCTCACAAGATTCAGCTTTCCCTACATTCTCACGAGAGTAATGCGAGGGGAGAACTGGGGGCATATATGGATGAGGTGATGCGTTTCTCTACCCAAGCGGCAGAACGTGGCACCTGCGTTGTGCTGCGGCTTTGGAACCAAGGTGGGAGGAATCGGGAGAACGAGGAGGTGATGAGGCTTGTCGAGAAGTATGTCCCGAAACCATGGAGAGAACGGCCGGATGGTTTTCGCCTTTGCGAAAACATCTATCTGGAGTTCGACCGAAAGTTTGTTTGGCCTACTGCTGATAAAGAAAATGTGGATGTGCTTCCCCCGGAGACCACCAAGGTGCAGCTCTTTTGCAAGGCGTTGGTCAAGCAGATAGGTGTGCTGTCTGATGGTAGCCTGGTTCCGTGCTGTCTCGACCATGACGGTGATGTCGTTCTGGGTAACTTGTTCCTTCAGTCGCTGGAGGAAATCCTTGCCTCGCCCAGGGCACAAGCCATGCTGGAAGGCTTCAGGCATCATGCTGCTTCTGAAAGCCTTTGCCTGCATTGCGAGTCTGCCCTGGCAAGGAACAGTTTCAGGGGAAAGGCGAGAAGTTAGGAAGATTACTCCACCTCGTTGTTCACCATTTTCTCTGTGTCCCAAGGTGCGGGTGAACCGCCGAGGTAGCGGTGGAACCAGTCGAGGTGCGCATTGTAGTAGAGTGGCATCGACTTCAGGTTGCTTGGCCAGTGTCCGTCATACTTCAGTACGATGAGGCGTGAGGGGATGTCCAGGGTCTGCAGTGCTGTGAAGTACTGGAGGCTCTGGGTGTAGGGCACACGGTAGTCCAACTCACCTGTCATCACGAGCGTCGGTGTGGAGAAGTTCTTGATGTATGATGAGGGCGACCATTTCTCATAAAGGTCTGAGTTGTATGGTTGTCCCTGTAATTCGAAGTTGGGAAACCATACCTCTTCGGTGCTTCCCCACATGGAACGAAGGTCATACACGCCCATCATGGAGGCCAGGCACTTGAATCGCTTGGTGTGGCCCTGCAGCCAGTTCATCATGTAACCGCCGTATGACCATCCCATCGCTCCCATCCTGGTGGAATCGACATATTCTAAGGTAGCCAACTTGTCGGTTACTTTCATCACATCCTCAAATACCTTTCCGCCCCAGTCGCCGGAGATGGCGCGGGTGAAGGTCTGGCCATAGCCCGTGGAACCGTGTGGGTTGGGGTAGGCCACCACATAGCCGGCTGCGGGATATACCTGCCAGTCGCCACGGAAGGAATTCATCCATTGCATCTGCGGACCGCCATGTACGTTGATGATGAGTGGATATTTCTTGCTGGCGTCGAAGTCGTGCGGCTTCACGATGAACACCTGCATCTTGTCACCATCGGCTCCATCCACCCAGATGCTCTCTGATGGACGAATGTCCACCTCGTCCTCCAGTTGTTGGTTGAGGAAGGTAATCTGTTGTTCCTTTCCACTTGCCGTGGGTATGCCATTCCGCTTCTTTGTCTGTTGGCGATAGAGAGCCGAAGGCTTCCCGGTGGTGCTGTAGGTGTAATAGACCATGCCCTTGTTGTCAAAGTCAAATTCGGAGATGGCTTTCTCCGATATGACGGGCGAGATGGTCTGTTGGGCGATGTCCAACTTGTAGAGCGGTTGCGCCCCCTCCACCTCACCGAGGAAGTAGATACTCTTGGAGTCCGGGGTCCACTTGTAGTCATCCACCCAGTTGTCAAACTTCTCTGTCAAGATGTTGGATGTCTTGGTCTCCCTGTTGTAGAGGGCGAGGCGGAAACGGTCAGACTCATAGCCGGGCACTTGCTGTAGGCGGTAAGCGATATACTTGCCGTTGGGCGAATAGGTGGGACTTCCGTCCCATGCCTTGTTCCCTTGGGTGATGCAGATGGGGTCGCCGCCTTCCACGGAAACCGTCCATAGGTCTGCGTTGGTGCTTGCCTCCTGATGGTTGTCGTGGTTGGACACAAAGCAGATTTCCTTGCTGTCGGGGGAGAAGTTGTAGGCGATGCCTCCGCCGAGCATGAATATCAGCGAGTGGTTGCCGGGTGTCATGTCCTTGTAGGTTTTGGTCTGTGTGTCGAATAGGATGAGGTGATTGCACCTACCGTCACTGTAGCTTGTCCAGTGCCGGTAGAGCAATTTGTCGGCGATGTGTGCCTGTATGGGTCCGTTCTCCTTCTTCTCCATGCGTGCCTTGTTGGCCTTGGCATCTGCGCCGAGGTCGGGGTAGACTTCGGCAGTGAAAGCAATGTACCTTCCGTCGGGTGAGATGACGGGATTGTCGATGCCCAGCTCATAGTCGGTCACTTGCACACTCTGGCAGGTGGCCAAGTCCATGCGGAAGATTTGCGGTGTTCCTTTGCTGTAGTTGGTGAAGTAGATGCTCTTGCCGTCTTGGCTCCATACGGCGGAGCTGCTCTTGCCGTCCTCCGTCATGGCCTTCACGTGGGAACCGTCGGCATCCATGATGTATATGTCGGAGCTTGACTTCTGGTTCTTGAGGTCGGAGGAACTGGAGGTATAGCAGATGGTCTTGCCGTCGGGCGACAGACTGATGGAATACACGCTCTTCACCTTGTACAAATCTTCGATGGTGAACGCCCGTTTTTGGGCGTTGGCTGAAAGCAGCAGCGTCATGAGTGCCGCCGAAAGCAATGTTCTCTTGTTCATATTCTCTTGTTTATTGATGATTTTTGGTGCAAAAGTAGTAAAAAACCTCCGAAACGCATAGATTTTCCGAAAAAAATGTTTAGTTTTGCAACTCGAAAAGATTAAGGCTATGAATAGGATTACAATGCTTGGCACGGGCAACGCCACCGTAACTCAGTGCTATAATACTTGTTTTGTGTTGGAGACATCTACGACCCGACTGCTGGTGGATGCGGGGGGTGGAAACGGAGTGCTGGGACAGTTGAAGAAGGTGGGGATGCCCATCGCAGATCTTCATCACCTCTTTGTCACACACGCCCATACCGACCATGTGCTCGGTGTGATATGGATAATCCGTATGGTTGCGCAATGCAAGGGCTATGCGGGACATTTGCATGTGTATAGCCACGACAAGGTGCTGCAAGTCATCAAGACCGTCATTGACATGATTTTGGCGAAGAAACAGTTGGTGAAGGTGGCGGGACGTGTCGTGTTTCATGAGTTGTGCGACGGTGATGCCTTTGAGGTGGGGGATATGAGGCTGACCGCTTTCGACATCCGTTCCACCAAGGAAAAGCAGTTTGGCTTCCGGGCGGAATTGCCTGGACAGGTTGTCCTCGCTTGCTTGGGAGACGAACCCTACAATTCTGCCAACCGTCCTTATGTTGAACATTCCGACTGGATGATGTGCGAGGCGTTCTGCCTATATGCCGACCGTGACATCTTCAAGCCTTACGAGAAATGTCATAGTACGGCCCTCGACGCAGGAAAGCTGGCTGCCGATCTGGATGTGAGAAATCTTGTTCTCTATCATACGGAGGAGAAAACGCTTGCCACCCGCAGGGAGAGTTATACCCGGGAGGCGGCGGAAAACTTCAAGGGCAGGATTGTTGTCCCCGATGATTTGGAGCAAATGATTATAGACTAAAATATAATATAAGGAGAAACAGATATGGAATTACAACATGCAAGATTGATTCGGGCGATGGTGGAGTATGACCGGGGCGATGTGCCCCGCATCCAGCATTTCCTGAAAGTTCATGATTTTGCAGTGGCTATCGCCCGGTTGGAGGG
Organism: Bacteroidaceae bacterium; assembly: GCA_963594995.1. GTDB lineage: Bacteria > Bacteroidota > Bacteroidia > Bacteroidales > Bacteroidaceae > Prevotella. The sequence goes on from CAVBGK010000020.1 coordinate 38,536, forward strand.
AGTGGACGAGGATGTTCTTTTTATCCTCGAAACGGCTGCCGTCCTTCACGACATCGGCATCCATCCCAGTGAGGCGAAGTATGGCAACTGCAACGGCAAGCATCAGGAAGAGCTGGGACCCGCTGAGGCAGACCATCTGCTCCGTCAGCTTGGAGGATATACAGACCGGCAGATAGAGCGGGTTTGCTTCCTCATTGGTCATCACCATACCTACAGGGATGTGGAGGGGATGGATTGGCAGATTCTCTTGGAGGCAGATTTCTTGGTCAATGCCTTTGAAGACCACTTGGCGTTGGAAGCCATCAAGACCTTCGAGTCCAAGGTCTTCAAGACCGAGTCTGGCAAGCATCTCCTGGAGACGATGTTCGGGATATAGCAATCAGAATATTAAGTCTGACAGGTATCTTTCCACCGGTATGCCCCGGTTGATGTCATCATTGTCCTTGTTGATGTCTATCCAGTTGCGCAAGGTGTCCATGGCGATGCGGGTGGCGTGGCACAGGTTGTCGCCGCCCTTCATCCTTCCCACGATGATGCTTGAGAAGATGTCGCCGGTACCTGGGAACTGGACGGGTATCTCTTCGTAGGGCAAGAGGAAATGTTCTTCTGTGAGGTGGTTGAACCCCACGACGGCATGCTGCCCATCCACGATGCAAGAGGTGATGAGTACGGAGTGCGAGCCGATGGCCCGCAGTTTGTCGGCCATGGCGTAAGCCTCTTCGGCACTGACGCCTTGCTCCTGGTACTCCTCGCCTGTCAACAGGCAGGCTTCCGTGTAGTTCGGAAAACAGAGGTGGGAAACGCTCAGCATCTCTTGCATACAACGGATGGTTCCCTCGTTGGCTCCACCATAGAGCTTGCCGTAGTCTCCCATCACGGGATCTACGAAGATGTCTGTGCCCTGGGCGGCTTGCTGGCTGCAGTAGCTGGCCACCAACTTGGCTTGTTGCTCCGATGCCATGAAACCCGTGGTGATGGCATCGAAGTGAATGCCCAGCTCGTTCCATTTCTGCAAGGCTTCCTCTATATACGAGGTACATTCCAGTATAGCGTACTTGCCATACGGAAACGTATTGCTGATGAGCATGGTGGGCAGGTTATAGACCTCGCATCCCATATAGGAGAGTATCGGCATCTGTACGGCGGCAGAAACCTTTCCATATCCGCACATATCGCTGATGATCAATATGTTGCTTTTCGCTTTCATGTTTTTTTCTTTAGTAACTTGCTGAGCATGGTATGCCCAGGGCTTCCACACGCTTTTTGATGGTGTCGAGCACGGCGGGGGTGGCTTTCTCCAATAATTTGTCGGGTGTCTCACGGTCGATGGTATAGACCATCACCTGCTGGGGCTTGATGTCCTTCACGGTCTCTAGCCAGGGGGCGAGGTAGGCCTCGGCGGTGTTGTCTGTTCCATCGCCACGCATGAACATGGTCTGGATGATGACATGGCCGTCAAACTTTTTGAGGTTTTCTATCACCTTCTTCACGTCGTATGCAGGCTGCTGCGGTCTATCTACCTTTCTGATGTAGTCCATGTCCACGGTGTCAAGTTTCTGTATGTTGTTGTCCACGAGCATCAGAGCCTCTCTGACCTCAGGCTTGTTGATGTAGGTGGCGTTGCTCAATACGGAAACCTTGGCCTCGGGGAAGAACTTGTTGCGAGCCTCTACGGTGTCTTCGATGATGCCCTTGAAGTCGGGGTGTCCTGTTGGCTCTCCGTTGCCGGCGAAGGTGATGACGTCGAGCGGCTCGCGTTTCTTGTGGCGTTGCTCTAGCACTTCGGTCAGCCGGCTCCTTACCTCTTCCCGGGTAGGCCGTTTCTGCTTGGGGCGGAAGTCGGCGTTGAAACCGCATTCGCAATAGATGCAGTCGAAAGAGCACACCTTGCCGTCGGCAGGCATGAGGTTGACGCCCAGCGATACGCCGAGGCGGCGGGAGTGGACGGGACCGAATATCGGTGATGGGTATATGATGGTTGACATGTTTCTTCTCTTCTTACGTATGTTCCTTTTTTCGGACGGCAAAAGTAACAAAAAATATTGGGATATACAAATAAATGTGGGAGAAATTCTGTTATCTGGAGCGTGACATGGGAGGTGTGAGCCGTCTCCACCAGAAGAAATACACCCGAGAAGAGGCATCTCCCGGGGCAGCATAGCCATAAGGTGTAGGTGAGGCGGAAGAGGGGAGGGTGATACTGAAGACTTTTCCGTGAGAAATCGACTCGCATTCATGTGGAATTTTGCGAAAATACATCGAAAAGTTTGGGATATTCACAGATATTTTGTACTTTTGTGGCGATATCGTATGAGATTTAACCATCAATAGAAAGGAAAACAGACATGAATGATATGTTGGCATTGAGCCGAGAGCGTTTTTCGGCTCGTAAGTTTACCGCGGAACCGGTAAGCAAGGAGGACTTGGAGTATGTGATGGAGTGTGTGCGCTTAGCACCGTCGGCTTGCAATAGGCAGCCGTGGAAATGGCTCATTGTCCGTTCTGACGGAGCGAAGCAAAAAATACAGGAATGTTATGACCGCGAGTGGTTTAAGTCGGCTCCGCTTTATGTTATCGGTATGCGCGGCAAGGAAGAAAACTGGGTGCGTAAGTATGATGACAAGCCACACGGAGATATTGACGTGGCCATAGCCGCCGAGCACCTTTGTCTCGCTGCTGCCGACCGGGGACTTGGCACTTGTTGGGTATGTGCTTACGACACCCATAAGATGCAGCAATTCTTCGGTAGGGAAGGGTATGAGGCTGTTGTCATCGTGCCGATGGGCCATATTGCCGATGATTGTCCCCGTGCAGAGAAGAAACGCAAGGAGATGGCAGAAATCATCGAGGAGGTGTAGCCGTTTGGGCAAATTGCCAGAAGGTAACTGCCTCTTGAAAACTTTTACATTAAAAAAACGTGCAAGCCATTGGCCCCACATAAGTGGCACAAAGACTTGCACGTTTCTTCTATCGTTTAACCGTAATTACATTCATTCACTTAAAAATGATGCTTGCCTGAAGCATCCAAAGGGAGAGCGCATCTAAGCGCAAACTCCGCAACCACGGCTTCTGAACAAAGCCTCGCCATACATTTCCATGGCGTTCATGTAGTTCTCCACGAATGCCTTGATGGCATCCTTGATGTTTTCGTACATAGTTTTCATTGTTGTTATCCTTTCTTTTCTTTAGTTAATACTGCGAGCATCATTGCTCAAATCTTCTTGCCCATGTTGGAGATGGGTTACTTGCCCAGCTCCATGTGGTTGTTTACATTTACAGCCTTGGCAATCATGACTGCCACTACTGCGAGAACCATTACTGTTGTCATCATAATCTTTACCTTTCTTACTTTGTGGAGTCTCCGTCTGAGAACTCCTGTTCAACATTATCCTAATTCTGCAATCTTACCTTTTCGACTGCAAAGGTAATGCCTATTTGTTGAATAACTGTCACAAAGACATGACAAAATGATGAATTCCGTTGTTTTTTTGATACAGGTCAAGGAAGTGGAGTGGAGGGCTTGATATAGGTCAATGAATGCCTGGTTTTCTCAAAAGATTCATTCTTCCTTCGCCCTGAATTCCTTGGGTGTCATGCCCGTGAGTTTCTTGAAATACCGGGTGAAAAACGATTGGTCGGGGAACTCCAGTTCGATGGAGATGGACTGGATGCTTTGGTTGGTTGTGCGCAGCAGGGTCTTGATTTCCTGCATACAGTGTCGGTCGATGATTTCCTTGGCGGTCTCGTGGGCCACGTTGCGCACGATGCAGGCGAGGTATCGGGTGGTGATGCAGAGACGGTCTGCATAGAAAGCCACCTCTCGCTGCTTGTCTCCGTGCTCATACACCAGGTGGATGAACTGCATGAAGAGTTCGTGTTGGCGGTTGATTACCTTCGGCTTGTCGGCGAGAAAACGTTCCTTGATGACATCGTATAGTTCCAAGAACATTCCCTGAACGATGTTCTTGGCTATCTGTATGCGGTGCTTGCCTTCATTCTCATACAGGAAATAGGTGATGTTTCCGATTCCTGCATGAGTAGGGGCTACCCTGTGCTTGGGCAGTGTCCCCAGCGGATAACTGCGGATGAAGTCGAGGTAGGCTGGCTCGGGGCGTGGAGTGGCCTCGATGCCGAAAGCTTGGTCGTAGCAAATGAATGAACCGTAGAAATCGTCGCTGATGTCGATGCACTTGATGGTGGATTTCGGAACGATGGTTATTTGCGAGTCTTCCTTCAGCTCATAGGTGGTGAAGTCGATCTCTATATGTGCCACGCCTCCTCTGATGAAAAGGATGAGGGTGTCTTCTGTCTTGTGGTATTTGCCCACAGGCATTTCTATTTTCACGTCTTTTTGTGCGGCTATGCCATTGACCATTATTTTCTTGCATTCCAATATGTTCATACCTATTTATATTTGATGTTCATTCTTCTTATCTTTCCCAGGGCGCATGGGAGCATCCATGGATGATTCCCGTTTGCGGTTGCAAAGATAGTAAATTTCCTGTGATTGTGGTCTGTTTTGGATGCGAAAAACTTTTCAAAACAGGAATAATTCTTTTCTGTTTGTATTGGTATTCCCTTTTTGGACAATTCCCTTCATGTTTTTTTGCCGTGTGCCTCGTTTTTTCTCCTTACTTTTGCACCAGTTTTTTAATGGTAAAAAAGAAAAAAGGTAAAAAGGTAAAGAAGGGGAGGGAAGCCGAACCTTATACAAAAATAAATAAAAATAGGAAATGAAAAGAATGATGACAATGAAAAGTATGGTTCCGTGTGTGGGGATGGCGCTCTGCCTCTCCCTCATGACAACCTCTTGCCAGCAGAAGAAGCAAGAGGCAGCGGTGGAAAAGAGCAGTTACAAGACCATGACCGTGAAGCGGTCGGATAAGGACCTCTCCACCAGTTATTCCGCATCCATCAAGGGTAAGCAGGACATCGACATCTATCCCCAGGTTTCGGGCAAGATTGAGCGACTCCTGGTAAAGGAAGGTGACAAGGTGAGCCGCGGACAGCTGCTCTTCGTCATCGACCAGGTGCCTTACCGTGCGGCTCTCGCCAATGCCCTCGCCACAGAGAAGGCGGCACAGGCACAGCTTGCCTCGGCACAGCTTACCTATAATAGCAATAAGGAGCTTTTCGCCCAGAAGGTGATTTCTTCATACACTCTCCAGACATCCGAAAACGCTTACCTTTCGGCAAAGGCTCAGTTGGCTCAGGCTCAGGCTCAGGTGACCAGCGCCCGCAACAATCTATCTTATACCGAGGTGCGAAGTCCTGCCAATGGCGTGGCGGGCGTGTTGCCATATCGTGTGGGTACGCTGGTCAGTGCCTCGATGCCTAAGCCTTTGACTACTGTGTCTGACAATTCTCAGATGTACGTCTATTTCTCCATGACTGAGAAGCAGCTCCTCAGCTTCGTGCGCCAGTATGGCTCCAAGGATGCTGCCATCAAGAACATGCCGGAGATTAGCCTGCAACTTGGCGACCAGAGTATGTACGCCCACAAGGGCAGGGTGGAGAGCATCAGCGGCGTGATCAACACCGAGACGGGTGCCGTGACGCTGAGGGCCGAGTTTGCCAACCCCGAGCGACTGCTCAACAGTGGCGGTTCTGGCAACGTCATCATCCCTACCACAAGGAAGAACTGCATCGTCATCCCGCAGTCTGCCACCGTGCAGCAGCAGGACAAGCGCATTGTATATAAGGTAGTGGGCGGAAAGGCCGTTTCGCAGATCATCAATGTGGAGAGCATCGACGACGGCAGATACTTCATCGTGACCGACGGTTTGAAGCCCGGCGACGTGATCGTGAGCGAGGGTGCCGGAATGGTGAAGGAAGGAGAAGTGGTGAAGAATTAATAATTAATAATTCGTCACTCAACATTTAACATTCAAAGAACAAGAATGAAAGGCAATATATTTATCAAACGCCCGGTGATGGCTATATGTATCGCCGTGCTGATTGTGATGGTGGGCTTGATCTCACTGTTCAGTCTTCCCGTGGAGCAATACCCGGACATTGCGCCTCCTACCGTGAGAGTGGAGGCTACCTATACAGGCGCCGATGCCGATGCCGTGATGAAATCCGTCATCATGCCATTGGAGGAGAGCATCAATGGTGTGGAGAACATGCTCTACATCACTTCTACCGCCACCAACTCGGGTTCGGCGCAAATCAATGTTTACTTCAAGCAGGGTACAGACCCTGATATGGCGACGGTGAACGTGCAGAACCGTGTGTCGAAGGCGCAGGGTCTGTTGCCGTCGGAGGTTACCAAGATAGGTGTCACTACGCAGAAGCAGCAGAACAGCTTCCTCCAGATTGGTGCCCTCGTGAGCAAGGACGGCAAGTATGACGAGACCTTCCTTGCCAACTACCTCGACATCAACGTGGTGCCTGAGCTCAAGCGTATCAACGGTGTGGGTGAGGTGCTCGAGCTGGGAGATACCTACAGTATGCGTATCTGGCTCAAGCCCGACCTCATGGCGCAGTACTCCCTGCAACCCTCCGATGTGACCCAGGTGCTGGGCGAGCAGAACATCGAGGCTCCTACGGGTGCCCTCGGCGAGAACTCGAAGAACACGTTCCAATATACCCTGAAGTATCACGGCCGTCTGAAGAGCGTGGAGGAGTTCAAGAACATGGTAATCCGAAGCAACGACGACGGAACCGTGTTGAGACTGAAGGACGTGGCAGAGGTGGAACTAGGCCGACTCTCCTACAGTTACCACGGTGAGGTGGACAAGAAGCCGGGCGTTACCTTCATGACCTTCCAGGTGGCTGGTGCCAACGCTACGGAGGTGAACGAGAACATCACGGCCAAGCTCAACGAGATGACCAAGGCTCTGCCCAAGGGCTGCGAGTTCATCGAGATGCACAGCTCCAACAACTTCCTCTTCGCCTCTATCCATGAGGTGGTGGAGACATTGGTTATCGCCATCTTCCTTGTGATCCTGGTGGTGTACTTCTTCCTCCAGGACTTCAAGAGTACGCTCATCCCGTCCATTTCCATCATCGTATCCCTCATCGGTACGTTCGCCTGTCTGGAGGTGGCTGGATTCAGTATCAATATCCTGACCCTTTTTGCCCTTGTGCTTGCCATCGGAACGGTGGTGGACGACGCCATTGTGGTGGTGGAGGCCGTGCAGGCGAAGTTTGACTCGGGCTACAAGTCGCCCTATCTCGCCACCCGCGATGCCATGCACGACGTGAGTATGGCGGTGGTATCCTGTACGCTGGTCTTCATGGCGGTGTTTATCCCCGTGTCGTTCATGGGTGGAACCTCGGGTATCTTCTACACCCAGTTCGGTATCACCATGGCCACGTCAGTGGGTCTCTCCATGATTTCCGCCCTGACACTCTGTCCTGCGCTCTGCGCCGTGATGATGAAGCCCGACAAGGAGGGCGAAGCCGTCAAGAAGGGATTCAGCGGTCGCATCCGTGCTGCCTACAACACCTCCTTCAATGCCTTGATGGGCAAGTACAAGAGGGGCGTGATGTTCTTCTTCCACCATCGCTGGATGGCATGGGTGGGACTCGCCGCTTCCGTCGTGCTGCTCGTGTTCCTGCTCCGCACCACCAAGACCGGTTTCGTGCCACAGGAGGACCAGGGCGTGATGATGCTCAACGTAAGTACCTCTCCCGGTAACACACTGGAGGAGACCAACAAGGTGATAGCCCAGGTGGGCGACGTGCTGCAGGCACAGCCCGAGGTGCAGCACTTCAGTACGGTAGCCGGTTACGGTATGCTCTCTGGCCAGGGAACCTCCTACGGTACCATCATCGCCAAGCTGAAGAGCTGGGACGAGCGCAAGGGCAAGGAGCACAGCATCGACAGTGTGATGGCGCGCTGCAACGCCGCCTTCAGCAAGATCAAGGAGGCACAGGTGTTCGTCTTCCAGCCTGCCATGATTCCTGGTTACGGTATGGGTAACTCCATCGAGTTGAACATGCAGGACAAGACGGGCGGAGACAAGAAGGTGTTCTACCAGTATGTGATGAAGTTTATCGGCGCCTTGAACCAGCGTCCCGAGATAGCCGTCGCCTATACCTCTTACAACATGAACTTCCCACAGATTGCCGTCGACGTGGACGCTGCCAAGTGTAAGCGTGCCGGCATCTCTCCCTCTACTATCCTCGATGCCTTAGGCAGCTACTGCGGTGGATCGTATGTGAGCAACTACAACGAGTTCGGTAAGGTGTACCGCGTGATGATCGAGGCTTCGCCCCAGTACCGTCTCGACAAGCACTCCCTCGACAATATGTTCGTGCGCAACGGCGACGGAATGGCTCCGCTCAGCGAGTTCGTCACGCTGAAGCACGGCGTGGGACCACAGTTGTCCAACCGCTTCAACCTTTACAGTTCCATCACCGTCAACGTGAATACTGCCGAGGGCTTCTCCTCCGGTGAGGCGCAGAAGGCCATAGCCGAGGTGTCCGAGCAAACCCTGCCTTCTGGTTACGGCTACGAGTTTGGCGGTATGGCCCGTGAGGAGGGCAACAGCGGCGGCGGAAAGACGCTCTTCATCTACGGTGTCTGCGTGATCCTCATCTATATCATCATGGCCTGTCTCTACGAGAGCTTCCTCATCCCATGGGCAGTGATTCTGAGTGTGCCGTTCGGACTGATGGGCAGTTTCCTCTTCGCCAAGCTCTTCGGACTGGAGAACAACATCTACCTGCAGACGGGTATCATCATGCTCATCGGTCTGCTGGCCAAGACAGCCATCCTTATTACCGAGTATGCGGTGGAGAGAAGGCGCGCCGGCATGGGCATCGTATCATCCGCATTCTCTGCAGCACAAGACCGTTTGCGTCCTATCCTCATGACTGTGCTCTGTATGGTGTTCGGTATGTTGCCGTTGATGTTCTCCACAGGAGCCGGTGCCAATGGTAACTCCTCACTCGGTACGGGTGTCGTAGGAGGTATGATCGTAGGTTCCATCTCGCTCATCTTCGTGGTGCCTGTGTTCTACATCGTCTTCGAGTGGTTGCAGGAGAAGGTAAGGAAGCCTTACAACGAGGAAGCCGACCTGCAAGTGCAGCAGGAACTCTTGAAGAGCCTGGAAGAAAAGAGCCTGGCCAAGAAAGAATGAAACGGCTTTTTTTAAAGTAAAAAGGTAAAAAAGTAAAAAGGTAAAAAGGGAGGGCTGGAGCCGATAAACTCCTTAACTCCCTTGGCACCTGCAATAATCATATAACGACAATCGAATGAAGAAAATCATATATTCAGCCCTGCTGCTCGCCTCACTGAGCAGCTGCGGCATCTACACCAAATACCAGCCTGTGACGAAAGTGCCAGACAAGCTCTACGGAGATTCTGTGCTGGGGAAATCTATCGTCGAATACCAAGGCGAGAATAAGGGAGACTCAGCCTCTGCCGACTCCGCATCCTTGGGATTCATGGACTGGCATGACCTTTTCCAAGATCCTTTGTTGCAACAATATATAGAGCGAGGACTCAGCCAGAACACGGACTTCCAGCAGGCGATGCTGAGAGTGGAGGAGGCAGCCGCTACCCTCAAGGCAGCGAAACTCGCCTTCCTCCCGAGTTTTGCCATCTCGCCCCAGGCTGGGGTGACCAGCTTCGGCAACAGCAACGAGGCTTCCAAGACCTATTCCATCCCACTCAACATGAGTTGGGAGATAGACATCTTCGGCAAGATGCGCAATGCCAAGGAGCAGGCGAAGGCACTCTACGCCAAGAGCGGTGATTATCGACAGGCTGTGCGGACACAGCTAATTGCTAACATATCAAATGTTTATTACTCTCTCATCGCTCTCGACCAGCAACTTTCCCTGTCTGAGAAGACGGAGGAAGCCTGGCGGGAGACCTTGGGTACCGCCCGGGCCTTGATGAAGGTGGGCAGGTACGATGAGTCGGGCGTGTCGCAGATGGAGGCCACCTTGCAGAGCGTGCATACCAGTGTGCTCGACTTGAAGAGTCAGATTGCGCAGACGGAGAACAGTATGGCGGTAATCCTCGGCGAGACTCCCCGGCACTATGAGCGTAGCAAGGAATTAAATCTTCAGGGCGATAAGTTCTCGGTGGGCGTGCCCCTGCAGTTGCTCTCCTCCCGACCCGATGTAAGACAGGCACAGCGCACGATAGAGGCTGCCTTCTATGGAGTGAACCAAGCGCGCTCGGCCTTCTATCCTTCGCTCACGTTGAGTGGAAGCATCGGCTGGACTAACTCGGGTGGTTCGATGATTGTCAACCCTGGCAAGTTTCTCGCCTCGGCACTCGGTTCGCTTGTAGCTCCCGTGCTGACGAGAGGTCAGAACGAGGCGCAGCTCAAGATTGCCAAGGCACAACAGGAGGAGGCGAAGCTCTCCTTCACCCAGACCCTGCTCAATGCTGGCAAGGAGGTGAACGATGCTTTGACCGCTTATCAGACTTCTGTGGAGAAGGAGCAGAGCCTTGCCTCGCAAGTGAAATCCTTGGAGAAGGCTCTGAAGAGTACTACGCTCCTCATGGACCATGGCACCAACACCTATTTGGAGGTGCTCACAGCCCGACAGACGTTGTTGTCTGCCCAACTCTCGGAAACGGCAAACAAACTTACGAAAACTCAAAATATCATCAATCTCTATCAGGCCTTGGGTGGAGGGCAGGAAAAGGTTGTTCATGGCGAACAAGTGGCGCATGAACAATAAATTGTCATCAGGTTGATTACATTTTCGCATACCTATTTATGTAATCATTCTTACCCAGGAAGGGCTGCCTGTGAAGTGATTCACGGACAGCCCGCTTTTTTTATACTCCTGTTGAATTTACGCAAGGAAGTGACTGCTGACTTTCAAACTTTGCACAATTTTACCCCTTACCTTTGCGTTATATAATCAAAAAACATAGAAACTCATGTGGAAATATTACGCATTGCTTTCAGCCTTCTTTGCCGCATTGACGGCAATCTTCGCCAAGATTGGGGTGAAAGACATCAATTCTGACCTTGCCACGGCTATCCGTACCACCATCATACTCTTCATCACATGGGGTATCGCTCTGGCTGGCAGTCATGCGAATGAGATGAAGTGCATATCCAGTCACACGTGGCTGTTTCTGATTCTGTCGGGAGCGGCAACGGGATTGTCATGGCTATTCTACTTCAAAGCCCTGCTGTTGTGTTAGTCTTATAAAGATTGCCGACCATCACATTGTTACTTTACGTATTTCAGTATTTCCTTGCTCTTTCTTCCTTTTTTCGAAGGCAAAGGCATGAATCCTTCGGTGAGTCCAGTCCTTTCTGTCATGGCCTGGAATACGGATGCGGCATAGCTGGAAAGCTTGTGCTTGGCAAATTCCTCGTTGACGGCATCCTCGTCGTAGTCATCTGCATATAATAAGGTATGCAAGTCGTCCAAGTATTTTTGGGGGATGTTCTTGTGGGGCATGCGGCTGAGTATTTGCATGACTTGGGCGACGATGGCGTCCTGGGTCTGTGCGGCTATCGCCTCTGCCTTCCTGCGCTCAAAGTCGGAGAGGGTAGCGGTATCGTTTTCGTTCCAGTCTTCCAGCATCGCCCCCTCGGAAGTAAGTTGGCTATATTCGAAGTAGCGGATGAGCGAGATGCTCTTGTTCCAGTTGAGCCGGGTGAGATATTCCCGTTCCATGGGGGTCGTGGCTATGACAAGCTCCGCCTTCCGGTACATGGCCTTCTGGTACAGGATGGTTTGCAGACTGCGTTTCAGCCAGGGGTTCCGGCGGTTCCGTTCGGAGATGTCACCCAGTGGACAAACGATGTAAGGGATACCCATCTTTCTAGACTTACTCGCCAAGTGTGCCCCCTGCATTGTCCATGCTCCTAATATCAACACGATGTCGGCATCGACCAGCGAATGGGTGATGTCGAGCTTTTGCTGGAGTGCTTCGGTGTATGGCAAATACATCTTCAGCACCTTCTTCTGCTTGGAAATGAACAAATATACTTTCATCGTTCTTGGTTGTTTAAGATGGATAAGCCTGTCGGTAGGCTTTTGCTTCCATGTAGGTTATAACTTATGGCTGGTGAAGTCGTTTTTGTCGGCTCGCCAGTAACGGATTCGGTTGGCGAGGTTTCTCCAGATGGTGCCATACTCGTAGAACGGCAGTTTAAGCATGCTCATGTTGTCGTCGAAATGGTGGATGGCCTTGCCGGCAATCACCATGCGGAGTACGAAGAGCAGGAGGAGTGCGAAACTTGCGCATCCTGTCAGGACCCAGTCTTGCACGAGGATGGCGTATGCCAATCCTGCGATGGAGGCGATGAGGCTGAGGTGTGGCATCAGGTGGTCGAAGAACATCAAAGTGCGCATGGACATGGCTCTGTTGAGTGACTTGCGTGATGCCTGTAGATAGAGATGGGCATTGTGCCAGGACTTGCTGGAAGGCTCGTCGCGGGTGAGCCAGGCGTTGCTGTCCAGTTCGACGGTTGTCTCTCCACACTCGGCATACTTGTTGACGAGGAAGTCATATTCGCCCCGGACATACTCCAGGTTGCCTTGGTAGCCTTGCTGCTCCATGAAGTCGCGCTTGCGGAAAGCCACGTTGGGCATGTGGGTACGGTAGCCATAGCTCCTTTGGGCGCGGCGCAGCAGATAGAATGCCTTGCGGATGCTCTCGAAACGGCGTACTCCCTTGGTCTCTTCGTCGAGTGCCACATAGCCCAGTACCAGATGGTTCGGCTCTTGGCACTTGCGTGCCATCGTTTGCAGCCACTTGTCGTTTTGGGGCTTGCAGGTCGGTTCGGTGAGGATGATCCATTCATACTTGGCGGCTTTCACGCCAAGGGTAATCTGCAGCTTCTTGCGGCTCATGTAGCGGGAACTCTCCGGGATATAGGTGTAATAAAGGAGAGGGTTCTCTGCTGATGTGCGCTTCAGGTAGTCGAGGGTTTCCCCGTCTGTGCTTTGGCATACAACTATCACCTGGTAGTCGTTGGCGTATTGCTGGTGGAGGAACATCGCGAGATTCCGTTCCAGTTCCGGCAGGTTGTCATGGGCGGTGATGAGCACGGTGATGGGGGGAAGTTTGTTTTCTTCTTCCGACACGCCGTTCCCTGCTTCTGCCTCCCCTGTGCCTTCCTCCTTGGGAAAGCGCAACGAGCGCAGGAATGGATTGATGAGCGATCCGAGGATTGCCAATACAACCATTGCTGCGCCTGCGATTATAGTTATCAAACTAACTGTTGTCATTTCTTTTTCCTCACTTCTCTCTCCTTACTCGGTTAAAGGTCTTCGGTGATGTAGCCCTTGGGCAACTGGCGGCAGTTGTACTGGCTCGCCATGATTTCGCCGTAAGCGCCGGCGGAACGAAGGGCTATCAAGTCGCCACGGTGGGTCTTGTTCAGGTCAATCGCCTTGCCGAACACATCGCTCGACTCACAGATCGGACCTACCACATCGTAGGTCTCCTCTGGCTCGTCGCTGGAGATGTTCTCTATCTTGTGGTATGCTTGGTAGAGGGCAGGGCGGATGAGGTCGGTCATGCCTGCGTCAACGATGGCAAACTGCTTGGCGGTGCCTTGCTTCACATAGAGGGTCTTGGTGATGAGGCTGCCCATCTGGCCCACTACCGCACGCCCCAGCTCGAAGTGCAGTTTCTGGCCGTCCCTCAACTTGAGGAACTTGGCGTATGTGTCGAAGTATGACTGGAAGTCTGGGATGGGCACGCGGGTCGGATGGCTGTAGTCGATGCCGAGACCGCCGCCCACATTGATGTTCTTGACCTCGATGTGATGGCTTTCCAACTGGTCTTGCAACTCGTTGATGCGGTTGCAGAGTGCCTTGAAATCATCCATCTCAAGTATCTGGCTGCCAATATGGAAGTGCAAGCCCAGGAATTGGATGTTCTTCATCTGTGCGGCTTCTGCGATTACTGCCTCCATGTCGCTCATGGCTATGCCAAACTTGTTTTCTGCAAGACCTGTCGTGATGTTGGCATGGGTATGGGCACCCACGTCGGGGTTGATGCGGAAGCAAACCTGGGCTATCTTGTTCTGTTTCTCGGCAAGTTCATTGATGATCTCCAGCTCAGGGATGCTCTCCACGTTGAAGCAGAAGATGCCTTTCTCTAGTCCGAGGTTGATTTCCCAGTCGCTTTTTCCTACGCCTGCATAGACAATCTTGTTGGCGGGGAAGCCGGCGTTGATGGCTGCCTGTATCTCACCTCCGCTCACGCAGTCGGCGCCGAGACCCGCCTGGCAAATGACGTTGAGCACCTTGGGGTTGGCGTTCGCCTTGACGGCGTAGTGTACCTCGAAGTTCTCATGCTTGCCCACTTCCTCATTGATGGTCTTCAATGTCTGGCGCAAGATAGCTGTGTCGTAATAGTAGAATGGAGTTTGTATCTCCTGAAACTTGTCGATAGGAAATGTTCCTTTCATCCTTTTTTTCTTCTGTTAAATGAGCCTTTCTGGAAGGCTCGTTGTTAGTAATAGTTAAAATAGAATATCTTTAAAGGGGGAAGAACGGGGCTTTGTTAGCCCTTTCGTTCTTCACTCTTCGCTCAAGTTTACTTCTCGAACAATTGTTTGCTCAAGTTCTGCAAAGCTTGTTTCTTGTCTTTCTCCCTGATGAGGAAAGAGATGTTGTAGTTGGAGCCTCCGTATGAAATCATGCGCACTGGAATGTTCTTCATTGCGTCCGTGGCGAGTGTCTCGAAGCCTACGTTGCTCCAGTCCAGGTCGCCTACTACGCAGATGATGCACATGTCGGAGTCCACGGTAACCGTACCGTATTTCTTCAACTCGTTGACGATGTCGTTCAGGTGGGTGTCTTTGTCGATGCTCATGCTGACGCCGACTTCTGAGGTGGCTATCATGTCGATAGGAGTCTGGTAGCTCTCGAAAATTTCGAATACCTTGCGCAAGAAACCTGTGGCGAGCAACATTCGGCTGCTCTTGATTTTAATGGCGGTGATGTTGTCCTTGGCTGCGACTGCCTTGATTTTGCCACGCACGATTACGTTGTCGATGATGGTGCCGTCTGCCTTGGGGTCCATCGTATTCTTCAGGCGGACCGGGATGCCGGCATACTTGGCTGGCTGTACACAAGTAGGGTGGAGGATCTTGGCGCCGAAGTAAGCCAACTCGGCGGCTTCCTCGAAGTTCAACTGGCGCACCGCCTCTGTATGCTCTACCACACGGGGGTCGTTGTTGTGCATACCGTCGATGTCGGTCCAGATCTGGATTTCTTCGGCAGGGAGGGCTGCGCCGATGAGGGAGGCTGTGTAGTCGCTTCCTCCGCGCTGCAGGTTATCTACCTCGCCGTATGCGTTGCGGCAGATGAATCCCTGTGTGATGTAGATTTGGTAGCCAGGGTTCTGCTCCATGATGGCTGCCAATTTCTCCTTGATGTATTGAGGGTCCGGCTCGGCGTTCTTGTCTGTGCGCATGAAGTCTAATGCGCTGAGCAATATAGCTTTTATGCCTTGCTCGTTCAAGTAGTTTACAACCATGTTGGTGCTCAATATCTCGCCCTGTGCTACGATGCTTTTCTCCTCGAACGAAGTAAAGAGATCCTTGGTGAAGGAGCGGAGATAGTCGAACTCGCCATGCAGGAACTCGCGGGTTGTCTTCTTCATCTCCTCGGTGGAGTAAAGGTCTTCCACGTGTTGCATGTATTTTTTCTCCAAGGTGTTGATTACCTCGTTGGCGCCCTCTGGGTTCTTCTTGTAGAGATAGTCAGAGATCTCAACGAGAGAGTTTGTTGTACCGCTCATCGCAGAAAGTACGACGAATGTTGGTTCACCTGATTCTGTAATCAAAGAGGCGACTCCCTTCATGCGCTCTGGCGAGCCTACGGAAGTACCTCCGAATTTCATTACCTTCATAGTTGTGATATTTTGTTAATTTATAATTTGCATTTTATAATTAATAATTGTCATTGTGCATGATTCATTATTAATTCTCCTCCCCGTCTTCGGTCAGGTCGATATGGTTGTACTCCTTGGTTACGTCATGGAGCGCACCGTCCTTGCAGCGATACACGATGCCCGGGAACTTGTCGAGCATGGGGATGTTGTGGGTGGTCATCACGACGGCAGTGCCTTGCTTGGTAATGTCCTTGAGCAGGCTCACGATGTTGCTGGCGGTCTCGGGGTCTAGGTTGCCTGTTGGTTCGTCGGCGATGATGACCTTGGGATTGTTGAGCAGGGCGCGGGCTATCGCGATGCGCTGTTGCTCTCCGCCGGAAAGTTCATGGGGTGTCTTGTCGATTTTCTCTATCATTCCCACCTCGTTGAGCACTTCCTCGATGCGCTTGTTGCGGTCTTCCTTTTTCTTCCAGCCGGTGGCCTTGAGCACGAACTCGAAGTTTTTGCGCACGGTGCGGTCGTGGAGCAACTGGAAGTCCTGGAAGATGATTCCCAGTTCTTTGCGGAGGGCCGGAATCTCCTTGCGCTTGATTGTCTTGAGGTCTCTGCCGAGAATATCCGCTTTCTCTGTCTCGCCTTCCACAAGGTCAAGCTCGCAGTAGAGCGTCTTCAGGAGTGAGCTCTTGCCGGAACCCACCTTGCCGATGAGGTAGGTGAACTCGCCTTCATCTACATGGAAGTTGACATCCTTGAGCACGCACTTGTCGGCTTGGTATATGCTTACGTTTTGATAGTCGATTAACATATTTCTTTCTCTTTACTCAGTGTTATTTCATTTCGCCCTTGCTCTTGGCAACTCGGCGTTTCTTGTCCCAGTCTGGGTCATGGCGCATCTGGAGCTCCTTGGCTATGTCTTCGATGCGCATGCCCTTGCTGGTGAGCAATACGATGAGGTGGTAGAGAAGGTCGGAAGACTCATAGGCCAGCTTCTCGTTATTGCCGCTGGTTGCCTCGATAATGGTTTCTACCGCTTCTTCTCCAACCTTTTGCGCCATCTTGTTGACCCCTTTTTTGAATAGGCTCGTGGTGTAGCTCCCTTCGGGCATCTCCTCATGACGCTTGTCGATGAAGTCTTGCAGCTCTGAGAGGAAGAGGATGGGGTTCAGTTCGTTCTTCTCGCCCCAACAGGTGTCTGTGCCTTTGTGGCAAGTAGGGCCGTCGGGATGCACCTTGACCAACAAGGTGTCGTGGTCGCAGTCGTTTTGTATGCTGACCAGGTTGAGGAAGTTGCCCGAAGTCTCGCCTTTCGTCCAAAGACAATTGCGTGACCGGCTCCAGAACGTCACCTTCTTGGTCTCTATGGTCTTATCGTATGCTTCCTTGTTCATGAACCCCAGCATCAACACGTTTTTGGTCACAGCGTCTTGGATGATGGCAGGGACAAGGCCGCCCATTTTCTCGAAATCTATTTCCATTTTTATTACAAATTTTTGTTGTTTTGTCTGATTCTTGTTTTTTCTGGCTGGAAGAATTCTCACCCCCCTCTACCCACTTTCATTTTTACCTCGCCATGCAAAAGTTTCTCCCTCCCGATGTAGGAATTTTTCCCTCCCGATGCAGAAAATAATCTACCCCGAGGCAAAAAACGGGGGCTGATGACTTTATTTTTACGTTAGAGTCTGACGTTGATTCCTTCTCTCCTCAGATATTTCTTCAAGTCGGGGATAGCTATCTCTCCAAAGTGGAAGACGCTGGCAGCCAGGGCGGCGTCTGCCTTGCCCAGGGTGAAGGCGTCCCGGAAGTGATCCAGTGTCCCTGCACCGCCCGAGGCGATGATGGGGATGCTTACTTCTTCCGCCAGCTGGGCGAGGGCTTCGTTGGCAAATCCTTGCTTCACTCCGTCATGGTCCATGCTCGTGAAGAGGATTTCGCCGGCTCCTCGGTCTGCCACTTCCTTGGCCCAGTCGAACAAACCTAGCTCCACGCGCTCCCGTCCGCCTTTCACGTAGCAATGCCATCCGTCTTCGTCGAGGCGGGCGTCTATGGCGCAGACGCAGACTTGCGAACCGTAATGGTTGGCTATCTCGTCAATCAGTTCGGGGTGGCGGATGGCAGCACTGTTGATGCTCACCTTGTCGGCTCCGGCATTGAGCAGTCTATCGACATCCTTGAGTTCGTTGATGCCACCACCCACCGTAAAGGGGATGTTGATTTCGGCAGCCACGCGGGTCACCATGTCCGTAAAGGTCTTGCGCTCCTCGAAGCTGGCTGTGATGTCGAGGAACACGAGCTCGTCGGCGCCAGCGTCGCTGTAAGCCTTTCCTAGCTCCACGGGGTCGCCGGCACTTCGCAGGTTCACGAAGTTCGTTCCTTTCACCGTCTCTCCGTTCTTCAC
The DNA here is from genome assembly GCA_963594995.1 of Bacteroidaceae bacterium. GTDB lineage: Bacteria > Bacteroidota > Bacteroidia > Bacteroidales > Bacteroidaceae > Prevotella. Next base: position 56,721 of record CAVBGK010000020.1, read on the forward strand.
GTCGAGACAAGGTACGATTCGCTTTGCCAAACCTTTGCTTTTATCTTGTTGTACCATATTGTCAAAACTGTTGGATTCTTCACTCTTCGTTTTTCTCTCTTCGCTTAGACCAGTTCCTCCACCTTGATTTTCCCCTCGTAGAAGGCTTTTCCGAAGACTACGGCAGGGATGCCTGCGGCTTCGAGAGCCTTGATGTCTTCATTGCATGATACGCCGCCGGAGGCTATGAGGTGAATTTCCGGGTAAGCAGCCATCACCTCTTGGTATAGGTCGGTGGCAGGTCCCTGCAGAGTTCCGTCTTTGCTGATCTCGGTGCAGAGCACATTCCTCACGCCTTTGTCGATGTATTGCTTGAGGAAAGGAAGCAGGTCTTCCGATGAGTCCTCCTTCCACCCATTGATGGAAATCTTGCCGTTTCTCACATCGGCGCCCAGAATCAGCTTGTCGGCGCCATACTTCTCCAGCCATCCCATGAACAGGGAGGGGTTGGTGACGGCAATGCTGCCTACAGTCACCATGGAAGCACCGGCTGCGAAAGCTTTCTCGATGTCTTCCTCTGTCTTGATGCCACCGCCGAAATCCACCACAAGGGATGTTTCGGTGGTGATGGACTTCAGTACCGCATCGTTGACAATGTGCTTTGACTTGGCTCCGTCGAGGTCAACCACGTGCAGTCGCTTGAATCCCAGCTGCTCAAAGTGTTTTGCCATTTCGGCAGGATGGTCGTTGTACACTTTCTTTTGGTTGTAGTCGCCCTTGGTCAAGCGTACGCATTGCCCGTTGATCAGGTCGATGGCAGGAATGAGTTCTATCATATTTCTTTGATGGTCTAAAGTTCTTGTGTCTAGCAATTTATAACTCCAGGAAGTTCTTCAGTATCTGCTCGCCCACTTTGCCGCTTTTCTCCGGGTGGAACTGGCAAGTGTAGAAGTTGTCCTTGTGGAGTGACGCACTGTAGGATAGGATGTAGTCTGCCTTGGCGACGGTCTCCTTGCAGAGGGGTACGTAATAGCTGTGTACGAAGTAGGAGTAGGGGTGAAGCAAGGCTTCTGCGCCGCCTTCGGGCGAGGCTGGAGACTGGTTGCCAAAGCCCTTGTAGAGGTCTGTCTCCAAGTCATAGATCTCGTTCCATCCCATGGCTGGTACCTTGTCCTCGTGCTTCTGTGGCTGGAATCGCTTCACATCGACATCGAAAATGCCGATGCAGTCCACGTCGCCCTCTTCGGAATGGCGGCAAAGCAACTGTTGTCCTACGCAGATGCCCAGGACGGGTTGAGTAAGGTTCTTGATAATCTGGTCGAGACGGTGTGCCTTCAAGTATTCCATCGCTTCTCTCGCCTGGCCTTGCCCCGGGAAAAGCACACGGTCTGCTTTCTGGAGCGTTTCGGCATCGTCTGTAAGTATCGGATTGATGCCCAAACGCTTCATGGCGTTGACTACGGAATAGATATTTCCGGCGTTGTATTTTACTATTGCTACATCCATAACCTAACGTAATTCTAGTTTACAGATGCAAAGATACATATTTTCTTTCAATCAAAAGAAAATATTAGCAAAAAGATTACGGAATCGGTGGTAATTCTTTCAGATAGTAAGTGAGAATGGTATAATTATTCGGGTTTATTATCTGAAATCCCAACTTTATGATTCTTCGCTGTCGGCGGAACGCAAGATGATGGAGGTGGCCCCGATGGTGAAGAGGGTGCCGTCTTCGATGACGCGGCGTTCTTTGTCTCCCAGGATTTCGTTATCTACAAAAGTACCTGTGTAGCTGGGCCCGTCGCGAAGCACATACTTCAGGTTGCCTTTCTTGTCGCGGCTCACGTTGATGACGCAATGGTTCATATCGACGCTCGGATCGACGGTCTCGATGGGGCAGTTGATGCCGCTGTTCTTCATGTAGCGGCCGATGATGTTGTCGCCCATCTGGAGGGGGATGACCTGCTTGTAGGCAAACACATTCTCTATGACCACGATGGAACCGAAGCCCTTTTCGTTGGCGTTCTCGTCCAAGACTTCCTCCTTGCGTGTTTCGCGGAGCTTGGAAACACCCATGCGGATGCCGAATTGCTTGTTGCAGTTGGGACACACGAATACGAGACTTTGGCCGGCCTCGTATTTCTTCTCGTCGAAAGTGATGTAATTGTCACATTTGGGGCAACGTACTCTTTTCATGTCTTACAAGTAAGTGTTGTGTTTGGGGATGTGGGGGCGAGAAGGATTACTCGGAAACCTTGGTAATCCATCCGTCGGAAAATACCTCGTTGTGGCGAAGGCCGTTCAATGCCTTGTATGCGTTGGCCTCGGTGTCGTAGGTGCCATAGACAACCTTTACGTTGGAGGCGGTAATCACTACCTTGCTGTCTTTCAGTCCCTTGGCCTGCAGTGACTCGACGTAGCTGGCGGCATTGCGCTTGGTGACACGGCTGGCCAACACGATGCTGTAGTATGGCCTGGCGTTCTTGAGCTCGGCCTTCTCCGCTGTGTCATCGTCGCTTTCTGTTGTCAACTTCAATGCCTGGTTGTTCTCCTGGACGAGTTGCAGTTTTTCCTTGCTCTTGTCCTGTACCAGTTCCTTCGGCATGATGCGGGTCAGCATGCCTGTGTCGATTTTGCTGGATTGCACGTTGGGGGTGCGCAATGGGGTGGAGACGGCGAAGAAGGCGATGATGGCGATGCACGCAGCGGCGAGATTGCGCAACCAACTCTTCTTGATGAGGATGAACTCGGCGTGGTTGTCGGGTTCCTCGTCGCCTTTCACGTCAAACACGGAATTGCTGTTGCCCATCATCTGTGCAACGGCAGCCTTCTCCTGGCTTGCCGGCATCTCGATGGCGGGAGTCGTTTCCACGGTTAGGGTGACAGGCTCCAGAGTGTTCAGAGGCAACATCTCTACTCCGCCCAGTCCATAGAGGTCGGGTGTCAAGATACCCGCCTCGCAAGGCTCGAAAGAGTAGCTGCCGTTCTCGTTGAAATATATTGTTCCAATGTTGTTCAGTTCGTACTTGCCTTCGTTCTCGAGGCACTGGCGTATCTCGGCCACCTCATTGGCGAGGCGGTCGATGGCTTCTGGGTAGCTGATGTCGTATGCTTCCACGTAGGATTGCGCCAATAGGGAGTCGTTCATCTTCAACTGAGGGTTGAAGCCTACGGTTCTCAGTGGTGGCAAAAACATGTTGTCTCTGCCATCATAGTGCGCATCTACGTGGTGAGCCATGAAGCCCCCGAAATCCGGGACTATCACGCAGTCGTTGCTCAGAAGTAGGATCTCTATATGTCTTTCTAGTTCATTCACGAGTGCAAAGGTAGTGAAAAAAAAAGAAATGACCAATTATTTTGATAAAAAAAATACCTCAAATGATAAATAGTTGAAAATGTTTTGCAGTTACGATTTTTTATATTATCTTTGCCCAAAATAAACTAATGTGTAACATAATGAAACGCAAAAAGATAAATGTTCAATGCCTGTTTTTCTTGGGAGATAGGCTTGCATTGATGGTGGTTCTGTTGTGTGGACTGGCTTTTCTGGAGGGGTGCGGAAAGAAAGCGAACGATGTGCGGATTCCTCCCGAGGACGCGCATGCGAAGGAGCTGTTGCAAGGCATTTGGCTGAACGAGGATGACGAGGATGTGGCTTTTCGTGTGAAGGGCGACACCATTTTCTATCCTGACTCGACGATTCAGCCGGTCTATTTCTACATTTGTTCTGATACGCTGGTCATGAAGGGCGCGAGGGAGGTGAGGTATCCCATCGTCAAGCAGGCGGATCATCTTTTTGAGTTCAAGAGCCAAAGTGGTGATGTTGTCAAGTTGGTCAAGACTTCCGACAAGTCTTACCTGGAGTCTTTCCAATCCAAGCAGCCTGTGGCGTTGAACCAGAGGACCTTGATCAAGCGTGACACGATTGTCGGCTTGGACGGTGACAAGTACCACCTTTATGTGCAGGTGAACCCTACCTCTTACAAGGTGTTGAAAAGCTCGCTCAATGATGATGGGGTGCAGGTGGACAATGTCTATTACGACAATATTGTCAACCTGAATGTGTTCCATGGGGCAGCCAAGGTTTTCTCGCGTGATTTCCGCAAGAAAGATTTTGAGAAGAAAGTCCCCGCTTCTTTCCTGGAACAGGCTGTCTTGAGCGATATCGTCTATGATGGCATCGACAAGGGCGGCATCCATTACTTGGCGATTCTTGCCATGCCTGACAGTTACCTGAGCTACCAGGTGAAGGTGACGGTCTCTTTCACGGGCCGTTTGACGGTTCAGTCGGAAGGTGGGCAAGGTTAGCCTGGGTGTGAGGATATTCATGTGGCCAAGTAAAAAATCCCCCGTCCGTTATCTGTGTGATAACGGACGGGGGATTTTTATGTATGTCCTCAAGCGGTCTTAGTTGAGGAATCCCAGCAAGGCTCCTGCTGCCACTGCCGACCCAATCACGCCTGCCACGTTCGGTCCCATGGCGTGCATGAGGAGGAAGTTGTGACGGTCGTACTCCAGGCCGAGGTTGTTGGAGATGCGTGCGCTCATAGGCACGGCGCTCACTCCGGCGTTGCCGATCAGTGGATTGAGTTTCTTGCCCTTGGGCAGGAAGAGGTTCATCAACTTCACGAAGAGGATGCCACTGGCGGATGCGATGATGAAGGCAAGTGCTCCAAGGGCGAAGATCTTGATGGTGTTGAGCGTCAAGAACTCGGATGCCTGGGTGGAGCAACCTACGGTCAGGCCGAGCAGCATCACCACGATGTCGTTGAGACTGCTTCCGGCGGTCTTGGCGAGTCGGGTGGTCTTGCCGCTTTCCTTCAGAAGGTTTCCGAAGAAGAGCATTCCGAGCAGTGGCAGGCCGCTTGGCACGATGAAGGTGGTAAGCAGCAGGCCGATGATGGGGAAGAGTATCTTCTCTGTCTGTGAAACCTGTCGGGCTGGCTTCATCTTGATGACACGTTCTTTCTTGGTGGTGAGGAGGCGCATCAGCGGTGGCTGGATTACGGGCACCAGTGCCATGTAGGAGTATGCGCAGACGGCGATGGCTCCCATGAGGTTCGGACTCAGCTTGCTGGAGAGGAATATGGCGGTGGGCCCGTCTGCTCCGCCGATGATGGCGATGCCGGCTGCCTGGTTAGGCTCGAATCCGAGTGCCAGGGCGATCATGTAGGCGCCGAAGATGCCGAATTGTGCGGCGGCCCCGATGAGTATCAGCTTCGGGTTGGATATCAACGCCGAGAAGTCGGTCATCGCCCCGATGCCCAGGAATACGAGTGGGGGATACCATCCTTGCTTCACTCCCTGGTAGAAGATGTTGAGTACGGAGTTGTCCTCGTATAGGCCGATCTCCAGTCCGGCGTCGGTGCGGAACGGGATGTTGCCCAGTATGATGCCCAGGCCGATGGGAACGAGGAGCAGGGGCTCGAAGTCTTTCTTGATGGCGAGCCAGATGAAGAAGGCTCCCACCAGTATCATGATGAGGTTTCCTGCCGTGGCGTTGGCAAAGCCCGTATAGGTCAGGAACTCCTGGAAGTTTTGTATGATAAAGTCCATAATGGTAATGTTGAATGTTGTGTGTTGAATGTCGGATTGGTTAGGCTATCGTCACCAGCGTGTCACCTTCCATCACGGCATCTCCCTTGTTCACGTTGATGCTGGCGATGGTGCCGGCAGTCTCTGCCTCGATGTTGTTCTGCATCTTCATGGCTTCGAGTACGATGACGGTGTCTCCTGCGCCCACCTTGTCGCCTACCTTTACCTTGATCTCGTTGATGGTGCCGGGGAGTGGGGCGAGGACGGGCTTGCCGCCTGTTGCCGGGGCTGCTTGCTCTCTGCTTGCGGGGGCTTGCCCTGGGTTGGAGGAATTGTTGGTCTCTTCACCCTTCACTTTTTGTCCTTCGCCTAACTTCACTTTCTGCTTGCCTGCCTTCACGGGTTGTTTCATCTCCACCTCGAATGGGATGCCGTTTACGGTCACGTTGGCGATGTTGCCTTCTATGTCTTGGATTTCAACTTCGTAGTCGATGCCTTTTACTGTGTATTGATATTTTGCCATGGTTTTATGCTTTTAAATGTGATTGTTGAATGAAGGGTTGTTCCATCTTGTCTGCTTGGGCTTGATGGTGATGATGCCTGGCTCGATGTCGTGTACATCCTCCAGGTATTCCTGTAGGGCGAGCGAGATGACTGCCATGTAGATTTCCTTGTCGATGCCCTTGGTGGAGAGGCCGTCCTTGAGCATCACGTTGGTCTTGTGGCTGATCTCGGAAGTCACCTCAATGGTCTTCTTGCCAGTCTTATATAATAAGGTGGCGTGTTTCTCGGTGGCCTTGGCCAAGCGTTGCTTGTGCTTCATGTATGCGCCGAAAGCCCAGAAGAAGACAAAGAGAAGGGCGAGGCATGAGAACACGATGCCCATGGAGAGGATGGAGATGCCGATGCCGTAGGGGTCGGTCTTCTTCAGCATCTGGGACTTGCTCAGGCCCGTGGCTTGCGGGAGGTAGCTGGGGGTGGTCGCCTCAAGATTGCAGATGCTCCATGTCTTGAAGTCTTGTCCCAGGGCGTAAGACTGGTCTTTTTGCAGCCAAGGGATGCTGATGGAGTCTATCAAGTCAACGGCATTGCCGTCGTACAGGGCTATCCAGTTGTTTTTCTGATGATAGTGAGCGGCTGTCTTCCGTGAAGGATACAGGCTGAGCTGAAGTTGGAATGGACCTGTGCCTTTTGCCAGAATTCGTACGAAGTCCAAATCCTTAGGGCAGTCGTTGCAGTATGTGTCGCTGTCCAACCAGTAGTATCGGTCGAAGATGACGATGCTCTTCTTGCCGCCCAGGGAGGTTCTTGGCTCGTTGTTGGGCAGGGGGCACATCAGCTTGCGCCGTTCCTCGGGCGACAATTTCTTGTCGAGCACACGGCGGTCGGTTGTCAGGAACATTCCCCGGATGTTGTAGGTTGTAAACGAGGTGTTGGAGAGTTCCACCCATGATTTGTGCGCACCGTATTCGTCCACGATGCTGGCGTGGTTGTTTGTCATCACTTCCGTTATCCGGATGCTTTTCGCCCCTTGCGACCAAATGGGCAAGGCGGCAGCGACAAACATGCTTAGTATAATTCCCAGTTTCTTCATACGCAACTAACGTTAAAGGGTCGTTTTTTGAATTAGGTTGCCCCAAAGGTACGAATAAAAACTGGAAACGCAATAAAAATGCTGCACGTTTTTTCTCCTTTGTGCAACATTTTTATACTTTTGAAATATTATTTGGCTAAAAATAATAGATTGAAAGGGCGGGATTGCACACCTTGGCAGGAGTGCTCCCGGTAGCCCGCGCTGACAATCATGTCCAAGTTTAAAACTTTACAAGCCACTAGCTTGAAATCATCCTCCGCAGAAGAACAGCACTACGATTTGTGCCGAGAAGATTCTGAGGAACATACTCAACGGATATACGGTGGAGTAACCTACGGCAGGCGCCTCCTTCGTACAAGACGCGTTGGCGTAAGCCAATGCGGGAGGATCGGTGTAAGTACCGGCAATCATACCCATGATGGTGAAGTAATTGAACTTGAACTTCAAGCGGGCGATGGTGCCTATAATGAGAATAGGTATGATGGTAATCAGGAAACCAGTATATACGTACTTGATGCCGTCACCTTGCGCCACGGTTTCCCAGAACCCTGCTCCGGCCTTGATGCCAACGCTCGCCAGGAAGAGTACCAGTCCTATCTCTCGCAGCATCATGTTGGCCGATGTCGTCGTGTAGGTGACCAGTTTGAAGTGATAGCCAAAACGGCCTATCAAGATGGCGATGATCAGCGGTCCGCCTGCGATACCGAGCTTTAAAGGCACAGGCATGCCTGGCACGGCGAAAGGAAGGCTGCCGAAGATGATACCTACCATGATGCCGATAAAGATGGTGGCGATGTTAGGTGCGTCCAGACGCTTCACGGAGTTACCCATCATCTCTGCGACACGGTTTACGTTTTCCTCTGGACCGACTACCAGGATTCTATCACCCACGTGGAAGTGGTGGTTGCGACCGGCGAATATGTCCATGCCCTGGCGGGAGATGCGGGTCACGTTGACACCATATACGCTAGAGAAGTGCATCTTTCCCAAGGTCTTGCCGTTCATCTCAGGACGGGTCACGATGATGCGGCGAGAAACGAAGTGCTCTGCCTTCTCGTCGTTGGCGCGGTTCCATTCTGCCTCGATCTCGGGACCGATGAACGCCTTGATGGCCTCGGCATCGGCCTCGGCGCAAACCACGAGCAGTTCGTCGCCCACCTCGAAGGTGGTCTTGCTGTTGGGGATGCTTACCTCGCCCTTGTGGAGCAGTCGGGAGCAAACGATGTCACGGTTCAGGAACTCGGACACCTCACGCAGGGTGCGTCCGGCGATGTAGGCGTTCTCCACGCGCAAGTGCATGTTGTGTGCCTTGGCATGGGGGTTGGCTGCATCTTCCATGGTCAGTTGCTCTTCTTCCTCGGCAGTGTTCACCTTGCAGATGTACTTGATGAGGATGGTGGCGCCGATGATGCCCACCACACCGAGAGGGTAGGCGCAAGCATAACCGTTGGCAATGCTGGGTGCACCGTTCGGGAAAACGCTGAGCAAAGCCTCGTTGGCTGCACCAAGGCCCGGAGTGTTGGTCACGGCACCATAGAGTGTACCTACCATCATGGGGAGGTTGTTGGGATTGCTTGTGTCGAAGAAGATGTAGTAGCAGGCGAACATCACGCAGACGTTGAGGAAGATGGCTGCGGTGGAGAGCAAGTTGAGCGTGACACCGCCTTTCTTGAAGCTCTCGAAAAAGCCTGGACCTACCTGGAGACCAATCATGAAGACAAACAGAATCAAACCGAAGTCTTGCACGAAGGTCAGAATTTCCTTGGGGGCGGTGAAACCCACATGCCCGGCGAGAATGCCGGCGAAGAGGACGAAGGTTACGCCCAGTGAGATGCCGCCGATTTTGATTTTACCCAAATATACGCCCACGGCAATCACAATCGCATAGAGCAGGGCGATGTGTGCCACGGATTCCGTATTGGTGAAAAGATTAATTATCCAATCCATTGTATTTTGTTTAGTTGTAGAATTTTAAGGTATAGCTATTAATCGAAAAATCGGAGGCACCACAAAAGAGGATGCCCCCGAACTTTATTTATATCTCAAAGTCCGCGGGGATATTTCCCTCGAACTATAGAAGTATTTCCAAGATTATTTCTCGATAGCTGCTACACCTGGCAATACCTTGCCCTCGATAGCCTCAAGAAGAGCACCACCACCAGTAGAGATGTAAGAAACCTGGTCGGCCAAACCGAACTTGTTGATGCAAGCTACAGAGTCGCCACCACCGATGAGAGAGAACGCACCTTCCTTGGTTGCCTCGGCGATGGCCTCGGCGATAGCCTTGGAGCCACCGGCGAAGTTGTCGAACTCGAATACACCGGCAGGACCGTTCCACAGGATGGTCTTGGCACCCTTGATGGCATCGGCGAAAAGCTTGCGTGTCTCAGGACCTGCGTCCATGCCTTCCCAACCCTCAGGAATGTCGTTGGATGGGCAAACCTGTGTGTTGCAGTCGTTCTTGAAGTCGTCGCCACAGATGGAGTCCGTGCCGAGTACGAGGTTTACGTTGTTCTCCTTGGCCTTTTTGATGACATCGAGAGCCACGTCGAGCTTGTCATCCTCGCAGATGGACATACCAATCTTGCCGCCCTGTGCCTTGGCGAATGTATAGGTCATACCACCACAGAGAATCAGGTTGTCAACCTTAGTCAGCAAGTTCTCGATGATGCCAATCTTGGTGGATACCTTGGAACCGCCCATGATGGCAGTGAAAGGACGCTTAATGTTGCCGAGGACTGCATCCACAGCCTTAACCTCCTTCTCCATCAAGAAACCAAGCATCTTGTGGTCCTTGTCGAAGCTGTCGGCGATGACGGCGGTAGAAGCATGCTTGCGGTGAGCTGTACCGAATGCGTCCATCACATATACATCAGCGTAAGAAGCCAACTTGGCAGCGAACTTCTTCTGGCGTTCCTTCATCTCGGCCTTGGCAGCATCGAACTCGGGGGTACCCTTCTCTACGCCAACAGGCTTGCCTTCCTCCTCGGGATAGAAACGGAGGTTCTCAAGCAAGAGAGCCTCGCCACCCTTCAAGGCTGCAGCCTCTGCGTCAGCGTTGCCGCAGTCCTTGGCGAACTTCACCTCTACGCCGAGAGCCTCAGAAACGTTCTTCACAATCTGGGAAAGAGAAAGCTCTGCCTTAACCTTGCCCTTTGGCTTGCCCATATGGCTCATCATGATAAGAGCACCACCGTCAGCGAGCACCTTCTTCAAAGTAGGGAGGGCACCACGGATACGAGTGTCGTCTGTTACATTACCATTCTCATCCAATGGCACGTTGAAATCAACGCGTACGATTGCCTTGTGACCGGCAAAGTTAAAATCTTCAATTTTCATTTTACCTAAATTTTATTTTAGTTGTTGTTACTTGTTTTCTTCTGGGCAAGGATACTGCACAAATTTGCATGGGATGGGCTTTAGGAGAGCTTGCCTCTGCTCATTATGATTGTCCTGCTGAAACCGTAGGCAAAAATAGCAATAATATTTGATACCGCCAAATTATTCGGTGTCATTTATAAATTTTTTGTGTTATTGTTTGCCAATCTGCAACGTGGAGTTTGCAAAGTCCGCCTTTATTCTGCAAAGTCCACCTTGATGACAATCACGCGTATGCTTTGGACGGCATCGTCGGTGGCCACCTTGGCGATGTGCCAGTCTCTCGGGAAGAAGATGAAAAATTCTCCCGGTGTGCTGTCGTAGAACCGTGTGCGGCTCTTGTCGTAGTCGTAGTGGATTACGTCAGGGCGGTACTTGCAGTTGGGGGTGCTGGTGTAATGGTCGATGATGCCGAAACGCTCCACGCCCTTCACTACGTACTGGAAGTCGATATGGTGGTTGTGGCTCTCGCTGCCTCTCTTCTCAAGCGGCTCGTTCTCACTGTCCTCTACGCTCACGGTCAGCGAGCTGCCTGGTATCTTGTGCTGGCCTTTCGGTATGCTCAGCAGGTCTGTCTTGGCAAGGTAGTCGAAGAGAGCCTTCCATTGCTCTGGGTTCTTTTGGTATTGCAGGTAGAAGTCGACCAGGTTGACGCTGGGGTGTGGCTTGGCCTTGTCGAAGCCATTGCGCCATGCTCCGCTTTTCGCCCATGTCTGGGCTTCCTTGATCAACTCGGGTTGGTTGCCGTAGTACTGGGTGTAGTATCCCTTGGAACGGCAAGTACCTTTCTTGCAGCACTGTGCGTTGGCTGCCTGAAAGGTACTGGATAAGAGGGCGATGCCCAAGAGTATTTTTTTCATCTTATGTGTTTTTGTGTGCTGATTCTGAATCTTACTCGCTCATCAGGAAGTTCTTGAAGGCGGCGAAGTCCTTGGTCATTTCGACGCTCTGTTTCTTGCCCTTCATGAACTCGGCGAGGCGTGCCGGTATCTCGATGTCGGCACCGAGGATGCTATCCACTTTATCCTTGAACTTGGCTGGGTGGGCGGTCTCCAGGAATACGCCAACCTCGCCTGGCTTCAACTGCTCTTTCAGTGCACGGTAGCCGCAAGCTCCATGAGGGTCAAGCACATACTTGGTGTCGTTGTAGCATTGCTTCATGGTGTCGGATATCTGGTCATCCTTGTAGGTCGCACCACTGATGTAGGCGGTTATGGCCTTGTGGTCTCCCTTGTAGAGGTCGTAGATGCGGGCGAAGTTGGATGGGTCGCCCACATCCATGGCATTGGCGATGGTCGCCTTGCTGGGCTGTGGGTTGTACTCGCCCGTCTGGAGATAGTTGTAGAAGATGTCGTTGGCATTGTTGGCTGCAATGAAGCGGTGGATAGGCAAGCCCATCTCGTGGCCGAACAGTCCGGCGGTGATGTTGCCGAAGTTGCCGCTTGGCACGCAGATGACCAACTTGTCTGCCAAGCCCTTCTCCTTCATTCGTGCGTAAGCGTTGAAATAGTAGAAAGCCTGTGGCAAGAAACGGGCCACGTTGATGGAGTTGGCAGAGGTGAGCTTCATGTGCTTGTTCAGTTCCTCGTCCATGAACGCTGACTTCACCAATGCCTGGCAGTCGTCGAACACACCATCTACCTCCAGGGCTGTGATGTTCTGTCCGAGTGTGGTGAACTGGCTCTCCTGTATCTTGCTTACCTTGCCTTTGGGGTAGAGTACATACACATGGATGCCATCTACTCCGAGGAATCCGTTGGCCACGGCTGACCCAGTGTCGCCTGAGGTCGCTACAAGCACGTTGACCTCCTCCTTGCCTTCCTGGCGCACGAAGTACTGTAAGAGACGAGCCATGAAACGGGCACCCACATCCTTGAAGGCGAGGGTAGGACCATGGAACAGCTCAAGCGAGTAGATGCCTGGCTCTACCTCGACCACAGGACAGTCGAAGGCCAAAGTGTCATAGACGATCTTCTTCAATGAGTCTGCATCGACATCCTCGCCGAAGAAGGCGTCTGCCACCTTGTAGGCTATCTCCTGGAAAGAGAGTTTCTCGATGTTGTCGAAGAAGTCCTGTGGCAACTTCTTGATGATTTCCGGCATGTAGAGACCGCGGTCTTCTGCCAATCCCTTGACTACCGCCTTGTGAAGGTCGGCGAAGGGGGCTTTCTTATTTGTTGAATAGTATTTCATTTTTTCTAAGTTTAAAGTTGAACATTCATAAACGTGTTCATGAAGTCTTGCAGCTGTAGGAGACCGTAGCCACCGCTTACGCAGCTTACCTCGTCGTACTTCTCCACGCCGTCTGGCTCGATGCCAGGGGACTGGATGAGGAATGGCACAGGCTCTTTCACGTGGGTGCGAATCTCCACGGGGGTAGGGTGGTCGGGGAGTACTGCGATGCAGACTGGCTCGTCCCATTTGGAGACTTCGTCGTAGATGGGCTTGATCAGACGTTGGTCGAGATTCTCTATCGTCTTGATTTTCAATTCCAGGTCGCCGTCATGTCCGGCCTCGTCGCTGGCCTCGACATGCACATATACGAAGTCATCGCCTTCTTTCAGCGCATTGATGGCTGCTTGTGCCTTGCCCTCGTAATTGGTGTTGGCAAGTCCGGTCGCTCCCTCCACGATGATGTTGCGAAGTCCGGCGTAGTGCCCGATGCCACGAATCAAATCGACGGCTGAGATCACGGAGCCGCGCTTGATCTGGGGGTACATTTGGGAAAGGGTGAGCATGTGGGGGCGGTAACCGCCTCCCCAAGGCCAGATCAAGTTGGCCATACGTTCGCCTCGCTCCTTGCGGGCCACATTGAACGGATGGTTTTCCAACAGCTCTTGGCTCTCCAGTATCAACTGGTTCAGCAGGTCGGCGGTGTCCTTGGGGGCCATGTGTCCTTCTTCCACCGTTCCTGTGTAGATGGGCTTGACCAGCAGGGGTTTCCATTCCTCGTTGGGATGGTCGTGGGGAGGAGCGCAGTCAACGTGCTTGTTGCCATGGTGTACGACCAAAAGGTGGCGGTACTGGATGCCTGTCACAAACTCCACGTCAGGGTATTTCTTGCCCAGCGTATCGTTGAGGTATTTGATGAGCACATCGGCGTCCTCTGTCTCCAGGTTGCCTCCATTGTGTGTGATGATTCGGCCGTCCTGCACGTTGATGATGTTGCAGCGCAGGGCGAGGTCGGTAGGTTTTAGCTCGTAGCCGATGCTCGCAGCCTCCAGAGGACCGCGGCCTTCATATACCTCGTTCTGGTCGTAGCCCATGATGGAGCTGTTGGCAACCTCAGAGCCTGGGTGGAATCCATCGGGTACGGTCACCAGCCGTCCCGTCTTGCCTTTCTTGGCAAGCATGTCCATATATGGTTTGTTGGCGTATTGCAGCAAGGTCTTTCCGCCCAGTCTCTCCACGGGGTGGTCGGCCATGCCGTCGCCAAGGATGATAATATGCTTCATAATCATTAAATGTTTGCGATACTCATGATGTTGGCAAACACACCTGCCGCCGTTACACTGGCTCCTGCACCATATCCTTGGATCATCATCGGATATTCCTTGTAACGCTCGGTGGTGAGCAATACGATGTTGTTGCTGCCTTCCAGGTTGTAGAAAGGATGCTCCGGACCTACTGCCTGCAAGCCGACGCTGGTCTTGCCATCTTCCAGCTTGGCGACGAAGCGCCATCGCTTGTGCTCGATGTCGAGGGTCTTGCGCTTTGCCTCGAAGTCTGCGTCCAGCTCGGGGAGACGTTTCCAGAAATCCTCGATGCTGCCCTTGAAGAACTCATCGGGCACGAAGAGGTTTTTCTCTACGTCAGCCTGTTCCACACGGTAGCCGGCCTCACGGGAGAGGATGACGAGCTTGCGAACCACGTCCATTCCACTGAGGTCGATGCGTGGGTCTGGCTCGCTGTAACCTTTCTCCTTGGCGAGACGGACGGTTTCGGAGAATGGTACTACGCCCGAGATGGCGTTGAAGATGAAGTTGAGGGTGCCGGAGAGCACAGCCTCTATCTTGAGAATCTTGTCGCCGGAGTTACGTAGGTCATTGATGGTTCCGATGATAGGAAGACCCGCTCCTACGTTGGTCTCGAAACGGAACACGACACCGCGCTGGATGGCTGTCTTCTTCAGTCGTTCATAGTCCTCGTATTCGCTGGAGGCCGCAATCTTGTTGGCGGCAATGATGCTGATGTTGTGCTCCAGGAGACTTTGGTAGAGGCTTGCCACTTCCTTGCTGGCGGTGCAATCCACAAACACGCTGTTGAAGATGTTCATGCTGAGTATCTTCTCCTTCAGGCTCTCGTTGGTGCTGGTCTCCGACGCTTTCAGTTGTTCGCGGTAGTTGTCCAGGTCGATACCGTCGCGGTCGAAGATGGCGTTGTGTGAGGAGGCGATGCCCACGACATTGAGCTTGAGCTTGTTGCGCTCCTTCAGTTCCTCAGCCTGGTTCTTGATCTGCTCGATGAGCTTTCCGCCCACGGTGCCCACGCCGCAGATGAAGAGGTTGAGGACCTTGTATTCGGAGAGGAAGAAACTGTCGTGCAATACGTTGAGTGACTTCCTCAGGTAGTCGCTCTTGACGACGAAGGAGATGTTGGTCTCGGAGGCACCCTGTGCACAGGCGATGACCGAGATGCCGCTTCGGCCAAGTGTTCCGAAAAGTTTTCCGGCGATACCGGCGGCGTGCTTCATGTTCTCTCCCACGATGGCGATGGTGGCAAGACCGGTCTCGGCGTGCATCGGGAACATCGCACCATCGGTTATCTCGTTCTTGAACTCTTCGTTCAACACACGTACCGCCTCTTCGGTATCTTGCTCACGAACACCGATGGAGGTGGAGTTCTCGGAAGAAGCCTGGGAAACCATGAACACGGAGATGCCTTCGTTGGCGAGGGCAGTGAAGATACGGCGGTTGACACCGATGACACCGACCATCGAAAGGCCCGTCACCGTGATGAGCGCTGTGCCGTTGATGGAGGAGATTCCCTTGATGGGCTTGGAGTCGCCGTCGATTTTGTTCTTGATGATGGTGCCCGGGGCTTCCGGGTTGAAGGTGTTCTTCACCTTGATAGGAATATTCTTGATGCAAACTGGGTAGATGGTAGGGGGGTAGATGACCTTTGCGCCAAAGTTGCAAAGCTCCATCGCCTCGATGTAACTCAGTTCGTTGATGGTATAGGCTGATTTGATGACACGTGGGTCGGCTGTCATAAAACCGTCCACGTCGGTCCAGATTTCCAGCACTTCTGCGTCGAGTGCGGCGGCGATGATGGCAGCCGTATAGTCGCTGCCGCCACGTCCGAGGTTGGTGGTACGCTCGGTGTTCTTGTCGCGACTGATAAAACCTGGTACGAGGGAGATGCGGGGCAGGTCGGCGAAGGCTTCCTTCACCAGCTTGTTGGTCAGCTCGCTGTCGAGGGTGTGCTTGCCCTTGCCGTGCAGTCGCTCCGTCTTGATGAAGTTACGGGAGTCAAACCACTTGGCACCACGAATCAGCGTGGCTACAATCTTCGAGCTGAGCCTCTCTCCATAGCTCACGATGGCATCCTGTGTCTTCTCGCTTAAGTCGTGGATGAGATACACACCGAAGTAGATGCTCTTCAACTGATCGAAGAGGGCATCGACCGATTTGAAAAGGTTCTCTCTGTCCGAGGTGTCGGTGATGATGGTGTCTATCATCTTGTGGTGGCGATCTACCATGGCGTCGAATTCGACTCTCCATTGCTCATCGCCCTTGAGGGCAAGCTGGGAGGTTTGCAAGAGTTTGTCGGTGATACCGCCAAGCGCGCTCACGACAACCACTACACTCTGCTTCTTGGCCTCGTTTTCTACGATACGTTTTAAGCTGAGGATGCTTTTTACGGAACCAACAGATGTTCCGCCGAATTTTAATACTTTCATTATTCTTTTATTGTTTGGTAATGCAATGCCTCCCCCGAAACGACCGGGGCTGAAGCAAAACTTGGTCGCAAAAGTAATATTTTTCTATCAAACTGCCAAGAAAAATGTCGGAAAAGTTTCTTTTTAGTAGTAAAATGGTTTTTTGTGGGGGAAAATAAAGGGGCATCAAATGAAAATAGGAGGCAAATACCTTTTGTAACTGGCATTTGCCTCCTATCCGATTGAGATAAGATCTACGTTTGTGTAAAGGGGGGTTACTCGATGACGATGAGGGCATCCTCCTCGAGGACTGCCTGTCCAGGCTTCACGCAGATGGCGGTAACCTTGCCGTCCTTCTCAGCCTCGATGTTGTTCTGCATCTTCATGGCCTCAAGAACAACCACGGTGTCACCGGCCTTCACTTCCTGACCTACTGTCACCTCAATGCTGGTGATGGTGCCTGGGAGAGGAGCCTTCACGGCATTGGCGGCATTGACGTTGGTGGCGGGAGTTGCCTCTGCGTCGTCGGAAGCGGCGGGCTGACCCAAAACAACCTTCTTCTTCTCGGGCTCAGCCTCTTGTTCAATCTCCACCTTGTAAGCCTCGCCATTCACGTTCACACTTGCGATGTTTCCCTCAACACCCTCAATCTGAACCTTGTATTCTTTTCCGTCGATAGTATATTTAAATTCTTTCATTTCCTTCCTTATTATGGTTTAGCTGTTAAACTCAAGAACTTGGCGTTCCACATCGTCTGACGTGGCTTGATCGTGATGATGCCAGGCTCCTTGTCGTGTACGTTATTGCCCTGGTACTCATAGAGTGCCATGGCAATGGCAGCATAAATATTCTTATCCATTCGATGAATCTCCAATTATAAATTATTAATTATAAAATCTTAATTGAAAATTACATCGGCATGCAACCGTGCTTCTTGGCAGGCAGGCTCTGACGCTTGGTGGCGAGCTGGGCCAAACCGCGGCAGATGCGGAAGCGGGTGTTGCGTGGCTCGATGACATCATCGATGTAGCCGTACTGGGCTGCCTGGTATGGGTTGGCGAACTTCTCGGTGTATTCCTCTTCCTTCTCAGCTAAGAACGCCTTCACATCCTCGCCAGCATCCTTCTTGGTCTTGGCTTCCTTGCCACAGAGGATGGCGACGGCACCGCTGGCTCCCATGACGGCAATCTCAGAAGATGGCCAAGCGAAGTTGAGGTCGGCGCGGAGCTGCTTGCAGCCCATCACGATGTGGCTGCCACCATAGCTCTTGCGCAAGGTGATGGTAATCTTTGGCACGGTAGCCTCGCCGTAAGCGTAGAGCAACTGTGCACCGTGCTGGATGACAGCGTTGTACTCCTGGCCTGTGCCTGGCAAGAATCCCGGAACGTCCACGAGGGAGACGATAGGGATGTTGAAGGCGTCGCAGAAACGTACGAAGCGAGCTGCCTTGCGGCTGGCGTTTACATCGAGCACACCAGCGTATGCTGAAGGTTGGTTGGCGACGATACCTACGCTCTGGCCGTTGAAACGAGCGAAACCTGTGATAATGTTCTTGGCGAACTTAGGCTGTACCTCGAAGAACTCGCCGTTGTCGGTCACGGCACCAATCACCTTGTACATATCGTAAGCCTGGTTGGGATCCTCGGGGATAATCTCGTTCAGAGAGTCCTCCATGCGGTCGATAGGGTCGTTGCACTCTACGCGAGGTGCCTCCTCTGTGTTGTTGCTAGGGATGTAGGAGAGGAGAGACTTAATCATCTCGATGGCCTCTTCTTCGGTCTTGGCAGCAAAATGGGTGACGCCACTCTTCGTCGCATGAACGGACGCACCGCCGAGGTGCTCTGCATCGATGTCCTCGCCCGTAACGGTCTTTACGACCTTGGGACCCGTCAAGAACATATAGGAAGTCTGCTCCTTCATGATGATGAAGTCGGTCAGGGCTGGCGAATATACAGCACCGCCGGCGCAGGGACCCATGATGGCGGAAATCTGTGGGATGACACCCGAGGCAAGGATGTTGCGCTCGAAAATCTCGCCGTAGCCAGCGAGGGCGCAGATACCCTCCTGGATGCGGGCACCACCCGAGTCGTTCATGCAGATGACAGGTGCGCCCATGGTCATAGCCATGTCCATCACCTTGCAAATCTTCTGTGCCATTGTCTCAGAGAGCGAACCGCCGTTGACGGTGAAATCCTGTGCATATACGTAAACCAGGCGGCCTGCAATGGTAGCGCTACCGGCCACAACGCCATCGCCGAGGTATTGCTTTTTCTCCATGCCAAAGTTTGTGCAACGGTGCAACTTGAACATGTCGTATTCTTCAAAGCTGCCAGCGTCAACCAACATTTCGATACGCTCACGAGCAGTGTATTTGCCACGTGCATGCTGCTTCTCGATGGCTTTCTCGCCACCGCCAAGACGAGCCTGTTCGCGCTTTGCGATAAGCTCCTTAATCTTTTCTACTTGTTTGCTCATAACTTATGATTATGTATTGTTTCTTTCTTTTCCTGTTTCCGAATGGCATAACTCCTTTAGGGGCAAATGCGCAATTCGTGCGCAAAGATACGAAAAAAAACGCAGATGGGGAAGTATCTGCGGTTAAATATTACGAATAAAGTGTAAAATCATCTGTTTTGGGTAATGAGATTCCCTTTCTTGTCTCACAGCCTTTCTTTGTTGTCCTAGAATTCGATGAGGATTCTGCCGTTGATTTGCCTACCTGTCAGGTAATTGGGGACGGCATACTGTTGGTTTGTGACGTCTGTCACCCAATAGTAACTGTTCACGTTGTCGATGCCGAAGAGGTTGAGGCAGTCCACTCCCAGCCAGATGTTCTTGAAGGTAGTCTTCTTGGTTCCTTTGCTGTTGTCCAGCAGGCGGTAGCTCATTCCGATGTCGGCTCGCCTGTAGGCTGGCGCACGGAAGGTGTTGGTCTCCAGCTCTCGGTGTGGGGTGGAGAAGGGCAGACCGTCTGCCAGTGCTAGTTTCAGGGTCATTCTCCATTTCTCTGTTCCGGGGAAGTAGTCGGTGAAGAACAAGTTGACCGCATAGCGTTGGTCGGTGGGCAGTGGTATTCCTTTTCCATTGAGGTTCATTTGGGTGTTCATCAGTGAGAAACTCACCCAGGAGTCTGCCCCCGGGACGAATTCGCCGTAGAGCTTGAGGTCGATGCCCGCCGCATGGCCGCTGGCTCTGTTTTCTCCGTAGTACACTACCTTCACATTGTTCACGGAATAAGGTATCAGGTTGCCCAGGGCCTTGTAGTATGCCTCTGCCGTAAAACGGTACCGTTGGTTGTTGATGTTGAAGCGGTAGTCGTAGCCGGCGATGACATGGATGCTGCGAGGGCTCTTGATCTTCTCGTTGAGAGTGGCGTAGGTGATGCCGTTGGATGTGGTCGTGTCTCTCAGTTCCTTGAAGAACGGAGCCTGGTAATAGAGGCCTGCTGCCAGGCGGAGTGTCGTGTTGTCGCTGTATGCAGGGATGATGCCCAGGGAGATGCGTGGGCTCAGCAAGGTTTCCTTGTTGAAGCTCCAATGGCTCATGCGCACGCCGTAGTTGAGTGTAAAATGGGTGTGCCCGCCCTTGCTGGTGAATCGGTATGTGTCCTGGAGATAGGTCTCCGTCCGGTTGGCGTCGAGGGTGTTCTTGGCCTTCATGGAATAAATCATGTACAGGTCTTTGCCAGTGTGTGGCATACTGTAACCGGCGCTGTCACGCATCTCGTATTCCACGGAGTTTTCCGCAATGTGCTCTTTCTTGTACGTAAAGGCTACCTCCATTTCGTGCTTTTGGGACTTGTGCTTCAAGATGACTTTTCCGCTCAGCACCTTTGCGCTCAGATAATTGCGTGTGTGCTCGAAATAGGTGCCCACGCCCAGGTTCTCGGAAGTGTCGGTTTGGTCCAACCAGTATTGTCCTTGTATGTCGTACTTCTCCTGCTCCTTGCTGTAGAATGCACTCCCAAGAAGGGAGAGGCTGGTTTTGTCTGTGATGTTGCGCGTGATGCCGAATGTGCCGAAATAGGTGAGGAAACGGTCTTTTTCCTGACCATCGAAATAGACCTTGAAGCTTTTCACGTCCTGTTGGGTTCCGAATGTGGTTTCACGGTCTTTGGGCGTGAAGTTGTAATGGTTGTCGGAGATGTTGCCGATGAAGTCAATTCTCCAACGCTTGTTGGGCGTATAACTCAGGTAGGTTTGGTAGTCGAGGAAGTTGGGGTTGTATTCTCCCTTCGTGTCCGTGCTGCCCAGCAGGTAGCTGTTGGTCTTGTATCTCACGCTGTTGAGCCAGGAAAATTTCTTGGTTCCAAGGCCGATATAGGCGTCCGCCCCCAGGAGGCTAGCGGCCATAGTGCCTTCCATGGTTGTTTTCTTGCCGCCCTTCGGTTGCAGTTTCTTGTAGGTGATGTCTAGGGCGGAACTCATCTTGTCGCCATATTTGGCGGCGTAGCCACCTGTGGAGAACCCGATCTTTTCAACCATATAAGGGTTGATGATGGACAGCCCCTCCTGTTGTCCGCTGCGAACCAAGAGTGGGCGATAAACTTCCACATTATTTATATAGACGGAGTTCTCGTCGAAAGCGCCGCCACGCACATTGTATTGTGATGACAACTCGTTGTGCGTGCTCACGCCAGCCTGTTGCTGTATCAGTCCTTCCACGGCGTTCCCGGCAGCCGAAGGAGCCAGCTTGGTGTCTTCCACTTTCAGTTCCTCGGTTTGCCCTGTCTGTATTTTCTGTCCTGTCACCTGCACCTCGGCGAGCGTATTCTCGTCATTGTACAGAACCACCTGCAACATCTGCTTTCCCTTGGGATGGCGGAGCACACGTGTCTTGGACTTGTAGCCGATCATGGAGAATTTAACGACCACGCTATCTGCTGATTGCAGTTGGAGGCTAAACTCACCCTTTAATGACGTAAGTGCAACCTTTCCTTGCTTGACGACCGAAACCGTGGCCAGTTCCACAGGGTTGTTGTCGGAGTCGGTGACCCTTCCTTGCAATGTAAAGCTTTGTGCCGCGGCTTGGGCGGCGAAGAGGCATGCCAGCAGGGCAATGTATATGATCTTTTGTTTCATGAGTTGCTTTGTTTTCTCTCTAAAAACTTATCAATAGTTCTCTCTAAAAACGAGAAAACTTTCAAAATATTATAAAATCCCCATTGGGTGTGTCTGTTTTCTCGCATATTTTTATTACTTTTGTACCCAAAATTCAATAGAGTATATTAAAAATTATGAAGAAACAGACCCAAGCCATTCATGTGGCATACGAGCGTCGTGACGCTTATGATTCGTTGAGCGTGCCTGTCTATAATACGCTGGCATACGAGTTTGACAATGCTCAGATCATGGCTGATGCTTTTACGGATAAAATCAAGGCACCAGACTATTCGCGTGTGGAGAATCCTACGGTAACCAATTTTGAGCGTCGCGTGGCAGCGCTTACTGGTGCGTCCCATGCTACGGCGTTCAACTCGGGGATGGCAGCCATCAGCAATACCATGTTGGCTCTTGCAGCCCAAGGCAAGAACATTGTAACGTCCAAGCATCTCTTTGGGAATACGTATGCTTTGTTGATGGGCATCTTGCGCCGGTTTGGTGTGAACGTTCGTCTTTGCGACCTTACCGACGTAGAGAAAGTCAAGGATGTGGTCGATGATGATACTTGTTGTGTGTTCTTGGAGATTATCACCAATCCCCAGATGGAAGTGGCCGACTTGAAGGCTCTTTCCGAGGTGGCTCATGCCAAGAATGTACCTTTGGTGGCAGATACTACGGCGATTCCTTTCACGCAGTTCTCCGCCAAGGACTTAGGTGTGGATATTGAAGTCGTTTCCAGCTCCAAGTATGTGAGCGGGGGCGCAACTTCGCTTGGCGGTGTGGTCATCGACTATGGTACGTCATACAACGGTGACTTTGGCAAGCGTCTATATGGGGAACAGTTGTTTAATTTTGGCGCCTACATGACCCCACAGGTTGCCTATATGCAGACCATCGGCCTGGAAACCCTCGACGCTCGTTATCGGGTGCAGTCGTCCAATGCCCTGAAACTTGCCAAGAAGTTGCAGACCTTGCCACAAGTCAAGCGCGTCAACTATGTGGGTTTGGAGGGTAATCCTTATCATGAGTTGGCTCAGCGTCAGTTCGGCAAGACGGCAGGTGCGATGGTTTGCATCGACTTGGAAGACAAGCAGGCGTGTTTTGATTTCTTGAACAGCTTGAAGTTGATTCACCGCGCCACCAATCTTTTTGACAACCGTTCGCTGGCTATCCATCCGGCAAGTACCATCTTCGGCGGGTTCAGCGACCGCCAGCGTGCAAGCATGGATGTGCTGGACACGACGGTTCGGTTGAGCGTCGGCCTGGAAGACGTGGATGATCTGTTTGAAGACATCAAGCAGGCATTGGAATAAGGGAATAGTGAAGAAAGATAAAGAATTCAATAGCTTGATAGATGAAATATGATTTTGACAAGATAGTCGATCGCACGGGTAGCGGTGACTTGAAGCATGAGGCTTTGCTGCCTCGATGGGGTAGGGGCGACTTGCTTCCTCTCTGGGTGGCGGACATGGACTTTGAGACACCTGCCTTTATAACCGATGCGATCAAGACACGTTTGGAGCATTCCCTCTTTGGCTATACTGTGGAGCCTGGGGATTTTGTGCCCAGCATCATCGATTGGATTCGCGACCATCATCAGTGGGACGTGAAACGGGAATGGATTAAGTTTATCCCTGGCATAGTCAAGGGCATTGGCATGGTAGTCAATGTCTTCACCGGGGAAGACGAGAAGGTCATCATCCAGCCGCCGGTCTATCATCCTTTCCGTCTTACTCCGGAAGGCAATGGGAGAGAGGTGGTATTTAATCCGCTGAAGATGCGTAAGGACGGTTATTACGAGATGGACTTCGACAACTTGGAGAAGGTGTATGACGAGAAGTGCAAGGTGCTCGTCCTTTGCAATCCCCACAACCCGGGTGGTATCACATGGGACAAGGAAACCTTGAAACGGTTGGCGGAGTTCTGCTACGAGCGTCACATCCTGGTCATCTCGGACGAGATACATGCCGACCTTGCGGTTTTCGGGCACAAGCACATCCCGTTTGCATCGGTGTCGGACAAGGCGCGTGAGATAAGTATTACTTTCCAGGCTCCCACCAAGACGTTTAATATCGCCGGCATCGTAAGTAGCTGTGCGATTGTGCCCAATGAGGACATACGCAAGAAGTTCTATGGGTGGTTGGTGGCCAATGAGTTTGACGAACCTACGCTTTTCGCCCCGATTGCCACAATCGCTGCTTTCCGCAAAGGTGAGGACTACCGTCGACAGATGTTGGCTTATATCGAGGACAATATCCGGTTCGTGGAGGAGTATTGCCGTAATCATATTCCGGGAATCCGTCCTCTGCGCCCGCAGGCTTCGTTCTTGGTTTGGCTCAATTGCCGTGACTTGCATCTTGACCACGGACAGCTTTTGGACCTCTTCATCGACAAGGCGCATTTGGCATTGAATGACGGTGAGATGTTCGGCCCCGGCGGCGAAGGTTTCATGCGACTGAATGTCGCAAGTCCGCGTGCCATCATCAAACAGGCATTGGAACAGTTGGCGGGAGCTGTGGCAAAAAATAAGGAATAGAAGTTCTGTTCCTCCCAAAATATAGAAATGGCTCGCAAGTACAGACTTTTCGTCGCGTCTTGCGAGCCTTGTTGTAAACCGCCTTTTGGCGGATGCGTTCATGTAAGTCAACGCTACCTTTTCTTATCCTTTTTTCTTTGTCATCACCCAGCAAATCACGAAGGCTGCGAGCATCAAAAGAGCGAGCAGCATGAAGGCGTGCTGCGAACCGATTGCCGTAGATTCGGCAAATCGGGAGGCTGGGGTAGAGAGCTGTTGCGAGGCAACGATGGTAGAAACCACTGCCGTGCCCATCGCTCCAGCCAACTGCTGGAAACTGTTGACCAAGGCATTGCCGTCGGCCGAGAGGTCCTTGGGCAACTGCGAGAGTCCGAAGGTAATCGCCGTAGGCATTCCGAGTCCCTGACCGATGGTGAACACCACATAGAAGGCGTAGAACATCAGCGTGCTCATGGCATCGCCATACCAGGCGAAGAGCAGAGTAGCGAGGACCATGAATCCATAGCCAGCCACGATGGGAATGCGCGCCCCCACCTTGTCGAGCAATCTGCCGCTGAGCAGCGAGAGGATGGCACCCACCACACAGCCCGGCACGAGCAGTCCGCCTGCCGTGAAAGCCCCGGTATGGTTGGTAATCTGAGAATAGTTGGGGATGGCATAGCCCAGACCCAACACGGCGAACTGCACGATGAGTATGGCTGTCAGGGCAAGCATATAGTTGCGGTGCCCCAGCACCTCCACACGTAGCAGCGGATGTGCCTCACGGTGCGACTGCCGCACGAACCAGCCAAGCGCCACTGCCGCCACTGCCAGCAGCGAGATGACTGTCACACTCACCCATCCGGCGGAAGAAGCTTGTACCATGGCTAGGATGAAGGTGGTGTAGCCCACCACGATGAGGGCGTAGTCGAAGAGGTGGAAGCGGGAACGCTCCGTGGGAACGGAACGCCGGATGAGCTTGCAGCCGATGACGAGCGAGAGCAACAGCAACGGCATGAGCGAGAGGAAGATGTAACGCCATCCGAACATATCCACGATGAAGCCGCCCAGCACGGGACCCACAGCAGGGGCAACGGCGGTGACAAGCATGCCGACACCCATGAACGTGCCTATCTGTTCCTTGGGGGCTTCGCCCAGAATGATGTTGTACATCAGCGGCAAGGCGATGCCCGTTCCCACTCCCTGCACCATGCGCCCTATCATGAGGATGGTGAACGAGGGAGCTGCAAAGCAAGCCAGCGTGGCAAGGATAAAACTGAGGATGGCTACGAGGAAGAGTGTGCGCTGCGAGCAGTTGCGCTTCAGGTAGGATGACATCGTGATGACCAGCGCTAGGACGAGCAGGTAGCCCGTAGTAATCCACTGCACCGTACTGGTGCCGATGCCAAACTCATTCATCAGGGTAGGGAAGGTGACGTTCATCGCCGTCTCGCTTACAACGCCGCAAAACGACATCACGCCCGTGGCGAAAATCTTCCCCACCAATTTCGTGTTACTTGTATTCTGCATTTTCTTTATCAATTTTAGTTGTTCTCCTAAATCGACTGCAAAATTACAAACATTCCGTCAGATGGGGAAAATTCATTTGAGTTATTTTTTGTCAAAATGGAAAGAACACTAGGATTGCTTACACGTTTTTGCACATCATTCTGCCGAAACCTTACATTTTTCGGCACATGATTAAGAAAAAAATGCGGTTTTTCGGGGGAATTTATTGTCTCACCGCCCCGTAGCCTGCAGGTACTCCCGTTTCTTCACCTCGTAGGTAGTGAAGGCCTCCACGTACTTGTTGCGGCTTTGCTGGTAGAGGCTCTGGGCGTCGAGTAGGTCGCTCATGGTGGCAGTGCCCGCCTCGTAGTAGTCGGTGTTGAGGCGCAGGTTCTCCTCGCTCTGTGCGATGCTCTCCTGGGCTATAGCCACTTGGCGGTAGGCATCGCTGAGGTCGTTCCATGCTTTGCGCATCTTCACCACGAGCAGCTGGCTCTTGTCGCGCTTCTCGTTCTCGGCGTTCTCCACTTGCAACTTTTGTCGCTTCATGTCGTGCGAGCCGCCCCACCAACTGCTGATGGGTACGGAGACGGTGA
>CAVBGK010000021.1:0-23569 GCA_963594995.1 Bacteroidaceae bacterium
GCACAATGTACTGATTAGCAATCAAAATGCTCTATACTGTGTTAAAGTTGGGTTAATACACGTGCTCCTCCACTTTTACCTTTTCCTTTAGAAACGATTTGCATCCTAGTCTTATAGACACCATTTCCTAAAGATGTTCCCTGATAAGGATCTTTCTCCAACGAATCCAAGAAATCATCGTAATCCTTTGAGAAAGACTTATATTTTTTAGCTAAAGCTTTGGCTCTTCACTCAAATTCTGGAATATAATGAAATTCAACTTTCATACTACTTAAACAAATTGCGAGCATCAGGAAGTTCTACGCCAGATTCTTCTGCCTCACGTAGTTCCTTGAAAGCTTGAGTCAAACTTTCTTTTACCAACATCTTTTGGCGCATTGTTTCAGCATCCACATTTTCTTGAAGCAACCGTTGAGTAAAAGCATTACGAATAGCTTTTGGCTGACTTTTAAAAAGAGTCCATAAAGCATCAAGTGGATTTACCAAATGATTATCTATTGCTAATGTTGTCATAAGATTCTTTCTTTTAAATAATTCTTCCGCAAAAATACTCCAAATAAATGAAACCACCAAATATTATCCCATAAATCTGCAAAAAGTATCCAGATTTCTTTGATTTTCAGATAAATAATCGTAAATTTGCAGATAAACAAGAAATCGTTAGTTATATGGCAGAAATCATTGATAATATAGGAAACGAAGAGCTACTGAAACGAGAGAAAACAGCCTTTCTCTGCTCCAGCAAGACTACCAGTCGGGATATTCTCCGGAGTCTCGATTGGGCGATGAACGTATCCAAGGATTCCTGCATCATCGGTGGTTTCCAGACGAAGCTGGAGAAAGACGTGCTGCAAATTCTTCTGAAACGCCACGTGCCAGTCATCATTGTGCTGGCAAGGAAAATGTACAAGAGGTTGCCCGATGAAACCCAATCTGCCGCCAATGAGGGCAAAGCACTCGTCATCTCCTTGTCTTATCAGCCACGCACCTCCAAGGAGAGTGCATGGGCAAGAAACCAATACATTGCCGACATAGCCAACCATATCATGTTCGGGGCAATAGACCCATCCAGCTCTTTGGCAAAGCTGGCGAAACAGTAATTGCTATGAGGAAAGTTTTAGGATGAAAATACCTAAAAAATCCGTATCTTTGCAGCACAACTCTAACAGAAAAGGCAATGAAAAGAATAGAACGCTGCACTTATCTCAACAAACTTATCGCTTTTCGTGATAAGAAACTGATAAAAGTCATAACAGGCAGCTACCGTGAGGGATGAAAACACATTGAAACGAGAGTTGGCCTCGCTCCAACAGATCAACGACCAATATCCCAAATACATCCTTACACTCGACGAAGACCCCCCAGCCGACTACAATGGCATCAAGAGAATCAATGCACTGCAGTGGTTGATGGGGATGTAAGCCAGGCAAATAGCCCTTCTCAGCTTTTTAGTTTTTGACCACACACCTCACCCATCCCCCGTGGGGTCTAAGTGAGGTGTGAGGTGTGTTTGTGTAATGCTCTTCCCTCCTATGAATTTTCATATTCTTCTATGCTTTTTTCCGTATTCCATCCACATTTTTCCGTAAAATGTATAAGGTTTATTTTGGGAAAAAATCGTAACTTTGCAACCGACGACAAACATTATGGAATTATTCAATATCTAAAAAATGATGCTTAGAAAAATCAGACTTACCCTGGCCATCCTCTTCTTCGGCCTCGTCACGCTGCTCTTCCTCGACTTCACGGGGACGCTACACGGCTGGCTCTCCTGGATGGCCTCCATCCAGTTTCTGCCGGCGCTGCTGGCACTCCACCTCGTGGTGGTGGCCGTTTGGATAGTGGTCACCCTTGTCCTCGGACGCATCTACTGCTCCGTCATCTGTCCGCTGGGTGTAATGCAGGACGTGGTGTCGTGGGTCAGCGGCAGGAGAAACAAGCGGCGCAAGCGACTGCGCTTCTCCTATTCCCCCGCCAGGCAATGGCTGCGGTATACGATGCTCGTGGTATTCGTCGTGGCGTGCGTGGCAGGCATCGGGTCAGTGGCAGCACTGTTGGCGCCCTACAGCAGCTACGGACGCATCGCCCAGAACCTCTTCCAACCCGTCTACCTGCTCGGCAACAATGCCCTGGCCTGTCTCTCCGAACACATGGAGAGTTACACTTTCTACGAAAGGGAGGTGTGGATCCGCAGTATGCCCACCTTCTGCATCGCCGCCGCCACCTTTATGATATTGGTGGCACTGGCGTGGCGCAACGGCCGTACCTATTGCAACACCATCTGCCCCGTGGGCACCGTGCTGAGCTTCTTCGCCCGCTTCTCATGGATGAAGGTGCGCATCGACGAGAATAAATGCGTGGGCTGCGGACTCTGCGCCAAGGGATGCAAGGCGGCGTGCATCGACGTGAAGCATCACAGGATAGACTATTCCCGATGCGTGGTCTGCGGCGACTGCCTCGACAACTGTCACAAGAATGCCTTGCATTTCGGAAGGAAAGGAAGTGAAGAACGAAGAGTGAAGAGTGAAAAATTCAACGGCAGTGCAGCTCCAGGGGCTTCACATACTCCAGACACAGGGCGCCGCTCATTCCTGCTCGCCACTGCGATGGCTGCCACCACAGCCGCCCTGGCGCAGGAGAAGAAGAAGGTGGACGGTGGACTTGCTGCCGTCACCCGGAAGGATCCTTTCAAGCGAAGCACACCGATTACGCCGCCCGGATCGCTCTCGGCACAGAATATGGCGCAGCACTGCACGGCCTGCCAGCTCTGTGTGGCGGAATGCCCTAACGACGTGTTGCGGCCCTCCACCAGTCTGAAGACGCTGATGCAGCCCACGATGTCGTACGAGCGCGGATTCTGCCGCCCCGAGTGCCACCGTTGCAGCGACGTATGTCCTGCCGGCGCCATCAAGCCCATCCGGCGCGAGGACAAGTCGAGCATACAGATAGGCCACGCTGTGTGGTCGAAGAAGAACTGCATCGTCTTCACCGACGGGGTGGAGTGCGGCAATTGCGCCCGCCATTGTCCTGCCGGTGCCATCATGATGATTCCCGTGGATGCGAAAGACGAGAACTCGCCCAAGTTCCCCGCCGTCAACCTGAGCCGATGCATCGGTTGCGGAGCCTGCGAGCATCTCTGTCCGGCAAAGCCGTTCAGTGCCATCCATGTGGAGGGACACGAAGTGCATAAATATATCTAATTGACAGAAGTAACAGAGAAACATATAAGCGACTATGAAGCATGAATTCAACAGACGGGACTTCCTCAAGACCCTCGGCGCCGGAGCCGTGGCAAGCTCAGCCCTCCTCTCTGCCTGCAAGGGCAAGGGCGGCGACCTGAGCGCCAAGGGCAACTACCAGGATCCCCCCATAGGGAAAATGACCTACCGCGTCAATCCCAACACAAAAGATAAGGTGAGCATCCTCGGTTACGGCATGATGCGACTGCCCGTCAAGGGCGGCGGAACGGGACGCGAGAATCCCGATGCCGAACTCGACCAGGAGATGATCAACCGGCAGATAGACTATGCTCTGGAACATGGCGTCAACTACTTCGATACCTCGCCAGCCTACTGCCAGGGTAGGTCGGAGGCCGCCACGGGCACTGCCCTCCACCGCCACAACCGCAAGAACTACTACATCGCCACCAAGCTCTCCAACTTCGACCCCGCCACCTGGACGGCGGAGGCATCCAAGGAGATGTTCGAGAATTCGCTGAAATATCTGCAGACCAACTACGTGGACTATCTCCTGCTCCACGCCATCGGCATGGGCGACGACGGCATGGGGGCTTTCTATGGCAGGTACATCGACAACGGCATCCTCGACTGGCTCGTGGAACAGAAGAAGAAAGGGCGCATCCGCAACCTCGGTTTTTCCTATCACGGCGACATCAAGGTGTTTGACCTCGCCCTGAAATGGCACGACGAGGGAAAGTACCACTGGGACTTCGTGCAGATAGAGCTGAACTATCTCGACTGGAACTATGCCGACGAGATCAATCCCCGCAACACCGATGCCGTCTACCTCTACGGCGAGCTGAAGAAGCGCGGCATCCCTGCCGTCATCATGGAGCCGCTGCTGGGCGGACGACTCGCCAACGTGCCCGATGCCATCATCGCCAAGATGAAGGCGCGCGAGCCGGAGAAGAGTGTGGCGAGCTGGGCTTTCCGCTTTGCCGGAACTCCCGACGACGTGCTCTGCGTGCTGAGCGGTATGAGCTATATGGAAAACCTAAAGGAGAACCTCTGCACCTACAGTCCGCTGAAGCCGCTGACCAAGGAGGAGGATGACTTCCTGATGGAGATAGCCAACGACATCTACAATCTGAATACCGTGCCCTGTAACGAGTGTAACTACTGCATGCCGTGCCCCTACGGTCTCAACATCCCTGCCATCTTCTCGCACTACAACAAGTGCATCAAGGAGGGCAACATGCCGAACAAAGGCGACCAGGACCCCGACTATCGCCGTGCCCGCCGCGCCTTCCTCATCGGCTACGACCGTAGTGTGCCCAAACTCCGCCAGGCAAGTCACTGCGTGAAGTGCGGCGAGTGCATCCCCCACTGTCCGCAGCGCATCCAGATACCAGAGGAGTTGGCGAAAATCGACCAGTTCGTGGAAGGACTAAAACTCAGCAGTGACAAACTATAAAGGTTAGCGCATATGGAACAGATCAAGAAAATGCTGCACGAGGGGAAGCACTCGTTGGTACTTATGACGAAAGAGGGAGAGACGTTCGCCTTCGACGGACCAGGCATCAGAGACCTGCTGCAACTGCTGAACGGAGCACCCGATTTCCTCGACGGGGCGAAGGTGGCAGACAAAGTGGTGGGCAAGGCTGCCGCCGCCCTCATGATATTGGGAGGCGTGAAGGCGGTCTTTGCCGATACCATCAGCCTGCCCGCCCTGCGACTCTTCGCATCGGCTGCACCAGATGTTGAAGTCACCTATAATATAAAGGTGGAGTATATCGTCAACCGCCCCCGGACGGGCTGGTGCCCGATGGAGATGGCGACAAAGGAAGCCAAGACTCCCGGGGAATGCTTAGTGAATATCAAGGCAAAGCTTGAAGAGTTGCGAAAGAACAATCCTGCTGAGTAGAATTCGTTTTGCACAAGAAACAATAAAGTTTAATAGAAATCGTTTAAAAGAATAAGAAGACAATGACAGAATCATCCGTAAGATTATACCAGTACAACTATACGGAGGCGAAGACCTATCTCCTGGCTCTCGCCTTTGTGGTGGGCAATGTCGTGATGCCCCAGCTCTTCCATACCATACCGCAGGGCGGAATGATATGGTTGCCCATCTATTTCTTCACGCTGATAGGAGCCTTCAAGTATGGTTGGCAGGTGGGCTTGATGACCGCCGTTGCATCGCCCGTTGTCAACCACTTGCTCTTCGGCATGCCCATGCTTGCCGTGCTGCCGGCCATCCTCGCCAAGTCGGTGCTGCTCGCCGTCGGTGCTGGCTTCATCGCCCACCGCTGTCAGAAGGTCAGCATCCTTGCCATGGCGGGAGTGGTGGCGTTCTACCAGTTGTTCGGCTCGTTGGTGGAATGGTGGATAACCGGAAGCCTTACTGCCGCCCTACAGGATGTCCGCCTCGGGCTCCCCGGCATGCTGCTGCAAGTGGTGGGCGGCTATCTCGTCATCAAATATCTCATCAAGAAATAAGAGAACAGCCTCATTCTAAATTATTAATTCTTAATTATATTGTTATGTTGGGAACACAAGAAATATTGCTGATAGCCCTCGTTATCCTGCTCCTCTTCGGAGGCAAGAAAATCCCTGAGCTGATGAAAGGCTTGGGCAAGGGCGTGAAGAGTTTCAAGGACGGCATGAACGGGATAGAATCCCCAGAAGCCGATACCAAGAAAGAAACTGAGGGAAAGAAGGGATAGACTAAGGAATGGAAGAAAAGAACGGGGAACTTATGTCCTTCTGGGACCATCTCGAAGTGCTGCGGGGAACTATCTGGAAGATAGCCCTCGCAAGCATCGTTTGTGGGGTTGTGGCCTTCTTCTTCAAGGATGAAATCTTTGCCGTAATCCTTGCCCCGAAGGACAACCATTTCATTACTTACCGCCTCTTCGACCGCTTGGGCAGTTGGGTGCCGGGCAACGAGGGCATCGAGGCTTTCTCGGTCAGCCTGGTGAACACCGGCTTGGCTGGTCAGTTCGCCATCCACATGAAGGTGGCACTCTACGCCGGTCTTGTTGTCGCCTCTCCTTACACCCTCTACCTCCTGCTGCGCTTCATCACTCCCGCCCTTTACGAGAACGAGCGCCGCTACACTTGTCGCCTGGTGACGGGCGGCTATGTGATGTTCGTGCTGGGCATGCTGCTCAACTACTTCCTCATCTTCCCCTTCACCTTCCACTTTCTCGGCACTTACCAGGTGAACGCGGAGGTGGCAAACATGATTACGTTGGAGTCGTATATGGACACGCTGCTGATGTTGAGCCTGATGATGGGCATCCTCTTCGAGTTGCCGATGGTGTGCTGGCTGCTCGGCAAGATGGGCATCCTCACTAAGGACTTCATGCGCCACTATCGCCGCCATGCCATCGTGGCGATACTGGTCATCGCCGCCGTCATCACCCCCACGAGCGACATTTTCACCCTCACCCTCGTCTCACTCCCCATCTGGTTGCTCTACGAGGCGAGCATCCTCTTCGTGCCTGCAAAACATTCAAGATAGAAGTGTAATGTTCTGCAAGGGGCACAAGGACAACATTGGGCTAATAGCGATAAAAACAGAAGCATTCCCCTACTCTTTCGCATACACGGGCACCGCCTTTTTTACAGCCTTGCCATTCTTCACGACCGTAACATGGCATTGGTGATAACCGCTCTCACGGAGAACATCAAAGAACTGCGGGTCATCATATTGAGCCTGTTGCACACCGTTTCCTTTGCTTACAAGCAAAATAAAGTCAGGTTTCCGTGCCCTCATTGCCTGACGCCGATTTTCCTTCATGTCATTGCTCGCATTGAGTTGCAACGACCAATACTTACAAGCAGGCAAGGCACGGGTAAGAAGACCGTAGCCATAGTCCTTCCCAACAAGTATACGGGAATATGGTTTTCTCCGCAACACCGACTGTACCTCATCCCAACGTTCCTGATCTTCAGAAGGGAAGAACACAAAACGACTCCAACGCGTGTTGTATGCAGTACCAACCATTAGGACACACGCCACAACAGCGGCAAATACGATTCGGGGGCAACGTCCAATCCATTGAGAGAAATACGATACAATCGACAACAGAAAGAACAGGTAGAACGGCATGACAATGGTGAAATAATGAGAAATGCACGGTTCAAACTCTAAAAACAGGAAGAAAGGAACGAAGCCAAGCATCAACCAATAGGCCATGCAGAAACGACGGCAGAAAAGGAACATTCCCACAAATGCCCCTGCCAATATCATGTTATAACAAGCAGACATGCGGTTTGTCAAGAACGTATAAAACACCGTGCGGCTTTCCCCGGGGTCATCGCCACGCCCCGTAATAAGAAACGTATTGATAAAATACTCCTGCACCATTGCCATAAAGTTGCCTTTCCACAGGAAATAGACCATAAAGGGCAGCGTCAGTGTAGCAATGCCGAGCAGACCGAAGAACAGACCGTCAACACGTTTGCGCCCGAACGACACGCCCAGCACTACGAGAGCCATGCCACCCATCAACACAAACAGATTCCACTTGACCAATAAGCACCACGCCATACCCACACCGAGCCAAAAGGCGTATTTCCTAACAGACGTGCCTTGTTTAGACAACAGGCTCCGGCAGATGCAATAGAGGCCGATGCAGATCCACGGCATACAAAAATCCTCGGCCCGCACCTCCTCGTGAATGCCACGATAGAGCATCAAAGCCGGCATCATGACCAGCACCAGCAATGCCTCGCGTCTGCCTACAAACAACCGGGCCGTGAGCCACACGGTACCGAAAGTCACGGTGTAGGCCAATACGCTGAGCCAAAACACGCCTGTATAAGAGGTGGGAGAAAGAAGATAACCGATGCCGTAAATGAGCCAAAGCAGCGGCCCTTTTGAGTCGGCAAAGTCAATGTATGGTGTCATGCCCTCCATCCACGCTTTGCCGCAAGTGAAAAACCAAGCAGAATCGCAACGGTGCGCACACAAGTGCGTTAGAAACGAATCGGGCGAAAGAAATGTCAACAAGAAGAATGAGAATACAAAAAGACCCGTCCAGCGAAGAACTGTAAGCCTATAGGGGGGGGGTAAGTTGTAAAATGTCCATATAACTACAATAACCTTAATTCCGCAAGCCAATGCGTAAACTTTATTTATAAAATCTAGACTAGACATGGCAAAAGTACAAATAAAATCTGAGAAACTCACGCCTTTTGGCAGTTTTTTTCTATCATGGAGCAATTCGACTTCAAGTTTGCCGATGACAAGACAGCCTCAATAGACCGCATAATCGATACCCTCATTAGATAAAGACGGGCTGTGGGAATTCCCACAGCCCGTCTTACTTTAAACGCGCAATAGATACAAATCACTATTGACCGCTAAATATTTATAGGAAATTTTTGTAATCACCAAATGTTTCGCATTTCTACAACTTCACCTTCACTCCTCCCATTACGTTGAATCCTGGCATCTGGTAGCCGTTGT
The DNA here is from genome assembly GCA_963594995.1 of Bacteroidaceae bacterium. Taxonomy (GTDB): domain Bacteria; phylum Bacteroidota; class Bacteroidia; order Bacteroidales; family Bacteroidaceae; genus Prevotella. The sequence goes on from CAVBGK010000021.1 coordinate 8,659, forward strand.
TGATCATGTACTTCGCATCGGTGAGGTTGTCGAAGTGGGCGAAGATGTCGAGCAGGCGGATGGGCTGGTAAGTGAGGCGGAGTCCTAGCAGGGCGTAGTTCTGGTGCGCCACGTGGTCGGCTACGTACAGCCCACCGATACCCTTCAGTTCGGCATCTACGGAGAACTGCTTTAGGGCTTGCCAACCGATACCCAGGAAATACTGGTTCTTGGGTGCCGCCGTGAGATTGGCGAACGAGGTGTGCATGTAGCTGTAGTTGGCGCGCAGGGTGAGCACGTCGAGCGGATGACTCTGGGCACTCACCTCGATGCCCTTGTTGATGAACGAGCCGGTGTTCATGTTGCGGTTAGTGCTGCCGCCTTCAGCCGTCGCCACGCTCGCCGTCTGAATCATATTGCTGCCCTCGGAGAAGTAGGCGGTGAGGTCTATCGAGAAGTAGCGTGAGAAATGCTTGCCCACGGTCACCTCGTAGTTCATCATGCTCTCGGGGGCGAGGTCGGGATTCGCCACGGCGTAGAGGTACAGCTCGCGGAAGGACGGGTTGCGGTAACCCTTGGCGAGGGATGCCTTCAGCGTCCAGTCCTGTCCAGGATGCACGGCAAAGCCCACCTGTGGCAACCAGTGTGTGCCGAAGTGGTCGCTGTTCGCCATGCGCAGTCCGCCGCTCAGGGTCAATACTCCCTGAAAGAGCGACTGTTGGAGTGTGACGTAGGGCGAGTACTCGGTGATGCTCTTGCGGTCAATGGTCTGCATCTGTGCCGGACGACTTCCGTCGCCGTAGGCGTGTCCGCCCGACATCGGAATCTTTCCCGTGTAGGTATTGAAGTCTAAGCCAAGGGTGGCGGTAGCCAGTTTCCACGGCGTGAAGTTCTGGTAGGCGAGGATGCCGAAGCGGTCGTCGAGACTGTGGAAGTGGTTCGGGTCGTCGATGTAGTGGTTGCCGTAGCTGTAGTAGAGGCGTACGGCTCCGTTGGTGCCCGGTGCTGAGGCTCTGCGGGATGCATACTGGTTGCTCAGCGTGAGCGAAGCCTCACCACGCGTGATGTTCTGGTGGTAGATGTCGCTCGACTCGGAGTTGCGCAACTTGGCATAGATGGGGTCGTTGCCGATAAAGTTCGTGAGCGAGTAGTCGGCGGCTATCTTCCATTGGCTGCTAAAGTCATACCCCACCTTGGCGTAGAGGTTCGACTGCTTGAAGTCGAAGTTCTCCTGCAAGCCGTCGGTACGGTTGTAGCCCAAGGAGACGATTGACGAGAACTTTCCCTTGCGCACGGTGTTGGTGAGCGAGCTGAGCCAAGTGTTGTAACTGCCGTATTGTGTGGAGAGAGTGGTATGCACGCCGTCCTTCCGGGCTTGCTTGGTGATGACGTTGATGACACCGCCCATGGCGTTGGAGCCGTAGAGCACGGAGCCTGGTCCGCGCAACACCTCCACATGGTCCACATACTCCGTCTCGTAGAAATCGGCAACGGGATGGGAATACAAGCCGGCAAACTGCGGCTGGCCGTCCACCATCATCAGGATGGAGTTGGTGGGCGATCCTCCCACGCCACGTATCTTGATGCCGCCGCTTCCTCCGTTGCTCACACCGAATCCGAACATGTTGCGCTGGGATACAAAGAGGCTCGGCACCTCGCCGGAGATGGCGGAGAGGAGTTGCGTATGGCCTGAGGCCTCCAGCTGTCGGCTGTTTATAACCGACACGGTGTAGGGCAGCAGGTTGCGTGAGGTGGCCTGGTTGCTGCCAGTCACCACCACTTCGCCAAGTCCATGCACACGAGTTGTATCCGAGAGATTGGAGGCTGCCATCAAGGCTGCCGAGAACAGCATGGCGCACCCCATAGTCATCATTCTTTTGTTCTTTATCATTCTTGTTTCTTTTATGTTCATCATTGCGGTTGCAAAAGTACTAAGTTTGTCGTAATGTCACTATATATAGATTACAGATTCTATTATCAAATTTACAGAAACAAGAATCCCACAGACCAGCAAGAAGCCTGTGGGATTACATGACATATGACGTCGTGCAATCGTACGACAACCTATATAATAAGGTGATAAATGAAAAAGGTTGGAGCACTGTTCCAACCTTTTATGCTATATATAACCAATAGATGCCAGCGAGTACGGCAAGCACGATGATGCCTACCACAGCCTTGAACATACAGGTGGCAACTTTCTTGACAATCATAAAGCCCACGATGAGCACCACCAAGGCAAACACATAATATCCGAAATCTTCCATTTTTCTTTAATTTTACTTTTGTCAGTTCCTAAAACGGCATTTTCACAACCCCACCCTTTTATTTGAAAAGGCGACGGAAATCCACAGGTATCGGAGTCTCAAACTCCATCGGCTGATGGGTTACAGGATGATAGAAGCAGAGCACGTAAGCATGGAGGCAAAGACGATGACAAGGGTCATCGCCATTACCATACTTGATGTCGCCACAGACGGGGTGTCCCATGTCTGCCGTATGCACACGAATCTGGTTCTTGCGCCCCGTCTCCAAGCGGAACTCCACCAGGGAATGATCCGTTGACCGTGCGAGCGTATGGAAATGAGTGACAGCATATTTACCGCCATTGTCCGTTGGGCTGCTATAGGTAATATAAGCCTTGTTGTCCTTGAGCCAGTTGGCAATGGTTCCCTCGTCCTCCTCCATCTCCCCGGAGACAACGGCCACATACCGACGGTCATAGACATTATGATGCCAATCATCCTCCAAGGCAAGCTCCGTCTGTTTGTCCTTGGCATAAATCATCAAGCCCGAAGTATCACGGTCGAGACGATGCACGACATGCGCCTGACAATTCTGGCGAGACTTATGGAAATAGTCATCGAGCACAGTTTTGACATTGAGGGTGGAATGCCCTGCAGCCATACTCAAAATACCGACGTTCTTCTCCACCACGACCAGATATCTATCCTCGTAAACAATCTTGACATATCGGCTTTTAAACTGCTCATTATTTTTCTTCGTCTTGCTGATTGCCACCTTCATGCCCGGCCGAAGCGTATAGTCGAACTGGGTGACCGTCTTGCCGTCCACCTTGATGCCGCGCCCCTGCAACGTCTGCTTAATCTTCGTCTTGCTCTCGCCCTTGACATGAGCAAGCAACCACTCCAGAAGAGGAGCAGGCTTTTCGACCGTATAGTGGTCATAGTCGCGAGGAGCACCATAGCCTCCCCGACTGTTTTGGGCATGAATCTGCCTTTTATTGCCTTGATGTACCATTCGTAAATCCATTTTGGGTTACAAAAGTACTTCTTTTTGGGAATACCACCAAGTCTCAGCCCATATTTAACTAAAAATTAAGCAAGTTTCCACAATAAAGCATTGGCATTCAAATCTTTTTTCGTAACTTTGCAGCGAATTTAAAGAAATCAAGCTAAAGAAAAATTAGATATAAAATAAATGATTACAGTTACAAACTTAGCGATTCAATTCGGAAAGAGAGTGCTTTACAAGGACGTGAACTTGAAGTTCACTCATGGTAACATCTATGGTATTATCGGTGCCAACGGTGCCGGCAAGTCTACATTTCTCCGTGCCATCAGCGGCGACTTGGAGCCTAACAAGGGCACGGTGGAGCTAGGACCGGGCGAACGCCTTTCCGTATTGGAGCAGGACCACTTCAAATATGATGAATATCGCGTGATGGACACTGTCCTCATGGGACACCAACCACTTTGGGAGAACATGAAGGAGCGCGAGCGCCTCTATTCCAAGCCAGAAATGACAGAAGAAGACGGAAACTTGGCGGCTGAACTTGAGTTGAAATTTGCCGAAATGAACGGTTGGGAGGCAGAGAGCAACGCGGCTCAGCTCCTCCAGAATCTGGGAGTTAAGGAAGACAAGCACGACAAGTTGGTCGGCGAGCTGTCCAACACCGAGAAGGTGCGTGTGATGTTGGCGAAGGCACTCTTCGGCAACCCAGACAATCTTCTCCTCGACGAGCCTACCAACGACCTTGACCTCGACACCGTAGAATGGCTGGAGGAATACCTAAGCAACGTGGAGCAGACCGTATTGGTGGTGTCCCACGACCGTCACTTCCTCGACGCTGTCAGCACCCAGACCGTAGATATCGACTTCGGCAAGGTAACGATGTTCGCAGGCAACTACTCATTCTGGTACGAGAGTTCACAGTTGGCGCTCCGCCAGGCACAGAACCAAAAGATGAAGGCTGAGGAGAAAAAGAAGCAGTTGGAGGAATTTATCCGTCGATTCTCAGCCAACGTGGCTAAGAGTAAGCAGACCACTTCCCGCAAGAAGATGCTGGAGAAGTTGAATGTAGAGGAAATCCGCCCTTCAAGCCGCAAGTACCCAGGCATCATCTTCCAGATGGAGCGTGAGCCAGGCAACCAAATCCTTGAGGTAGAAGGCTTGAAGGCCGTTGACGAGGACGGAACCGTACTCTTCGACAACGTAAACTTCAACATCGAGAAGGGCGAGAAGGTGGTGTTCCTCTCTCACAACCCCAAGGCGATGACGGCCCTCTTCGAGATCATCAACGGCAACCGCAAGGCTGATGCCGGCGACTACAAGTGGGGCGTGACCATCACGACCGCTTACCTTCCACTCGACAACACAGAGTTCTTCCAAAGCGACAAGAACCTGGTTGACTGGCTGAGCCAGTACGGTCCGGGCAACGAGGTGGCGATGAAAGGCTATCTAGGCCGTATGCTCTTCAGCGGCGAGGAAGTGTTGAAGAAGGTAAATGTGCTCTCGGGAGGCGAGAAGATGAGATGTATGATAGCCCGTATGCAATTGCAGAACGCCAATTGCCTGATTCTCGACACGCCAACCAACCACTTGGACTTGGAGAGCATCCAGGCCTTCAACAACAACTTGGTGGGCTTCAAGGGCAACATCCTCTTCGCCAGCCACGACCACGAGTTCATCAACACCGTGGCCAACCGCATCATCGAGCTGACCCCATCAGGCACCATCGACAAGCTCATGTCTTACGACGAGTACATCTACGACGAGGCCATCAAGGAACAGAAGGCTAAGATGTATGGCCAGCAGTAATCTTCCGAGGATTGCCAAAACAAGCCAACAAGAAAGAACTTTTTAATTCTTACATATTTAATAATAGGTGCCAGCCTTTTGAGGTTGGCACACTTTTTGTGAAGATGATATTCAAAAAATTAAAAAGCAAATTTACGACTATGTCTAAAGAAAAAGAGATTAAGATAGAAGACGGAAACGTCAAGGAGCAAGTTCAAAGTGAACAGGTTTCCAACACAGAAGGCCAGAATACTGACATTTCAGAAAACGCTTCCGAGGATAAGACCGAGGAAGGCAAAGCTGACACAGCCGCTGACAAAAAGGCGGAAGAAGAAGAGTCTGCAGACAAAAAGGCAGAAGAAGTAGAACTCAACCCCTTGGAGCAAGCACTGAAAGAGGTGGAGGAACTCAAGAAGCAGTTGCTCTATAAGACTGCCGAATTCGAAAACTACCGCAAGCGCACCTTGAAAGAGAAAACCGAGTTAATTCTGAATGGTGGCGAAAAGACCATCACTGCCATCCTGCCCATCTTGGATGACTTTGAGCGCGCCATAGCAGACAAGAACGAGGACCCCAAGGTTATCAAGGAAGGCATACAGATGATTTTCAACAAGTTCAGCAAGACTCTGGAAGGACTCGGTGTCAAGAAGATAGAGACTGCCGACAAGGACTTCAACGTAGATTTTCATGAGGCCATCGCCATGGTACCAGGCATGGGCGATGACAAGAAGGGCAAGGTCATCGACTGCGTTCAGACAGGATACACCCTCAACGACAAGGTAATCCGCCACGCCAAAGTAGCAGTAGGACAATAAGAGCCAATTAATAATTTTAAATTAATAATTGACAATTAACAATTATGGCTAAGAGAGACTATTACGAGGTGCTTGGCGTTGACAAGTCAGCATCTGAGGACGAAATCAAGAAGGCATATCGCAAGATAGCCATCAAATACCACCCAGACCGCAACCCCGGTGACAAGGAAGCCGAGGAGAAATTCAAGGAGGCTGCCGAGGCATACGAAGTGTTACACGACCCACAGAAGCGTCAGCAATACGACCAGTTCGGCTTTAATGGTCCACAAGGTGGATTCGGCGGATTCGGCGGTGGAGGAGGCATGAACATGGATGACATATTCTCCATGTTCGGTGACATCTTCGGTGGCCATGGCGGTTTCAGCGGATTCGGCGGTGGAGGCTTTGGCGGAGGTGCCCATCAACAATACCAAGGAAGCGACTTGCGTGTCAAGGTAAAACTCACCTTGCAGGAAATAGCAACGGGCGTCACCAAGAAATTCAAGATTCGCAAGGATGTGACCTGCAGTGCTTGCCATGGCACCGGATGCGAAGGTGGGGCACAACCCGAGACCTGCCCTACCTGCCACGGTTCTGGAGTTACCATCAAGACCGTAAGATCCATGTTTGGTATGATGCAGACACAGGTAGCTTGCCCTAACTGCCAGGGCGAAGGCACTATTGTCAAGCACAAGTGCAAAGAATGCGGTGGCGAAGGCATCGTCAAGGGCGACGAGGTCGTTGAGATTAACATTCCAGCAGGCGTAGAAGACGGTATGTGCGTAACCGTTCGCGGCAAGGGAAACGCCGGCAAGCACAACGGTGTTAACGGTGACATACAAGTGCTCATACAAGAAGAGAAAAACGAGACCTTCGAACGCAATGGACAAGACTTGTACTATAACCTCGTGCTCGACTTCACCACAGCCACCCTAGGCGGTGATGTCGAGGTACCAACCATCGACGGCAAGACAACCATCAAGATAGAGCCAGGAACCCAGCCAGGCAAGCAGATTCGTCTGCGTGGCAAAGGACTTCCAGCCGTACAGGGTTACGGCTACGGCAAGGGCGACATCATCGTGAACGTAACCGTTTTCGTACCCAAGACCCTGACTAAGGAAGAGAAGGAACTGGTACTGAAATTCAAGGAGTGCGAGAATTTCACGGCAGACAACGCCACCAAGAAGTCTCTCTTCGACAGTTTCAAGAACCTTTTCAAATAAAACTAATCAAGAAACAGAAGGAGCAACCCTACCTTTCACCAAAGGCAAGGTTGCTCCTTTATATATAAATTAAGGTGTAATAAAAATGAATTATCAAGAAACCATCGAATACCTCTTCAACAGCACGCCTGTATTTGAAAAGATAGGCGCATCCGCCTACAAGCCAGGTTTGCAGACCACAGAAGAGCTAGACAAGCACTTCGGACACCCGCACCACCAATTCAAAACAATCCATATCGCAGGAACCAACGGAAAGGGTTCTTGTTCACACAGCCTTGCCGCCATCCTGCAAGAAGACGGTTATAAGGTTGGGCTATACACTTCCCCCCACCTTGTCGATTTCCGTGAACGAATCAGAGTAAACGGGGAGTGCATCCCCGAGCAATACGTGATAGACTTCGTGGAGCAGGAGCACTCGTTCTTCGAACCCCTGCACCCCTCATTCTTCGAATTGACCACAGCGATGGCACTTAAATACTTCGCAGAGAAAAAAGTCGATATCGCCGTCATCGAAGTAGGACTAGGCGGAAGACTCGACTGTACCAACATCATCACCCCCATCCTATCCATCATCACCAACATCAGCCTTGACCACACCCAGTTCCTCGGCAACACCTTGGCAGAGATTGCTGGAGAAAAGGCAGGCATCATCAAATCAGGCGTGCCCACCGTCATCGGTGAAGAAACTCCCGAGACAAGACCTGTATTCGAGGCTAAGGCCAAGGAGAAGAACGCCCCGACCATTTTTGCCCAAGATGCGTCCAACCAAGAAGTACAGCAAGCATCCCATTGCGAGGAAGGCATGAGATACGAGACCAAGAGTTGGGGCATCCTCACAGGTGAATTGCGCGGTGACTATCAAACCAAAAATACAAATACCATCCTCAACGCTTGCAATCTTCTCCGTAGCCAAAACATTCATATCATCCGCAATAAGGAAAGCGTCAAGAAAGGACTTGCCAACGTTACAGAACTGACAAGATTGATGGGCAGGTGGCAAAAGATACAGGACAACCCTTTGATCATCTGCGACACAGGGCATAATGTAGGGGGATGGCAATACCTTGCCCCCCAGATTGAGTCACAACCCTGCAAGCAATTGCGTGTCGTCTTTGGAATGGTAGATGACAAAGATGTGAACACTGTGATGGAGATGCTACCGAAAGATGCCGTTTACTATTGGACACAAGCCACGACTAAAAGAGCCATCAACGTTGAGGAAATAGCAGAACTTGGAAGAAAAAACGGACTTATAGGGAACACTTATCCTACTGTATGTAAAGCATTTAAAGCAGCAACAGGAGATGCCGACAAGAAAGATTTCATCTTCGTAGGAGGTTCCAGCTACATAGTAGCAGACTTCCTTTCATAAAATATTTTTTGTTTTTTTAAATCAATAAGTTGCAAAAAAGTTTGTAATAATCATTTTTTTTTAGTTACTTTGCAGTAGATAATAACTTAAACGATAAAGTAACTAAAAAAAATGATATTATGAGCGCAGAAGTAGCAAACATCTGTGGTCTGAAAAGAGAAGATTTTCAGACCACTGTCAATGGAAAGCAGACAGACCTCTTCATCTTGAAAAATGCTCAAGGTAATGAAGTCGCAGTAACAAACTACGGTGGTGCAATCGTTGCAATCATGATGCCAGATAAAGACGGCAACTATGCTAACCTGATACAAGGACACGACAACATCCAGGATGTCATCAATTCCCCAGAACCTTTCTTGAGCGTGCTCATCGGACGCTACGGCAATCGTATCAAGGAAGGCAAGTTTACCCTTCATGGCAAAGAGTACCAGTTGGCTTGCAACAATGGCTCCAACCACTTGCATGGCGGTCCCACAGGTTTTCATGCCCACGTATGGGATGCCACCCGCATGAGCGACAATGCCGTAGTCTTGAAATACACAAGTCCATACGGCGAGGAAGGTTTCACAGGCGAGTTGACAGTTTGGGTAGCTTACACATTGACCGACAACAACGAGTTTGTCATCAAGTACCAGGCAACAACCAACAAGCAGACCATCGTCAACTTGACCAACCATGGTTTCTTCTCAATCCAAGGCATCGGAAATCCAACTCCCACCATCGACAACATCATTTGCGAAGTAAACGCTGACTACTATTTGCCTATCGACAAAGAATCCATTCCAACAGGTGAAATCTTGAAGGTGGAGGGAACGCCATTCGACTTCCGCACTCCAAAGCCTATTGGCCAAGACATTAATGCCGACAACGAGCAAATCAAGAACGGACAAGGCTACGACCACAACTACGTACTCAACAAAAAAGAAGAGGGCGAGTTGAGTTTTGCCGCTCGCATCAAAGACCCAGTAAGCTGCCGTACCATGGAGGTTTACACCACAGAACCTGGTATGCAGATGTACACTGGCAATTTCTTGGAAGGCATCTCTGGCCAGCACGGTGCCACATTCCCACGCCGTAGCGCAGTTTGCTTCGAGGCTCAGAAGTTCCCAGACACCCCTAACCATCCATACTTTCCAAGTTGCCGTCTGAATCCAGGCGAGACTTATTCACAGAAGACAATCTACAAGTTTGGTGTTGACAAATAAGTATTTTTCTGTTTGGCACCGTATATAATAAATAGGTGTCCAAACTATAAAAGCATAGGAGTGGTTGCAAAAACTTCCACTCCTTTAAAAGTGTAAATACATAACATAAAAAATATCAACTATTAAAGAAAAGAAATGGAACAAAAAATCGGGAACAAAAACAGCCGTATTGTTGCAATTATAACCATGTGTTTTATATTTGCAATGATTTCATTCGTTACAAACATGGGAGCTCCATTTGGCAACATTTGGGGGTTCAAGTACACTTGGGCATCTATGATGGGTAACTTCATGAACTTTGCTGCCTACCTCTTCATGGGTATTCCAGCAGGTAAGATGCTAGAAAGTAAAGGATACAAGAAGACTGCACTTATAGCACTTGCTTTCGGTATCGTAGGTTTGCTTGTACAGTACCTCTCTAGCCTCTTTGGAGATGACATTGTTGTTTTCACGCTGAAGAATGGAGCAGTCTGTCTCAACCTCATCATTTATTTGCTTGGTGCATTCATCTGCGGTTTCTGCGTATGTATGCTTAATACCGTGGTAAATCCAATGTTAAATTTGCTCGGTGGCGGTGGCAATCGTGGCAATCAGCTCATTCAGATTGGCGGAACATTAAATTCACTCACAGGAACCCTTACACCATTATTAGCTGGTGTTTTAGTCGGCACAGTTACAGCCCAAACCAGCATGAGCGATGTAGCTCCTCTACTTTTTATCGGTATTGCTGTATTCGTCATTGCATTCTTTATCATCTCATATGTTGAGATTCCAGAGCCTAATGCGAAGAAAGACAATACAACATATGAGTACAGCCCATGGGCTTTCCGTCATTGCGTACTCGGCGTTATAGCCATTTTCTTCTATGTAGGTGTAGAGATAGGCATTCCTGCCCAGCTCAATTTCTACATATCCAATATGGACTTCATTGGTGCCGCATCTGTTGGTGGAGCTTTCGCTGCCATATATTGGCTATTGATGATGTGCGGTCGTTTCCTTAGTTCGTTCATCAGTGGTTCCATCTCTACACGAGTACAGATGACAACCGTATCAGTGGTAGCAATCACCTTGCTAATCATTGCCATATTCTTGCCAGAAAGTAACACCATGAACTTTACCCTTGCAGGTAATTCTGAGATTACAAATCTTTTGAAACTTGATGATCATGGTACAGGTATTGTAGCATTTACCGTTCCTACAAAATGTGTACTCATCGCACTCTGTGGTCTCTGCACATCTATTATGTGGGGTGGCATATTCAATCTTGCAGTTGAGGGATTAGGCAAATACACAGCACAAGCATCTGGCATATTTATGATGATGGTAGTAGGTGGTGGCGTTATGCCTCTCATTCAAGACGCAATTGCTAAAACAGCAGGTCCTATCACATCTTATTGGTTAATCATTGGCATGGTGGCATACATTCTCCTATACTCTCTCTTTGGTAGCAAGAATGTAAACAAGGACATCCCTGTAGAATAAACAAAACTAAGCAAATCATTCATTCCCAAGAGCATCTTCACTCTTGGGAATAACTTATAATCAACAAATCTTTTATAATAACAATCTAAACTACACAATTATGGATATTGAAAAAGTAAGAAGCCGCTTCATCAAGCATTTCGATGGCAAGACAGGTAACATTTATATGTCTCCAGGCCGTATCAACCTCATCGGTGAGCACACCGATTACAATGGTGGATTCGTTTTTCCTGGAGCAGTTGACAAAGGTATCATGGCAGAAATTCGCCCTAACGACACTAACACCGTGATGCTCTACTCCATCGACTTGAAAGACCGCGTAGAGTTTAAGATAGATGATCCAGAGGGACCTCGTGCATCATGGGCACGTTACATCTATGGCATATGCCAAGAGATGAAAGCCTTGGGCGTAGAAGTCAAGGGATTCAACGCTGCCTTCTATGGCGACGTACCTCTTGGTGCTGGAATGTCTTCTTCTGCCGCTTTGGAGAGTTGCTTTGCTTTTGCATTGAACGACCTCTTCGGTGACAACAAGATTTCCAAGTGGGATTTAGTTCTGGCAGGTCAGGCCACAGAACATAAGTACATTGGTGTAAATTGTGGCATCATGGACCAGTTTGCTTCAGTATTCGGCAAAGAAGGAAAATTGATGCGCCTCGACTGTAACAGCCGTGAGTTTGAGTACTTCCCATTCGAGCCTAAGGGATACAAGCTCTGCTTGGTAAATTCCAAGGTGAAGCATGAGCTGGCTGGTTCTCCATACAACGACCGCCGCAACTCTTGCGAGAATGTCGTGAAGCACATCGCAGCCAAGCATCCAGAGGCTAAATTCGAGACTCTCCGCGACTGCACATGGGAACAACTGGACGAGGTTCGTGCCGAGGTAGGCGAAGAGGATTACAGCCGCGCTCACTTCGTTTTGGGAGAGAAAGATCGTGTATTGGCAGTCTGCGACGCTCTTGAGAAGGGCGACTACGAGACCGTTGGACAGAAGATGTATGAGACCCACAATGGCTTAAGCAAGGAATATGAGGTTAGCTGCGAGGAGCTTGACTTCCTGAACGACGTGGCCAAGGAAGACGGCGTTACAGGTAGCCGTATCATGGGTGGTGGCTTCGGTGGCTGCACCATCAACTTGGTCAAGGATGACATCTACGACAACTTCGTAGCCGACGTAAAGGCTAAGTTTGCCGCCAAGTATGGTCATGAGCCAGAGATTTATCCAGTGGTCATCTCTGAGGGTTCTCACAAGGTTTGCTAACCAATAACAACCCGAACGTTTATCTTCACATATACATTTATTATATATTAAAGACAAACGTCAATATACGAAAGAGGATGTGCCAAGATTGATGGTGCATCCTTTTTTCATTTTTTTCACCTTATTATATATAAGGACTCTTTATCACATATATAAAGATTTTACCTATGTTATCGGGCACAATTATTCAAATAGTGTTAAAAAGACACTCTCGCACAAAAAAGTTAGGAAAAACACTTGTACTTTCGAAATAAAGTTGTAATTTTACACCCAAAAGAAAGAATAACTAATAATCAACCTAGAAATGAAAGAAATTAAGAATCTATTTTTGGGAGCTGGTTTGGTAACTGCAATGCTCTCTTCTTGCGCTTCTAATGAGAACGCAAGCCTTACACATTCCGGTTTGAATCCAGCCGACTTCGACTCAACTGTTCTCGGCAAGAAAACAGAGTTGGTAACTCTTAAGAATGCCAACGGCATGGAAGTTTGTCTCACCAACTATGGCGGTCGCGTTGTGTCCATCTCTGTACCTAACAAGGATGGCAAGCCAACAGACGTGGTATTGGGTTACGACAATATCCATCAGTATGCAGATACGCTCAACTCTCCTTCCGACTATGGATCTTCTGTAGGTCGCTACGCCAATCGAATCAAGGACTCTAAATTGCAGTTAAATGGTCAGACCTACCAATTGAAGGCTAACGACAACGGCAACTGCTTGCACGGTGGTGGCGCAACAGGTTGGTTGAACCAAGTTTATGACATCACTGCAAAGAATGACTCCTCTGTAACCTTCACCATCAACGCAAAGGATGGCGAAAACGGTTTTCCAGGAAACGTGACCGCAACAGCAACATACACAGTTAAGAGTGACAACACACTTGACATCGTATTTGGTGCAACAACAGACAAAGAGACCGTCATCAACATGACCAATCACTCTTACTTCAACTTGAATGGCGACCCTTCCAAAGAAGGCTTCGACCAAGTAATGTATATCAACGCCGACAAGTTTACTCCATCCGACAAACTCTACATCCCAACAGGTGAAATCAAGGATGTAGAAGGAACTCCTATGGACTTCCGCACACCTACCGAAATTGGCAAGAAGGTGGATTACAACTTCGAACAGATCAAGAATGCCACTGGCTACGACCACAACTGGTGCCTGAATACCTATAAGAATGGCAAGGGTGACGACACACAAGTAGCAGCAAGCCTCTACTCGCCAAAGAGTGGCATCTTGCTCGAAGTATTCACCAACGAACCAGGCATCCAAGTCTATACAGGCAACTTCCAAGGCACAGGTATCGCTTGTAAGCATGGCATCAAGTATCCTAAGCACGTAAGCGTATGCTTCGAGAGCCAGAAATATCCAGACTCTCCTACCAAGATAGCACAGGGCGTGAAAGATTGGACAGACGCAACCTTGAAACCAGGCGAGAAGTACTACTCTCACCTCGTTTATAAGTTTAGCGTAAAAAAGTAAATACCCAAGCTTAGTTTCTTTGGAAAAAGAGACTAAGCTGCCTAATACGAAAAGAATAAACAATAATAATAATCTAAACGAATAAAGAAAATGAATTGGAGTTCAACAGAATTCGTATGGCTTGACTGGCTTGTACTCGCCGTTGGAGTAATCGGCGTAATCTGGGCAGTATGGCATGCGATTGTAAAGGACAGAAAGGCTCAGAAGGGAGAAGATTCTTCCGCTTACCTCTTCGGAAAGGGCGAGCCATGGTATGTGATAGGTATGGCTATTTTTGCTGCCAACATTGGTTCCGAGCACCTCGTGGGCTTGGCAGGCACAGGTGCCAAGAGTGGTGTCGGCATGGCACACTGGGAGATGCAGGGATGGATGATCCTCATCCTCGGTTGGCTGTTCGTACCGTTCTACCAGCTGCTCATCAACAAGATGGGCAAGATTATCACCATGCCCGACTTCTTGAAGTTCCGCTATACCCAGCGCACAGGCTCATGGCTTTCCATCATCACCCTTGTGGCTTATATCCTCACCAAGGTGAGCGTCACAGCACTTACCGGCGGTATTTTCTTCGAATATCTCTGGGGCTTGAACTTCTGGGCAGGTGCTATCGGTCTGATTATCCTCACCACCATCTTCACCGTATTCGGTGGCATGAAGGGTGTGATGACGCTTTCAACCATCCAGACTCCTATCCTCGTCATTGGTTCTTTCCTGGTACTCTTCCTCGGTCTCTCTGCCCTCGGTGGCGGAAGCATCGCCGCAGGTTGGGCAGACATGATGGACTACTGCGGCAAGTTGAACAACGGATATGGTACAACACATATGTTCCACTGGGAGGCCGGTGACTCTATGTATCAGGAATATCCAGGGTTCGTCGTGTTCATCGGCGCTACCATCATCGGTTTCTGGTATTGGTGTACAGACCAACACATCGTACAGCGTGTCTTGGGTCAGGTTCCAGGCGAAAAGAATGAGGAGGTTATGAAGCGTGCCCGCCGCGGTACCATCGCTGCCGGTTTCTTCAAGGTATTGCCTTGCTTCATGTTCTTGATTCCAGGTATGATTGCAG
>CAVBGK010000022.1:0-34068 GCA_963594995.1 Bacteroidaceae bacterium
CCGTCAGAAGGAAGGTTCTCAAAAATATAGAAGAAAAAGAGCTTGGCTCTATTCTACATTATGGTATGGTAAATGCGAAAAAAGAAATTGCCCATAC
Organism: Bacteroidaceae bacterium; assembly: GCA_963594995.1. Lineage (GTDB taxonomy): Bacteria > Bacteroidota > Bacteroidia > Bacteroidales > Bacteroidaceae > Prevotella. Next base: position 98 of record CAVBGK010000022.1, read on the forward strand.
CGAGAAGTCTGCGGTTAAAGTATTGGCAGAAAAGGAATCGCAAGCAGCAAATTACAAGGAAAGTATACTTAATTTAAAAAACAAAGTTTCCGACAAGGTGTCAAAAACTTATTTGTCGACTAAAATAAAAAAGACACTTGTATATAAAGAATTAACCCAGATTATATCAAAAGGACCAATAGAATTATCTGAAAAAGAGTTATCTTATTTATTTGCTAATCCCAAACAGTTACGAAACTATATAAAAATATATACTGGCGACAATAAGAAATTTCAAGAGTTTTTTATTAGGTTGTCTATGGGTAACAAAAAACAGGTCGAACAATTATTAGATAATCCTGTAATATATAAATATATTAAGAAATCAATACGTCAGAGTGGTGATGGTGGTGTGCATGAATGGTTAATGACAAAGAATTTTAAAGATTTTCTTATTAATCCTAAATGGGGAGAGGATGGGCCTTTCTTGGCATTGTCATTGACCAAACTCGTTCAAAAGACAGAAAATGTATTATTCAAGACTGGTGGTGGGCATGTTAGTGCAGGAAGAGCTAATTCTAGCGCATCATCTGCTTTTCATAATGGTTTATCAGATGTCATTAACAAATGCTCTTCTAAGGAAGAAGTTTTTGTGGCAGTAAAACGCTATGCAAAAGAGAATTTGACGGATGATGCATACAAAGAGTTTGTGGCTATTTTCGAGAATGTGTTTAAAACAAAATAATCTGATGTTGTTTGTAGAAAAGTTTAGACACAAGGAGCGAATAACATTATAAAACAAAAGAATAGCACTATGATTACAGTAAGAAAAAAAGATGAATTGGAGCAAGCTGTAAAGGACAAGAAGCGTATTGCAATTGTCGTAAATTCTATTCCGATTGGTTATATAATCTGTATTGTATTCGGAATCGGGTCAATGTGGATGCAAATGTCTGTGTATCTGTTGGCTTTATGCTTGTCTTGTCTAATTGGTATGATGATGCCTGTAAGGACATTCTATAATATTGGCAAAAAGAGTTTCCTCATTAGTGTCGCATATATAATCGTGAGGATATTCATGGCAGTGTTATTACCCATATGTGGACATTAAAAGGCGCAGGGGAATATTTCCCGCCATAGCATATTGCTATGGAGTAGAACCATATGCTGGGCGGATAAAAACATTCCTTGGATTGTAAAAACAAGAAGGTTATGGCACGGATTACGATGAATATCCAGACGTCGGAAGAGGAGGATGCTATCGAGGGATTCGACGGCTGCGGAATGTTCGAGGTGGATGACCATGAGGACGGAAACCGGCATTTTGCATTACCGTTTTGTTGGCTATCTTTTCTCCTTCCAAAATGCGCCTTTAATATTTTACAAAAATACAAGTTTTCCCACATGGAGATTCACCTTGTCCAGGTCGGGCAACTGCATATAGTCGCCATACTGGTCGCGAAGCACCTTGTCGTAGTTGCCTGGCACAGGCATCCGGTGCCCCTCAAACTCCAGGGTAGTCAAGGGGAAGATATCCTCCTGGTGGCGTTCCACCACAAAGGGAACGCCCAGGGCATCGAGGTATTCCCCACCCGTGACACGGGCGATGGCACGGAGGACAGGATAGATGATGCACTCATTGAGGCGCACCCAGCGCATCACCTTGCCGATGGCAGCCTCATCGGAAAGATCCTTGCGCTTCAATATCTTATACACATGACCGATGGACTTGATGGACAACCGCTGCATCCACTTGGGATGCCGGTCGATGGGGAAGATGTCGATATAGATGCCCCGCTCCCTGAAGATGCGGTCGTAGCCGTTGTTCTCGTCAAGTACCGACCGACGGTCCCGCAACTTGGCATACTGGAAGAAATAATGTCCGTCGGTAGCACGGCACTGCAACGCCATGTCCCCGCCCAGTTCCTGCGGCAATATCCTCAGCATCTTCTCATAGTCCTCGCGGAGCATCTGCACGTCCATGTCATCGTCCCAAGGGATAAATCCCTGATGACGGGCAGCACCAATCAACGTGCCGCCTATCAGCCAATAGCGGATGCCATGCCGCCGGCAGATGGCATCGAAGGCAAGGAGCAGTTCCATCATGCGCTGCTGCTGCCTCCTCAAGAGAGAACCCTCGGGATTGAAACGCTCCCTCAATTGCTCGTTCGTATATGTCTTGTCCATCATTTTACTTTTTTACCTTTTTACGTTTCAAAAAGCCAATGCACTCATCCAGTATCTTCACCCTCGCCACCTTCATCACCAAGTAATAGAGTCCAGCCGCCATCACTACCCTCGCCAACAAGAGGAGGTAGAGATTGGTAATCGCCATCGTGGCGAAATGGGTGACGGTCATCACCGCCAAGGCTGCCAAGAGGAAGGGACACAAGTCCTTCAGGAAATCCCAGGGCTTGTAGCCGAGGAAACGGTACGCCAACCCATACCAAATGAACATCCAGAGAATAGTGAGCGCCACATAGACATACACCATCACATGGATGCCATAGGGATAGAGCAGCAACATCAGGAGAATCTGCACGACACTCAGCGACACCGTGCAACCGAAATAAATGCCCGACTTGCCCTTGCTGATTACCACGTTGGAGAACAAGGTGTAGAGCGGCATCACGGAACCGGCTATGCAGAGCATCCGCAGAATCTCCGCACTCGACTGCCATTTCTCCGTGAGCGTGATGATGATAAACTCATTCGACACCAAGCCCAGACCGAAGAGCAGGGGGAAGGAGAGGAAGGCGATGAAGCGCACCATCTTGCGAAACGCTTTCAACTGTCGCTCGCCATCGCCCGAAAGGTCCACCAACACGGGTTGTATCACGGGATTGAGCATGCCCTGAAGCAAGAGGTAGCACTTCGAGTTCCACTGGTAAGCCTGGTTGTAACTGCCCGTGACGGTAGTGGTATAAAACCTGCCCAGGAGGATGTTCATCACATTGTCATTGATTTTGGTGGCTATCGTCGTAGCGGCAATCTTGAAACTGAAGGGGAACATACGTCTGACGGGAGAGAAGTCTATCTTCCACGACGGTCGCCAAGAAGAGTAATGCCACACCAACAGCGTATTGAGTCCCACATAGGTGACACCCTGTGTCGCCAAAGACCAATAGGCAAAGCCCTGCCAAGCCATCACGGCACCCACCGTACTCGACACCAGCACCGCGGCGACACTCGCCTTCGCCTGTTGCTTCACCATCATGTTCTTGAAGAGGAAAGCCGCCTGGGCGGTGCCCAAACTGGAGAAGAGGATGTTGACGAAAGCCAACCTGCAGAGCCCCACCAACCGTTCGTCGTGATAGAACTCGGCAATAAACGGGGCACAGAAGAAAAGGATGACATACAGGCTGCTGCCCACGATGATATTGAACCAGAATACGGAGTTGTAGTCATTGGCGGTAGGATTTTTCAGATTGCCGATGGCAGAGGCGAATCCGCTGTTCTGCAAGGCGATGGCTATCAAGGGGAATACATTGATCATCGCCATCATACCGAAATCGGCCTTGGAGAGCAAACGCCCCAGTACAATGCCGAAGGCCAGGCCGATGAGTTGCATCGCCCCATTGTTCATCGCTCCCCAGAAGAGTCCTTTTGCCGTCTTTTCCTTCAAAGATTCTGCCATTCTCTATTCCTCTTGATTTTTAAGGATGGTATCAATACCACCGCAAAGGTAACACTATTATCGGAAAAGACAAAATTTTTCTGCAAAAAATTGAGGAACACAACCATCCAATCGGATGGCCGCATCCCTCTTCTTCTCATACACAATATATATAGCGCATTGCTATTTCACGGCATTCAGGGCCGAAGCCTCAAAGCCACTCAGCATCGCACTGCTGGCGATGGCCTTGCGTGAGCAATAGTCAAAATCTACGGTCTTGTCACCTGCGGTTGACTTCCACTTGATGGTCAGCTTCACCTTCTTTCCCTTGGTGTCTGGCAAAACCCCGTTCAGGTTGAAAGCCACCAAACCGTCTCCCCATCTCATCTGTGGGTCTCCATTCGTGTTGTGGCGAAGTTCCACCTCGTATGGATTCTCCGGATTCACATTCGCCACCAAGTTGATGGTATGTGGCTTCACACTTCCCCAAAGGGCACGGAAACGAAGAGTCAGATACCCATCCTCGGCAATTGTCACCCAGTCGCGCACGATGTCAACGGCATCGTTGCCATACTTGGTGTCGTTCTCCGCCGATGTAGCCATGCTCGGGACCGGCTTCTTGGTCAAGATACTGTCTATCCAGTTGACATAGACAACCGCATCATACTTTTCTGCCTCTTGGCTGGTCTTTGCATAATTGACCAACGCCCGCACTTCCTTGCCTCCATAGAGAGACTTCACATTGGACGGGAGCAAAGTGGTGCTGTCATCCAACTGGAAATAGCAAGTGTCGCCGGCGGTCTTGACCGTAACCAACGCATTGGGCACCATTCTCTGGTAATCGCTATCGTCATCTGTCGAACAAGAGCTTAATGCTGCGGAGAGAACCATCGTTCCCACAACCGCAAGTGCCAACTTTCTTAATGTCTTCATACATCAATCCTTTCGTTATTTTTTCTCGTTGTCTGCCATAAAAACTATCAAACTGCAAAATCTTGCTTGATATTTCGCAAAAGAAAGTTAAAAGGAAGGTCGGATAGGAATATTTGCCGTAACTTTGCATTTGGTTATATAGAGAAAAAGACAGTAACAAGATGGCAAGGATTTTAATCGTAGAAGACGACCTGGCGTTCGGGACCATGATTCAGACTTGGCTCAGGAAGAAGGGATTCGAGGTAGAGAAAGCTACTTCGGTGAAGGGTGCATTACGTTTTTTGGAAGAAGACTTCACCCCCGACCTGGTTCTTTCCGACCTCCGCTTGCCCGACCACGATGGTTTGACCCTTCTGCAGTGGATTCGAAAGCACGAGTTCGCAACCCCTTTCATCGTCATGACCAGTTATGCAGAAGTACAGAACGCCGTACTCGCCATGAAATCGGGAGCCACCGACTATATCGCCAAGCCTTTTCCCCCCGACATCTTACTGGAAAAAATCCAAGAGGCATTGAGAGCAAAGAGTGAGGTACGAAAAGCGAAGAATCCACAAGGTTCCATACCTAAATATATAGAGGGAGAGAGCGAAGCCTCCAAGCAACTTTACAACCTGGTGTCGCTTGTCGCCCCCACCCCGATGTCCGTCCTGATTCTCGGAGCCAGCGGCACGGGCAAGGAATATGTGGCCCATCGCATCCACGACTTGAGCCAGCGGGCAGGCAAGCCTTTCTTCGCCCTGGACTGCGGCGCCATCCCCAAGGAGGTGGCAGCCTCTGAGTTTTTCGGTCATGTGAAGGGAGCGTTCACGGGCGCCGACCAAGACAAGAAGGGAGCGTTCGAGATGGCGAACGGCGGAACACTCTTCCTTGACGAGATGGGAAACCTGAACTACGAGGTGCAGGTGCAACTGCTGCGTGCCCTCCAGGAGCGCAAGATTCGCCCTGTAGGCAGCAGCAAGGAGATAGCCATCGACATCCGCTTGGTATGCGCCACCAACGAAAACCTGTCACAGAGTGTCACCGACGGCAAGTTCCGCGAGGACCTATACCATCGCATCAACGAGTTCACCATCTATATGCCGGAGCTGAAAGACCGCGGCACGGATATTTTCCTTTTCGCCGACCTGTTTGTGAAGCAAGCCAACAAGGAGCTGGACCGTCATGTGCTTGGCTTTGACCGCAAGGCTTCCGAGAAAATCGCCTCCTACAACTGGCCCGGCAACCTGCGTGAGCTGAACAATGTGATAAAACGAGCCACCCTGTTGAGCAAAGGCGACTATATCGGCTTCGCCGAACTGGCCTCGTGCATGAACCATACCCAGGGCACACAGCCCATCGCCCTTCGTGACAGCCAAACCGAACAACAACGAATCGAGAACGCCCTCAAGGCCACCAATGGCAACAAGAGCAAGGCCGCACAACTCTTGGCCGTGGACAGGAAGACACTCTACAACAAAATCAAGAAGTTGGGAATAAGCCAAAGCGTCTAGTCAAATCAGGAAAAGTCAACGAACTACATCCGCCTAAAAGTTCCACGCCATGAAACCATGAGTTCCAAAGCATGGAACTCACAGTTCCACTAGGTGAAACCCATCACTACCTCCTTACCCATGAAAGCCAACTTGACAAAAGGGTGATAGATGCTGGCGGAATGGTGATAGATAAAGTCAAATAAAAATCATCCATCACCACGTTAAATCACTTATTACCAACAAGAAAACTATATTTTGGTGATAGATGACAGATGTTTTTTAAAAACTTATATACGCGCGCATATATATGAGAGTTTTGGGCACTTTCGGAATGGCGGCAAAATCTCTCGACAAAAGTTAAAGTTGCAAAAAAAAAGACGGACACCAACAAGTTTCACTTGATTAATTTGGGGCATTTACATTTTTTATTTAATTTTGCAAACAATAGACGTATAACAAAATATACCGCAGACACCATATTCATAGGAATTGAATCTTTATGCGTCTTCAAAGACAATAGAACAAAATACAAAGTTACCACATGAAGAATTTCAAGATTCAGACATTATTGTTGGCAGCCCTCATCGGACTTGCAAGTACAAGCATCATATCTTGTGGCAGTCCTGACAATGCAAACATGCCGCAACAGATAAGACAATACTTCGACAAAGATATATCCCTGAAGAATGTAACCAACAGCTACTCAGCTTACTTCGACTTGTCGGACGGCGTAGTGCTCGCCTACAAGAATGCAGACGTTGCCAACTTCCTCAACGCAACCGTGCAGCGACTGACCAGTACAGACTCCTGCAACGTGTTCTCCTTGGCAGAAGACAAGATAACACCCTTGCAGCTGAAGCAGACCCAACTTTACAACAAGATTACAGACCCCAAGTCGTATGAGCAGCAGATGGCCCCCATTGAGAAGACGCTCGACAAAATCGTCAAGGACGGCAAGAGCAGCATACTCGTGACCGACTTTGAGGAATTCACCCCTGACCGGCAAGTACAGCACCAGGCTTTCGCAACCCGCTATTTCGTCAATTGGCTGAAGCAAGGCAACGACATCACCTTCTTTGTCTTTGACTTCACCGGCGCAAGGAACATTCCTTACCACATGTACTTCATCGTATTCGACAACAAGAGCCACAAGTTCCTGAACCAAATCAAGGAGTCGGTGGCAGGTGTCACGGGCTACCAGGAGTTCCATCTCTCCACGGACGCCTACTCCACCTCCACCAACTACCCCTCCGCAACCAAGGGAGGCAACTACCATGACGCAACCAACGGAGAAGACCTGGTGACTTGTGTCTTGGAAGACGGCAGCGACAACGCTTACACCAAGTATGGCGAGGGGGACCGCCTGGAGTACTATCCTGTCGGTGTCAGTTGGGAAGATGCCCTCAAGAACAGCCAAGAGGCTGCACAGGCAGGCTTCAATCCTCCCTACTCGGATATTTTCAGAAACCTGTACTTCGACTTCAGCAACCAGGATTCCTACGTCATCCAGAAGTTGGGAATCAAGGTGACAGACGTGGAGGAAGATTTCCAAAAGTATTACTGTTACCAAAAAGCCTTGGCAGACAAGGAAAAGACATCGGAGTTCTATGACGAGAACGGCAAGATACTCCCGGAATACGACTACAGCAAGGGGGCAGCAAAGGCACGCGAGATCAACGATATGCTGGCCATCGACCAGAGCTTGTTCCAAAAGAGCATGGCGCAGAGTGGAGGCAAGAAGGCCGAAATCGGCATCACCTTCTCTCCCAACTTCAAGGGCAACATCATTGGGGGAGAGCCTACCGACCTCTTCCGTGTGGACGTGACCATCGCCGAGAGCAAGCCCAACATCTCACCACGCCTCGACCAACTGTTCGCATGGGGCGCCAACAACAACTTGCGCGATGCCATCCGCAACACGCTCCTGGAACTAAATCCCAAGGGAACGGTCATCTACACCTATTTCGTCAAGTCGCTGTGATTCCCTCCAAGGGCGCAAACGTCCTTGCGAGCGCATTGTCAAACTTAATAAAACAAGAGAATATGAACGCAACCGTAGCTTCAGCCTATATGATAGGCGCTATCGTTTTTGTAGTATGTATGTTGATGTCCATCGTGAGTGCCAACTCCATCCGTTACGAGGCAGGCATCAACCCACAGGACAAGAAGAAGAGAAAAATTTCATTTTGGGCATTCGCCATCTTATGCCCGATAGCCATCATGGCTATATGCTACTTCGCAGTATATAGCGGCATCCGCGTCCCCTCACGCCAGGATGCCTACCTCACAGCCATGGGCATATCTTCGGCAGTATTCTTCATCGCCCATGTCGCAGGCGGCTTTATGCTCAGCAAGATGTTCCCGCACGGCAAACTCTCCAGCTGGTTCTAAACCCACCCGGCAATCACACATTTTAAGAAAAAAAATACGATGGATAAGTTATTCGTAATAGCCATAGGCGGAACCGGCATGAGATGCCTAGAATCTTTCGTGCACCTCTGTGCCATGGGGTTGTTTGACAATCAGACGATAGACATCCTGACCCTCGACACCGACCAGAGCAACGGCAACAAGGGGCGTGTGGAAAACCTCATCGAGCTATACAACAAAATCAAGTCGGATGACGCCAACAACATCGACGGCGGCCGTCCCAACTGCAATACGTTCTTCTCCGCCAAAATCAACCTGTACAAATTCTATACGGTCTATGGAGACGCCAACCGGAAGACCTACAAGATCCTGTCCGGCGTCAACACGGGGCTGCACAAGCAAGAGAACACCGACTTGGCAGACCTTTTCTTCGACGAAAGCTCCGTTCAGAGCTTTGAACTAGACCATGGCTACCGCGCCCAGACCCACCTTGGCTCTCTCTTGATGTACCATGGCATCGTGGAGGCGGCGAGAAACGTGACCCGCAACGCAGACGGCGCATCTACCGCAGAGAAAGACCTCCGGGAGTTTCTGAACTCCTTGCAGGCCGCACAGAACTCAGCCCGCGTCTTTGTCTTTGGGTCCATCTTCGGAGGCACCGGGGCATCTTCCATCCCGGTCATTCCCGTCGCATTGAGAGACGCCATCAACATCCTGTCAGACGGCACCAAGACCCTCAACACCAGCGCAGTGAAGTTTGGTTCCACCCTGTTGACAGACTACTTCACCTTCACCGCCCCCGACAATGAGCAGAAGAAGGGAGACAAAGTCATCGCTGACGCCAACAACTTTGCGCTCAACTGCCAGGCAGCCTTGCAGTTCTACCAGGCCGACCCGACCGTGAGGAGCACCTACAAGCGGTTCTACCACATCGGATGGCCATTCGCTGCCTACAATGTCAGCATCAAAGGCAGCAAGACCATCACGGGTGGACAAGAGCAGAAGAACGCCTGCCACATAGTGGAACTGATGTGCGCCTGCGCCGCCTACGACTTCTTCACCCTTGGCGACAACGAACTGACCAATGAGACTGCCAAATATCTATTCAGGACATTCGAGGAGAAAGACGGGCAGGTCAACCTGCATGGGTCCGACTTCGTCACCAACGGCAAGGCTTTCGAAAGCAAGTTGGGTTCTCTCTTCTCGTTGGCACACATCATCCTGTCACAGTATGACGCAGCGTGGACAGATGCCGAAGGTTCCGGCACGAGGGGACTCCTCAACCGCTTTGCCCAACAGAACATCCATGACTACGACAGCGTCACCGACGGCCAGGCCAAGGACCTCGACAACTATTTCTGCAACTACTTTGGCTACAGCTTCGGCATGGACGGCCTCATCCAAAAAGGATGGGTCTATCAAATCAAGGCATCCGTACCAGGCAGGTTCATCTTCAACGACGAAGCCTTCAAAGAGCAGAAAAAAGACATGAAGAGCATCAGCTGCGGGCACCTCTTCGAAGACGACCAGCACAACTGGAGCAAGATGTCGGGGTTCATCAGCAAGGCAGACAACAGCGTGGATGTACTCATCAAGAAATTGGGCGACGCAGACACCAAGCCCACCGGCGACCAAAACGTGCAGACCACCAAGGAGAAGTTCCTGGCGCACGTACACAATGCCATCGCCAAGAACCAAAACATAAATGAGAAAATCTAATCGACATGAGCAATAACAAGCCTTTAGTCATCCATGTCAAGCAAGGCACCGTGCCCAACGGTACCCCAGGCAAATGGGATGACCTCTCGGGAATCATAGAGAAATTCACCGCCGACATAGAGACACCAGCCATCGACGAAAGCTCGGACATCAGCGCACAGGTATCCGGCATTCCAACCTCATACGCCCGAGCCAACCTCTTCAAGGCGGCACTGGACTCATACGGCAAGCCCAAGGACAGCATCGACCTCAACCTGAACGCATTCTACCAAATGCTGTCCTCAGAGTGGCGCGGCTTCATCGCTTGTATCGCCCTCGACTACAGCCGCATGAAGACCGAGCGCATCAACTTGACATACTCCGACGGAAAAGACATCAAGGACACTTCCAACATCTATGAGCCAAAGGGCACCTTTGGCACCATGCTTTTCCACCGCAGACCCTTGTGGTGCCTCAAGGACGAGGATGTAGATGAGGCACACCGAGGCATACCTTTCATTGACATCATCAAGTATGACGGAAAGGTCGTGGGAGCCACCTCCCCCGAGAGCTTGCTCTTCACGGCATGCGCCTATCATATCGAACAGACACAAAACCGTGCGTGGGTGGATTACAAGACCGGCAAGTTCAAGGACCCCCTTGAGAGCAGCGACCTGGACTTGACACAGACCCTGCAGCTCTATGCATACGTCAATTACCTGATAGAGGGTCTCAACAACGACGGCAAGTCGGGCATCAACGGTCTTGCCGCCTATTACACATCCTATCTCGAGTATGCCCTGGTTCCCAAATATGACAACATCCAGAGCAACCTCACTGCATGGAGAAAAGAAATCGAGGACTATGCCACCAAGAAGAACTTCAAGTTGGAAGCGGCCTCCGTGCCTCCCATCAACCTGTTCAACGCCCCGTTCGACATAGCCTTCAACTTCAAGGACGAGTTGTATGCCATGGACGGCGTGCTATACTCTGCCAAGCAAGACAAAGGCATACTCTTCAACCCGAAGGAACTGCTCCTGCCGGACAACGCAAGGATTGCCCGCTTGATTTTCAAAGGTCCCAGAGAAAAGAAGAACGACCCAAGCCAGTTCCCGGTTTACGTGCTGGCTGCCGACAAGAAGGACGAGCCAGGCGAGAAGGCATACTTCGCCTTGCCGTTAAGTCCGCTGGGCATCCAGGCCTTCGGCAAGAATATCGGTGCCTTGGTGGAACCTTTGGCCTCGAAGGCGAACGTGCCTTCCCGCCTTACAGCCATCTACGACCCTTACGCAGAGAAGAACAACCTGGAAGTGACACTGCACCTGGAGCTCAACGACGGGCGCACCAAGGAGATGAAGGCGACCTACACCTGTGGAGGTGACATCGACGGCAGAAGCCTCATCCTGTGGCCCAACTTCATATCCAAGAAATGGCACCGCTACTTCCTGTACTCAGAACTTCCACACAACATCAACCTGAAGGACTATCCCTTCCAGGCTCTACCTTTTGTGGGAGACGAGCTACACGACTTCGAGACCATCAACCGGGAAGACGGAACGCCCCTGTACCTGGCCAAGGACGGACACGACGTGGACTATGACTTCAAGGACCAAGACGGAAAGGACCGCCATGTGGAAACCTCATTGCACCTCGTATCCAACAGTGCAACTGCCGACAACCCATACAAGTATGAGATTTACGAGTGCAACCACCCGTTCAAGGGCATCAAATTCAACCTGCCTGACGGCAACGAGTCAGGCTTCCTCCTTATCAAATATACGACGGCAACGGAAAACCCAAGCATTGCCGTTGACAAACTGGGCGTACAGGACAACAGCCTACGCGGCACCACGCTGGGCGTGGACTTTGGCAGCACCAACACCTCCATCGCCTACCTCGACCCACTGGACCAGCAAGCCAAGGGCATCCAGTTCGCCAACAGGCGCATCTCCCTGTTGAGGGCAGGAGAAGAAGCTGACGACAAGGTCGCCAACGAGAACCACCTGTTCTTCTTCCAGTCCAACCCCTTGCTGTCGAATGCCATCAAGAGTACCTTGACCCTCCACGACTCACGCCGTGTGACCAAGGACATCAACGAGACCCAGGAAATCTCCAAGTTCGAGAAAGAGGTCAAGGGCGGATTCCCCTGCTTCAGCCGCAACCTGCCTTTGGCACAGGCCGCCCCCACATCGAGAATCATCAAATTACAGACGGCGGAATGCGGTCTGGTGGAACAGACGTACAACATGAAGTGGGACGATGACGAACGAAACATTGCCTACAAGAAGGCATTCTTGCGGTCTCTGCTGTTGCAAGTCTATGCCGAGTTGTTCTGCAAAGACCTCTTCCCCAGAAAATTGAAATGGTCTTACCCATCGTCGATGAGCGAGAGCCTGCTCCGCAACTACAACACCATCTGGACCTCATTGCCAGCTGTCAACCCACTGAACGACACCAACAACCACACCTCTGTAGAAACCGACAAAAACTATCAGCTCAAGGTTTCCACCTTCGGTTACAACCTACAGAGCAACAGCTACGGCAGCAACACCGGCAGCAACAACAGTAACAACAACGGCGGCAACCCATTCCTTGGCGGCAACTGCGGCATCGCTGGGTTGGAAGGGAACAGCCTGCTGGGCAATGCCCCACAACCATCCCAGCCCTTCGCCAGCAATTCGTTCCTCGACAGCACCTCTTTTGGCAATCCCCTTGACGGCAAACAAGAAAAGAAGCCCACCGTCTTCGAGAAAGACGACGACACCAAGCCCTTCTCCTTCAACCCCGTCAAGATGGTTGACGAGAGCGATTTCCAGAGCATGACAGAAGCCAGCGCCGTAGCCAACTACCTGAACGTGAGGGCAGACGACAGGGAAGCCCTCACCATCTGCTTCGACATTGGCGGCAGCACCTGCGACATATCAGCACTGTGCCAATTGGATACACCGGAGGGAGCGCGCCTGACCATGATCAAGCAAAACTCCATCCACTTTGCGGCACAACTTGTCGCAAACGCCACCAAGCATTGCAGGAACTTCCAGCGCGTACTGCTTCGAACCTGCGAGGAATTCGGCTTGAAGATACAAGGACTCAACCTCGGCGACAATCGCTTTAGCGAAGAAACCGCCAGCTACTACTTTGAGCAGATGGTTGACAGGCTAGACGCAACCCAGTTGCCCTTCTTCTACAAGAAGATAGGGGCAGACTGCTGCGAACTGATGTGCGCAGACATCTATGTCACCAGCCTGATTCTCTACTATGCCGGCCTCCTGACCCGCAAGCTCATCAAGCAAGTAAGAAACAGCTCCGAATGCAGATGGTTGGGCGAGAAGAAACCGAAGGTACTGATTACGTTTGCCGGCAAGGGCGCAAGAATCATGGAATGGCTGAGCACTTCCACCAACGAAAACCTATCCAACCAGTTCTACCAGGCAATGTTTGTCAAGGGACTGGGGCAGGCTGATGCCGGGACATTCATCTCAGCCCTGGACATCGCCTTCCCGAAGACCATCACCAACGAAGTCAAGTTTGAGGTTTCCAAGGGTTTGGCGATGGAGACAACCACCCTGATGCGTCCCAAAGACTGCGAGCCTACCGAAGTAATCGGAGAAGAAGGATTCACCATCGAAGATGCCTCCAGGAACATGGTTCCGCTGGATGCCGACAACAGCATCACCCCGGAGATGATGGCAAGCCTGGGCGACAAATTCTATGGCAGCTCGGCAGCCGGGCCTCGCTTCAAGGACTTCCTCGGTCTGTACCTACAGGTTACGCAGCAATACTTTGGCATACGCTTCCACACAGACCAGGTCATGGATGCCATCCAGAACATGGGCTTGCTGAGCTTCATCAAGGACACTCCCGAATACCTCCATGCCAAGAAGGCGGAAGAGTTCGACTTCGTATCGCCGATACTCATTCTCGAAGGACTTAAATTTTATGAAGACTTCTTGTTGAAAAAGATAGGAAATGACTAAACTGTATATGATGACGGTCTCCCGTGAAGGCATACGAACCTATGGGGGACGCTTGGAAGACAAAGGATCCTACACCGTGTTCGAGGACATCTCCAAGAACTCGGTGGAGGAGTTTTGCGCCATGGACATACTGGAATCCGACAGACAGGATACCAAGATGGGCGTGATTTTCTCCCCAGCCTACAGCGAGCAGGAGAGGCAAAAGCTACTGGGGCATCTGGCTAACCACGGCTATGCCAACCTGAAGGAATTTGATTTCAACACAGAGCTTTGCAATAGTCTCTGTGCATTTCCCCATATTTTGGTATTATCTGCCGACGCAGATGACCTGTATGCAGAATACTACGACAACAGCAGCAAGGAGCTTTTGGCATCCAGGAAGTTGGATGGCGCAGGGAAAGACCCGCGGATAGACGTGCTCGCCGAGTGCATCTGGAAGAAGCTCATGTCGGAGGCCAGCTATCTCAACAAGGAAAAAGACTTCGACGAAGTGAGGAAAGTGGCCAAGTCATTCCTGCACTCCAAGAAATCAGAGTTGGACGACACCATCTACCTGGAAGGTGAAGAACACGACTTCTTCATCAGAAAGCGTGATGCCCAAATCGACAACGTACTCGACCATGGCAGTTCATCCGTCCTTTCCAACCTAAGCTATTTCGCCAACGAGAACCAGATCAGCAAGCAAGAAACCCTCTTGGTCCTTTCCGCAGGACTGACACATAACAGTTACTTCCACGATGTGTTCAACGGATTCACACCGGAGATATTCGAGGTAGATGAAAAGACATCCCACACCATCCTCACAACTTGCATCAACAAGTTGGCAGGACTGGAATCAGTGACCACCCCCATCCAGGAGGCCGGTCTTCCATTGGCATACATCCGTGAGAAACGAGGAGAGACCTCCATCAACTTCGACATCAAGTTTCCAGAAAGAGCTTGCGCAATAGAGGTAACAAGAGACGGCATACACATCCGAACCATCACCGACTCCCAGTTTACCGATTCCGACCTGAAGCCGGCGCAAACCTACCGCTATGGTTTTACCGTCGTTTACAAAAACGAGTATGGAGACGAGACACGCACGAGAGTCACCACCAAGGACATCGCCACCACCACGATTCAACTTCCCACACCCATAAGCCTCAACATCCAACAGACAGACAAAGAAGCCACCGTCTCATGGAAGAAGCCGGAACGCGGCATCGTGAGAATCTACCATTCTCCCCATCCGTTCGATTTGCACTGCAACGACCTCATCGAAGATATCAGAGCCTTCGACTTCCCCGCCCTGTCCTCCCTCGACACCCACTATACCCTACCGAAGGATTTCTGCGGAGAACGTTACTTCCTCCCCATCACCATCGTTGAGAACATGGGCATAGCAGGCAATCAGCAAGTCATCACCTCCATGATTGCCCCCAAGGGCGTGAGAGTCGATTCCACAGATGTCAGCCACATCAAGGTAATCTGGATTTGGGACGACGTGCCGATGGTGAGAATCAAGTGGTCTGCCGATGATGGGAACGAGAGTTGGGAAGACATCGCCGACGAGGGACAAGCCCCGGAGTTTGCACTGCCATTGGTAGCCAAGGCCCGCAACTACACCATCTGCGTGTCGGCCCTCTGCAAGACCTCCGACGGCAAGACCCATGAAAGCGACCACATCATTCAAAAAGTAACCCTCTCGCCAGTCAAGGTCAACTTCCAGAGTGCCAAGAGCGAAGCGAAATGGTTCTCCCACAAGAACGAGTTCTCCGTCACCCTACAAGCCGATGGCGAGCCACCATGCGACCTATACGTCTTATTGGAAGAGGGGTCGATGCCGCTGAACCTGACCAACTTCAAGTCACACTGCACCATCCCCCACCAAGACCTCGCCGACGGCAAAGAGAAAAAGTTTGTCTTCAGTTACCAGCGCATACAGAAGAAACTTCCACTTTATTTCAGAATCATAGCAGCCGACAGAGGGATGCCTCTCAAAGTCGTGCCAGAAACACAAAGAATAGACTAGTTATGCCAAAAACAGTATGTCCATATTGCTTCGGGGAGTTCAACCGAAGTGAAGTCATGTTCCGCTGCACCAACGACGAATGTGACAAATACATCGACTCCCAAATGTCAGCCTTCTGGGGGCAAGACCGCAAGATGCCGCCGGCCATCACCAACGAGCTGGGATGGCTGGCCAGAAAGATGGGCACCATGCCCGACTCGGCGCAGTGCGGTATCTGTGGGCACACGACCTATACCGTCATCTGTCCCCATTGCCACAACGTAATCCCCAAGGAGATGGTAGAGAAAAAGGGATACATCATCTCCATCATCGGAGCACGCAGCAGCGGCAAGACCAACTATATCACCGTGCTCATCGACCAGCTCCGCAAATATGGCAGCAAGCTGGGAAACCTGGGCATCCTAGCCTCTACCGTGGCAGACGACCGGAAAGACTGTACGCAGGTGAGATACCAGACCGACTTCTACGACATCCTTTTCAAAAAGGGAATCTTGCCTGCCCAGACAAAGATAACAGACCAAAAGTCTAAGATACCGCTCATCTACACCATCACCCAGAAAGGTGTGAAGAACCCCCTGTACCTTGTCTTCTATGATACGGCAGGAGAGAACTTCAACGAGCCCAAGAACATCAGCAAGAACGTGAAGTTTCTCGACGAGAGCGATGCCGTCATCTTCCTTCTCGACACCTTCTCCATCCCTTACATCCATGAGAAACTGAACATCAAGGGAGAAATCGAACTGAAATACAATGTCATCCTCAACAATATCATCGACCACTTCAAGAATGGAGACAAGGCCAAGAAAAAAGCCCATTTCAGCAAACCTATGGCATTTACTTTCAGCAAGATAGACGCCATCTTCGAACATAGCGACGAACTTGCCGACACGGCGATTCCCGGCATGTCAATCGACCAGAACAGTCCGTTCCTGGAGGGAGGAGGCATCAGAATGGATGACATCGACTCGGTAAGCGACGGACTGCGCGCCGCCCTTTGCTCCTGGCGTGAGGATGACTTCGTCAACAATGCGGAGAACAACTACAAGAACATGAAGTACTTCGGCATCTCCGCCCTCGGCAAGAACCCGGGAAGCGACAACCATATTCAGGACATTCATCCTTACCGAGTCCTGGACCCTCTGGTATGGATACTAGACCAACTGAAATATCCCCTCTTAAAAAAGAAATAACGACCTGCCGACATGAAGAAATTCAAATTCAATGAAATCATAGAATGTTCCAGCCAACAGTCCATCCTGACAGGGCAGGCAGGCTTTGGCATCCGGACAATGACACAAGGACTTGACGCAGACCTTGCCAAACGAATTGCCGAGCAAGTCAACAGCGCCTACGAAATAGATGTGGCCCACCAGGTTACCACAGCACAAATCGAGGAAGACGCAGACATCGTCAAGAAATATCCCCGGACTCTGAAATATACGGTTGTCCGCGATGACAATGGCAAGGAGAAATACATCGTGGCGTGCTCCACATATGTAGGCATCGACTACGGATATTTTTGCGAAATGGACTCTGCCAGAAGAGCGGGAACCAACTATATCGCCGACATCCTGGTCTTCGACGAGAGACCCACGGCAAGTTTGTTTGCCGCCCTCGTCAGCCAGAATATGTTCCTTCCTGTCAACAACACCTGCACTCCCGACAATCCCGAGTTGAAGGCTCTCCTGACAGGAGAACCTTCCTACCTGACGCCCAGGGAAATCGAAGTCACGGAAGATTTCCCCATCCTCAACGAGATGGCCGCCCTCGTAGCCACCGCCTTGCTACAAACCAAAATCAACCAAGATCTGGGCAAGGACAAGGGATTGCAGAACATCGTGTTCCGAGCTCGGGAGGAGAACGTACCAGCCATTCTGGAAGCCCTCGCCTTCCTGCCCGACGAATGGGTCAGCGACAAATACTTCCATACCAATTACTTGCAAGGATATGGAATGCCCAATGGCTACCGCATGATGTTTCTCAACGAATACAACCAGGAAGAGGTATATACCGACAACTATGTCTTCCTCGACCTGATCGACCACAAGACACAGAACATAGAAGACTGCAACATCTACTTCCACAAGATGAAGGAAGCCGCCATCGCCAACGACCTTCCGACCTTCCAAAAGCAGGTTGACTACATCTGCACGCACAAGATGCAGGACGAGTCCGAGGAGCATCTCCGGAAAAAGTCCCGGGAAACAAAAGGAAAGGCAAGCCATTGGCTCACTAAGTGCCAAGGAATCTTCAAGTCCTTCGCCAACAAAAAGCACCCCAAGAAATAGCCTATGAAACATATCAAGTTGCTGATTCTCTTATTGGCTGTCATCCTGACCGCCGCTTGCGACTCAGACAAGGACACGCTGGTCAAGTCTTCGTTCAAAAAGGGGAATCCCTACGCCAAAGAATTCACCGGACTCAACGGTCCGGTGAAATACGTCGTGTATTCCCATTTCAAGAATGGGCACATAGACGAGAAGACAAGAGAGGACTATTCCCCGGAAGGTGTACTGATGAAACGGAAGGTTCTTGCGCAAGGCGACTCCACCGTCACCTATTATATATATGACTCCAACAACAACATCCAAGAGGTCAGCGGAACAGGCATCGTCTCATACAAGAACCTATACAAGAAAGGAACCTTGGCGAAAGAATGGTTCTACACCCACAAAAACCAAAAGCAGGGTTATACCTACCGCTATTTCATCAAAGGAGAGACATTCGTCAAGAAAGAGAACAGCATCTCGACTGGCGCAGGCATCACGACCACCTATGCCTACAACAGCAATGGCATCGTGACAGAAACCCAACGAATGGTCAACAACGGGGCATACACACTCAACAAGTACGACGACAAGGGGCATCTCGCTTCCATCGAGCACTACACCCCCAAGGGTGCCATCAGATACAAGGAACAAGTGACCTGTACATACGATTCGCATGGCAACTGCACCAGATATGTGGCCAAGAAAGGCAAGGAAGTGACAGCATACCACAAAGCCGCCTATAAGTACTATACCATCGAGGAACTCAAAAACGCGAAAAAGCAAGCCGAGTCCACCATCACCCAGAGAACGGGTTACGGAGAGACATCAGAAGTCAGGAAGCCAGGACCCAAGTTGATGGGAAGCATCATCTTCCTGTCCTTTGCCTTCCTCATCCTTTACTGTTGGGGCGCACAGAAACGCTGGGGGCTGTTCAACAACTTTGGCGGAGAAGTAGAGATCAACGGCATGAGAAAGATGTGGATGTACAACAGTGCGCCCTACCTCAAGATGGGCACCATCTTCGCATCCATCATTGCAGCCTTCCTCTCTGCCATCCTGCTGCTCATGGTATGCGGCGGCACCGTATGGATTGTCTTCGGCATCATCAAGGTCATCCTTTGGGCCATCATCGTCATTGGATGGATTCTGCTGGTGGGAGGCATCATCGGTACGATAGTCACCAAATCATTCCATGGCATCATCGCCGCCATCGTCGGTGCCGTCATCGTGTACTATAGCAACACACTGGAGACTTGGGGGGAAAAGTTCGGCAAATGGGGAAGCGATTTCCTTGATGATGTAAACGCCTTGGACTGGACGTTCGCCATATTCTCCACCTACGGCAAGACCATCCTGATGGTGGTCTGCGTCCCGATGGCATGTTTCCTGACACTCGCCGTGCTGCTCGTCGCCCTGAGCTATCTGCTAAGAGCCTTCGAGTTTGCATCCCTCAAGATATACAACGTGAACCGTCCGTGCCCCTTCTGCGGTAACACCCGCGACTTCATATACCTGACAGACAACGACGAGTACCCCATTCCCCTGCAACCAGGTGTATATGGCGTGTTCCACCAGACGAACCACTTCACCGGACTTCGGGTTCCCACCATGCTTCTGAACGGCAAGGCCGAGCTCACCCGAAAATGCCCCAAATGCCACCACCTCATCAACAAGGAGCACGACAAGACCTACGGCACCGACATCCACGTGGGCATCGTAGGCACTCGTTCTTCGGGAAAATCGTACCTGCTGTACAGCGGACTGGAGTGGCTGAGCCGCGACTTCGGCAAAGACTTCCAACAAATAGAGGCCGACAACAACAACCGGTTGGAGATGGTACTGCAACGCATTCATGGCAACGCAGACATCCAGACAGCAGTGCAAAACCGCTACAAAGCCATCCAATTCCGCCTGGTTCGCAAGTTGCGTCCCCTCCCCTACCATCTGTTCTTCTACGACGTGGCAGGAGAAAAATTCAACGTCAGTGCCAGCAATTCACAGGCAGCCTTGGAATTTTACAAGAACGTAAAGACCATCGTCTTCGTCCTCGACCCATCGATGACCGACATCGACAGGTCCGTGCCATCCGACAGTTTCGTGCAATGGTACGACCACCATGGCAACCACTGCGAGAAATACGATGCCGAAGGAACGCTTGGCGAGCTGAAGAAGATTCTCATGCAAGTAGGGCGCAAGACCAAGGACATCGACCTCATCATCACATGTACCAAAAAGGACTTGGGCTATCTGGAGAGTTCCAACTACCCCTACGACCTGGACGAGCACATGATACAGAAGTTTATCGGCGAGGAGATGGGACTTTCCAACCTCCTGTACAGCACCACCGACTTCAAGTCGGTGGGCTATGCCATGGTGAGTGCCATAGATGAGGAAAAGAAAGACCTGCACCAACTTTTCCTGCGAATACTCAAGCAGAGAGGGTTAACTTCCTAACAACAAGAAGCGAGATACTGTTACAATTGGACATCGACAGAATTTATAACAAACAACCGAAGGCACTTGTCGCACTATAAATTCTATGGCACTATTAGTGTAGGTTTAGTGTGGAAAATTTCCACACTATTTCCCCAATATCCACAATCTTACGCCGTCCTCAAAAATCGTCTTCTAATCTGATTATCAACATTTTGCTAAAACCGTCACAAAATTGGCACGCCGATTGTGAAATGAAGAAGTGAACTCGCCAATGAACCTGAGGTTCCCCAGCGAGGCTTTGGACAAAAAGTTAAGAACATATATTCACAATTTAAAATTTAAAGATTATGAAGAAATTAGTATTCGCAGCAATCGCAGCTATGGTCATGGTGTCAGTAAGCAACGTTTTCGCATCCAACAAGATGGCCTGCGTATCATCCATCGCTCCTACCGACACGGTTGCCCCTGCCGACACAACAATTGCTCCACAAGAGCCTGTTGTCGAGGACACGACAACCACAGTCCCGGCCGACACAACCACTACGGCAGAGTAACACCACCTTCAAAAACATAACAGTAATTACACGTCGCTTTCAATCGAAACTGGAGACAAATGTTCCTTTGCATTTATCTCCAGTTTTCTATTGCCCCTGCTTGCCAAAACAAAAAGTAAGATAATCCTTAGATTTTACTTGATTTATTCGTTTTTATTGAGGAGAAAGGCTATCTTTGCATTTAGTTTAAAATCATCAAATGCAAAAGACAAACGTTCCTTTCAAAGTAGCCGTCGGATATGGTGCCGTCGCCATCGTGTTAGTCCTGGCGATAAGTCTCGTGTATAGCAACACCCAGTCCATTCTGTCCATCAACCAGGCTTCACGGGAGTATATCCAGAAACGGGATGCCGCCGACAGTACCATGTCGGCATTACTCAAGGACGAGCAAGCCAACCTGAAGCAACTATCTGACGCCATGGCAGGCAAGGAAAGTCCCAACTACCTGCGTGAGAAGGTGAAAAGCCTCAACAACGGCAAGGATTCCATCGTCGTACACCCCAAGGCTCCCAAGACACACGAGGCGAAAAATACCACCGTGGAGGTCATCAAGACCCGGAAAGGCTTCTTCCGCCGCCTTGCCGATGCCTTCAAAAAAGAACATGCCGAGACACTCAGTGTGATAAAAGATAGCAACCAAGCCGTCATCGACTCCATCACAGCACCCGTGAACGTGGCAGAGAACGTGGCAGACATTCTGGAGCAAATCGAGAAAAAAGAGAAAAAAGACTCCAAGAACCATTCGCAAGCCGTCTCCAAGGAGATGGCAGACCTACAGATGGTGAACGCACAAATCGCCATCCGTTCCGCCCAGCAACTCAACGATGTCCACCAGAGAGAACGAGACTCCATGCAGCAAGCCATCAACAAGGCAATGGTAGCCCGTGAGCACCTGCTCTGGCAGATTGGCTTGCTTGCCATCGTCGCCATCCTTGCCGCCATCATCCTACTCGGGTACATCTACCGGGACACTCGCAAAGAGCGTATCTACCGGGAGAACCTGGAAGAGGCAAACACAGAAATACAACGCATCATGAACCAGCGAGAGCGACTTCTCCTCACCATCACTCATGACATCAAGGCTCCCGCTGCCTCCATCTCGGGCTTCATCGACTTGATGAAGGATGATGTCAAGGATGAGCGAGGGCACTCCTGCCTTGCCAATATCAAGAGTTCTGCCTGTCACCTATCCAAGCTTGTAGCGTCCCTGCTCGACTACCACCAGTTGGAAAACGGACAGATGGAGATACACCCTGTCACCTTCTCGCCTATCCAATTGGTGAAGCAGAGCGTGAATAGCATGAAAATCCAAGCCAAGCAAAAAGGTTTGGAAATATCCTGTCAGATTAGAAACCAAGAAAAGAAGAACGAGGAAGGCAAAACCAGCGCATCGACTCCTTCCATCACAGACTCGACTTTATTCGAAGCCGATGCTTTCCGTATTCGACAAATCTTGGACAACCTCGTCAGCAACGCCATCAAATACACAGACAAGGGAGCCATCCTTGTCACGGCCTCCATCATCTATCAGAAAAAGACTTATCACACTGACAACAAGGACAACTACCAATTCACTCTTTCCGTCAAGGATACAGGCAAGGGAATGACCACCGAGGAGTGCAAGAAAGTTTTCCAAGCCTTCACCCGTCTCAAGAGTGCCCAAGGTATCGAAGGAACAGGCTTGGGGTTGTCCATTACCCATGAGTTGGTTACTCTTCTTGGTGGTAATATTTTCCTGCAATCCGAAGTGGGCAAAGGCTCGACCTTTACAGTCAACCTCCCTTTGACACTGGCTCCACAAGGCCAGAAGACTTCCGAAGAAGATGACACACAGATACAGCAAAAAGGAGAGCAAGAGGAAAGCAAGCCCATAACAAAAGAAAATACATTTGCCAACCACAAAGTCCTCATCCTGGATGATGACAAATTACAGTTGCAACTCCTACAAGAGATGCTGCGCCGTCTCGCAGGCGACACTTGGCAAGTTTTCGCTTGCAATCATGTAGCAGAAGCCTTAACCTTCCTCCACGACAAACAACCTGCCATCATGATGATGGACATAGAAATGCCAGAGATGAGCGGCATAGAGTTGATCAAGCACATCAACCACTCCCACATGACCGTGATAGCCATGACAGCCCATGACACGAGCATCAAGCAAGAACTGTTGCAAGCAGGATTTGACGATTGCCTCTTCAAACCTTTCCAAATGGAAAGCCTTGAAGGATTGCTCGGAATAGAAAAAAGAGACAACTGCAACATAAATGAAGACAAGAAAACTTCTGTTACGGATGATCATAAATCCTCACAACTACGCTTTCAACCTCTCCTAACTTTCGCCGAGGGCGACAAGGCTGCCGAGGCAGAAATATTCCAGACCGTGAAAGAAGAATTGGAAGGATATTGCAAAGGAATAGAAAAAGAGTTGAAGGAATCCTTTGACATTGCCCTTAAATCATCCAATACAACAAGCAATACTTTAAACAAAGACAATATCGGCAAAATCGCCCACAAGCTCCTCCCTATCGCCTCAATGCTTCAAATGGATAGCTGTGAGCACATCAAGGCGTTGAGTCCTGAGCACATCATGAAACTAGATTCCAATACAGCCCATATATTTTTGCAAGAAACCCTAAAAGAATTGCGAGGAATCCTAGAAGAAATGATAGTTTTGAACGGATAAACATTTCTCCAAAAAACATAAGGCAGAAAATCCTGACTCCATAGGATTCAAAGAGTCTATGGAGTCAAAACTTCAGGTAGCCGTGGAAATGCTAAAGCTGAAACAACCATTTTCATTTATTCAACTTTCGCAGGTCATGAAGTTATAGGACACATGAATCACTATGTCCAAAAGACAAGAATATTATTTCTTGGAAGAACTATACCTTGAAACAAGTTTCATTGCTTCCACTGGCTTGTCGGTGGTAATGTAATCGACATCCATATCTATCAACTTCTTGATAATCTTATCCTCGTCTGGTGTCCATCCGTTCACTTTCATCCCCAACTCATGAGCCTCCCTGATCCATTCAGGATGCTTGAAGAGAATCTTGTAGCTATAGTCGATGCCTTGGTACCCCAAGCGTTTCACCTCATCGGGAGTCAATGTACCTCCTACATAATAGATGGTAGCCTTGGCATCCAACTGGCGAACCAACGCACAAGCCGCAGAACTAAAGGATATGTATTCCACCTGTTTCTGCAACCCCATACGGTTTACCATCTCCACCGTCTTGCGAGTCAACCTGTCCTCGTCACGTTGCAAGGGTTGCCTTTTGATTTCGAGGATGAGTTGCATCTCCGAGCATTTCTTCAGTTCGGTAAGATACTGCTCCAAGGTTGACACCTCCTCACCATTGGCTAGAAGTTGCTTACGCAAGTCGGCATACGTATTGTCGGCAATCACCAACTGTCCGATCTTGGGATCGTGGTTGACGATGATGACACTATCCGCCGTGATATGCACGTCACACTCAGAGCCATAGACCTTAGCTTCGGCAGCCTTCCGCAAGGAAGCTATCGAGTTTTGTGCAGAACCTTCTGTGTTCCAATATCCACGATGAGCCACAATCTGGGTCTTCACCTTAGACACTGAGATATTTATCATTTGCTCATACCGCTCCCCAAAGCGATTGGTATAGATTACCTTCACGGTCTTTGCCCCTAAAGATGGCAAGGCACGGAACAAGTGGTTGGTCAGTGTCAGCCCAGCCTTATGGTCTTTGCTCGCAGCGTATGCCTCATCGACATCCGAGAAACGCGTCATCTCACCCATGGGCTTACCGTCCTGTTCCCACTCCACCTTACAGGCTGGATCCCAGTCCCAGACATTCGCCACCACATACTGAGGCTGACTGAGCATTTCGCCCTTGCCATACACACGCATCTGGTAGTTGAGAGGATGGTTGGTGGACTTGTAGTGCCACTTGATGTTCTCACCTTCAATGTCTAATACCATGTAACCATTGGGTGCACCACAGCGGTTGACCTGACTCTTCCACCAGGCTCCACAAGCCGCACCGATGTTGTGCTCGAAGAGTTGGTCGCTCACCACATTGTTCTGGAAGAAATGGGTATGTCCAGCGAACACATGCACCCGATAGCCTTCCAGCACCTCCGCCAAGTCGTCCGCTTCCCTGACATTTCCCTCATTTTCCACCGTATTCCAGGCGGCTGCGTGCATATTGAGGATGACCACACTGCCCTTTGGCACGAAACTCAAGTCTTGGCGCAACCAATCAAGATCGGCCGCCGTAATCGCCTCGATGTACTTCTTGTGCCCCACGTAGTTGATGTTCTTCAAAGTCACCACATGAATCTTGCCTATATTGTAAGAGTAGGTTGTCGGACCGAAAAAGCGATGGTAGTAGTGCTCGGCATATACAGGCGTTCCCCAAGGCATATTATGCAAATCTTGGTACCGCTTGTCGAAGTCGTGGTTACCGATGCACTGGAAGGTGGTCATGTTGAATCCTTCGAAGGAGGCGGCATATTCCTCATAGAAATTCATGCTGTCAAACACGAGATCACCCAATGTATTCGCCACCACTTCCCGTTGACGGCTGAGGGAATCGACAAAAGGTTTCATGTCCTCGATGGTCTCCGTCTTCCATCGTTTCATATCATATAGAGTCTTCACCTGTGGGTCAGAGATGGCTACATAGTAGAACTTATCCACAGGTTTCTTTCTTTTCCGCAAGATAAAGTCGTGCTTGTTTTCGTTGCGAGCCAACTCATCGACACGCACATAAAACCCCTTGGCAAGACTATTTTGACATGGGAGCACGTATGCCGAAGGAGTAGAGATGCTCACAAACTTGCAGACATTGGTATCGGTAGGCAAAGCCCACTCACCATTGTTGTCCGTCTTCACAAACTTCACGCCATTGTTGACTACCACACCAGCGATTCCCTTACCCTTGGCATCCTTCACCTTGCCAGAGAAGAGGAAAGAAGAAACCTGTTGGGCAGTTCCACTCAAGGAGGTCGCACCCAAGAGAGCGACCAACCAAACTTTGTTCATCCTCATTATTTATCCTTTCTGTATCACGCATTTACAAGTTGAATATGATTGAAGAAAGCCACAGCCTCCTCCCCAGTCTTGGTATTGCTTGCCGCATCCTCCAGAGCATCGGTGTCGTTCTCCAGACAGATGATGTTGGCACAGTCCAATACATGAGCCATAATCTTGACAGCCTCCTCCCGGGTCATCAAATGTGCCTTCAAGTTCTTCTTCACATACTTGTTGGCACGCTCCACAGCCTTGAACACAGCCGGCTTGCGAAACTCAGTCCCCGAAGAACTCAAGCCCACCCCAACTTCGTAAGTATGGGTATAGTTGCAAAGGAAAGTATTCCACTTCTTGGTAATTTCTCCACCGAGGAAATGTTCTTCCTCGAAGACAGGCTTGACGTTAGGAATCTCACCTCCATAAACCTCCAGGGTGAACTGCTTGACACCCTGTGCTTGCATCGAGACGGCAGCCATCATCATGAGTGCCATCAAAAACATCTTCTTTGTTTTCATCCGTTTATCCTTTCTTGTCTTTTTAAGATCTTATTCATACTACAGTTCTGGTCTAGTCTGCCAAATCAACTTAGTGTCGAACTCATCACCCCCCATCGACTCCACTGCCTCCAGATAGTTGGTTCTGTTCATACGCTGCAAGATGGCAGGGTACTTGAATCGGTAAGGCATATGTAACGAGGCATCCACACCCGGTCCCTTGGGTACATCAGGATAACCTGTTCGGTTGTACTCGAACCACTGTTGGAAGTCGATGAAAAAGAGTGCATAGAACTTCTGCTCCATGATTCTTCGCAACGTACCGTCGTAGGCAGCCTTCTCATTGGCGAAATATCCCTCCGGAACTTCCACGCCCCATTGGGTGATGGCAGCGGTAACGGCCTGTTCGTAAAGCGACTTCGCATCGTCGGCGATGATACCACGCTGAGCCAACTCAGCCTTGGCGAAGAGCACCTCGGCGTAGGTTAGGCAATAGATGTCCTGGGGCGCCGTGGCCAGCGTGGCGGCATTGGGCGAAGAGCCAGTAATGGTAGGCATCACGTCATAGCCACTGGGCAAGCCGATGTATGACTTCACGTCCTTTCCTGTCTCCGGGTCTGTATTGGTTGCCGTCTTCGCGAAGACAGGAAGACGAGGGTCGCTCCATTCTTTCAGACGGTCGATGAAGAACTCAGACAACTGCTTGTAGGAAGACAGGTCGGACGGACGGGTCATCGGAGCCTCATCGGGAGCCACACCCGTGATATGCACCTTGGCATTGTCATCGTTTGACTC
Organism: Bacteroidaceae bacterium; assembly: GCA_963594995.1. Taxonomy (GTDB): domain Bacteria; phylum Bacteroidota; class Bacteroidia; order Bacteroidales; family Bacteroidaceae; genus Prevotella. The sequence goes on from CAVBGK010000022.1 coordinate 27,720, forward strand.
GAACATGGGATAGGTATTCGTGTCGGCGAGCATCTTCTTCAGTTCACTCTTTGCCCATTCGCCAAGTTCCTGGGAGTCTATCACTCGCAGAAGGGCCCGGAGGCGAAGGGAGTTGGTAAACTTCTTCCACTTCAAAATACCAGCTTGGTCGGAACCGCTGGAACAGTACATCTTGTCACCGTTCGAGTTGAACTGCAATCCCTTCTTGGGCAGGTAGAGCGTATTGGCAGAGTCCAGGGAGTTGATGATATACTTATAGACATCGGCCTGCGACTCAAACTTAGGATTGTATATCTGCTCCTCTCCTCGGCAAGACTCCTCCACAGGAATGTCACCAAAGGCATCGGTCGTGTTCTCGAATATCCAACAGCGCAAGGTGGTGGCTATCGCCATATAGTTGGGATCACCCACCTTTACAGCCTCGTCATAGATAGCCTTGGCATTGGTATTCCACTTGTAATAAGTGGACCATACGCCGTCGCCTGCCGTATCGCTGACCTTGAACCACCCCACCCCACTGGTGGAGTTGGTGGTGACGATGCACTGCATCAACTGGAACGTCCAACTGTTATAGCGTGTCCATGTATAAATGCCCATGCCATAGATGACAGGGTCCATGAAACTTCCTGCGTTGGCAGAGTTCATGCGAGTGGGGTCAACGTTGGTCTCGTCCATCGACTCACAGGAAGCCGTCAGCAAGAGGGCTGGAGCCGCCATGAGCAACATGATATTTCTGAAAATCTTCTTCATCGGTTCTATCTTTTTATCCATTGTCTTTCTCTTTTACTAAAAATCCACCTTGAGGTTGATGCCGTATGAGCGTGTGGTCGGGAGGGTTCCTACCTCCACCCCCGACACAAAGGTATTGCCATCAAGGGAAGTGGTCTCCGGGTCATACATCGGATAGTTGGTGATGCAGAGGAGATTGCGACCATACACACCCACGGTGGCATTGGCAATGAAGGTGTTCTTCAGCCACTTCTTGGGCAACTTATAGTCGATACGAACCTCACGCAGTTTCAAGTAACTGGAGTTGAAGGTATTGGTCTCGACATTGCCGATGCGGTAGTACTCCTTGTAATATGACTCCAAGGTAACCAGCTTTTGGTTAGGACTGTAAGTTCCGTCACCATTGTCCACCACACCCGGGGCGATGCAATAAACTCCCTCAATAGGCGTGATTTTCTGAGCCTTGAAAAGAGCGAGCACATCTGGGTCGTTGATGTCGAGGTAAAGACTCGTACCCGGCTTGCGACCGTTCAATGTCTCGGCGAGGTGTCCCTGCTCACACATCTTGTGGTGCGACTGGGAGTAAATGTGTCCGCCCACCTTGCCGTCCCACGCCATGGCAAAGCTCCAGTCCTTATAACGGAGCGATGTATTGAAAGCACCTTCCCAGTCGGGCAATGCACAAGCCACATACTCTATCTCCGATGTACGGGCAGGCAATCCCGTGGCATCAATGATGACCTCGCCTTCGGCATTGCGCTTGAGCTTATAGCCCCAGATGTCGCCGGTCGTTCCGCCCACGGTTCCGATGATGCTCACGTTGCCGCTTACATAGGAACCCAGTATCTGCCGCTCGTCGGCAAAATCTGACAGAGACTCTATCTTGTTCTTGTTGGTTGACCATGTTGCGGTCACATCCCATTGCAGGTCTTTGGTCTTGACGGGGGTACCACGAAGCACGATTTCCCAGCCTTGGTTGCTTACGCATCCCGAGTTGATGGTACCCTTGGTATAACCTGTGGTGGGGTCGAACGGTGCGTTCAATATTTGGTTCTTGGTACGGTTGTAGTAATAAGTCATGTCCAGTCCCAGACGACCATTCAGCACACGGAAGTCAAAGCCGCCCTCCCAGTTGGTTGACATCTCCGGCTTGAAGTCGGCATTGTACAAGGTACTCGGCTTGACCAATGACCCGGCGAAGTCGCTCGTCGTATAATAAGGAGAGGTCTTGTAAGGATTGGTGTCATTTCCCACTTGCGCCCAAGAGGCACGTACCTTCAGGAGATTGACCCATGCCGGCAACCGAGTGATGCTGTTGACCACTGCACTCAGGCTGACAGAAGGATAGAAGAATGAACGGTTCTTGCGAGGCAAGGTGGATGACCAGTCATTACGTCCTGTCACATCCAGGAAGAGCATCTCCTGATATGCCAAGTTGGCCATGAAATAAAGAGAGTTGACACGTTTCTTCTTGATGGTTGTGTTGACCAAGGCATTGGACACGCCGTTTGCCAGACTATACACACCCGGGGTATTCAGACCTGTCACCGATGCCGAGAGCAAGTCGTAGTAAGACTGCATCATGTTGCCGCCCACCGAGGCGTTGAGGTTGATGCCATTGTCAAAACTGTTGTGGTAAGAGAGCAGGACATCGGAGTTGACCTCATAGTCGAAAATATTCTGTTTCTTGAAGAATCCCGTAGGATACACCTTGTCATCCCAAGGACGGTGCTGCTCCTGCTGCTGAGCCGTAGCCTGTATTCCCGACCGCAACTGCAAGTCGAAGAAACGGTTGATGGCATAGTTGGCAGAAATGTTGCCGTTGAAACTGTGTTTCTTGGCAGGGTTCGTCGCCTCATAAAGCAACACATAGGGGTTAGGGAGATAACTGGAGAACGGACGAATCTGCGATATGTTCTCCTGACCCTTTTTCCACATCGGCTTAAACCAGTCGAGGTTGAAGTTAGGGTTCATGAATATCAAGAAATAACTCAAGGAGTTGGAATTGTAGGTCAACTGCGGTGTGTTGACAACATCCCGGTAAGTATAGCTGCCCCGGGCATTGATTTTCAGTTTCTTTGAGATTTGTTGAGACCCGGCAAAGGCTGCGGTCAGACGTTCATAGCCCGAATTTGGCAATATCCATTCGCTCTTGCTGTGAGTCAGCGACAGACGCATATTGCCTGTACCATTGTTGCCCGTGAGGGCGATGGAGTTGGTCATCGTATGACCCGTCTGGAACAATCCCGAGTGATTGTCCGTATATGCACGCCAAGGGGTTGCCTCATCGGCACGTCCCTCCTTCTCAGGGTCATACTGGTAGAAAAGCTGGCCATCAAACTTGGCGCCGAATGCCGAACTAGTGCCGCTGGTGCTAGCCAGTCCATCAGCCCCTTTTCCATAAGAATAATACTGCTGGCCTTCCCACTCCGTGCCTTTCGTACCGATGTTCTTCGCCACACCCTGTCCGAACTCATACTGGTAGTCGGGGAAATGGGCCGCATTCTCCCAAGTGTTATTGAAGCTATAGCTGACACCCAGCCCTTTCTTGGCTTTCTTGCCCGACTTGGTTGTCACCATAATCACACCGTTGGCGGCTCTCGCACCATAGAGGGCGGAGGCGGAGGCACCTTTCAACACCTGAACGCTCTCGATGTCATCCGGATTCAAGTCGGAGAAACCATTACCGAAATCGACCGAACCTTCCGAATTGCCGCCGGCACCGTATGAACCGCCGGGATTATTCATCGGACTGGACAATGGCACACCGTCCACCACGATAAGTGCACCATTGCCGTCCATGTTCATGGAAACATTACCACGAAGGTTTATCTGAGTAGAAGAGAGAGGTCCGCCTGCGGAAATCACACTCAAGCCTGCCACTTGTCCCTGCAGAGCCTGAGACCAGTTGGTGGGCATCGTGGCTGTGATGTCATCACCACTCACCGTTTGGGTCGCATATCCCAAACTATTTTCCTCGCGCTTGATGCCCAATGCCGTAACCACGACATTGTTGAGTTCTATTGCCTCGTCATTAAACTTGGACTTGGAGTTTTTCTTGCCCTTACTTTCCGAATCTTTCTTTTCCGTGGTCTGTCCACCTGTCACGGTCTGACCATACATACTGCCAGACACGCAACAGAGTGTCAAAGCCAAGAAGCATTGTTCGATACGATGTTTATTATCCATATTCTACCTTATTATATATAGGGGAACATCCTTCTGTTTCCCTGTGCAAAGGTAGAGCTTATATGTTACGCCGATACTTCAACCCCATATTATTTTCTTTACAGAATGGTAAAGAAAACAATACAGGAATCTGCTTTGTCATTTCTTGAACACCCCTCTCACCACAAACCAAGCATGGACAAAGAGGGTCGTCAACAAACCATAATGGCTTCGCATCACCAGAAAACGCTCCTTCAAGGAAGCCCGATGGTTCTGCGTAGTCATGCCACCGTCCAGGAAGTTGGTGACCACGGCATTCACATTGCGAAGAGGCAGATGCTTCCGCTTGGCATCCTGCATGATGCGGATACACCAATCGACATCCGCAGAAAAACGGTAATCCAAGTTGTAGTGGATGTTCTTGGCAATGTCTGTGCGGGCATAGAAAGACTGGTGGCACACCAGCATGCCCCACATAAAGGAACGCCAAGTCAGCTTAGCAGGAGGGGACAACCGGCGGTGACGCAGGAAATGACCATCCATATTGACAATGTCCGTATCACCATACAAGACTCCCGGCAATATCTCCCCCTCGCCCACACAACCTTCCACAAGCTCCAAGGTATCTGCCGATGGGAACACGTCGCCGGCATTCAGAAAGACCAGATAATCACCCGTGGCACGGTCGATGGCCTTGTTCATCGCATCATAAAGGCCCTTGTCTGGTTCGGAATAGAGAAGAATCTCATGTGCGCTCTCCCCCACCTCGTTCTTGTGCTGGTAAGCCCTCACCATGGAAAGGGTCTTGTCGCTGGAAACACCGTCGATGACGAGATGCTCGATGTTGCAATAGGATTGCTTCATCACCGAGTCAAGGGTGCGCTGCAGCACCTTCTCGGCATTAAAAGTACAGGTTACGACTGTAAACTTGATCATATACGATAATTCTTAAAGGCCATCGCCTGGTTATACACCTCTATATATTTCAAGGCGACCGTATGCTGCGAGTAATTGTGCAGCACCTTTTGCACACAGGCCTTCCTCAGTTCATCGGCATTCGCCTCACAGAGTACCCAGTGGATGCCAGCCGCCAAATCCTTGGCGTCACGGTAGTTGGCCACATAGCCGTTCTTCCCGTGGTCTATCATCTCCGGTATGCCCCCCACCTTGAACCCGACACTGGGCACTCCGCACGCCATCGCCTCCATGATGGTGTTGGGAAGGTTCTCCGACAGCGATGGGAGCACGAACACATCGGCAGCATTGTAGATGTCAACGATGCGCTTGTCTTCACTCACATAGCCCAGAGACACAGTCTGGAACGGCAACTTGCCCTCGAAGTCCTCGCTATGTCCTCCAAGGATGGCCACGCAGGTGCTCTCCCTCATCTCGGGATGCCCTTCAGCCATCAGTCGGCATGCCTCTATCAGATAGTCCATACCCTTGTAAGGATTGGTGGCACGCTGGGCGATGAAGAGAATGATGTGCTTGTCCTTGGGCAACAAAGTGCGAAGGCGGGCCTCCTCCTGGTCTTGCGGCCGATATACATGGATGTCTATCGGGTTGGGGATGGTCTCGATGCGGTGTCCGGCCAACAACCCACTCAACTTGGCCTCACTTGCCAACCATCTGCTGCACGTGACAAACGACAGACTACCGCTGCCATACACCTTCCGCTTCCGCTTCCATATCTTTGCCGACAGGTCGTTCTTTCCGCCATTTCCCGGCAAGTACTTACAGCTGCCGCATCCGTTGTTGTAATGATGACACCCCAGGGTGAGGTGACAGATGGAAGAGGCGGGCCAGATGTCATGCATCGTCCACACCACAGGCTTTCCACTATTAACAATCTTCTTGATGCCATTCAGGGAAAGCATCCCTTGGTTGACCCAGTGCAGATGGATGACATCGGCCTCCTTAAACTCAGGCAACGAGGTGATGTCGCAACCAGCGTTGGCGATGTCGAGTGCAAAGAGATTCTTCTTGGAAAAGCGCAAGTGCCAAAAGATGCACCATCGCTCCCACAGGAAGTTCCACTGCATCTTGAGCGAACGAGGCAGCCCCACGACGGTGATGTCATCGGTAACCTTGTCACGCACCAGCATCTTGGCCTTGACCCCATTGTTGTTAAGGGCATCCATCAGACGGTTCGCCGCCATGGCAGCGCCACCAGTCTTCTCGCTTGTATTGACTATGAGTACTCTCATTCTCTATTTTTTTACTTTGAGTGCAAAGTTACAGTAAATAAAGGAAAGAACAAAAAGGAAGAACAACTTTTTACAAAAAAATATGCCGCAACTCTCAACGAGCTGCGGCATACAATATGTTTAACTAAATTTTTTCTAATCCAAAGGTAATCTCACGATCCCCTTTGTTATCTGTTAAACAATCTACCTTAAAACCTAATAACTAAAAACCTAAATCTATTACTACTAACCTAAACAATCTATTA
>CAVBGK010000023.1:0-96097 GCA_963594995.1 Bacteroidaceae bacterium
TCTCTGAAAAACAACAAAAACTTTTTTGAAATTTTCTCAAATTGTAAAAGTTGGGTTCAGGTAGTATTGATCGACAAGAACAACTTCCACCAGTTCCCGCCGCTCATCTACCAGATAGCCTCTGCAGGCATCGACCCCAGCTCCATCTCCTTCCCCTTCCGCCAGATTTTCCGCAAGCGCAAGAACTTCTACTTCCGCATGGCGGAGGCAAGGGCCGTCTTCCCCGACAAGAAGATTCTCCAGACCTCCATCGGCAAGATAGAGTACGACTACCTGGTGTTTGCCGCCGGCACCACCACCAATTTCTACGGCAACGAGAACATCGAGAGATGGGCCATCCCGATGAAGACCGTGTCTGAGGCGATGGGACTGCGCAACGCCCTGCTCAGCAACCTGGAACGGGCATTGACCTGCGCCACCGAGGAGGAGAGACAGGAACTCCTGAACGTGGTCATCGTGGGCGGCGGCGCCACGGGCGTGGAGATAGCCGGCGCACTCTCTGAGATGAAGAGGTACGTCATCCCCTACGACTATCCCGACATGGACTCCTCGCTGATGCACATCTATCTGCTGGAAGCTGGCGACCGTCTGCTTGCCGGCATGTCGCAAGACTCCTCGCAGAAGGCTTACTCGTTCTTGACCAGCATGGGCGTGGACGTACAGTTTGGCAAGATGGTGACCGACTACCGCGACCACAAGGTAATCATGAAGGACGGCCAGGAGATTCCCACCCGCACCTTCCTCTGGGTGTCGGGCGTGAGGGCACAGTCTATCGTGGGCATCGACGGCGACAAGCTGGGACGCGGCTTCCGCATTGCGGTGGACGAGTTCAACCGCATACCGGGCATGGACGGTCTCTTCGCCATCGGCGACCAGTGTCTCCAGACTTCCGACCCCGCCTACCCCGGTGGTCATCCGCAGTTGGCGCAGGTAGCCATCCAGCAAGCAGCCCTCTTGGCCAAGAACATCCAAAAGATAGCCGATGGGAAAGACGTCTCCGCCCTCTCTCCCTTCCGCTACAAGAACCTCGGCTCGATGGCCACGGTGGGCAGGAACAGGGCGGTGGTGGAACTGGGCAAGTTCCATAGCCAGGGCTTCTTCGCCTGGGTGCTGTGGCTGGTGGTACACCTGCGCTCCATCCTCGGCGTGAAGAACAAGATGATGGTACTGCTCAACTGGCTCTGGAAGTATGTGAGCTACAACGACTCCATCCGCATGATTACCTACGCCACCAAGCCCAAGGAGGTCATCGACAGACTGGAGCGCGAGCGCACCACCCACCTCGGCACCGACTTGCTGGAAAACGAGGAAGACTGAGCGGGTGCGGCTCATCGCACATCATCCATACCTAACTTTAGGTATGGACCTTACCCCCCTTATGGTAGTCTTTTTACTCCCTCCGTGGTATTGCCCACGTCGCCAAATCGCAGTACCTTTGCACCCGGAAAACAAAATAAAAAAGGTATAGATTATGGACAATAAGACTATCAAACATCTCAAAGAACTGGAGGCGGAGTCGATCTACGTGCTTCGCGAGGTCGCCGCCCAGTTCGAACGTCCGGTCATCCTCTTCTCCGGCGGCAAGGATTCTATCGTGGTAACCTACCTGGCCTACAAGGCTTTCTATCCCGCCAAGATTCCGTTCCCACTCCTCCACATCGACACAGGGCACAACTTCGACGAGACCATACAATATCGCGACGAGTTGGTGAGGCAGTTGGGCGCAGATCTCATCGTGGGCAGCGTGCAGGAAAGCATCGACAAGGGACGGGTGAAGGAAGAGACGGGCTACTACGCCAGCCGCAACAAGCTGCAGACCACGACACTGCTCGATTCCCTGGAGGAGCACAAGTTTGACGCCGCCATCGGCGGAGCCCGAAGGGACGAGGAGAAGGCGCGCGCCAAGGAGCGTTTCTTCAGCCACCGCGACGAGTTCGGGCAGTGGAACCCGAAGAACCAGCGTCCCGAGCTGTGGAACATCTTCAACGGCCGCAAGAACATGGGCGAGCACTTCCGCGTGTTCCCCATCTCCAACTGGACAGAGATGGACGTTTGGCAATACATCTTCCTGGAGAACATCCCGATGCCGTCGCTCTACTTCACCCATGAGCGCGAGGTGTTCCGGCGCGACGGCCAGTGGCTCGCCGCCCTGCCCTGCATCCGGCGCAAGCCTACCGAGGAAGTGGTGAAGAAGCTCGTGCGCTGCCGCACCATCGGCGACATCACCTGTACAGGCTTGACGGAATCGAAGGCCACCACCGTGGCAGACATCATCGACGAGATAGCCTCCACCCGAGTTACTGAGCGAGGAGGCAGAGCCGACGACAAGCGCAGCGAGACCGCAATGGAAGACCGCAAGAAGGCGGGGTACTTCTAAATTAAGGTAAAAAGGCAAAAGTAAAAAGGTAAAAAAAGACAAACAATGGACAGAGGATATTTAGATATGGAGCTGCTACGCTTCTCTACAGCGGGCAGCGTGGACGATGGAAAGAGTACGTTGATAGGACGACTGCTTTATGACAGCAAGTCGATCTTCGAGGACCAGTTGGAGGCGGTGGAGGCTGCGAGCAAGAGCCGTGGCAACGAGGAGGTAAACCTCGCCCTGCTGACCGATGGCCTGCGCGCCGAACGAGAGCAGGGCATCACCATCGATGTGGCCTATCGCTACTTTGCCACACCGAAGCGAAAGTTTATCATCGCCGACACTCCGGGACACATCCAATATACACGCAACATGGTGACGGGCGCCAGCACCGCCGACCTGAGCATCATCCTGATAGACGCCCGCCATGGAGTGCTGGAGCAGACCATCAGGCACAGCTACATCTCATCGCTCCTCGGCATACCACATATCTTGGTGGCTATCAACAAGATGGACTTGGTCGATTTTAGCGAAGGTGTATATCAGAAAATTATCACCGACTACAAGGAAATGGCGGAATCTCTCGACATCAAAAACATGGTGTTCATCCCCATCAGCGCCAAGGACGGCGACAACGTGGTGAACAGGAGCGAGCACACGCCATGGTACGACGGACCCACGCTCCTGAACTATCTGGAGACCGTGGAGGTGGGCCACAAGACGGTGAGCGACTTCTTCCGCTTCCCCGTACAGTACGTCATCCGCCCCATCAGCAGCCAGTTCCCCGACTACCGTGGCTACGCGGGCAGGGTGAGCGGCGGCAGCATCCGCCCAGGCGACAAAGTCAAGGTGTTGCCATCGGGCACGGAGAGCACCGTCAAGAGCATCGACTTCGTGAAGGAGCACCTCGACGAGGCATACGCACCAATGAGCGTTACCCTGACCCTAAACGACGACATCGACATCAGCCGTGGCGACACCTTGGTGAAAGCAGACGAGAGACAGCCACTGGTAGGGCAAGACATCACCCTGGACGTATGCTGGTTCAACGAGCAACCGGCCGCCGTACGCAACAAGTACGTCATTCGCCAGGCCACCTTCGAGACCCAGGGCATCATCCGCAGCATCAACTTCCGCCGCAACATCAACACCCTCGAAAAGGAGGAAGGGGTGACGGAACTGAAGATGAACGACATCGCCGAGATTACCATCCACACGGCAAGCCCTCTCGTCTTCGACAAATACACGGAGAACAAGGTGACGGGCAGTCTCATCTTCATCGACCCAGATACGAACGAGACCGTGGGCGCAGGACTTATTAAGTAAATCTGCACACAAACGTAAAATATAAATTAATTTAAAACTGCTTTAAAAGCCCTTGGGAAATTTATCGAAGTTCCTTACCTTATGTAGGATGGGGGCTTTTCGCTATTGATATGGCAATGTGTCTTGCCGAATAACTAATTGTTCTATGAGAATATATATTTGGTTCGTCATATCCTCATTGTGTTTTATACTCACCCTCATTTACAGAATGAAGATAGAGAAAAAATACAAAGGAGAAAGAAGAATGTTACAATTGAGAATACAAAACAACATAGATTTACTTGTCTATTTTATATTTGCAGTTGTATCTGTTCTTGAAATTATAGACATTATATAAAGTAGTCAATATTAAACATAATATTATGCCGAGCAAGACAGAACTTAAGGCTCTCGTTCCAGAGCTTAACGATAAATTTAGCGATGCGCCTGCCGAGGATATTGTCGGTTATTTCCTTCAGGCATTCAAAGGGCGCATCGCTCTTTCTTCCTCCCTCAGCATCGAGGACCAGACGCTGACCGACATCATCGTGAAGACCGACAAGTCTACTCGCATCTTCACCCTCGACACGGGTAGGCTCTTCCCTGAGACCTACCAGCTCATCGACAAGACCAACATGACGTATGGCATCAACCTCGAAGTGTTCTTCCCCAACTACGAGGCGGTGCAAAAGATGGTACGAGAAGAGGGCATCAACCTCTTCTACAACTCGATAGAGAGCCGTCATCGCTGCTGCCAGGTGCGCAAGTTGGAACCCCTGAAGCGTGCCATGCAGGGACTGGACGTGTGGATTTGCGGACTGCGCAAGCAGCAGAGCATCACCCGAAAAGACATGCAGGTGGTGGAATGGGACGACATCCACAACCTCATCAAGGTGAACCCACTCATCAACTGGAGCGAGGAGGATGTGGAGCAATATGTGAAGCAGCACCACGTGCCTTACAACAAGTTGCAAGACAAGGGCTACCCTAGCATCGGCTGCCAGCCATGCACCAGAGCCATCAAGCCTGGCGAGGACATCCGAGCAGGCAGATGGTGGTGGGAATCGCCCGACCATCGTGAGTGTGGATTGCACCAAAAACAATAAAGCGTATGAAGAAATTAATCATCAACCTATTGGAGGCGGCAGCATTCCTGCTGCTTGGACTGGGGGTGAGCCTGCTCGCATAAAAAACAACTCCCTAAACACCATTCATGGAATGAACTATAGAACAGCAAAAGACAAGATAGCCGGACAGGTGATGTTCTTGATGACCATCGCCTCCATATTTCTGGTGATAGCCATGGCCGTAGGCTTGTTCATCAAGTCGGAGCCGATACTGAGCCGGTACAACCTGTGGGAACTTCTCACGGAGAGCAACTGGCGGCCTATGGAGGGAAAGTTTGGCTTCCTGCCCTTCCTGGCAGGCACCTTCTGGTGTACGGCACTTGCCCTCGCCGTCTCCCTGCCCGTCTCGCTGCTCATGGCCATATACCTCACGGAGTATGCGCCCAAGTACATCAGGAAATATGTGTATCCCTTGCTCGACATCCTCGCCGGGTTGCCCTCCGTCATCTATGGCGTATGGGGTACCTTGCTCATCGTGCCATGGGTATCGTGCCAAGTGGCGCCCCTCTTCACGGATTTCTCCCCGGGATATACGGTGCTGGCAGGCGGAATCGTGCTCGGCGTCATGATTGTCCCCCTGCAGGTAAGCCTCTTCATGGAGATATTCGACAACATATCAAAAGACTTGCGAGAGGCTTCCTTGTCGCTCGGGGCAACCCGATGGCAGACCATCAAGCACGTGGTGCTGAGGAAGGCCCGCCCGGGAATGATCGCCGCCGTGGTGCTGGCGCTGAGCCGCACACTGGGCGAGACCATCGCCGTGCTCATGGTATGCGGCAACCTCGCCATCGTCCCGGGTTCGGTGCTAGACGCCTGCTACCCGATACCAGCGCTCATCGCCAACAACTATGGCGAGATGCTCTCGGTTCCCCTCTACGACAGTGCCCTGATGTTTGCCGCATTCCTGCTCTTCTTCGTCGTAGTCATATTAAACCTCAGTTCCAGAATCGTGCTCTCAAGGGTAAAAGAGTAAAAAGGTAAAAGAGTAAAAAGGCAAAAAGACAACCAGACTAAAAAAGAAGCCAATGAAATACATAGAGGAAAAGATTGTCAAGATTTTGATGCTAGGGTCGATAGGCATCGTCGCCATCTTTGTGGCGAGCGTCGTCTGGACCATCTTCAGGCGAGGGCTGCCCGTGCTTTCCTGGGAAATGGTGAGCCAGTTGCCCAGCGGCGGGTTCTACCTGGGAGGCAAGGGTGGTTTCCTCAACGCCATCGTGGGAAGCCTCTACATCGTGGGGGGTGCCACCATCGCCGGACTTCTCGTTTCCCTGCCAGTGGTCTTCTACATGAACGTATATCTGAAGCCGACCTCCAAATTCGGCTACATGGCCCGGCTCGCTTACGACACCCTCTTCGGCATTCCGAGCATCGTATATGGGTCCTTCGCCTTCACGGTGATGGTATGGCTCGGCATCCGGGCATCACTGGGAGGCGGAATACTCGTCACCACCCTGCTCATCACACCCATCCTCATCCGGTCGATGGACGAGGTGGCAAAGACGATTCCCCAAGAGATACTCGACTCCTCATACAGCCTGGGAGCCACAAGGGTAGAGACCATCGGGGTAGTGCTCAGGCAGATAGCGCCCGCCATAGCCACCGCCACCCTGCTGAGCATCGGAAGGGCGATAGGCGACTGCGCCGGGGTCATGTTCACGGCAGGCTTCTCCGACCACATCCCCCACGGACTCAACCAGCAGGCGGCCACACTCCCCCTGAGCGTCTTCTTCCAATTGAGCGCACCACAAGAGGAAGTGCAAAACAGAGCATACGCCGCCGCCGTCGTACTGACCATCATCGTACTCGCACTAAGTTTCGGCGGCCGCTACGTGATGAGCCACTTCTCCAAGAACAAGGTTTAAACTTCACACTCCAAGACATGACACATTATATTATAGCAGACAACCAAGAATTGACACGAGCCGGCATAAAGGCTGTCATCAACGAGAAGTCGCCCGGCGAGATAACCATTGCCGACGACAAGACCGAGCTGATACTTCAGCTGAGGGAGAATCCAGCCAGCATCATATTGCTGGACTACACCCTCTTCGACTTCACTGACGCCGACAACCTGCTCATCGTGGCAGACCGCTATCCACAGTCGCAATGGATCCTGATATCAGAAGACCTCACCGCCGACTTCATCGCCCGGATATACTTTGCCAACCACAACATGAGCATTTTGTTCAAGGACACCAGCGTCAATGATGTCATCAACGCCCTGAGGGCGGCGCAGGACGGCAACCGCTACATCTCGCAACGGGTCACCGAGCTGTTGCTGGCACAAAGGCAAAAGGAAGCCCATGAGAGCAACCTCACGCAGACGGAAATAGAGATACTCAAGGCCATCTCACAGGGAAAGACCACCAAGGAAATCGCCGGCGAGCGCATTTCCTCCGTACATACCGTCAACACCCACAGGAAAAACATCTTCAGGAAGATAGGGGTCAACTCGGCGCACGAAGCCATCAAATATGCCTTCCGGTCGGGCCTGGTTGACACCAGCGAGTTCTATATTTAGACGAGTGCCCACGCACAGGATTTATGCCGCACACCCATATTTTTCGTGAATATCCTTGGAGTTGTCAGGATAATTGCTTACCTTTGCAACATCATTAACACACGACAAGACACGCAGGCTTGTCTTCTAAAGGATTCACAAAACATGAAAGAGAACGACATAAACAAACTAGTGAGTGACAACCTCAACTTCGTGAAGTCCATCGCCAACCAATACACGGGCAAGGGGCTGGACTTCGAAGACCTGGCAAGCGAGGGGTATATGGCGATGGTGCAGGCTGCACAGAAGTTTGACACGAGCCGCGGCACCCCGTTTGTGTCATACGCCGCCCCATTCATACGCAACGCCATGCAACGCGCCATCGACCAGCAGGCCGGCGTCTGCCGCGTCCCGAGGTCGGAGCAGAAGCTCTCCCACCGTTCAGCAAGCAGCGCCGTCTCCATCGACGAGCCGCTGAGCGTAGGCAACAAATACACCCTGCTCGACATCCTCGTCAACAAGGACGCGCTCATGGCAGACGAGAACGCAGCCTTCAAGCAAATGCTTGCCGACCTATCCAACTGCATCGAGACCCTGGACGAAAGGGAGAAGGAAGTGGTGCAGAAGTTCTACGGCATCAACAAGCCACACGTCACACTCGCCGAGATAGGCGAAGACATGGGGCTGAGGAGGGAGCGTGTCCGCCAGATACGCGACAAGGCAATCCGCAAGATCTCCAAGAAGGCACAGACCAAGGCATTGAAAGCTTTCCTGAACAAATAAAATAGATTATTGAAACTTTTGGAAGAAAAACTACACAACATGAAGAAAGCGGGCTCTTGCAAGAGTCCGCTTTCTTCATGTTGTTATATGGAATGAATTCTATTTCTGCATGTGGTCCTCCCGGTACTTCCGTGGAGTCACGCCCAGCCTCTTGTAGAAATTGGAATAGAAACTCTGCCGAGTGCTGAACCCCGCCATCTCGGCAATGTCCTCGATGGTCATCTTCGTATATCGCCTGTCCGTCAACAAAGACATGGCCTCATTGACACGATAATCATTGACCAGCTCGGGATAATTCTTATGGAAGCGCGTGGCGCAAACGGCAGACACATATCGGGAGTTAGTATGCAAGTCCTCAGCCAACTTGCGGGTATTGTATTCCCTGTCCTTATATTTTCCTTCAGTAACTACAATTCTCAAGATTTCATCACGTAGTCGGTCTTTAGTCTCCTCGCTAAGAAGTGCCTGGTATTTAGCGTTCTTCTCTTTCTTAGGGGTAATATTGTACTTAGTCATAATGATTTAAATGATTTGTTTAGACAAAGATTGTGCCAACATATACAACGAAAGAATGCTTTCCCATCGACGAGTACAGCACATCTATTTGCAAAGATAGGTGTTTTTCTCATAACAACCAAACATTTTTGACTATTTTTTGAATTTTAAGTAAAATAAATTGCTCATTTGGAATAAAAGCATTACTTTTGCAAAAAGATAAATGGCACGGTCAAATGGTTGCCCCGACATCCCCTGGCCTGCCACCAACGATTTAAAGCAGATTATCATAGAAATGAAACAGATAGCATGTTTTTTTAAGACATATATTATATTTGTCCTTCTGTTCATGGTACAGAAGCCCCTGTTCATGCTCTTCACTCATTCATCGGCCACGCAACCCATCGGCAGCCCCCTCTCCACCATGCTCGCAGTCATGGGGCATGGCCTTACCCTCGACCTGTCCATGGCAGGCTATCTCACCGCCATACCCGCCATCCTGCTGATAGCGTCGGTATGGATGAGGGAGGAATTCATACGACCCTTGCTCAACCTCTACTTCGGCATAGCGGCACTCTTCATGAGTTTTTGCTTCGTGCTCAACATCGGGCTGTACCCTTACTGGAACTTTCCGCTGGACAGCACCCCCCTCTTCTATTTCTTTACGTCGCCTGCCGATGCCCTCGCCAGCACAAGCATCTGGACTGATATCCTTGGCCTGCTCGGAATGGCCGTATGCGCTGTCCTGATGTGGCTCGCCTTGAAAATATACGGGGGAAAGAAAAGGCGCACCTACTCCAGATACAGCTACGCCGGTGGCTACGGAAGCTATTCGAGAAACGGACGTTCAAGAGGAGGCATGCACAGAGGGCGCACTTCGATCGCCCTGGTGGTGCTCACGGGCTTGCTGTTCCTGCCGATACGAGGCGGCGTCACCGTATCGACCGCCAACACGGGCAAGGTTTACTTCAGCCAGAACATCTACATCAACCACGCAGCGGTAAACCCGATGTTCAGCCTCATGGAGTCCTTGACCCACCAGACGAACTTCGCCGAGCAATACCGTTTCATGGACGACAAGGAGGCCAGCAAGATTTTCGCCGAGATGACCAGTCTGCGAGACGACAACACCTACCCTCTCCTCCGCCCCGGAGCGGCCGGCGGAAACCCCGACATCCTGGTGGTCATCATGGAGGGTTTCGCCAGCGACCTGCTGCCGTCCATGGGAACCCAGAAGGACGTAGCCGTCCAATTGGACTCCATCGCCCGGCAAGGCATCCTGTTCACCCGGTTCTACGCCAACAGTTTCCGAACCGACCGGGGGCTGGTGTCAATCCTTAGCGGCTACCCGGCGCAGCCCACGACGAGCATCATGCGCTATCCCGCCAAGACGGCACAGTTGCCGTCCATAGCCCGCACTCTCGCCAAGGAACGCCACTATGCCACCTCCTACTATTATGGAGGCGACGTTGATTTCGCCAACCAGCGTTCGTATCTCATCTCGCAAGGCTACCAGGACATCGTCTCCGACGCCGACTTCCCGCTGGACGAGAAACTGAGCAAATGGGGCGTGCCCGACCACTACGTGGCAAACAGGATGATGGAAGACATCAAGAAGCAACAGCACGGAGGTCCCCATCTCCGCATCTTCCAGACATCAAGCAGCCACGAGCCATTCGACGTGCCTTACAAGAGACTGAAAGACAAGCGGCTGAACGCCTTCGCCTACACCGACAGTGTAATCGGCGGCATCATGAGGGAATACAGCAAGTTGCCACGCTGGAAGAACACAATCGTGGTGCTGGTGCCCGACCATGTGGGCGCATACAAGGAGCACTTGGACAATTTCGACCGTTCCCGCTACCAGATACCTCTGATCCTTACCGGCGGAGCCATTGCAAGACCCATGAAGATCAAGCTCATCGGGTCACAGCAAGACATAGCGGCGACACTCCTGGCACAGCTCCAGATCAAGCATGACGACTTCCTGTTCTCCAAGAACATGATGAGCGACGCCACGCCCAAATTCGCCTTCTTCACCGTGCCGGACGCCTTCGGTGTCGTGACAGAGGAAAACTCACTGATATACGACAACCAATCGCACAAGACAGTATATGACAAAGGCAGCAAGCCCGGCTACAACAAGAAACGCGGCCAGGCATACCTGCAAAAACTTTACGATGACATCAGCAAGAAATGAACGAGCTACTACAATACCTAAACCAAGTCGATACGGACGTGTTCCTCTATCTGAACGGATTCCACAACCAATACTGGGACTACTTCATGAGCATGTACTCGAGCCGATTCGTATGGGTGCCCTTCTATGCAAGTTTTCTGTACGTAATGCTGCGCAACTTCCATTACAAGGTGACACTCTCCAGCCTGTTCATCATCATCATCATCATCGCCATCTGCGACCAAACGGCGTCGGGGCTGCTCAAGCCCATGGTGGAGAGGATGCGCCCAAGCAACCTCGACAACCCGATTTCGGCACGGGTACACATCGTGTTCGACTACCGGGGCGGCAAGTACGGGTTCCCCTCTTCCCATGCAGCCAACGCATGGAGCATGGCATTCTTCGCCATGTACCTCGTGAGGAGGAGCAAGCTCACCATCTTCCTCGCCGCCTGGGCTTTGCTGATGAGCTACTCCCGCATATACCTGGGGGTACATTACCCGGGAGACCTGCTGGTCGGCACACTCATCGGTTTCGTCACTGCAACGGCAAGCTACTACGTCTTCCGCCATTACGCCAGGACTTACACAGACCAGTTCGCTCCAAAGGCAGGAAGGCTCAAATGCTCAGCTTACCCTATCGCCACAGGACTGGTTTCGATATGGGTGATGCTCGTGGCGAGCGGCATCATGCTCTACATCAGGTAACAAACATAAACTATATATAAATCCATTAAAAGGAAAAATTATGAAGAAATCAACTATCATCGCCCTCAGCATGGGCTTGTTGGCCATCACAGCATGCAACAACAAAAAAGCTGAAGCTCCAGCTCCTGTACAACAGGCAGAAGTAGAAGTAATCACCGACTCAGCCTACCAGCAGAAGGCAGCTGGCGACTACAAGAGCCCTGACCAGAAAACCGTCATCACCCTCAACAGCGACATGACCGCATCTGTCAAGAACTACAGCAAGGAGTATTACAAATGGGAGTTCATGACAGCGCCACAAGGTGACGAAGTCAACATCCTCCTCGTGCGCAAGGGAATTGACGCAGACATCAAGGACCAAGCCATCCTTGACACGGCAGAGGGAAAAATCGTTGTTGACAACGAGACTCTCCGCAAGCCCGCCAAGTAAAACCGCAAAAATCACCTACTATGATTGTATTCCCATGTGCCAAGATTAACCTTGGCCTGAACATCGTAGGAAAAAGAGAGGACGGTTACCACAACCTGGAAACCGTCTTCTACCCCATCCCTTTGCATGATGCGCTGGAAATCAAGTACATGGATGAGAAATTCCCAAGCGATGCCGATTGCGACCTGAAGGTAACCGGCAATGCCGTCGATTGTGACGAGCAAAGCAACCTGGTGGTCAAGGCTTACAATCTCCTGGCTGCCGACTATAAGTTGCCGCGCGTACACATCCACCTCCACAAGCATATTCCCTCGCAAGCCGGACTTGGCGGCGGCTCTTCCGACGCCGCCTTCATGATCCGACTGCTGGACGAACGCTTCCGCCTGAACATCGGAAACCCGGAAATGGAGAAATACGCAGCCAAGCTGGGTGCCGACTGCGCCTTCTTCATCGAGGCGGAGCAAGCATACGCTGAAGGCATTGGCGACAAGTTGATGCCAGTGACGACTCCCGACGGCAACCTCGACGGCTATCACCTGGCGGTCGTCAAGCCCGACATCGCCGTGAGCACCAAGGAAGCATACGCCTCCATCACGCCGAAGAAGCCAACGAAGAGTTGCCGGACAATCGTATGCCAGCCTATCGCAACCTGGAAAGACGAACTTGTCAACGACTTTGAGGAGCCTATCTTCAAGATGCACCCCGAGCTGGCGGCCATCAAGGAGAAGCTCTATGCGCAAGGTGCCCTATATGCAGCCATGAGCGGAAGCGGAAGTGCGCTGTATGGCATATTCAAGGATTGTCCCCAGGGACTGGAAGATACGTTCAAGGGGATGTTCTGCGAGACGATGGAACTATAAGACCCCAAGAAAGTTTCATTTTTCACAAGCAAACTTATTAGGTAAACAAGCAACAAAACGACATGAATGAAGAAACCCACCAGAAACTGATGCAAATCAAGCGCAGTTTCCGGCTCTTGATGAGCGGACCCACCTCCCAGTCCATGACCCAAAAAGGCATAGGCTACAAAATCAACTGGGGGGTGCCTTTCATCGAACTGAAAAAGATGGCGCAGGAATACGGCAAAGACTACGACCTCGCCATAGAATTGTGGAAAGAGGACATACGGGAGTGCAAGATTCTTGCCACGCTGATTATGCCGGCAGAAAAGATGTTGCCAGAGATTACGGACATCTGGATGGAGCAAGTGAAGAGCCAGGAAATGGCCGAGATGCTTGCCTTCAACCTCTTGCAACACGTGGGTTACGCACCCGTGCTCGCCTACCAATGGATGGCTTCCGACAGTCCGCTTTACCAGATTGCAGGTTTCCAGCTTCTGGCACGGCTCTTCGCCAATGGACAAGAGGCCAACGAGCGGGGCATCAATGAGTTTCTTGACCAAGCGGCTACTGCGCTACAAGATGAAAACCTGGGAGTGAGACATGCCGCAGCCAACTGCGTACTGCGATTCGCCGACCTCGGCGAAGACTACGAGAAAGTGGCACGCATGGCCCTGAAAGGCATATATGACTTGTGACAAAAGGGAAAGAGGGAGAGCCATAAGTAACCTTGCTTATGGCTCTCCCTCTTGACTATTTGGCTTTTCGCTTCAATTCCAGCTTGGGAATCTTCAACTTCTGACCTTCCCTGACCACAGAGGTACCGTTCAGGGCTTCGACATAACATTCCATCCCGGCACCCAAATAACGCTTGCTCAAGCTTTCCAAAGTCTGACCGCCCGAAACGGTGACGGTTTGGGCTACACCGACAATGCGATAAGCCCCGGTGCGAACACGAGGGTCGCCGTTGTACTTCTCCGCCAACTTCACAGCTTCACTGGAAGCTGCCAAGCGAGCACTGTCCTCCTTCGCCTTGAGCTTTAAGGCAGCTTGCACACTGTCCTCTTGCGAGACAACGGGGGCAGGAGTTTTTTTCTTTGCCACCCTAACGAGTTGCCGTTTCTTCTGCGCCAAGACCAATTGTGCGGCCAAGTGGTCACGCTGCGCCTGCATCTTCCCATAGTTGAAGGCAAACCACCCCATTCCACCCAGTAGTACCACAAAAAGCACCAACACCACTGCCACCATATACTTTGGAACGACAAAGTGATGCGTAGGCGAAACTATCTCATCCTCTCCAGCCGATTCGCTTTCCGTAGCCATGGGCTTTTCCGCCTCAACTTCAGATGCCGACTCGCCCATTGGTTCTTCCACCTTGGAAGATTGTGTCTCCTCGACGGAAGGTGTCTCCACGACGGAAGGTTGTGTCTCATCGGCAAGAAGACTATCTTCCTCAGGAGAAACCAATTCACCCGTTTCTTCAGCAACCGCCGTCAAAGATGTTTCCGGCACAACTTCCTCCTCCACGGCAACCTCTTCGGATGGCACGGCAGCAGGCTCCTCCACGGCAATCCCTTCGGATGGCGCGGCAGCAGGCTCCTCCACGGCAATCCCTTCGGATGGCGCGGCAGCAGGCTCCTCCACGGCAATCCCTTCGGATGGCGCGGCAGCAGGCTCCTCCACGGCAATCCCTTCGGATGGCGCGGCAGCAGGCTCCTCCACGGCAATCCCTTCGGATGGCGCGGCAGCAGGCTCCTCCACGGCAATCCCTTCGGATGGCGCGGCAGCAGGCTCCTTCATGGCAGCATCCTCGTCATCTCTCATTTGGGCAAACTTCTCGTCTATGTCAGAAAAGTCAACCCCATCCTTGACCACCACCGTATCAAACTGGGCGAAAGGCTTGTTGATGATTTCCTTCAAGATACTGTCCGGGGTAAACGAAATCTTGTCACGCCCCTCGATGACGATACGCTCGCCCGTGTTTACATCCACGCTCTCACGGTCCTTGACCGGAGCGACCTTGAATGTCCCGAGCCATTTCACCTTGAGCAGCTTGTCCTCGTCAAGGGCTTGGTTGGCTACCTCAAACATCTTGGCGACGAAACGCTCCGCCTCAGCCTGCTTGAGCCCTCGCTTGCTAGAAATAGCCTTTGCCAGCAGGGCAATACTAGACTTACTCATCCTCGTCACCTCCATTCTTTAGTTTTTCCTTCACCGAGTCGGCAGGCCGGAAGGCCAGCACAAGCTTGGGCGGCACCAACTGGCGTTTCTTGCTGATCGGATTTACCACAACACGCTCCAACCTCTTCTTCACCTCAAAGGTGCCAAAACCAGGAATGGCCACCTGCTCACCTTCCTCAAACTGAGCAATCATGGCATCGATGACCTTCCTCACAAGGCGCTGAGTGTCGTCCTGCGAAAAACCTGCTTGCTGTGCCAGCTCGGCGATATATTGCTTGTTGTTCATACCAACTCTCCGTATAAATCAAATTCCTCGCTCGAGGTTATCTTCACTTGGTAGAAATTGCCTACCCTGATACGCTTGTCGGCTTTGACGAGAACCTCCGGGTCCACTTCAGGCGAGCAGAATTCCGTTCTACCTATATAATAATCACCCTCCTTGCGGTCGATGACGACTTTCAGTTCCTTGCCCACTTTTTCCTCCCCGACCTCAGCGCTGATGTCCTGTTGCAAAGCCATCAGCTGGTCGAGTCGGCGTTCCTTCACCTGCTGTGGCACATCGTCCTCGTAATGTCTGGCACTGTAGGTACCTTCTTCTTCCGAGTAGGCGAACGCGCCCATCCGCTCAAACCTGGCCCAACGCACGAACTCCATCAGTTCCTTGAAGTCCTCGTCGGTCTCACCGGGGAATCCCACCATGAGCGTCGTGCGCAGATGAATGCCCGGCACCCTCTCGCGGATAGCCTTTATCAAGTCGATTGTCTCCTGCTTGGTGACATGACGGTGCATACGGTCGAGCATATGGTCACTGATATGCTGGAGGGCGATGTCGAGGTAGTTGCAGACATTGGGCTTCTCACGCATCACGTCGAGCAAGTCCATCGGGAACTGGTTAGGATAAGCATAATGCAACCGAATCCATTTCACGCCCGGAATGTCTGCCATGTCTGAAATCAAATCGGTGATATGGTGCTTGCCGTCAATGTCGATGCCATAATAGGTCAGCTCCTGCGCTATCACCTGGAACTCCTTCACGCCGTCGGCCACCATGTCACGCACCTCCTGCAAGATTTCTTCCTTGGGGCGGCTCACATGCTTGCCCGTAATGATAGGTATCGCACAGTAAGCGCAATGGCGGTCGCATCCCTCTGAAATCTTGACATAGGCATAATGGCGAGGGGTCGTCAAGTGACGGCGTCCGTCGCATGACACGACATCCGCCTTGCCCAGCTCACCCAGCAACAACTTGTAATTGAACTTCCCATAAAACTTGTCCACCTCGGGAATCTCATTCTCCAGCTCCTTCTGGTAGCGCTGCGAAAGGCACCCCATCACATAGAGTTTCTTGAGCTGTCCCTCCTTCTTACGCTGCACAAACTCCAGGATGGTGTCGATACTCTCCTGCTTGGCATCCTCGATGAACCCACACGTGTTGATGACGGCAATCTCGCCCTGCGGACGCTTGGAGTCGTGGACACAATGATAGCCGTTGGCCTCAAACTGCTTCATGAGCAACTCGCTGTCCACCAAATTCTTGGAGCAGCCCATCGTGATGATATCTATCTCGTTTTTCTTCACTTTGTTTCCTTATAATCTTTATGGGGCATTCCCATAACATTTCCAAAAATCCCGCTGGCCTTCTCCCGGCAAGCCACATGAGCAGTACCCGTAGCCAGCAATACATTGTCAATCTGCCTAATTGAGACGCCTAGCCTTTCTTAAAGAGTGAATCGACAAATTCCTTCTTGTTGAAGAGCTGGAGGTCTTCCATGCCCTCGCCCAAGCCGATGTACTTCACCGGAACTTTCAGCTGGTCGGAGATGCCGATGACCACACCCCCCTTGGCGGTGCCGTCCAACTTGGTAATGGCAAGCGAAGTAATCTGGGTGACAGCCGCAAACTGCTTGGCCTGCTCGAAGGCGTTCTGGCCAGTGCTGCCGTCAAGGACAAGCATCACCTCGTCGGGGGCGTCAGGGAGCACCTTCTTCATCACCTCCTTGATCTTCTTCAACTCGTTCATCAGGTTCACCTTGTTGTGCAAACGTCCGGCAGTATCGATGATTACCACGTCAGCGCCATTCGCCTTGGCACTCTGCAGCGTATCGAAGGCCACCGAAGCGGGGTCGGACCCCATCTGCTGCTTGATGACGGGAACGCCCACACGCTCCCCCCAAATGCTGATTTGCTCCACGGCGGCGGCACGGAAGGTATCGGCGGCACCGAGATAAACCTTTTTGCCAGCCTTCTTAAACTGGTAGGCCAACTTTCCGATCGTGGTCGTCTTGCCCACACCGTTCACGCCCACTATCAGGATGACGTATGGCTTATGGTCGGAAGGCAAGTCCCAGTCGTCATTGTCCACGGTATGGTTCTCCGCCAAAAGCGCGGCGATTTCGTCACGCAAAATCCCATTGAGCTCAGAAGTGGACACATACTTGTCGCGTGCCACACGTTCCTCGATGCGACGGATAATCTTCACGGTAGTCTCCACGCCCACATCCGACGTGATGAGGACTTCCTCCAAGTCATCGAGCACATCATCATCTACCGTTGACTTGCCGGCTACGGCACGAGCCAACTTGCTGAATACGCTCTCCTTGGTTTTCTCCAGACCCTTGTCCAGAGTTTCCTTTTTCTTATTGCCAAATAAACCAAATAGTCCCATAATATATAATTTTCTGCAAAGTTACTAGAAATTACAGACAAAACCAAATTCTGAGACAACTTTTTCTTCATAAAGTCCACATTATCAAGCCTCGAAGACCAAGCAAGAGGAAAGAAACGGCAAAGCCTCCCCGCAAGAAGGCAAGGCAGAAACGCAAAAAAAGGTTGCACTTCCCACGAAATGCAACCTTCCGAATATATAAGTACTAACTGATTAGTCCTTGAAGAAATCCTTAACAGCCTCGTTTGGCACCATCTTCTCAGCGAAGACATAAGCACCAGTCTTAGGGCTCTTAACCATCTTGATAACCTTTGTGTATGCGCGACCATCCATGTTACCTTCGTGGAGGGTAGCGACCGCTTTCTTTGCCATAGTCTATTAAAATTGATAAATTTGTTTATAAACTTGTAAGCTAGCTTACTTAATCTCCTTGTGAAGAGTCATCTTCTTAAGGATTGGGTTGTACTTCATCAACTCAAGACGCTCAGGAGTGTTCTTACGATTCTTAGTAGTCACGTAACGGCTTGTACCTGGCTTACCACTGTTCTTGTGTTCAGTGCACTCAAGGATAACTTGTACTCTATTACCTTTTGCTTTCTTTGCCATGATATTATTCTCCTATAACTTTTATGTCTTTCCAATCTACATAGCCCTTGGACACGGCCTGCTTCAAAGCAGCGTCGAGACCTACCTTATTAATGAGACGAAGACCAGCAGCACTGATCTTAAGGCTAATCCAGCACTCCTCTTCTACATAGTAGAATTTCTTGCTGAAGAGGTTAACGTCAAAGCTTCTCTTTGTGCGGTGCTTTGAGTGAGACACATTGCAACCCAACTGTGCCTTCTTACCTGTAATTTGACAAATCTTAGACATTTCTATCTTTAATTTTCTAATTCGTTAATTGATACCTATTCCAAACAGAGTGCAAAATTACAAATATTTCTCGTATATACAAAATAATCCCTAAAAGAAAAGCATCTTTTAAGGATTTTTTGTATTTAAAGGGCTTTTGCAAGCGCTTTTCGCCCGTAAATGGCTCTAGTTCTGACAAAAAGGAGGTTTCTCCCGGACTTCCGGGAAAGCCTGGCGGAAGCTACTCCTTATACTTGTCTTTGTTCAATTCCTCTTCGTGCTCCTTGAGGAAAGCGAAGAGCGATTTCAAGGCTGCGTTTGTCGCAATGGCGAGGTTGATGTCTCGCCCGAAGTCCTCGGTGAGTTTCTGCACACGCACGTCTTCCTTGCTTCCGTAGCCGATATAGATGGTGCCCACCGGTATCTCCGGGGTACCGCCCGTAGGACCAGCCACACCCGTGGCAGACACGGCAAAGTCCACGTTCAACGCCTTGATGGCGCCCAGCACCATCTCCCTGGCCACTTCCTCGCAAACGGCAGTCTGCTCCTCCAGCACCTCATGGCTCACGCCCAGTATGCTCTCCTTCACCTCGTTGGTATAAGAGACGATTCCCCCCTTGAAGTAGTTGGACGCCCCCGGCACCGAGATGATGGCCTCGGCGATGCGACCGCCCGTGCAGCTCTCCGCCGTGCCCAACGTCTTCTCACTCTTGTAGAGCAACTCGGAGATGCTCTTGCTCAATATCTTACTTTCAAATTCCATTCTGTTATATTTTTACTTAAATGTTACTTTCGAGAACGCCGGCAGGTCGATGGTGGCGAAATCGCCGTCGCGATACTTGAATGTGCCCACGCAAGCTATCATCGCCGCATTGTCGGTGGTGTAGCTGAACTTCGGGATGTAAATCGTCCACCCGAGCCGCTTGGCATAGTCATGGAAGGCATTGCGCAACCCGTTGTTGGCAGACACTCCGCCCGCCACGGCCACATGCTTGATGCCCGTCTCCTTCACCGCCATCTTGAGTTTTTTCATCAAGATGTCGACGATGGTGAACTCTATGCTGGCAGCCAGGTCAAACTTGTTTTTCTCCACAAAGTCGGGGTCGGCGGCCACCCACTTGCGCAAGCTATAGAGGAAGCTGGTCTTGAACCCGGAGAAGCTGTAGTCGAAGCCCGGGATATGAGGCTCGGCGAAAGCAAATGCCTTCGGGTTGCCCTGCCGAGCGTACTTGTCCACGACCGGACCGCCCGGATACCCCCACTCCAGCACCTTGGCGCACTTGTCGATGGCCTCGCCGGCGGCATCGTCGATAGTCTGTCCCAGCACCTGCATGTCGTTGTAGGCGTTCACTTTCACTATCTGCGAGTTTCCCCCGCTCACGAGCAGGCAGATGAACGGGAACGGAGGAGCCGTCCGGTCATCATCACTCTCCTTGATGAAATGGGCCATCACATGCCCCTGCAAGTGGTTGACGTCTATCAAAGGGATATGGAGCGAGCGTGCGAACCCCTTGGCAAAGCTCACTCCCACCAGGAGGGATCCCATCAGGCCCGGGCCGCGGGTGAAAGCCACCGCGCTCAAGTCTTCCTTGGCTATGCCGGCGCGCTTGAGGGCCTGGTCGACCACCGGGACTACATTCTGCTGGTGAGCGCGTGACGCCAGCTCGGGCACCACTCCGCCATAGGCACGATGCACCTCTTGCGAGGCCGTGACATTGCTCAGCAACACGCCGTTACGCAAGACCGCCGCCGACGTGTCGTCGCAGCTGCTCTCTATACCTAATATATAAATATCTTTCTTTTCTTCCATGACCTTTTATACCTTATTATATATAGTCGCGCACACACACGACAATGGCAAGCGGCTAGTAGGTAAGCACCTCCACGCCATGCTCCGTCATCACGAAGGTATGCTCCCACTGTGCCGACGGTTTCTCGTCGCCCGTGATTACCTCCCACCCGTATGGGTCGTCCGCGTCGATAAACACCTTCCACGTGCCCATGTTTACCATCGGCTCGATGGTAAACACCATGCCTGGCACGAGCAGCATCCCCGTGCCCTTGTGCCCATAGTGGAGCACCTCCGGCTCCTCATGGAACTTCAGGCCTACGCCGTGCCCACAGAGGTCGCGCACCACACCATAGCCATATTTCTTGCAATGTTTCTCGATGGCATGGCCGATGTCTCCCACAAAGCTGTATGGTTTGGCCGTCTCCGCCCCGATTTCCAGGCATTCCTTGGCCACACGCACCAGCTGCTCCTTCTCCGGGGTCGTCTTTCCACCCACGATGAACATCCGGCTCGCATCGGCAAAATAGCCATCCACGATGGTGGTCATATCGACATTCACGATGTCACCTTCCTGCAGCACATCCTCCTCCTTGGGGATGCCATGGCACACCACCTCGTTGATGCTTGTGCAGACGCTCTTGGGATAGCCCTCGTAGTTGAGGCAAGCCGGGATTGCGTCATGGTCCTTGCAGTACTGCATGCAGATGTCGTCTATCTCCTGCGTGTTCATCCCCGGGCGGATAGCCTCGGCCACTGCGTCGAGACATCCCGTGTTGACGACACCGCTCTTGCGGATGCCCTCTATTTGCTCCGGAGTCTTAATCAGTTCACGTGTAGGCACCAGCTTACCCTTGCTTTCCCAGTACATCACTTGCTTGTCAAGTTCCGTAAGAGGCTGGCCAGGCAAGCAATGCCATCTTTTTTTCTTTGCCATTATCTTCTATGTTTTTATTCCTTTTCGTTGCTGTCCGGGGGGAGGGAGAGGAAGCCCTCCCGCCATTTCGTGACTGCAAAAGTACAGTTTTTATCGCAGAGCGCAAAATTATCCGTACATTATTTATTTTATTTAAGGTTCAATTTTGCATATTCCAAACTATCATGCCCACATTGCCGGCAATACCGCCGGCTGGGAATTGGCACGAAAGAACAAGGGGAAAAACCTGCCTGTCCTGGCAAGATTTAGTTCCACGGCATGGAACTCAGAGTTCCACGCCATGGAACTCCAAGTTTCTCGGGATGAAACTATTCGCCCCCAAAATGGGGTGAAAGATGGCCAGGCCAGACGTCATTTCAAGTACTTGTAGATTTCCTCCGTCCAGTCGGCGCCGTTCTCCGGACAGTAGGTGCGAATGCCCAGTTCGCTGGCTGCCGCACAGTTGCGCGGACCGTCGTCCACGAACAAGGCGTCTTCGGGCAAAATCTTCTCCTGTGCCAGCACATGACGGAAGAACTTGTCGTCTGGTTTCATGAACTTCACCTCATAACTGCGGTACATCGCATCGAAATACTCCCCGATGGCATGTCCGTCGCCCGAGAACTCCACGCTGTCTGTCCAAGAGGTCATGTAGGGATTCGTGTTGGAGAGGAGTACCACCCGATAGCCCTCCTCGCGCAGCTTGCGGAGCGCAGCCAGCTTGTTGGCGGGAACTTCGACCGCATAGCCCAGCCAACAATGGCGGATTTCCTCAAAGGTGAGTTTCTTGCCCACCATCTTCTCCAGTTCCTCCTGATATTCCTCAGCCGTCACCTTGCCTTCCTCCAGGTCGCCAAAGATGCCAGACTGGCAATAGGGGTTCAATATCTCCTCGGCGTTCTCCAGCCCCAACGCCTTGAAACGCCTCATGGCCTCTTCCTGGCTGATTGTGATAATCACGCCGCCCATGTCAAAAATTACAGTCTTAATCATAACTTTCCTAAATACTTCAATAATACCTGTTTTATTATCAATTCGTTTGTCATCCAAGCAGGAAACTTAGCCGAACAGATCCAGCTTGTTCTTCCGTGCCTCGTCGAGCGACAAGAGCTTGGTCTGCCTCTCCTCGTACTCGGCCCTCAGCCTGGCATATCGCTCGTTGAGCTCCGCCACAAACCTAGGCCCCTCCTCGGGATGCAGCAACCGGGCGCAGATACCGGCGTTCAGGCTCGCATCCTTCACCCAGATGACAGGCCCGTCGTAAAGCGGAGCTATCTTCAGGGCGACATGCAGCTCGCTGGTCGTAGCGCCCCCCACCATGATGGGCAGCCGCAAGCCCGCCTTCTGCATCTCCTTCGCCACATGCACCATCTCGTCGAGCGAAGGGGTAATCAGCCCGCTCAGCCCGATGGCGTCCACATGCTCCTCCATCGCCTTCCTGACGATTTGCTCGGCAGGGACCATCACCCCGAGGTCGATGATGTCGTAGTTGTTGCACGACATCACCACACCCACGATGTTCTTGCCGATGTCATGCACGTCGCCCTTCACGGTAGCGAGGATAATCTTTCCCGCCGTTGTGGCTCCGCCCATCTTCTCCGCCTCGATATGAGGTTGCAGGATTCCCACGGCCACCTTCATCGTGCGTGCCGTCTTCACCACCTGCGGCAAGAACATCTTGCCTGCGCCGAAGAGCTCGCCCACCTCGTTCATGCCGTCCATGAGCGGTCCCTCGATGACATTCACTGCATGAGGGTACTTGGTGAGAGCCTCCTCGATGTCCTGTTGCAGATATTCGGATATTCCCTTTCTCAAGGCATACTTCAAGCGTTCCTCCACCGTCTCCTTCCGCCACTCCGGAGCGGCGGGTTTCCTGGGGGCGGCACCACCCGCCTTGGCAGCAGCCTTCTCAGCGTCCGCCTTCTCCTTGATGGCAGTGGCCATGTCTATCAGCTCCTCGGAAGCCCCCTTGCGACGGTTCAGCACCACGTCTTCGATGAGTTCACGCTGTTCTGCAGGCAAAGCATCGTAATCCATTCTTGCCTTGGCATTTACAATGCCGAAATCCATGCCCTTGAGCTGGGCGTGATGCAAAAACACTGCATGGATGGCCTCGCGTATGTAAGTATTGCCCCGGAAAGAGAACGAGAGGTTGCTGACGCCACCGCTCACATGGGCACCGGGGAGATTCCGGTGAATCCACTCCGTGGCACGGATAAACTCCACGGCATAGTTGTCATGCTCCTCCATACCCGTGGCAATGGCAAGCACGTTAGGGTCGAATATGATGTCCAGGGGATTCATGCCCAACTTGTCCACAAGGATATGGTAAGCCCTGCCCGCTATCTCGATACGACGCTCGTAGGTCGTGGCCTGCCCTATCTCGTCGAAGCACATCACCACCACCGCGGCTCCATAGCGCATCACGTCCCTGGCATGGGAGACGAAGACCTCCTCGCCCTCCTTCAGGCTGATGGAGTTGACGATGCACTTGCCCTGGCAGCACTTCAGGCCGGCCGTGATGACATCCCACTTGGAGGAGTCTATCATGATAGGCACCTTGGCTATGTCGGGCTCAGCGGCCACCATGTTGAGGAAGTTGACCATCTCCGCCTTGGCATCCAGCAAGCCGTCATCCATGTTGACATCCACCACTTGCGCGCCGTCGGCCACCTGCTTGCGGGCGATGTCCAGGGCCTCGTCGTACTGCTTCTCATTGATCAAGCGCAGGAACTTGCGGCTGCCAGCCACGTTACAACGTTCACCGACATTGACGAACCGCGATGCATCAATAGGCAGTTTCACGCAGTCATCGACATTGAGCAAGTCGAGGCCGGAGAGCCACATCGTCCCAGGCTTTTCCGCCACCTGATGGGGTCTCTTCCCCTCTGCCAGCTCCGCATACTTGGCGATGAAGGCCGGCGAAGTGCCGCAACAGCCACCGATGATGTTGACCAACCCCTCGTCGATGAACTCCGCAATCTGCGGGGCCATGCTCTCGGCAGTCTCATCGTACTCGCCCATCTCGTTGGGCAGTCCGGCATTGGGATAGGCACTGATGTACCAAGGGGCCATCTCCCCCATCTTCTTGATGAAAGGCTTCATCTGAGGCGCCCCGAAGGCACAGTTCATGCCGACGGAAAAGATGGGATACGGCGTCAGGCTCGCCAAAAACGCCTCCACGGTCTGCCCGCTCAGCGTGCGGCCAGCCAAGTCGCTGACCGTCAGGCTTATCATAATGGGCAAGTCCACGCCATGCTCTTTCATCACGGTCATGGCGGCGTCGATGCCGGCCTTGGCGTTGAGCGTATCGAAGATGGTCTCTATCAGGATGGCATCCACGCCACCCTCGACCAGACCGCCCATCTGCTCGGAATAATCCGCGAAAAGTTCGTCGTAAGTGATATCGCGCGCAGCAGGATTGCTCACGTCGGGGCTCATGGAACAAGTCTTGTTGGTAGGCCCCACGCTACCAACGACAAAACGAGGCTTTTCCTCGGTGGAATACAGGTCGGCCTGGATGCGAGCCAGCCTGGCTCCCTCGAAGGCCATCTCCCTCGCACATTCCTCCAAGTGGTAATCCGCTTGCGAGATGCGCTGCGAGGAGAAGGTGTTCGAGGTGACAAGGTCCGCCCCCGCCTCCAGATAATTGCGGTATATATCGGAAACCACATCGGGGCGTGTCAGGTTGAGCACGTCATTGTTGCCCTTCATCTGCCCTTCCACACGCCCGAAGCGGCTGCCCCGGAAGTCATCCTCTGTCAAGTTGTATTTCTGTATCTCCGTGCCCATGGCACCGTCGAGAATAAGGATTTTCTCCTTGGCTATCTCCCTTATGTCCCTTTTCATAGACAACTATGTGTTTTTTACCTTTTTACTCTTTTACCTTTTTACCTTTAAAAGTGCTTGATGGCGCGATCCATCTCCCTGCGGTCTTCCTTCTCCTTCAAGGTTTGCCGCTTGTCATACTCTTTCTTTCCCTTGCAGAGGGCGATGTCCACCTTGGCACGGCCATGGTCGTCGATGAACACGAGGGTCGGGACGATGGTGAACCCAGGCTGCTTGGCATCCTCCTCCAGCCGGCGCAGTTCCCGGCGGGTCAGCAGAAGCTTGCGGTCGCGCCGAGCCTCGTGGTTGCCAAACGAGCCATAGAAATATGGGGATATGTTCATGCCCTTCACCCACAGCTCGCCATTGTAGAAATCACAATAGCAATCCACGAGCGATGCCTTGCCCCCACGGATAGACTTGATCTCGGTGCCCGTGAGGACAATACCGGCCGTATAGGTGTCAACGAAGAAGTACTCGAACGAAGCCTTCTTGTTGCGTATCTGTATAGGACTCTTCTTGCGGAGTTCCTGTTCTTGCTTATTCATAACAATATAAAAACAACAATGTATATTTAAGTAATGTAACTGACAATCCTGCATACGTGGCAAGCCTCAATCTGCCGTCAGCCATCATACTATTTTACTATTTCGCAGAAATTGTCGATATGCTCGTCAATGTAACAAGCCACCTTCGCAGTCCATTCCTCCTCGTTCTCGACAAACGCATCGTCGAAGTCGTCGAACTCGGGGTATTTCTCATAGAGGGCCATGAATTCCTCATCGCTCATCTCCCGCTCCACCTCGGGAGCCGCCTTCTTGTAGAAATAATGCGCCTTGCTGATAAGCTTGCACAGCTCAGGAATCCCCCAGTTGCGGAAAGCCTTGTCGGTGGGATTGCGGAAGATGAAACCACCCAGCCCGTTATGAATCAACTGAATCATGCCGCCGTCCATCATCTCCTCGTGGAGGAAATGCCAGGCGAGCAACGTAATCTGGTCACTGTTGAGCATGGCCATCGTATCGGCAGTGAGCTGCCCGCCGATGGCATTGAGAGAGGCGTCGACGAACACGTGGACGAACTCGTCCATCCCTTCTTCGGCAGCCTTCTGCAAGGCTGCATCCTTTATCTTAACTTGCGTCATAATCTAAATCAAAATTGCAATTTTCAGTTTGCAAAGGTACATGAAATCAGGGACAAACCCAAGAAAAAAACAAAATATTAGGTTAAAGAGTCAAAAAGAATACCTACTTTTAGGTATTTTACCAAGAATTTTTGTACTTTTGTACTCGAAAAAAGACTCTCGGAGTCATCAGACGCCACCAAGGCGGACGTTTCAGCGATACAAAAACATATACATTTATATATTCATTAATATAAATTTTAGCGAATATGATCTATTCTAAAGAAGTCGATAACATGTGCGTTGTCGCTAAGGGTCCTAACCACGGACCAGCTCCAATTCCTGAAGAGGGAAAATGGATTCAGGCTAAAGAGATCAAGGACATCTCTGGTTATACTCACGGTGTGGGTTGGTGCGCTCCCCAGCAGGGTGCTTGCAAGCTTTCCCTGAACATCAAGGAAGGTGTCATCCAGGAGGCTCTCGTCGAGACTATCGGTTGTACCGGCATGACTCACTCAGCAGCTATGGCTTCTGAGATTCTCCCAGGAAAGACTATCCTTGAGGCTCTGAACACCGACCTCGTTTGCGATGCCATCAACACGGCCATGCGCGAGCTCTTCCTCCAGATTGTCTATGGCCGCAGCCAGAGTGCCTTCTCAGAGGGCGGTCTCGTTATCGGCGCAGGCCTCGAGGACTTGGGCAAGGGTCTTCGCTCACAGACAGGTACTCTCTATGGCACTGTTGCCAAGGGTACACGCTACCTTGAGCTGACAGAGGGCTACATCACAAAGCAGTTCTTGGACAAGGACAGCCAGGTTTGTGGCTACGAGTATGTTCACCTCGGCAAGATGATGGAGGCTATCAAGAACGGCATGGACGCCAACGAGGCTGTCAAGAAGTTCACAGGTTGCTATGGTCGCACAACCGCCGAGCAGGGTGTTGTTAAAGCAATTGATCCACGTAAAGAATAAGGAGAAACAGATATGATTAGAAAAGTAAGTTACGAAAGTCAGGAACGTCGCGAGAAGCAGGTTCTTGCTGCTCTTAATGCTAACGGTATTCAGAGCTTGGAAGAGGCTAATCAGATCTGCGAGGACGCAGGTGTTGACCCTTATTTGATGTGCGAGGAGACTCAGCGCATCTGTTTCGAGAACGCCAAGTGGGCATATGTAGCCGGTGCTGCCATCGCCATCAAGAAGGGCGTGAAGACCGCTGCCGACGCTGCCGAGGCTATCGGCATCGGTTTGCAGGCATTCTGCATCCCTGGTTCTGTAGCCGACGACCGCAAGGTTGGTTTGGGTCACGGTAACTTGGCTGCCCGTCTGCTCCGCGAAGAGACACAGTGCTTCGCTTTCTTGGCCGGCCACGAGTCGTTCGCCGCTGCCGAGGGTGCCATCAAGATTGCCGAGATGGCCAACAAGGTTCGCAAGAACCCATTGCGCGTCATCTTGAACGGTCTTGGCAAGGACGCTGCCCAGATCATCAGCCGCATCAACGGCTTCACATACGTACAGACCAAGTTCGACTACTACACAAGCGAGCTGAAGGTTGTCAACCGCATCGCTTACTCTGACGGTCCTCGTGCCAAGGTGAACTGCTATGGCGCCGACGACGTACGTGAGGGTGTTGCCATCAACTGGAGCGAGGATGTAGATGTATCCATCACGGGTAACTCTACCAACCCTACCCGTTTCCAGCACCCTGTAGCCGGTACATACAAGAAGGAGCGCACATTGGCTGGCAAGCCATACTTCTCTGTAGCTTCAGGTGGTGGTACAGGCCGTACCTTGCACCCAGACAACATGGCTGCAGGTCCAGCTTCCTACGGTATGACCGATACTATGGGTCGTATGCACTCAGACGCTCAGTTCGCAGGTTCTTCTTCAGTTCCTGCTCACGTAGAGATGATGGGCTTCCTCGGTATGGGCAACAACCCAATGGTAGGTGCCACTGTGGCTATCGCCGTAGCCATCGACTTGGCCATCAACAAGAAGTAATTCTTGCGAATCAAGGATATAGATAAAATGAATCCCTGTGGTTGCACAAGACCACAGGGATTTTTTTGCTCTATTTCTACAAGTTTTTAACATACGTTTTCATCCACCAGTATGCCCCTATGCATATCAAGCATGAAAGTACCGACCCTGTACAGGTGCTCAATCCCATAGGATAAAGCGTGTCTGGGTATAAGTTGGATGATAACCATGCAAGCGGAATGCGAGCGCAGACTATCGAAAGGCTGTTGTGTACAAAGGAGATGACAGCGTAGCCGCAAGCCGTGAAGAAACCGCTGAAGCAGAAATGCATACCTGCAAAGATGCAATCCCATACATAGCCACGGAGATAATCGGAACCCTGTGCCAACACTTGCGCATTGTCCGTAAATACGCCTACTGCTATTTGTGGGAAGAATTGCAACAAGACAGAGACCACCACGCCATATCCTGTAGTTATCATCATGGCTGTGCGCATGGTTCGCTTGGCACGCTCCATATTTCCCGCCCCTATGTTCTGGGCGGAAATAGCAGATACAGTGGAGAGCATAGCCGATGGCACGATGAATACGAGACCTATGAATTTCTCCACAATACCAACGGCGGCGGCGTCAATAAGTCCGCGTTGATTAGCGATTACGGTAATGACCAGGAACGAAATCTGTATGAATCCGTCTTGCATGGCTATAGGTACGCCTATCTTCAGGATGTTCTTGATAACATCTTTCCGTGGACGCAAGTCAGAACGTGATATGTCCATCACCCCACGATGGCGGCGTATCGACGAAATGGCAAAGAGAACGCTTGCTATTTGTGACAAGGTGGTGCCCAGGGCTGCGCCCATTGCACCCAACCCGAAGAAACCGATGAAGAGATAATCCAAGGCGATGTTTACCAAACATGCCACTGCCACAAAATACATCGGACTCTTAGAATCGCCCAACCCCCGGAATATCGAGGCGATGATATTGTAGGCGATGATAAAAGGAATTCCGATGAAGCAAACTGTAAGATAATGCTCCATACCTTCGACTGCCTCCGTTGGTGTGTCCATTACGCCCACTATCCATCCCCTAAGACAGAGCAGCAGCAGTATCAGCACAGCAGCGATGACGGCAAACATCGTCATTGTGTTGCCTACGATGGTTCGTGCCCTTGGGTTATCCTTTGCCCCTATGGCACGAGCGGTGAGCACAGTCGTCCCCATGGCAAGCCCGATAAGCACCACAGTCACCATATACATCACTTGCGCACCATTCGACACGGCAGTAGTGCTGTCCACGTCACAATATTGTCCGATGACATAGAGGTCGGCAAGTCCATATAGGATTTGCAG
Organism: Bacteroidaceae bacterium; assembly: GCA_963594995.1. Classification (GTDB taxonomy): domain Bacteria; phylum Bacteroidota; class Bacteroidia; order Bacteroidales; family Bacteroidaceae; genus Prevotella. The sequence goes on from CAVBGK010000023.1 coordinate 29,416, forward strand.
GAAGTAAGCAAGCATATAAGGCAATGAGAAAGTCATAATATTGCCTAGGATGCTCCCTTGTGTCAAGTCTTTTCCGTTCATCTATTAAAATATAAATACCAATTCTTATCTTTATGAATTATTCTGGATAAAATTAAAGTGCCAAGGTTATAAAAAATGAATCCCTGTGGTTGCAAGACTACAGGGATTTCTTCATTTTATACTATCTTCTATATCGACGGATTCGCCTTGAACGATAACTTTTCTCTCACACGATAATCCTCGTCTTGTGGTAGTTCTCGCGGAACTCGCTGGGCGAGCATCCCTTCTTCTTCTTGAAGATACGGTTGAAGTTGCTAAGGTTGTTGAAACCGCAGTCATAGCCTATCTCGCTGACTGACTTGGCCGTATCGACGAGCATACGGGCAGCGTAGCCCAGACGCAGGTCGATGATGTACTCGCTGATGTTGCGTCCCGTGTGGAGCTTGAAGAAACGGCTGAAAGCACTGGCGCTCATGCCCGCAATGCCCGCGAGCTGAGGCAAGCGCAGTTCGTCCATGTAGTTCTTCGCAACGTAGTTCTTCACCTTCAGGATGCGGCGGCTGTCATCCTCCACCGCCACCTTGGCGTAACTGCTCGAGGCGAGGGTGCGCGCACCCTCACACCGCGAAAGCTCGTAAAGTATCGTAAGGAACTGCTGCACGGCATAGAAGCCGTCCTTCACGCTGCTGAGCGTGTCGAGCAAACTATACACTTTCATGATTGCCTTCATCGGGAACACCAGTCCCTTGCGCGCCTCCTGCATCATTCTCGTGATACTGGCGTAGGGGTTGCGACCGAAGAGCGTCTCCGCGCCCATGCTGAAGTCGAACTGTACTGTAATCTCCCGGATGTCTTCGCTGTGGCACTCGTTCTGCTCCCACACGTGCTCCAAGTCGCCCGACGTGATGAGACAGAGGTCGTAGTCGCCTATCACCTCCTGCGAATCGCCCACGATGCGTCGCACCCCATTGGCGTTCTCCACGAAATTCAGCTCGTACACCGAGTGGTTGTGGATGGGATAAGTGAACTCCTTCTTGTGGCGGTCGGCCACGTAGAGCACGTCCTTTCCCATCAAGGGGGTTATCTCGTGTATGATTCTTCTTTCTTCGGGCATAGCCGTTTTTGCGTTAGAAATATTTTCTCAAAATCGTAAGTCCTTCATGATGTCGCTCATCTTCTGCTTGGTGGCGATGCGTGTGGGCACCAACGGTAGGCGAAGCTCGTTCTCGATGAAGCCCATGTCGTTGAGCAGGGCCTTCACGCCGGCCGGGTTGCCATCCACGAAGAGCAGGCTGTAAAGCTCTGTGAAGGCATGGTGTATCTTGCGAGCTGGCTCATACTCGCCTCGGAACTCCAGGCGTATCATGCGGCTGAAGGCCTTGGGGAGGGCGTTGCCGATGACGGAGATGACTCCGGCGGCGCCGCTCGCCACCATGGAGAACGTCAAGGCATCGTCGCCACTGATTACCTCAAAGTGGTCGGGCTTGTTCTTGATAATCTCATCAACCTGCTCCAGACTTCCACATGCCTCCTTGACCGCCACTACGTTGGGGAAGTCGCGGGCGATGCGGCAGGTAGTCTCAGGCTTCATGTTGATGCCCGTGCGCCCAGGCACGTTGTAGAGCACAATGGGCAGGGGGCTCACCTCGGCTATCGCCTTGAAGTGCTGGTAGAGACCCTCCTGCGAAGGCTTGTTATAATAGGGGCAGATGCTTAGGATTCCATCGATGCCAGTCCAGTCGGTACGCTTGATCTCATCGACCACCGCCGCAGTGTTGTTGCCGCCGCAGTACTTCAGTATCTTCACACGACCGTGGTTCACGTCCTTGACCAGCTCCGTAATCTTGTCCTTCTCCTCCTGAGTGAGGCAGGGAGCCTCGCCTGTGGTGGCAAGGATGCAGAGGAAGTCTGCACCGTTGTCTATTTGGAACTCCACCAGTCGTTTCAACGCCTGGTAATCGACCGATCCGTCGGCCTTGAAGGGGGTTATGAGGGCTATTCCCAAGCCTCTGAATATATTCTGTGCCATAATCTATATTACAAAATCATCGGCAAAAATACTAAATTCTTGCCGATTTGCAAAATAAAAAGCGGCTTTTCTTTCAAAATTGTACCAAAAACGAAAATATTTGGTATTATTATCGCAAATATCGCAACTTTTTATTAACTTTGCACCTATGAGCAGATACTTTATTACCTTCGCCTATGATGGCACTCGCTATCACGGCTGGCAGATTCAGCCCAATGCCAACACGGTGCAGCAGGAGTTGCAGCGGGCTTTGTCGCTGGTGCTGAGAAAAGACATCGAGGTGGTCGGCGCCGGGCGTACCGACACGGGAGTCCACGCACGCAGGATGGCGGCGCACTTCGACTGGGAGTCTTCGCCAGAGAGTTCCTGCGGCAAGTTGCCGATGGCTTGCGACCAGTTGGCCTATCGCCTCAACCGCATCCTGCCGCGCGACATCTCCGTACATGAGGTCTATCCCGTGGCCGACGGCATGCACGCCCGGTTCTCGGCTGTCTCACGCACGTACCACTATTATATCCATACGCGTAAAGACCCCTTCGACCGCCATTATTCCCTGCAGATGAACTATCCCCTCGACTTCGAGAGGATGAACGAGGCCGCCCGGCTCTTCCTCCTGCACGAGGACTACGCCGCCTTCTGCAAGGCCGGGGGTGACAACAAGACCACGATATGCCATGTCACGACGGCGAGATGGGTGCAGGTTTCCCCTACCTCGTGGTACTTCGAGATTACCGCCAATCGCTTCCTACGCAACATGGTGCGCGCCGTGGTGGGCACACTGATAGACCTGGGCAGGGGCAAGATTACCATGGACCAGTTCCAAGACATCCTGCATCATGGCACGAGAAGCGACGCTGGCGAGAGTATGCCTGGCAACGCCCTGTTCCTGGAGGACGTGACGTACTGAAACCGCCTGCCCCACCCTATTCAAAGGAAAGTTTCTTCAAGCGGGTTCTCAGTTGCTCCGCCTCGCTCTTGCGAATGGAGAGCTTGATGGTGCAGGTGTTGTCGAACCGCTGGTCAACGATGCGTGGATTCATGTCCTTCACGATGCGCATCACGTCGTTCATCATGGGATAGGTGAAGTCGTAGGTCACGACTTCCTCCACCTGCTGCGTCACCTCCTCACAATGAGCCAAGGCATCCAGCGCAGCCTCGCGGTAGGCCACGATCAAACCGCTCGTGCCCAGCTTCACACCCCCGAAATAACGAATCACCACAATCAGAATGTCGGTCAAGTCAGCCTTCACTATCTGCCCCAATATAGGTTTGCCCGCCGTAGAAGAAGGCTCGCCGTCATCGTTGGCACGGAAGTCGGTCTTCTCCGGTCCCAACATATAGGCATAACAGCAATGCCGTGCATCGTAGTACTTCTTGCGATACCCCGCCACAATCTCCTTCACTTCCTCAGCAGAGGTCACGTGATGGGCGAAAGCGAGGAATTTACTCCGCTTCTCGGTGTAATATCCCTCGCCCACTTGATCCTTTATAGTCTTAAACTCGTCTGTCATTTTCACTCTTCACTCAACTTGTGGATTATCAAGCCACTGCGCAGCTTCGGCTCAAACCAAGTCGCCTTGGGAGGCATGATCTTGCCGCTGTCGGCGATGTCCATAATCTGCTGCATGGTGACGGGATGCAACGCCAACGCCACTCTCATCTCACCACTATCTACACGGCGTTTCAACTCGCCCAGGCCGCGCAGACCGCCCACGAAATCAATGCGTTTGTCGGAACGCAAGTCCTTGATTCCCAGTATTTCGTCCAAGATCAAGCGAGAGGATATATCTACGTCCAAGACACCAATTGGGTCGCTGTCGTCGTATGTGCCCGGCTTAGCGAAAAGACCATACCACTTACCGTCCAGGTAGAGCAGGAACGAGTGGAGCGCAGATGGTTTCAAGATGTCGATACCACACTCCCGAATGGCCGTGTCGATGTCCATCTTCTCATAGCAAGGGATGCCACCGTCATCGGCAGACACGTTGACATTGATGGCATCTATCTCCATGACATCGAAGTTGTCGGTCAGCGCCGCCAAGAACTCCTCCGAGGTCAAGCCGTTCAAGTCTCTCACCACCCGGTTGTAGTCGAGGATGGTCAACTGACTCGCCTGGAAACATACCGCCATAAAGTAGTTGTACTCCTCCTTGCCCGTGTGTCCGGGATTCAGCTTAGCCTTCTCTGCCCCGACCAAAGCTGCAGCCGCAGAACGATGGTGGCCGTCGGCGATATAAAGGCTAGGCATCTTGGCAAACTCCGCCGTAACCGTAGCAATGTCACGGTCATCATTCACCACCCAAAACTGGTGGCGAAAGCCATCCACGGGTGCGACGAAGTCATATACAGGCTCCGTCGCCGCATAACGCATCAGCATCTCGTTGAGCACAGCGTTGTCGGGATAGGCAAAGAAGACGGGCTCGATGTTGGCATTGCACACACGCACATGCTTCATGCGGTCTTCCTCCTTGTCACGGCGAGTCAGCTCATGCTTCTTGATGACACCTGAGAGATAGTCACCCACGTATGCCCCCACGACGAGTCCGTACTGAGTCTTGCCGTTCATGGTCTGGGCATAGATGTAGTACTGCTCCTTGTCATCCTGCACCAGCCATCCGTTGTCCTGGAACTTCTGGAAGTTTTCCGCCGCACTCTCATACACGCGAGGATCGTACTCGGAAGTGCCCGGCTCAAAGTTGATTTCTGGCTTGATGATATGATACAGACTTTTCTCGTTGTCGCCGGCCTCGGCGCGAGCCTCCTCGGAGTCGAGCACGTCGTATGGACGTGACTCCACCTGCTCCACCAACTGCCTTGGCGGACGTATTCCCTTGAAAGGTTTGATGATTGCCATAATGTTGCACTTTTTGACAGGTCTGCCGTCAAAAGCCTCCTGCCTGGTTATAAAAACAAAAAAAGCTCACAAAGGATGACCATGGAAAGCATCCCCTGCGAGCCCATACCTATTGATCTCTTATTGCTTGTTTACTTGGAATTTGGTACAGCCATCCTTGAAGAAAGCGTTGATTTGCTTGGCTGCGGCGATGCCGGCGTTGATGTTGGCCTCGGCTGTCTGCGCACCCATCTTCTTGGGGGTGGAGAAATAACGTCCCTCAAACTTGGCGAATTCCTCGTCTGCGTCAGGCTTGATGTCGGTGATGAACTTCAAGTCGTCACGCACGTCCATCAACTTCAAGAGTTCCTCCTCGTCGATCACCTCCTTGCGTGCCGTGTTGACCAAGATACCGTTCTTAGGCAACTGCGCCACCGTGAGGTAATTGATGCTCTTGACGGTCTCGGGAGTGGCTGGGATGTGCAGGGATACTATGTCGCACGTCTTGAAAAGTTCGTCCTGGCTTGCGACAGCATGCACCCCGGCAGCCTCGATGGCATCTGCAGGACAGAAGGCATCATAAGCAGACACCTCCATGCCAAAGCCCTTGGCGATGCGCGCCACGTTGCGCCCCACATTGCCGAACGCCAAAATACCTAGTTTCTTACCCTTCAGCTCAGATCCGGACTTGCCGTTGTAGAAATTGCGAACGGCATAGACCAACAGGCCGAAGACCAGCTCAGCCACGGCGTTGGAGTTCTGCCCCGGCGTGTTCTCAGCCACCACGCCATGTGCCGTGGCAGCGTCCAGGTCGATGTTGTCATAGCCAGCGCCGGCGCGCACGACAATCTTCAATTTTTTCGCCGCATCAAGCACCTCGGCAGTCACCTTGTCCGACCGGACAATCATGGCGTCCACGTCCTTGACAGCCTCAAGGAGCTGTGCCTTCTCCGTATATTTCTCAAGCAGGACAAGCTCATTGCCCGCTCCCTCTATCTCTTTTCTGATCCCCTTCACGGCTGCCGCCGCGAAAGGCTTTTCTGTAGCAACTAATACTTTCATAAATACTAGCATTTGATGAGAAACCCTGTCACCAAGCAAGACTCCACCCAGCGACATTGCCCATTATAAATTATTAATTATCAATATCTCAATGTTGTGCCTCGAAGTCCTGCATGGCCTTGACGAGAGCCTGCACTCCCTCCATTGTCTGCGCATTATAGCAGCTGGCACGGAATCCACCCACGGAGCGGTGTCCCTTGACACCCACCATGCCACGGCCTGTGGCAAACTCCAGGAATGGTTTCTCCAGCTCGGCGTATTCATCGTTCATCACGAAACAGATGTTCATCAGTGAGCGTGAAGCCTCCTCCACCGTGCCCTTGAACAGCTTATTGCGGTCAATCTCGGCATATAGCACGTCGGCACGCTCGTGGGCACGCTTGTCGGCAGCCTCCACTCCACCATGCGCCTTCAGCCAACGGAGATTCTCCATCAAGCTGTAGATAGGCACCACGGGAGGTGTGTTGAACATACTGCCCTTATCCACATGAGTGCGATAATCCAGCATGGTAGGCAACTCGCGCGGAGCCTTGCCCAGCATATCGTCCTTGACAATGACCACGGTGACACCAGCCATGGAGAGGTTCTTCTGCGCGCCGGCATAGATGGCGGTATATTTGGACACATCGACCGGGCGGCTCATGATGTCGGAGCTCATGTCGGCTACCAAAGGCACCTTCACATCGGGGTCACGGCGCAACTCTGTGCCATAGATGGTGTTGTTGGAAGTGATGTGGAGGTAGTCGGCATCAGCCGGTTCCTTGCCCTCGAACTGGGGATAGAAGGTATAGTTGGCCTCGGACGAGGACGCGATCTCCACGACCTCACCAAAATGCTTAGCCTCTTTCAATGCCTTCTTGGCCCAAGTGCCGGAGTTGACATAGGCAGCCTTCTTGATGAGGAAGTTGGCAGGAATCTGCATGAACTGCAGAGAAGCACCACCACCAAGGAAGATTACGGAATAGCCCTCAGGGATGTCGAGCAACTCCTTGAAGAGGGAGACTGCCTCATCTACCACTGGCTGGAAATCCTTGGCGCGATGGCTGATTTCCATCAATGAAAGACCAGAACCATTGAAATCCAGAATCTGCTTAGCTGTGTTCTCAATCACTTCGCGTGGAAGCATGGATGGACCTGCGTTAAAATTGTACTTCTTCATCTTTATTTAATTATTTAAGTTTTACGCTACCCCCATACCGGCCGACGGCAAAAACCGTCATTACACAATTTACCTAAAGTGGCGACTTGTAAACCGATATAATGGTATTACGACGGCGAAATTACGAATTTTATCCGAAACCACCAAATTTTTCTGCACATTTTTAGTAAAATGGGCAAAAATCTTACGCTTTGTCAGCGAAAGATGCAGAGACTCCGTATTTTTATGCGTTTTCCTGGGCTATCTCACCTCTTCCACTATCGTCCGCACGCCCTTGATTTTCTGTCCCTGAGTGAGCTTTAGCACTTGCCTCAACTTCGGTCTCGCCACCGCAACGTAGGCATAACGGTCCTTGACATCTATCTTGCCAATCTCCGAGGATTGCAACTGACCTATCTTGCAGAGATAACCCACGATGTCGCCTTTGCTAATCTTATCTTTCTTTCCCTTGCCGATATAAATCGTTGCCATGCGGGGTTTGGCAGGGGACGGCAGAGAAGCGGATATCTCATAGGTCTCGATGTCTGCATCGACATAGTCGGGAACGCTCTCCGAGGGGCCCAGCAGGAAGAATGACTTTCCCTGTGCCTCCCAACGGGCGGTACGCCCCACCCGATGGATGTAGCTGTCCTCACATTCGGGCAAATGGTAGTGGATGATGTTGTCGATGTCGGGGATGTCAAGGCCACGGGCGCCCAAATCGGTGCTCACAAAGATGTTGGCGCTGCCGTTGCTGAACTTGTAGAGCGCATCCTCGCGCTGCTGTTGCTCCAGTCCGCCATGGAACGCCGAGGTGAAAAAACCACGCCCCCGCAGGAACTCGTTGGTGCGCTCCACGCTGTCACGATAATTCAGGAACACGATGCTGCTCTCGTCGCCCAAGCTCAGGAGCAACCGCTCCAAAGTCTCCAGCTTGTCCTTCTGCGGACTCTCCACCTTATATATATGCACACGGTCGGGCACCTGCTCCTCCTCTACACGAAAGTCGATGGTCTCCACCCTACCCATGCGCACGAACCGAGGGATTTCCTCAGCCTCGGTGGCAGACAGCAGGAAGTGGCGTTGCAAGTGGGGCAAAGCCTCCACGAGGCGGCTCATCTCGTCCTGGAAGCCCATCTCCAAGCATTTGTCGAACTCGTCTATCACCAAATACTTGATGTGCTCGGCAGAGAAATTGCCCTTGTCGAGGTGGTCGTTCAGTCGTCCCGGAGTGCCGAAGACCACCTGCGGCAGAACCTTGTTCATCACCCGGTGCTCATCCATCGTGGCACGCCCACCGTAGCACGCCATCGCACGAATCCCCGTGCCCATGCCCTTGAGAACATCTGCCGACTGCAATGCCAGTTCCCGGCCGGGGGTTACCACCAGCACCTGAGGATCCCCCACACTGGCATCCACCAGCTGCGCAAGCGGTATCAGGTAAGCCAGCGTCTTGCCGCTTCCCGTAGGTGAAAGGACCACCACGTCCTTGTTGCTGCGCAAGACAGCGTGGCTGGTGGCCTCCTGCATAGCATTCAGTTCAATGCCCAACTTTTCCAATATCTTATCTATCATGATTTTCTGCCTTTATTTTTTAGTATTCTGTTTTCTCATCAGTTGATCTATCTCGTCAAACTCCTTTCCCTTGTTCAGGTTCAGATAAATGGTATAGAGCGGCAACGCCCATTTCTCTGCCTCCTTAGGCTCCATCTGGCGATATTTCTCCAGATAAGGGAGAGCCTTGTTGTAATACTGGTTGATCTCGCCATGCTTCTTCTTGGACAGCTGCGTGTTCTTGTCGAGCGTTACCGCCATGTTAAAACAGGCTAGCCCTGCATTGCAATACACCTCCGGAAGAGAATCGTTCTTCGCCAGCAACTTCTCGCTGATGCCAAGGCTCTCCAGGTTCTTGCCCATGTTCAGCAAGATTGAGCTTTTGGCAAATAGGTAAGTTTCGTTCTCCTCATCCATCACCAACGCCTTGTCGGTGACGGCCAGGGCTGAGTCCAGCTGGTTCTGCTCCATGTAGAACTCCACCAACCGTGGGAAAAAGAAAGGGAAGCGCGGCGAGTGCTCGAAGCCTTCCTTCAGACTGCTGACATAGCGTGCAGTATCTTTCTCCAACTTGTAGGTCTCGGCCAGGTACTGAAGCATATAGTTGTAGTGTGCCGTGTCCTTCAGAGCCTCGTAGGAGTGGTGCAATGTAGCCTTGGCATCCTTCAACTTGTATCCGCAATACACCGCCCAATACGCAGCCTTCGACATCAAGGAGTCTTTCTGCCGGTAATCGTATTGCTGGAACAAAGGCAAGTTGGCACAACGCAGGTATTGGTCGAGTATCTTGTATGCATCGGTGTATTTCTGCTTCCTGACAAACCAAAGTCCACCGCTATAAAGGTTGGGACGTATTTGGGCGAGGTATTCCGCATGTTCCTTGCGGTACTCGAAGCGGCACCTCCCCTTGGCATCCGGCACCATTTCCAAAGAGTCCATCCCTTGGGCAACAACGAAGAGCTGGCGTGCCAGGTTGAAGAGCGTCGCCGTATCGTACGACTGCTTCAAGTAGAGTTTCTCATTTCCCTGCTCGTACTGTTTTCTGACGGCCTCGTAAAGAATACGCCATACTTTCTTGTTGGCATGGTTGGCTGAGTCTTTCAGCAGTTTTTCCATGCTGGCCTGTGCCTGCGGCAAATCCTTGTCCGCCTTCACATTGTCCCTGGCGGTGGCAATCTCTTTCTTCTGCGCAAAAGACGATGTTGTCCAGAAAAAGGAGAATACTACCCATATCAATAAGCTCAATCTTTTCATCCCTCTCTAATATTTATTGAACAATCTGCACCTCAATTCCTGCCATAGCGGTAGTAATACCAGTAAGTGTTGCCATAGGTGTCGCGCAATGCAGCGTTGCGCTCCATCTCATTGCTATATTTTCTCTCCATGCCCTGAAAATCCTGAAAGTCAGCCTCCATCACTGCATCGTGATAGACTACCTTGGGATGCGTCCTGCTGTGAGCGTAGAGAATAAGAGCCTCCTTGTAATGCCTTGGCAGGGAGATGCTGTCAATGGCTTGCCGTTTTTGCAACTCGATGACGAAACGGTCGATTTGCTTGTCCAACAGAAGTCCACAAAGTTGGTAGTCCACTGGTCGCAAGTACTTCAACTTTCCGTTTTTCATCGGGCGCATCCACTTGGGCACATCCCACATCATCGCCTTGGTCGTAACTCCATCGGGAATCATCGCCTTGCTTCCACCCACCAGGGGATAGTGAAACAATTGGTCGCCCATCCGTTTGGTACGGTGCAAGCACGCCACTCTAAGCATGGTCAGCGAGGAATCTGTATCAAGAGAAGACCTGCCTATCTCCAACGCCTCGGCATAATTGCCTTCCTTCATCAGCCGCTCCATCTTCATGCGCTCATGGAAAACCTGGTTGCCATTGGAGACGAGCACCACCAGCAACATCATGACCACCAGCTGAAAAAGATTCACCCAAATGCGCCTTGCACCCAAAAGACCGGAATGACCTTCGGGCTCGTAAGGCTCCAACTGCCTGATGACCCAGATGGAAAAGCCAAAGACGACAAGCAGCAGAGGGGCAATCCATGTCCATGCGCCCAGCGACAGCCCCATATCGACATGACAAGGGATATCGGTTATCACCGCCAAGACCAACAATGACGGAAAATAAGTGAGCGCATGAAAAGTCTTCTTCACACGCCCGACAGCATACACTCCGAGTTGTAACAAGAAGAGCGCCAACGTGGTCAAGACGGGGAACAACGCATAGTTGTAGGTGGTCAAGCCATCGGACAGTTCATGCTGCGCCACCGCCAGCACATCCGCCTGATAACAACTCAGATATAAATATGTAAAAACTATAAAGATGATAGCACACATCCAACGAACCGTTGCCGTGCTATTTCTTTTTCTATCCATTTCGTATTCAGTTTTTCTTCAACACAAGCGCAGAGCGAGCTGGAAGATAAAGCTTTAGCCACTCCTTGTGGTCTTCCAGGTAAAGAGAGTCGTAGTTGGTGAGATGGGTCATCGTGTCATCGTTCAACCCATTGCCGCCGAACTCCTTGCTGTCGGTGTCGAGCACTATGCCATAGGAGCCGGTGGGAACCAAGAACCCATAGTCAGTGAAGGACTTCGTCGGCGAGAAATTGAACACGAACAGCAAGTCGCCTCTCATGAATGCCAAGACTTGGTCTCCGTCGTTATGCCATATCTCTTGCACAGGTGTTTTGTTAAAGTTCTTTTCACCCTTGATGACCTTGAGCATCTCACGGTCGAAGTCACCCAGGTAATGATAGCACAAATCTTTGTTATCAACCAAATTCCACTGCCGGCGCGCATACTTGTAGCTCCATCCGTTGCCTTCCCTCGGGAAGTCGATCCACTCAGGATGCCCGAACTCATTGCCCATGAAGTTGAGGTACCCGCCGTTGATGGTAGAAGCCGTCACCAGCCGTATCATCTTGTGCAGTGCGATGCCACGGTGCGCCTTGTCGTTCTCGTCTCCCTTCTTGAAATGCCAATACATATCGGCATCTATCAAGCGGAAGATGATGGTTTTGTCGCCCACCAACGCCTGGTCGTGACTTTCACAATAGGAGATGGTCTTCTCGTCGGCACGGCGATTCTTCACCTCCCAGAAGATACTGCTTGGTTTCCAAGCCTCGTCTGGAAGTTCCTTGATGGTCTTAATCCAGAAGTCGGGGATGTTCATCGCCATACGATAGTCGAACCCATACCCTCCGTCCTCAAACTTGGCAGCCAGTCCCGGCATTCCGCTCACCTCCTCGGCGATGGTGATGGCATTCTTGTTCACCTCGTGTATCAGGCAGTTGGCCAAGGTGAGATAACAAATGGCATTGTCGTCCTCATGGCCGTTGAAGTAATCACCATAGTTGCAGAACGCCTCGCCCAGCCCATGGCTATAATAAAGCATGGAGGTGACACCGTCGAAACGGAATCCATCGAAATGGAACTCGTTCAACCAATACTTGCAGTTGCTCAACAGGAAGTGCATCACCTCGTCCTTGCCGTAGTCGAAGCACAGGCTGTCCCAGGCCGGATGCTCATGGCGTTCGCCTGGATAAAAGTATTGGTTAGGGTCTCCCGCCAGGTTTCCAAGCCCTTCCATCTCGTTCTTAACTGCGTGAGAATGAACGATGTCCATGATAACGGCTACACCTTTTTGATGGGCGGTGTCAATCAAGTCCTTCAGTTCCTCAGGCGTTCCGAAACGACTGCTTGCAGCAAAGAAGCTACTCACATGATAGCCGAACGAACCATAATAAGGATGCTCCTGGATGGCCATGATCTGGATGCAATTATAACCGTCCTTGATGATGCGTGGCAGAACATGTTCCTTGAACTCCGTGTAGGTACCCACCTTCTCGGCATCCTGCCCCATTCCGATATGGCACTCATAGATGAGCAGCGGAGTGGTCTTGGGCTTGAACGACTTCTTTTTCCACACATATGGCTCTGGATTCCATACCTGAGCGGAGAAAATCTTGGTTTTCTCATCCTGCACCACCCTCCTGGCCCAAGCCGGAATGCGCTCGCCTTCACCGCCTTCCCAATGCACCTTCATCTTGAAAAGGTCACCATGCCTCAAGGCTTTCTCTGACAGCTTCAACTCCCAGTTGCCTGTACCCTCGATACGCTTGGCGCGATACTTAGGACTTTCCTTCCAGTCATTGAAGTCTCCTATCAGGTAGATGTCGGTCGCATGAGGTGCCCACTCGCGGAACACCCATCCCCGGGCTGTCTTGTGAAGTCCGAAGTACTCATATCCGTTGGCAAAGTCGCTCAAGCTCCGCTTGCCGTTCTTGGTCAGCTGGCTGAGTTTCCACAAGGCGTGATCATGCCGTCCTCGGATTGCGTCCTCATAAGGCTGCAGATACGTATCGTTTTTCACTAGTCCTATATGCTTCGGACTTACAGGTTTCTTGGCTGGAGTCTTCTTGCCGCCAGTCGCTTTTTTTGTTGCCATACACTCATGATTTTAGATTGGTTGATATTTGTTTTTCTTAGGCCCTTTCGAAAGATTCCGGCCTATGCATCTTGCAAACCTTAGGCCTTAATCTTGAAGATAGCCTTATGGATGTCGCCCGTTCCGATGCAAGGCTGATGGCCGTCCTGTGGGGCGAAGATTGCAAACTCGCCTGGTTGGCAAGTCACGTATGTAGAAGCCACGGCACCTGGGTACTTGGTGACATCCTTGGCCTCATTGTACTCTGCGTCAGGCAGGTTCTCCAACGGAAGATAACCATATGTCTCCTCGTTGTCCAATGGGATTTGGATATCCAGCATATTCTTGTGGGTCTCAAATACCGCCTCGTCAACCGTCTTGCCATGGGCAGTCGTTATGTTGACGAACAATTCCTCGTCCTTGATGACATGCTTGCCATCTTCCAACTCATTCAAATCGTTTTCTTTCAAAAACTTCACTACATCCTCGAAAAGAGGGTTCAGAGAAACATATTTCTCCAAATTGTCCAATGTATCTACTATCATTTCTCTTTATTTAGATTCTTCTTCAATTTCTATTTACATGAGGTCAATCCTCGAAACGCTTGCCGTTCTCGTATGTACCCCGGGCTGTGACCTTTCCGTCACGGTCCTTCTCCAAGAACTTTCCATCCCTTTGGTCATTGCGAAAGATTCCCTCAAAGCGCTTGCCATCCTTGGTCTCCTCGATGCAAGCTCCCTCTCGCTTTCCTTTGCGGAAGGTTCCCTTGAAGCGATTGCCATTGGCGTAATGTATGATGACCTCACCATCAACCTGTCCGTTTCTGAACTCTCCCTCGAAGACATCACCACCTTTCTTGGTCAACTTGCCACGGCCGTTCTGCAGGTCATCTTTCCATGCACCCACATATATGTCGCCGTTCTTCCACACAAAAGTGCCCTGGCCATTTCTCTGTCCGTCCTTGAACTGACCCGTATATTTGTCTCCGTTGGCAGACCGGAAAATACCTTCGCCGGTGCGCTCGCCTTGCACATAGTCGCCTTCATAGACATCGCCGTTGCGAAACTTGTAGATTCCCTTTCCATCCTGGATATCATCCTTCCAGTTTCCTATGTAAACGTCACCATCGGCATAGCGGTTGGTTCCCTTTCCCGATCGTTGGTTATCCACCCAATTCCCATCGTAGGTCGTGCCATCGCCCCAGTCGAAAAAGCCATTGCCGTTCTTCATGTCGTTCATCCACTGCCCCTTGTAATAGGCCCCATTGGAGTAGGTATAAGTACCACGGCCCTGACGCTTGTCCATATACCAGTCGCCATCGTACTTGTCGCCATTATAATAGGTCATCACGCCATGCCCGTGCTGATAGTCCCGAAACCACAGGCCTACGTACTTATTGTTGTTCTGAAAATAAAAAGTGCCACGTCCGTTTTGCTGGTCTTGCGTCCACTGTCCATCATACTTTTCGCCGTCGGCAAAAGTATAAACGCCTTGTCCCTCGCGCTTTCCCTTGAGATAGGAGCCCTCGTAAGTATCGCCGTTCTTGAAGACAGTAGTACCCTTTCCATGCGGTTTACCTCCGACCATCTCGCCCTTGTACTGCCCACCGTCACGTGTCGTACAAGAACCCAACGAAATCTTCTGTCCGAAAGACGCAATAGGTGCAACCATCAGTAGCATTGCTATGATATTTATCTTGCCATTCATATTCTATCTTATTGTTCAACCCCCAAAATTAAACAAAATCTAGCAAACGGCAAAATAGATTAAGTAAATTTAAGGTTATAAAACAAAAAAAAGATTGCACCCCGACTGGCGGAATGCAACCTTTATCACCTAAATCACTCTCGGACAAGCCGAGCCGAAGATTACTTAACCTTATCTACGATAGCCTTGAAAGCCTCTGGGTTGTTGACAGCGAGGTCAGCGAGCACCTTACGGTTAATCTCGATACCTGCCTTGTGAAGAGCACCCATCAGCTGGCTGTAGCTCAGACCCTCGATGCGAGCGGCAGCGTTGATACGCTGAATCCACAATGCGCGGAAGTTGCGCTTCTTGTTACGACGGTCACGATAAGCGTAGGTAAGACCCTTCTCCCAAGTGTTCTTAGCTACTGTCCATACATTCTTGCGAGCCCCATAGTAACCCTTAGTGAGCTTCAAGATTTTTGTTCTCTTTGCTTTAGATGCAACGTGATTTACTGATCTTGGCATAATTTTCTTTCTTTAAAAGTTCGACTAAAAAGTTAATGATTAGCGGAGGCAGAGCAAGTCGCGAACCTGCTTCAAGTTTGAGCGATCCACGAGAGTCTCGCCAAGGAGGTTTCTCTTCTGCTTCTTTGTCTTCTTAGTCAAGATGTGACTGTGATAAGCGTGGTGACGCTTGATCTTACCTGTACCGGTGAAACGGAATCTCTTCTTTGCGCCGGAATTAGTCTTTACTTTTGGCATTTTTACTTTTAATTTAAATTGTTATTTATTTAACGGATGGCAACGCATATACCACGGCGTTACGCATCTCTTTAGTCTTCAGTCTGTTCTGCGAGCTTCTTGAGTGCCTCTCCACCCTTGGCGTTGCCTAGCAAGCCATTCTTCTCCGCATTGGCCTCGCGCTCAGCATCTGCCGCCGCCTTTGCCTCGGCCTCACGCTTTTCGCGATCCACCTTCTGCTGGCTCTTCTTGGCCACACCAGCCTTCTTTGGGCTCATGTAGAGGAACATCTTCTTTCCCTCCAGCTTCGGCATCTGCTCTACCTTGCCATACTCCTCCAGATCATTGGCAAAACGGAGAAGGAGCACTTCTCCCTGCTCCTTGAAGAGGATACTACGACCACGGAAGAAAACATAAGCACGCACCTTGTTACCCTCGTTGAGGAATTCCATGGCATGCTTGAGCTTGAACTGATAGTCGTGCTCGTCGGTCTGAGGTCCGAAACGAATCTCTTTCGTCTCCACCTTCACCTGCTTCTGCTTCATTTCCTTCGCATGCTTCTTCTGCTGGTAAAGGAACTTTGAATAGTCAACTATACGGCAAACGGGTGGCTGTGCATTGGGCGAGATCTCCACGAGGTCAACCCCTTGTTGGCGCGCCAAGTCCAAAGCCTTGCGTGTAGGCATCACTTCTGCGCCGCCTTCACTTACTACTCTTACTTCACGTACGCGTATCTGTTCGTTTACGCGATACTGATTTTTCATTTTGTCATTTTTCATTAACTATTCGATGTTGTCTGTTTTTGTTAAACGGCTGCAAAGTTACTACTTTTCCACAAAACGACCAAATTTTCAGAGGGTTATTTTATAAAAAATCCGTGAATTTCTAAGGAAACCCACGGATTTTGTCTATTTTTAGTCCTATATACCTATTATTATATATAGTGAGCAAAGGTTCTATTCTCCAGCAGCCTTCAACTGTTCTGCCACTTCCTCGTTAATGCGCTTGGCGAACTCCTCCATCGACATGGTAGCTTGCTCGCCACCACCCTGCTTACGCATGGATACGAGTCCCTCGGCAGATTCTTTCTCGCCGACGATGACCATGTAAGGCACTCGCTTCAACTCATTGTCGCGAATCTTGCGACCAATCTTCTCGTTGCGGTCATCGATGAGGGCGCGCACACCCTGCTTGTCCAGGTACTGGCGCACCTTCTGGGCATAGTCGTTGTACTTCTCCGAGATAGGAAGGATTGCCACCTGGTCAGGAGTCAACCACAATGGGAAATGACCGGCGGTATGCTCTATCAGCACAGCGGTGAAACGCTCCAACGACCCGAATGGCGCACGGTGTATCATCACAGGCGTCTTCTTGGAGTTGTCCTCGGCGGTGTATTCCAACTTGAAACGCTCCGGCAAGTTGTAGTCCACCTGAATGGTACCCAACTGCCAGCGGCGACCAATGGCATCCTTTACCATGAAGTCGAGCTTAGGACCATAGAAAGCGGCCTCGCCAATTTCCTCGCGGGTCTCAAGCCCCTTCTCCTTGCAAGCCTCACGGATGGCGTTCTCGCTCTCAGCCCAAATCTCCTCAGTTCCGATGTACTTCTCTGTGTCCTTGGGGTCATGGAGAGAAACCTGCGCCTCGTAATTCTCGAAGCCAAAGATGGCGAACACCTTCAAGATTACATCGATCACATTCTCGAACTCGGCCTTCACCTGGTCTTGGCGCACGAAGATATGGGCATCGTCCTGCGTAAAGGTGCGCACACGTGTCAATCCATGCAGCTCACCGCTCTTCTCATAGCGGAACACCGTACCGAACTCTCCGATGCGCAAAGGAAGGTCCTTGTAGGAACGAGGCTTGCGCGCATACACCTCACAGTGGTGAGGGCAGTTCATCGGTTTCAACATATACTCCTCGTCCTCCTCTGGCGTATGGATGGGTTGGAAGGCATCCTTTCCGTAATGCGCATAGTGGCCAGAAGTAACATAGAGACTCTTCCCACCGATACCCGGCGTGATAACCTCCTGGTAATTGTAAGGCTTCTGCAAGCCACGGAGCAGCTCCTGCAAGCGGAGTCGCAGCTGGGTCCCCTTCGGCAACCAGATAGGCAAGCCCTTGCCCACGCGGTCGGAGAACATGAAGAGTTCCATCTCCTTTCCTATCTTACGGTGGTCACGTTTCTTGGCCTCCTCCAGCATTACCAGATACTCATCAAGCATCTTTTTCTTGGGGAAAGAGATACCATAGATACGGGTCATCTGCTCACGCTTGGCATCACCGCGCCAGAAAGCACCCGCCACACTTGTAATCTTGACAGCCTTGATCAATCCCGTATTCATCAAGTGAGGACCACGGCAAAGGTCGGTAAAGTTGCCTTGGGTATATGTAGTGATGGTGCCATCCTCCAAGTCTTGATCTATATGCTCGCACTTGTAGTTCTGGCCGTCGGCCTTGAACTCTGCGAGCGCATCGGCCTTGGCAACCTCCTTGCGGACCACAGGCTCGTTCTTCTTGGCAAGCTCCATCATCTTAGCCTCAATCTTGGCAAAGTCGTTCTCAGAAATGACCTGACCCTCGGCAGGCATCACGTCATAGAAGAAACCACTCTCTACAGCTGGACCAAAACCAAACTGGATGCCGGGGTACAACTCTTGGAGAGCCTCAGCAAGCAAGTGAGCCGACGTATGCCAGAACGTGTGCTTTCCCTGCTCATCCTCAAACTTGTACAACTCCACGCTGGCATCCTCATTGATAGGACGGTTCAGCTCTACTGTTTCGCCATTGACACCGCAAGATACAACGTTGCGAGCGAGAGCCGGCGAAATGCTCTCGGCGATTTGTAAACCAGTGACTCCCTGCTCATACTCACGAACAGTTCCGTCTGGGAATGTGATTTTTACCATAACAACTTAGTATTTTATTAAATCGGATGCAAAAGTAATACTTCTTTTTGTAATTAACGAAAAAAAATACATTAATTTTTCATAACTTTTCGCTTCACCTTATATAATATGCCCATACCAAGCTTCCCACATGGTCGGGAACGAGACCCACCGCCTCTGCAAATAGTTAAATTTTGAAGTTTTTTTACAAAAAGTTTTGCAGATAGGAATGTTTTCACTAATTTTGCACCATTATTTGACAAGATGTAACCAATCGCTGGTTTTCGCATAGATTCTCAGCAACATATAAACTTGAAGCTATGGCAGCACCCAAGATTCTTATCATATACACAGGAGGTACCATCGGCATGGGAATGGATGCCGTGACGGGCACGTTGGAGCCACTCGACTTCGCTCACCTTGTATCCTCCATGCCAGAGTTCCAACTCATACAGGCGGAAATCAACGTCAGAAAGTTTGACCCACCCATTGACTCCAGCGACATGGACCCCATGAGATGGGCAGAGCTTGTGAGCATCATCGCCAACAATTACAACGAGTACGACGGTTTTGTCATCCTGCACGGCACCGACACGATGGCTTACACGGCATCAGCCCTATCGTTCATGCTGGAAAACCTCACCAAGCCAGTCATCCTGACGGGAAGCCAATTGCCTATAGGCGAACTGCGCACAGACGGCAAGGAGAACCTCATGACCGCCATCGAAATCGCTTCCTTGAAAAATCCGCAGGGAAGGCCCATGGTCCCCGAGGTCTGCATCTTCTTCAACGGCAAACTGCTTCGTGGCAACCGGGCCATCAAGATCAACGCAGAAGGTTTCCACGCCTTCGAGTCTTTCAACCATCCCCACCTATGCGACGTGGGCATCAACTTTGCGTTCCACGAGCACCACATCTTGACACCGGACTATGACAAACCGATGACTCCACACTTGAAGTTGGATTCCAACATCATCGTGTTCAGCCTCTTCCCCGGCATACAAGACAACATCGTGCGCCATGTCTTGGAGTCCCCCTCCCTTCGCGGCATCGTAATGCGCACCTACGGATCGGGCAACGCTCCCCACACACCATGGGTGATGCGGCTTCTCGACCAGGCTGCCCACCGCGGGGTCAACATCATCAACATCAGCCAGTGCCTGACCGGGCACGTAGAGATGGAAAGATACGGTGCCGGATTCCAACTCAAGCTGGCACATGTAATCAGCGGACACGACAGCACCGTAGAAGCGGCAGTCACCAAGCTGATGTACTTACAAGGAAGGTACACCGACAACAAGGTGGTACGGGAGAAGCTCAACCAGTCTCTGGCCGGCGAGATTACATTGCCGGAATAAAGGCCATCCCTCCACACGGTTTACCTAAGATAAATCACATAAATACTATCATATAAATATTAAGGTGAGACATTGGTTATTCCTTATCATCCTGACCATATCCATGACCTTCGGAGGCCATGGGGAAGTTTCGGCATCCCCTCTTCCGGGGAATGACCGTGTGCAGGAAATAGACCACAAAGAGCACAACCACGAAGCAATCCTCTCGGATGGTTCCAACATATACAGAGTGTGCAACAGCCGTCCGCAACGCTTGGTTCCCACCTGGAGCCTATCCATTCACCAAAATGGCAGCAAGTTGCCTTATTATCATAAACATTTCCAATCACTCTTCACGCAATTTGGCGGAAAGCCACGCAGCGAGACTGCGCCTTTCCACTTTGATGCCGCAAGCGAATATTACGTCATTTACTTGCGACATCTACGATGTTAGCCATCTGTTATCTTTCTTTAGATTGCCCTAGCACAAAGGGCTTTCAGCAACGATACCACAAGTCCACCAAGGCTTGTGGTGGATAATCCTATAAAATAAAGATAACAAGACAATTATGGCAAATATCAAGCATTTGGAGATGGCAGAGGCTTTCTGCGCTCTCCCACAAGTAGAAATCAAGAAATCACTATTCGGTCTCAAGACCAGCATCACCTATAAGCCAACCCAAAGCAACATCCAGATCGTACAGAACGAGTATGACGTCAACAACGGAAAGCTGATAGAGAACATACTCCTCAGCACCCCAGAGAAACTGGCCGAAGAAGTTGGCAAGAAGGACATCACCAAGGCTGGCATTGGCAAGATGAGACTCGACGCATGCGTATCAGAAGACAAGCAGTTCATAGCAGCGCAATTGCTCCAGTTTGTAGGCTTCAACTATGTTCCCGTCACCGACATGAAAGTGTTTGAGGGGAAAGCCGCAGAAGCCTTGTCACAAATCGTAGCCTAACTCATTCCCCAATTGCCAGGGGTAAAACGACAAAGGGTGAGAAGGTATCGTTCCAAGACCAACTACCAGGGACTGCCATCCCACCCTTTTTTCACCAGCCGAAGTTTCCCATACTTTTAAACTAACTAAAAAAGCATCCGCTTTCTCCTGTTTTCTCAAGATAAATAACTAACTTTGTAGCCAAAAAACAATATTAAATACTACAAAATCATCAAATTATGGCAACAACCCTATTTCAGAAAGGCAAGTTCTACACCTTGCCCATCAAAGACATCAGGAATGAAGGCAAGAATTCCTTTTTTATCGTAAGTGCAAACGACAAAGAATATGCAATAAGGATGTTCGACTTCCAAAGCCAATCACCCACCATCCAAGAGATGAAAGAATTGCCCTGCATGGTAAAGGACATGCACGGAGACAACATCATCTTCGTGCAAAACTTCGCCCAAGTGTTTGCCGACAGATACATAGCTGGCGACACATATACCTTCATCGTCAAAAAGGAGACCTACAACCCAGTACAGGAATTCAGATACTACGACATCAGAGACATAGACGGAGTACCGTTCAAATTGAAATGCAGGAGAGAGACCATCCTAGTACCAAACCAGAAAATCAAGTGTACCGTATCGAGGCCCAACCTCAACAAATTCGTCTTGTCGCTTGAGGAGAAGAAAAACGACATCGTGACCAAGAGCATCAGTCCGGAGGAACTGCTTGAGCAAGTAGGCATCGAAAAAGGAATGATACGATACTTACTCAACAGTTTCAACACAAACGAAGGATTCAAAGATGCGAAACTCTATTACGAACAGAACAACGCCAAATGGATCATCAAGGCTATAACCGCCATCGACAGCGTTGAGAAATGGCCCAACCTCAGCAACAAAAGCAAAGAAAGACTGCTTTCAGGCTACAACAAGGTGTGCCTCTTCCTGCTTGAAGACTCCGACTACCTGCTTCAATTCAACGACTCTGAATGCGAGAACTACCAAGGATGGATAGCAGACAAGGTGAACATGACCGAAACCTGCCAGGAAAGCCTTGCCTTGATGAAAGCCAACAAGTGCAGCGACGAAATCGACAGCATCATCAACAAAATCAAGAAGTCGGGCTACATCTACCATCCACATAGAAGGATGAGACTTCTCATCTCCCTGTTCTCACTACAGCCCCAATTGCTGGAAGAGAAAATCGACAGCATCCTCGACCTGGTCGCCGAATGTGCGAAAGACTGGAAACAACCTTCCTTCAACAATGCCTTCTCAAGTTTCTTGCATTACTACATCATGTCGAACCGCGAGAGGGTCAACCGCATAGCCGTAGTCTATGACGAGCAAAGCCGCATTCTCGTCAAACGCATGATACGCTCCATCAGCTACTACCTTCTGATGTCGGAGGGGGAAGACGCCAACGCACAGCTCTATCGCTCCATGCTATGCCAATACCTTTCGTTCATCAAGACGAAATCCGTGTTGAGCAGCAAGAATGTCGCCCACAGCCTCTCAGCCACTTTGGTGGAGCAAGCATTCACCACCCTATTACTCTCCGAGGAGAACCACTTCGACCTAACTTGGGGCAAAGACTACAGCAACATAGAGCTACTCGCCTACCAAATGGCGAACAACAAGTCGAAAAACACGACGTTCCTGACACGGTCCTACGAGGCACACAACGTGAGATTTACAGTCAGCACGGAGGGAATCACCCTGGCGCGCTCCACTTCCTCCAACAAGGAACGGAACGTGTTGCCCACAGGATTCCTTGACTGGCACAACCTACAGATATTCCTCGACAACCCAAGCAAGTACTCCATCAGCAAGCACGAGAAGAACATCCGCAGCTGGAAAAGCTACTGGTACAACGTAGAGCAAAGTCTCTTTGAAGACCGAAATGCCACGGCCAAGAAAAAGCCGAGAAAGATGACACCGGAAGTAGGCACGGAAACCTACATCAGAATACTCTGGAAAGACGAGGAACACCCATGCAGATACCGTTGCCGCATAGAAGACTCACAATACGAAGGCGAAGGTTGGATCGACACCTACCAGCGCGGCGGCTCCCTGGGCATGTTCCACTATGACCCCAAGCTCGACATAGACTCCTTCTATGACGAGGGAAAGCCTATGATATTCAAGGCGCGCGTCAATTCCATAAGCAGCCCAAACGACGAAGTTCGCACCTACACCTTCGACTGTCTCTCATATATCGACGAGATGATACGCGAGCAGGTAAGCTACGGCGAGGAATCGGACTGCACCATCTTCTATTATGACGAAAAGAACAACATTTCCTGCGGCATCACCTCATACGGATATGGCATATTCTTCCCCATGACCGAAAAAGCCGCACTCTACGGCATAGGAGACACCGTAAGGGTCAAGGTGACTGACGCCAAACGCCCAAATGCCATCCAGGGAGAGATCATCGGCGAAGCTGACGATGAAGTCAATGTGAAAGAGGCTTCCACCAACATACTGAGAGACTTCTGTGAACGCTTGTACGAGGAAACAGAGGAAGAACTGGAGGAGGAAGCCATGGACGTGTCGGAAGACCTCTTCGAACCAGAATACATGAGGGAAATCATCAACATCATCGACCACAAGGCGGTTTTGGAGACCGACAACATCAAGGCATACTCGTTCCTGTCCGTCGCCCATATCCTGGCGAAGCTGATAGACGACGACATCGTCATGGACTACCTGGAGCACAGACAGCAATTCCTGTGCATACTCGAAGACTACGGCACCAACGGCAGAGTGAACGACGAGGAACTGGAGAAGCTGGGAAACAAGAACAGCGACATGGTGGAGAAATACCCCCTGCTGAAACAACGCCTCGTGGAAATGCGCATCGTCAACTGCCTTGGGCTTCCCGAAAAGAACGACTTCCTGTGGACCATCTGCCACCAGTATGACAACGAGAACATCCTGTCCAAGCTTTCTCGCCTCATGCTCAGCTACAACATGGCAGAAGGCTTCGGGCTCCAGGAACACCAGCAAGCCATCATCTCCAAGATCAAAGGACTCCTCAATGTCAACATCGAACTGCCTACGATATACTCATTTGGCGAGGAAGACCAGGTTACGGAGTTCAAGACCTCCATCGTGTATCCTCCAAACAACAGTATGCGCGAGGACATCAAGCAGCAGACCTTCAACATCATGAAGGTAATCTGCGGCATGGTCAATGCATACGGCGGAACCCTCTACCTCGGAGTATATGACACAGGCACCGCCAAGGGCCTGGAAGACGACCTGGCGTACTTTGACAACAACAAAGACAAATTCGACCTCCATGTACGCAACTGGATACGAATCGCATTGGGAGACCAAGTGAACGCCTCGGTCATCATCGAGCATCCAGACGCAGGCAAGCACTTTGTCTATGCCATCAAGATAACCCCTAGCAAACTGCCTGTCGCCCTACGGCTGGACAACAAGTTCTATCTCCGCGAAGGCACCTCGACCTACCCCATCGATTTGCCTCAACTCACAGAAATCATGGAGAACAGGAACTTCGCCAAGTACGAAACGACGGCAACCGACCTCGACCAGCTTGAGATTCCTGAGCAAAAGCCCATTGCCATCGAAGAGAAGAAAGAGGGAACCTCCAAAATCAAGCTAAGCACCTTGCCAGAAGACAAGATAGCCACAAGTTCCCTGCGCAGCAACATCACCGAGAACTGGGTTGACGGCTACGGAATCGAAACGGCAGGCTACCTTCGCATCATGAACGGTGGCGACTGGTGCGTCCTCGATGACATCGAGTGGGAGGACGGTCTCCTCACCCTTGCCATCCACGATGACGAAAGTTACATCATTGTGGTATATGAAGACGGAAAGGTCAACAAGGTACCTGTGTCACAGGTCCTCGACAAGACCCGTAACCATACATATAAGATGTATGCACACAAA
Organism: Bacteroidaceae bacterium; assembly: GCA_963594995.1. Lineage (GTDB taxonomy): Bacteria > Bacteroidota > Bacteroidia > Bacteroidales > Bacteroidaceae > Prevotella. The sequence goes on from CAVBGK010000023.1 coordinate 54,023, forward strand.
AAAGCCATCTTCATCTCACCTGCCAAAAAAGACGCAGCCCTTTTGATGGCATACGAAAACGACGGAAAGCAATTCCTACGACTCGACGACATTGGCGACATGGAAGACGGAAAGATGCTCGCCGCTGGCGAAACACTTACCGACGTGGAGTTCAACAAGGTGTTCTATTGCGAAATCATCGACAAGGAATATCACGACGACCTACGCCGAATGCACAACCAGAAGCGCAGTTCCCTGGGATTCCAAGCCCTCACTGGATATGGGAGCCCAGAACAAGAGACGATGCAACGCATCGGCATTCAACTTTAATCAAAAATGAATGCGCATTTCGACACCACACTGGAAGGGGTAGCCCCGTTGGGCGAAATACTCCTTCCTGCCAGTATTACCATTCCTTATTTATTAGGAATTACGCAGATAGGCACGGATGGCAAACCAGAAATAGGCTACAAGAATGACATAGCCTACATAATATAACGTACTGATGCTAAAGATAATATAATCGATGGCGCACATACCGGCCAAGCCTCCGAGATAAAGCACCCCCTCACCCAACGACAAACGATGCTTCACCTCATCGACACAAGCCAACCCCAATATCAGCATTGCCCAAACGGATGCCAAGAAGAATCCCAGCACACGCGGGACGGCAAAGGGGTTGAGCGTTGGATGAAAATAAAAATGACGCCACACTTCGGGCATGAAAGTCTGTATCGTGGCATAGAATGCCGCAGACAGAGACACCATCAGGACCAATGCCGTAGGATAAGGAGAGTCGATGTCATTGAAATGCACAATCTTGGCATTCTCAGAATATATCTTTTTGATAAGATAGGCCACCCCTATCAAGACGATAACTATCAAAAATATGATCAAATGCACATTGCTAAAGGTCATGATAAACTGGGAAATCGGGTCATCGGGAACGACCTTCGGCAACAGGCTAGACTCATGCACCCATCCGAAGGTGTTCTCCTCGGTCGCCAACTGCACCCATACAGAATCTATCGAGTCCTGAGGAATCATCCGTATGTCGGAAACGACCAACAGACAGTTCTTCTTGACGGAAAAGCTGTCTGTCGGCAACAAGTTGACGTACTCCTCCGGCTGCTGCCGAACGAGCATCAAGGAGTCGGCAACCACCACAAAGTTATACTTGTTGGTGTAATGATGTGTCGTAGAAAAAGAGATGGAGTCCCGTTGCTTGTCGCTATACTCTACGAGAGCGGCATGCTGTAGCTTCGCACTATGGCGATGATAGCAACTGCAGAGCATCAACACCATGCCCAGCAACACCCCAGCCATCACCCATCTGCGACTTCTCTTCTCCATACCAACACCCGATTTCAATCTTCTACAGAATAGACATTCATCTGGCAATGGTTGCAAGCAAACTCCAATCGGAACTTCCTACCATCGCCCAATTCCAGGAACATAGGCTCCTTCCAAGAAGGTTTCTTCCCACCACGCTTCACGCAATAGCCCAAAGAATAACGGATGCAATGCCTGCACTGCATCAAGAGCTGCTCACCCCGCTTGGGCTTGATCTCAAAAGCAGGGGTAATTTTCTCCAATCCATGACGTTCGTAAAAGTCACGGGCACTTTCGTTGGCTATATTATAGAGGTATCCAAACTTCCGATACTCAGGTTGCCACACAAACTCCTCAGTCTCCATCCTATGCTCACCCGGCTGACTGAACACATACCCACCGCCAAACATCATCCGGTCATTACCCCAAGCCAAAGACTCGTCCAACGCCTCCTGATTGGCGGCATCCAGCATTTCGACCAATTTCCTGCGAATGGCAGCCAGCACACTATTAGGCACAAAGAGGTCGCCCATCCCATCCAAGAGAGAAACCTCCTTACACTCATAAACGGTGTCACCCAACTTGCGCATCTGCGCCTCTATATTATCGCGCTGGTTTCGGTTTGCTACCTCAAGAGGGTATTCCTCAAACAACTCAGCAGCCCGATACATCAGCCCCAGCGTCACATTCTTGAATATATAGGCGGTAGCACAGACTCCCATCTGCTGCCCTTTTTCAGAGTTGTCCATGGCAGGTCGCAGCTCTATGGCTATCGGTATGCGCCGCCCCGCCGTCTTATGCGACAAGATAGCCTCAAAAGTACGGTCGTTGTTTCGGTACAGAGCCATGCCCGGGCGCAGATGCTCCGGCATGCCAAATGGATAGAGGCGGTTACCCTCTACCCTATTCACCCTGAAACCTTCCAGTTCATGCTCGTCGTTGATGAAACAAAGTCCATCCCCATTTGCAAAACTAGCAGTGGTTGCCACATTAAAGGAAATCTTTCCACGGATTTCCTTGACCTTCCCCACATATTCCCCCATAGCTTTGGGCGTATCAAACGAAGCGATGTCAGGTTGCCGCCCCTTCAAGAAATAGTTGGTAAAGCCACGGTTGAAAGTCTTCCTCAGGTTGGGAACAAATGTATATTCCACATGCCCACGGGAAGCACGCCGATACTTGTCAGGCTCGTTTCTCACAATCTCATCCAACTTCTTGTTATAGGCAGCCACCACATTTTTCACATAGTTGACATCCTTGAGCCTCCCCTCTATCTTGAAAGAACAAGCCCCCGCATCGGCCAACTCTTTCAAATGTTCTATCTGGCACAAGTCCTTGAGCGACAACAGATGCCGCTGATGCTCGATTTCCTTTCCGTCCGAATCCAAGAGGTTGAACTTCATACGGCAGAACTGAGCACACTCGCCACGGTTGGCAGAACGGTCGAAGCATTTTTCAGAAGCATAGCAGACACCCGAATAGCTGACACATAGAGCACCATGCACAAAAACCTCCAGCTCCCTGTCGGGAATCTCTTCATGGATTTCCCTGATTTCATCCAGCGAAAGCTCGCGGGCCAAGACCACACGGCTGAAGCCCAAGGTAGTGAGCCAAAACGCCTTGTCCGGTGTCCGGGTGTCACACTGGGTACTGGCATGCAGTTCCCTGCTCCACAAATTATTGGCCCTTATCTCCCAAAGCACACCCATGTCCTGCAGCAAGAGAGCATCTACACCTATCTTGTCAAGTTCCACTATCATCTTGAGCGTATCCTCCAACTCTTCGTCATAGATAATCGTATTGACCGTGACGTGTACTTTTGCCCCATATCGGTGGGCATAATCGCAAAGCTTACGAATATCCTCCAACGAATTGCCGGCAGCAGCCCTTGCACCAAAACGAGGTGCGCCGATATATACCGCATCAGCCCCATGCTCAATGGCAGCCATTCCACATTCCAAATTCTTGGCGGGAGCCAACAGTTCCAAAGTCTTCATTCCTAACGTTTTTGTTTTCAGTTGTTCTCTTACTTGATGTCGTCAATGTTGTAAGGCGTCTCCTGGTAAACGTAATAGTTTATCCAGTTGCTGTAGAAGAGATTGGCATGGGCACGCCAAGTCACCAACGGCTCTTCCCCCGGGTCATCGTTACGATAATAGTTCTTGGGCAAATCTACATCGTCACGCTTGCCCATGTCGCGCCTGTATTCCTTGTCAAGCGTATTGGGGGCGTACTCCAGATGCCCAGTCACAAAGAACTCTCGCCCGCCACGGGCCATCACGATGCTGACACCACTCTCCGCAGACTCTGCGATGATGTCAAGCCCGGGCACATTCTCGATGTCCTCGCGTCGCACTTCCGTATGGCGGCTATGAGGCATGTTGAACACATCGTCGAACCCACGGAAGATGGGCTGTGAAGCATCAAGCGGCCGCTGTTGGAAGATGCCAAACATCTTTTTCTCCAAAGGGTACTTGGGCACACCATAGAAATGGTAAAGCCCGGCCTGAGCCCCCCAACAGATGTACAGAGTGGAGGTAACGTGCGTTCGGGCCCAATCGAAGATTTTCACGATTTCCGGCCAATACTCCACCTCCTCGTAGTCCATCGTCTCTATGGGGGCGCCCGTCACGATCATACCGTCGAACTTCTGCTTGGAGAGCTCGGAGAAATCCTTGTAGAACATCATCATGTGCTCTATCGGGGTATTCTTGGGAGTATGGCTTTTGAGCTTCATGAAGTACACCTCAAGCTGCAAAGGAGTATTGGAGAGAAGACGCACCAAGTCGGTCTCCGTCGTTACCTTCAGGGGCATCAGGTTGAGCACGACGATTTTAAGCGGACGAATCTCCTGGCTATGCGCCCTGCTCTCATCCATCACGAAGATATTCTCATGTTTCAGCAGCTCTATGGCTGGCAATTTATCGGGTAATCTTAATGGCATTTATTGTTCCTTTCTTTTATGTGCTTGCAAAGTTACACATTTTCAGCGACAAAACGAAAAAAGGATGCCAATTTTTCATTTGGCATCCTCTTTATTCATCATATTTTATGTTTCCTGCCCTCGTTTACGCTTTGGGCCAATGCTTTTTACCACAGTTCCAAGCGATCCGACTCGGGGATATACATCTTGTCACCCTTCTTCACACCAAAGGCCTCGTACCAAGCATTGATGTGCGGGAGGGCACCGTTCACACGCCACTTGCCAAGAGCGTGGGGGTCACGCTTGACGCGGTTGCGAATCTCCTGCTCGGTGATGTTTTGCCCCCAAACACCTGCATAGGCAAGGAAGAAACGCTGAGCAGGGGTAAAGCCGTCCTTATTCTTCAAAGCTTTCTTGGCAGTGGCATTCTGCAAGGCATTGAAGGACACCATCAATCCTCCATGGTCTGCCAAGTTCTCGCCCAGCGTGAAACGCCCGTTGGCATTCAAGTCGGGCAGCACCTTGATGTTGCTGAAGAAATCTGCGTAGAGGTCAGCCCGCTTCTCAAAGCCCTTGGCATCATTGGCTGTCCACCAATCCTTCATGTTTCCATCGGCATCATACTGACGGCCCTGGTCATCGAATCCATGGGTCATCTCATGCCCGATTACCACGCCTATGGCACCGTAGTTGAAAGCCTCGTCTGCCTTAGGGTCAAAGAATGGGTACTGAAGGATTCCTGCCGGGAAGCATATCTCATTGGTTGTCGGATTATAGTAAGCGTTGACTGTCTGAGGGGTCATGTGCCACTCGTCCCTGTCAACAGGCTTGCCCGCCTTCTCGTTGATGTGCTTGTCATGAGCGAACTTGCGGCATGCCATCACATTCTCATAGAAGCTCTTGGACGGGTCGATGTCCAAGTTGCTGAAGTCCGTCCATTTATTCGGATAACCTATCTTCACATAGAACTTGTCAAGTTTGTTGTGGGCGGCAGCCTTGGTGGTGTCGCTCATCCAAACCTGTGCATCGATACGCTGCCCCAGGCTCACCTGGAGATTTTTCACCAGTGTCTCCATCATCTTCTTGGAGGTCTCCGGGAAATACTTCTTGCAATACATGCGGCCGAGCGGCTCTCCCATCTGTGCCTGCACCTGATTGGTAGCACGCTTCCAAAGAGGATAATCCTCCTTGCGCCCACTCATGGTCTTACCAAAGAACTCGAAGTTGGCCTCACGAATCTCATCCGTCAGATAAGCGCAAGAGCTTGTAATTACGTCCCACTCCATCAAGGCACGCAGGGTGCTTGCACTCTCCGCAGCCGTAATTTTATCGAGACCGGCCATGAACGCAGGCTGACCGACTATCATTTCCTGGATATACTCGCTCTTGATGCCCTCGGCATTACACATCTCCTCCAGATTGAGGTTCGGGTAATTCTCCTTGAACTCTTTGAGGGTCATCTTGTTGTAGTTGGCCTGAGGGTTACGCAACTCTGTCATGCTCTTGGATATGAGAGCCACCATGGTCTCGTGCTGGAACACCGCCTGCTCTTTTTGAGCAGCCTCCTCTGCAGAGAAGCCATAGAGCTGGAACATCTTTTGGATGTACTTCCTGAATGCTTCCCGGATGGCCACTGTGGCTGCGTCGTTGTTCACGTAGTAGTCTTTCTGCCCGAGGGTCAGACCGTCTTGGCTGACATTGAAGATATTCATGGCCACATTCTTCTCGTCTGCGCCGAATCCGCCGCCAAAGCTTACGCCATACCCTTGCGCAGCATACTTCAGCTGAAGCTTCTGGAGATCCAGCTTGGTCTTCGCCGACTCCATCTCGTCGAGCAATGGCTTCACTGGGGCTATGCCAGCCTTGTTGCGAGCATCCACGTCAAGAGCCAACTTGTAGAAGTCGGAAAGTTTCTGCTCTATGGTCCCCTTCTTGTAAGACTTCTTCTGAAGTTCGGAAAGGATACTGTTGATACGTTTGTTGTTGTCTTCCTGCAATTGGTCGAAACTGCCGAAACGGCTGTACGCTGCAGGAAGCGGATGGTTTTTCTGCCATCCACCTGTAGCAAACTGATAGAAGTCGTCTGCAGGCTTAGCCGTCTTGTCAAGGTTCTTCATGACAAGGCCCGACTTGCTTTGGGCTTCTACTCCCACCGGCAAAGCCGCAATCATCACCATCGGGAGAATCATCTTAATGTTCATTGTCTTTTAATTGATTTATTGTTAATTATTTACGTTCATCCGTTCGACAAGTCTTCCAACTCTTCCGAAAGAATGAGCCAATGGTCATTCTCCTCATCGAGCTTCTTCATAAGGGATGTGTATTCCGTCACCAGCTCCATGCTGGTGGCGTTCTCCGGCTTCATGAGCAAGCCGTCTATCTCCTTCTTTCGCTTTTCCATGTCCGCAATACGCTGCTCACATTCCTTGACGGCCTTCTCCGCCTTTCTTATCCTCTTCTGCTGCTCCTTGTGATCGGCATAGCTCTGTTTTTTAAGGGAAGGCTCTTCTTGCAGGGTTTTCTGCGGCATTTTGCCATTGGCCCCTTTGCTATCCGCTCTTCGTCCTTCACCTGCCAGGGCTGCGTGGATAGTATCTGCGTTATGGGCACGAAGATAGTCGTAGATACCCCCCAAGTGCTCACGCACCTTGCCTCCCCCGAACTCATAGACCTTGTCCACAAGCCCGTCCAGGAACTCACGGTCGTGGCTCACGACAATGGCCGTACCGTCAAACGCCCTGATGGCCTCCTTCAGCACGTCTTTCGACAGCATGTCCAGGTGGTTGGTAGGCTCGTCGAGTATCAGCAAGTTGACAGGCTCAAGCAGAAGTTTGATCATTGCCAGCCTGCTGCGCTCGCCGCCGCTCAGCACCTTGACAAACTTTTCAGAGGTCTCCCCACCAAACATAAAAGCCCCCAGCAGGTCATTGATTCTCAGACGCATATCACCCGTTGCCACACTATCGACAGTATCGAAGATGGTGAGTCTCTCATCAAGCAACTGCGCTTGGTTTTGGGCGAAATAGCCAATCTGCACATTATGTCCAATCTTCAAGGTGCCAGAAAAGGGTATCTCGCCCATGATACATTTCACAAGCGTGGATTTGCCCTCGCCATTCTTGCCGACGAAAGCCACTTTCTCGCCTCGCTTGATGGTCAAGTTCACATGATCGAAAACCGTATGGTCGCCATAATCCTTGCGCACCTCGTCACAGATGACAGGATAATCGCCGCTTCGGAGGCAAGGCGGAAACTTCAAGTGCATCTGCTTATTATCCACCTCATCCACCTCGATAGGCACGATTTTCTCCAATTGCTTGATGCGGCTCTGCACCTGCACCGCCTTGGTAGGCTTGTAGCGGAAACGCTCTATAAAATCTTTGATTTCAGCGATTTCCTTTTGTTGGTTCTCGTAAGCCCTCAACTGCTGTTCACGGCGTTCCTGCCGCAACACGACGTACTGGTCGTACTTCACCTTATAATCTTCCACACTGCCACACGTAATCTCGAGGGTACGGTTGGTTACATTGTTGATAAAGGCGCGGTCATGGCTCACCAACACGACAGCCTTTGCGCTCTGTGCCAAAAACTGCTCCAGCCACTGGATGCTCTCAATGTCAAGATGGTTGGTAGGCTCATCCAGCAAGAGCACATCAGGCCTCTGCAACAGAATCTTCGCCAATTCGATGCGCATACGCCATCCACCGGAAAACTCCTTGGTAGGCCGCTCGAAGTCATCGCGCGTAAAGCCGAGTCCCGTCAGCGTACGCTCAATCTCCGCCTCATAGTTTTCGCCTCCCATCATCATGTATCTTTCATGCTCCAGCGTAAACTTCTCCACGAGCAGAGCGTATTCATCACTTTCGTAATCCGTGCGTTCAGCCATTTCCTGCTGCATTCTGTCAAGGCGTACCTTCATCTCCGTGTTGTGAGCAAAAGCCTTGCGAGTTTCTTCCTTCACCGTGGTGTCATCTTGAAGTTTCATCACCTGCGGCAAATAACCGATGGTCGTGTCGTTCGGCACGGCCACCACACCCGAAGTCGGCTTCTGTAGGCCGCAAAGGATTTTGAGCATGGTAGATTTACCGGCTCCGTTCTTACCGACAAGAGCGATACGGTCTCTGTCGTTGATAACAAAACTAACGTCATGAAAGAGCGGCTTTACACCGAACTCCACCTTCAAACCTTCTACTGATATCATGAATTAAATACATTTTTGTCCATTTAACGTGCAAAGGTAGCAAAAAAAGCGCACATTCATGCAAAAAAATCACTTTTTTACAAATCATCACTTATTCCCACCAGGAAAAAGTCACGCCGAAGGTGGTGAAGGAATAGCAGTGGACATCTTGCAAAAGTTTCAACGAGTGGAACCCACAGTTCCATCGGGAGAAACTCACAGTTCCATGGCGAGGAACTTTTTGGTGGGTTTAGCTCGCTGACTTTTCCTGATTTGTGACAATTCCTTTTTGATTTCATGCCAAAGCAAAATATGCGCAGAGGGCGTGGTGATTTAGATGACAGATGAGTACTTTTGTTACATAATATAATAAGGTGTAGCAACCCTTTACAAGATGACAGAGTCGTTGCCAAGGAAACTTTTTTGTTAAAATACAATAAATATCAAGTTTGTCAAATCTACAAGTGAGGATATTCCAAGAAAAATATGTAATTTTGCGCCCGATTTATATAATTCACATAAAGTCTAACTTTATTAATTTTAATTTTTTATTTAATTTTATGTCAGATTTAAAGAACGTAAAGCCATTGGATGACTTCAATTGGGACGAGTTTGAGAATGGCGGCAACGCAAACGTCAGCAAAGAGGACCTCGAGAAGGCCTATGACGAAACCCTTAACAAAGTTACCGAGCACCAGGTGGTAGAAGGTACAGTAATCTCTGTTGACAAGAAAGAGGTTATCGTAAACATCGGCTACAAGAGCGACGGTATCATCCCTGCCTCTGAGTTCCGTTACAACCCAGACTTGAAGGTAGGTGACAAGGTTGAGGTTTATGTTGAGAACCAGGAAGATGTAAAGGGCCAGTTGGTTCTTTCTCACAAGAAGGCTCGCTTGAGCAAGTCTTGGGAGCGTGTTAACGCAGCTCTCGACAACGAGGAAGTAATCCAGGGCTACATCAAGTGCCGCACAAAGGGCGGTATGATTGTTGACGTTTTCGGCATCGAGGCTTTCTTGCCAGGAAGCCAAATCGACGTTCACCCTATACGCGACTACGATATCTTTGTAGGCAAGACCATGGAGTTCAAGGTTGTAAAAATCAACCAGGAGTTCCGCAATGTTGTTGTTTCTCACAAGGCTCTCATCGAGCAGGAGTTGGAGCAGCAGCGTAAAGAGATTATCAGCAAGCTCGAGAAGGGTCAGATTCTCGAAGGTACCGTTAAGAACATCACTTCTTACGGCGTATTCGTTGACCTCGGCGGCGTAGATGGATTGATTCACATCACAGACCTCTCTTGGGGCCGCGTAAGCGATCCACACGAGGTTGTTTCTCTCGACCAGAAGATTAACGTCGTTATCCTCGACTTCGATGAGGAGAAGAAGCGCATCGCCCTCGGCTTGAAGCAGTTGACTCCACACCCATGGGACGCTTTGGACGCAGACTTGAAGGTTGGCGACCACGTGAAGGGCAAGGTAGTCGTTATGGCTGACTACGGTGCATTCGTAGAGATTGCTCCTGGTGTAGAGGGTCTTATCCACGTATCTGAGATGTCTTGGAGCCAGCACTTGCGTTCTGCCCAGGACTTCATGAAGGTAGGCGACGAGGTAGAGGCAGTCATCCTGACTCTCGACCGCGCTGAGCGCAAGATGAGCCTTGGCATCAAGCAGCTGAAGGAAGACCCATGGGAGACCATCGAGGTTAAGTACCCTGTAGGCAGCAAGCACACAGCTAAGGTTCGCAACTTCACTAACTTCGGTATCTTCGTAGAGCTTGAGGAAGGTGTTGATGGTTTGATTCACATCTCTGACCTCTCTTGGACCAAGAAGGTAAAGCACCCATCTGAGTTCACTACCGTTGGTGCCGACATCGACGTAGTAGTTCTCGAGATTGACAAGGAGAACCGTCGCTTGAGCCTTGGCCACAAGCAGTTGGAGGCTAACCCATGGGATGAGTACGAGGCAATCTACACTCCAGGCTCTATCCACAAGGGTACCATCACCGAGATGATGGACAAGGGTGCCGTTATCGCTCTCGCCGAGGGTGGTGAAGGTTTCGCTACTCCTAAGCACCTCGCCAAGGAGGATGGCACTCAGGCCAAGAAGGGCGAAGAACTTGACTTCAAGGTTATCGAATTCGTGAAGGAGACCAAGCGCATCATCCTCTCTCACTCTCGTACATTCGAGGAGGGCAAGGACGACGTGAAGCCATCTGCTCCACGCAAGCACAACAACGGTGGTCGCAAGAACGAGTCTGCTACCATCAACAACGTTGCTGCCGGTACTTCACTCGGTGACATCGACGCTCTCGCCAAGTTGAAGGCCCAGATGGAAGGCAAGGCTTAACCAGCTTCTTCCCTATTATCTAGTTGAAACTAATTGATTTCACTTCATAATACTTACAAAGACCGACTCTCGCAAGGAGTCGGTCTTTTTTTATCCAAGGCTAAGAGTTTTTTGTACATAACACACATTTTCTTTTCAAAAAGACCAGGAAAGTGCATTTTACCCGAAAAATATTTGGAAGTTAAAGGTTTTCATCGTAACTTTGCACTCGTAAAAAGATTACATCTATAGAAATATGAGATATTATAAAACAATAGTAGCCACCATGTTAGGCTGTACCGCCATTACCTCTTGCTTCAAGGAAGAGCCGCTGAACGCAGAGTGCGACATAGAGCAGGCTTACATCCACATGGAGAATCCTACGGAGATATTCGCCAACCTATCGGACACCTTAGTGAAAGTTCTTTCCAATGAACAAGAGATAAAATTTACCGTAAAGCGAAACACGGACATCAGCAGCATGGCCCCTCTCTTCAGGCTGACAGAAGGTGCCTCAATAACCCCTGCCAGCGGAAGCGAGCAAGATTTCTCCAATGGCCCCATCACATACATCGTGACTTCACAAGACGGGGAATGGAGCAGGAAATACAGCGTCTCCTTTTCTTTTCCTCCTGTCGTATATGAGGAGATGAAATACGACTTCGAGGATTACTTCCTCAATGAGGTGAAGCCTGTTCACAAATATTACGTATGGAGCGACAAAAACGATGATGGCACGAGAGCCAACAACTGGGCGACAGGAAATCCAGGCTTCAACCTCAGCAATGGATCAGCCAAGCCGGATGCATATCCTACAGTTCCCGTAGCTGCTGGCGAAGATGGGACTCTGGACGGAAGCGCATGCGTGAAATTGACAACCAGAGACACCGGCAGCTTTGGCTTGATGGCAAAGATGCCTATTGCCGCAGGCAACTTATTCCTGGGCAAATTTGATGCCACGCAAGCCCTGAAGGATGCCATGAAGGCGACACAGTTTGGCATGCCGGTAAGTTTTAAGCCCATCAGATTCAGCGGCTATTACAAATACGAGCGCGGAGCAAAATTCACCGACAGGAAAATGCAGGAAGTGATCGGCCGACAAGACTATGGTACCATCTATGCAGTGCTCTACGACAACCACAATGCGGAGGGCGAAGCCATCACCCTCTATGGCGACAACGTACAGACCAGCGAACAAGTGGTGGCCATAGCCAAGGTGCCAGACATCGACAACACGCCGGAATGGACCCAATTCGACTTAGAGTTTACATACAAGAAAGAGATAGACATGGAAAAACTTGCCAAAATGGGATACAGCTTGGCTATCGTTTGCTCGTCCAGCGTGGAAGGTGGCTCGTTCATGGGAGCCGTCGGCAGCACATTGTATGTAGATAAGTTCCGTATTACTTGTGAAAAAGGAGATGAACAATGATGAACAAGACTAGAATAACAGCCCTTTTGCTTTCCGTCGCAGGTATCATGCCTACTTTCGGCAAGACAAACCAGGAGAGCGAACCGACAAGCAAGAGTTTGCTGCATAATTACAGCTACTATGTAAGAGGCAGTTACAACCTGGGGGGAACAGCCCCCATCGGCATGCCTGCCACCATTCGCACACTCCACAGCTATTCACTCCGCCCTAACTTCACCTTAGGCTTCGATGCATTCCATCCATTCAACGACAAATGGGGAGTCATGTTCGGTCTCCATTTCGAAAACAAAGGCATGAAAACGGACGCAGGAGTCAAGAACTACCACATGAAAATGGTTCGTGGCGGCGAGGAGCTGGAAGGGATGTTCACGGGAAACGTGGTGACCAAGGTGGACCAAAGTTTGGCAACCATCCCAGTCCAAGCCACCTACGACATATCAGACAAACTCCGCATCAAGCTGGGTCCTTACTTCTCATACGTCACTTCCCATAAGTTCGAGGGATATGCATACGATGGTTATCTACGCCAAGGCGACCCGACGGGAATGAAAGTAGAGCTGGGGAATGAAGACGGCGAGCGAGGCGACTACGACTTCTCCAGCGACATGCGCAACTGGCAATTCGGCATCGACGCAGGCTTGGATTGGTATTTTTCCAAACGATGGGGCGGTTTTGTAGGCTTAACGTGGGGACTCACCGGCATATTCAAGAAAGACTTCACGGTGATGGAACAGTCCATGTACCCCATCTATGGGAGCATAGGCCTGATATACCAATTGAAATAAGAAGACAGACAAAGAAATAGATAAAGATAAATTAAGAAAGGAAATGATTATGAAGAAACTTTTTACTTCAGTAGCTTTGGCTTTGGCTCTTGGCACACTCAGTGCAAACGCCAAGGATTACACTTGTCCACTTACCATTAATATGATGGAGGTGGACATGCCTGTAGGCGACATCAATGTAACGGTAGATAAGCAAGAGAACGGCAAGTACACATTGAAACTCATCAACTTTGACATGGCAGGAAGAATGCTTGTCGGCAACATCATAGTCGAAGATGTGGAACCAACAGTATGTGGCAACACGATTATGCTCAATGCACAAAAGACCATACAGATTACCGCTGGTGACAAGAAGGATGCCGATGGCAACGACCAAGAATGGATAGGACCTGCCCTTGGAGATGTGAGCATTCTTCTCAAAGCCCAAATGAAAGGCGACAGCCTCAAGGCTTTGCTCAACATTCCTGTAGCAGCTTCTATGATTGTAAATGTCAAACTTGGCGACAATGCCGACAGTATGTGCCAGTTGCCCAACTCTGGGTTCGAGGAATTCCACACAGCGACCTATGGTAAATATACCAGTGACGAGCCTAACGGATGGCACACATTCATGAGTGCCACTGGCGATTGGAAATCTTCTGTAGCAGGTGTCACTCATACATGGATTTCAGACGATGTACGCAATGATGCAGACGCAACCAGCAAGCAATCTGTGAAAATTGCATCTTCCGCAGTTAAGTTTTTTGGAGTACCTATCGCATCAGCAAATGGTACCATTACGACCGGACGCCTCCAGGCTGGCAGCGCAACGGCAGAAAGCCCCAAGAACTGCTCTTTCTTGGACTTCAGTCATACAGAAGTGGACGGCAATGGAGATCCGTTCTACACAGTACTCAACAACAAGCCTGACTCTCTGAAAGCATGGGTTAAATTCCACGCCGGCAAGGACAACAAAAATCCAACCGCCACCATCAGTGCCTTACTAACAACAGGTGAGTATGCCCAAGACCCTGATGACGGCACCCACACAGCCAACATCATCGCCAAAGCCAACACTGATGCCATCTCCAGCACAGACGAGTGGCAACAAATCACTCTCCCATTCGTCTATAGCAACACCGAAGCTATGCCAAAAGCAGCGCTCGTCACCATATCAACTTGTGCTGTCCCAAGCGGTGGCAGCATGAGCGACAGTGATCCAGACATTCTCTACGTAGATGATGTAGAACTTGTATATAAAGCGGGCATCAAGAGCATCAAGTTCAACAACGAAGATATTTCCGACAAGTTTGACGAGGACGGCAACTTGAAAAACAACGACTATGACAAGTCTCTCTCGCTAGACGACTTCGTTGTTGAAGCTGATGGTGCAGGTGCCTTTGTCACAAAGAAAATCACCAGTGATGACAATCTCACATACGTAACACTAACGGTAACATCTAACGACCTGTCTGAGGCCGTGGTACGCACAATAACGTTCAATAATGTACCTACAGGCATCAAGAACGCATCGGTTACAACAGCCACAGGCATCCACGCCATCTACAACCTCGCAGGCCAGCAAGTAAGCAGCATGACATCCGGCAAGGTATATATCGTCAAGACAACTGACGGTCAGACCAAGAAGATTGTCAAGAAATAAAGCCCTCGTGCAAAATCATTTGTAAAAAAGGCAAAATACGACATTACCCAACAACATAACTCTCGGCTAATGGTCCTCCCATTGCCGAGAGTTATTTGTTTCTACCTTACAAGCATCTGTACCCGGGAAAGACACTACCAATTTATAGTCAAGAGCAAACAGCCATCTTACGCCTTCGCACAAAAAAAACAAAATAAACAAGTAAAAATTTGGCATTACCAAATCTTTTGTGTATATTTGCAGCGATTGACGTAAAACATTCCAACTATATGGGAAAATTCATAGATCCCCGCTGCGACTGGGCCTTCAAGTACATTTTCGGGCGGGAAGACACCAAAGAATGCCTCATCACATTCCTGAACGGTTTGTTTGAAGGCGAGTTTGTCATCAAGGACGTAAAGTTCGAGAAGACCGAGCAACTCGGCATGAGAAAAGACGACCGAGGAGTCATCTTCGACGTTTATTGCACTACGACGGACGGGAGACGCATCATCGTAGAAATGCAAAACAAAGAACAGGAGTTCTTCGTAGATAGAGCACTCTTCTACTCTGCGCAAGCCATCATCGGTCAAGGAAAGAAAGGACAATGGAACTATCGGCTCATGCCGGTTTATACAGTATGCTTTATGAACTTTGTCTCCAAAGACCCGATGCTCAAGACATTCCGCACAGACTTGGCATTATGCAATCTCAAGACTGGCAAGCGAACATCGGAGAAACTCAGAATCACCTATTTGCAACTTCCCCTATTTACCAAAAGCAAAGAGGAAGAATGCGATACAATATTTGAATGTTGGATTTATATCTTGAAGAATATGAACTTATTTGAGCAAATGCCTTTTAGGGAGAAATACCCTATATTTCGGAAATTAGCGGCCATCGGAGACCTTCGCAAACTCACTCCTGAAGAAAGAGAGATGTATGCCGAAGATATCAAGAACATGCGTGACATTTATGCCACAACCATGTTTGAGAGAAAAGTGGCACGCCAAGAAGGATTGGCTGAAGGAAGAGCTGAGGGAAGAGCCGAGGGAAGAGCTGAGGGAAGAGCTGAGGGAAAATCAGAGCAGCAAAATGCAACTGCCAGACTGATGCTCACGGAAGGAATGTCTTTAGAACTAGTCAGCAAATGCACTGGGCTAACAATAGACCAAATCAAGAAACTGAAAAGCAATTAAAACTAGTGCTTTTCCTACATGACATAGTCCTTTGTTGCTGAAGCTAGGATGAGTTTCGGCAACAAAGGGCTTAAATATAATAAGGTGTGCGAGCACAAATCAACGTTTTTCGTTTCTTGCCAAACGTTAAAAAGTAACTCTTTTATACTTTTTAGATATTTTTTCTTACTATTTGTTTGCCATTCAAATCTTTTTCTTTATCTTTGCAATCGCAAACAACAACAAAAGAACATTTTTAAAACCAATAAAAGAAATTAAGATTATGAAAGCATCAGAAGTCATTGCGAATCTTCAGAGAAGATTCCCTAATGAGCCTGAGTACATCCAGGCAGTGAGTCAAGTACTCGGCACTATCGAAGAAGAGTACAACAAGCACCCCGAGTTCGAGAAGGCCAACCTCATCGAACGTCTCTGTATCCCAGACCGCGTTATCGAGTTCCGTGTATCATGGGTTGATGACAAGGGCAACGTACAGACCAACATGGGCTACCGCATCCAGCACAACAACGTGATCGGCCCTTACAAGGGTGGACTCCGTTTCCACAAGTCTGTCAACTTGGGCATCCTGAAGTTCCTCGCATTCGAGCAGACATTCAAGAACTCTCTGACTACACTCCCGATGGGCGGTGCCAAGGGTGGCTCCGACTTCTCGCCTCGCGGCAAGAGCAATGCCGAGGTGATGCGTTTCTGCCAGGCTTTCATGACTGAGCTTTATCGTCACATCGGTCCAGACGAGGATGTTCCCGCAGGCGACATCGGTGTTGGCGGACGTGAGGTTGGCTATCTCTTCGGCATGTACAAGAAGTTGACCCACCAATTCCAAGGTATGCTGACAGGTAAAGGCCAGGAATTTGGCGGTTCTCTCATTCGTCCTGAGGCTACAGGTTATGGCAATGTCTATTTCCTCCTCAATATGCTGGCAACCAAGAACATCGACATCAAGGGCAAGACAGTCTTGGTTTCTGGGTCTGGCAACGTGGCCCAATACACCATGGAGAAGTTGATTGAACTCGGTGCAAAACCCGTCACATGCTCTGATTCCAATGGCTATATCTACGATCCTGACGGTATCGATGCAGAGAAGCTCGCTTACATCATGGAGTTGAAGAACGTAGATCGTGGCCGCATCAAGGAGTATGCAGAGAAATATGGTGTGAAATATGTAGAGGGTGCCAAGCCTTGGTTTGAGAAGGCAGACATCGCTCTCCCATCCGCTACCCAGAACGAGATTAACGAAGAGGCTGCCAAGGCTCTCATCGCCAACGGCGTTATCGCTGTAAGCGAGGGTGCCAATATGCCTTCTACCCCAGAGGCCATCAAGGTATTCCAGGATGCAAAGATTCTCTATGCTCCTGGCAAGGCTGCCAATGCTGGTGGTGTAGCAGTTTCCGGCCTTGAGATGAGTCAGAACTCAGAGCGTCTGAAGTGGTCTCGCGAGGAAGTTGACGCCAAGCTCCATGACATCATGAACGACATCCATGCCAACTGTGTGAAATACGGTACTGGCGCCGATGGCTACGTGAACTACGTGAAGGGAGCCAACGTGGCTGGCTTCCTGAAGGTTGCCAAGGCTATGATGGCACAGGGCATCGTATAAATTGAAAAAACACGTCCAATATAAAAAGGTTAGCCCCCCATTTTGGGGAACTAACCTTTTTTTATTTGCGAAATATTCTCCCACAGGATAAGTCCCGCCCTACTCATTCAGCAGGCTGATAAAACAGCACCGCCTTGAGATAAGATTCCATTTTCGGGTCCTTATGCTTGGAAAGACGCATTTGGATGACAGCTTTCAGCACTGCAAAAAGGCACAAGCTCAGCATCAGCCCGATGGCAATCGCCAACACTGATGTCCAAGTCTTGCCATAGATGTAGGAACTGTCCGGCATAGCCGAAAGAATGATGATAGGAATCAACGTGACGACACTCCCCACAGTCATCTTGCTGCGAGGTGTGCCCCCCATGTCCAGGATAGCTTGCTTGTCAAAGAGATAGTCCTCCAGTTCCATCCTCTCTATACCATAGTCCTCCAACTTAGGGAAGTCGAGTCTGTCGCCATACTTGCCAATCTTCCCCTTCACCTTATGCTCGAAATCATCGAAAAATTCCTTCTCCGGATCTTTTAATTTCATTGTTTCAAATGTTAATGTGACATATCAAACCAAAAAAGCAAAGGAATCCTCCATGGGATAAACCTTTGCCTTCATACTTTAAAACAGGTAAAAAAAGAAAGCAGTGCCTCTATAAGCCGAGTTCTGTACCTATCCTAATTCATTTGGGCAAACAGGACAGGCGCCTGTCATTTATCTAGACCTAGGGTCACCCCTAGGCTCAAGCACTCTACCCTCCACAGTAGCCCGAAGGCAATCGGACGAGCCGCCCTCAATCTGTGGTTTACATGAGCTTACAGCTCCCAGATGGCACAGCCTGGCAATCACCTGCCAGCTGGTGGTCTCTTACACCGCCTTCTCACCCTTACTCTCACCACCCCACTCAAAAAGCGGGATAAGCAAAAGCGGTCATTTTCTTCTGCCGACACCTACTGTCACCAATAGCTTCTAGTTTCGGAAGTGGGATGCCCTATGCTGCCCGGACTTTCCTCTCGCACCCGTCAGGATGCCAGCGACAGGCCGAGGCACTGCTTTCGGCTTGCAAAGGTACAAAAAAATATCGAATCATCGCAATCTTTTTGCACCTTTTCACTTTTACTCCGTTACCTTCAATTTAGTGCTTTCCGCAACCTTCCCCGTGGTTGTAGCCGCCAAGCACAGCCTGATGTTGGTCGCGAAGCAAGTCGTTGACGGTCTTCACTGGATTGAAAGTGCTCAAAGGAACCTCTACGAAGACTGTGTTCCAGTCGCTCATCGCTCCATTCCAGAGCCCCGGCAACTCCAAAGCCTTCAAATCCTTGCCGTTCTTGCTCTTGCTGGAAATGAAACCTGTGCTAGGATCCACATACTTGGGCAAGTCAAAAGGCTCGCCCTTGTAGTCCTTGGTTCCACAAACCAAATCGACAGGATTGAAGTGAGTGCCTTGGGTAAACATCTTCACACACTCCTCGTTGTTGGTATCAATCTGGGAACTCTCAAGAATCTGCAAGCTCACCGTACCGTCGCCATTATATGTAAGGAACGGACCGCCACCAGGCTCGCCCACATTCTTGACCACGCCGCAGACACGCATAGGACGATTCAACTTCTTGCGAAGGTAGATGACCAAGTCGGCATCCTCCAGCTCCTTGATGTCAGACTTGCGGCAGCAGAGGTCACGCTGTACGAAACGAATAATCTCTTCCAGCTTGTCGTGATTGTACTGACCAGAGTCGAGTACCCTCAAATACTCGAAGGCCTTCTTCTGAAGAGTAACCAAGATGCCGGCAATCACCTGCTTGTAGGTCACGGTGTCTTCCTTCAAGCGATCGGGCACCACATTGTCGATATTCTTGACGAACACCACGTCGCCGTCTATCTCGTTGAGATTCTCTATCAATGCGCCATGGCCACCGGGGCGGAACAGCAAGCTGCCGTCCTCGTTGCGGAACGGAGTATTGTCAGGATTGGCAGCGATGGTATCGGTGCTAGGTTTCTGTTCAGAGAAAGAGATGTTGTACTTCACGCCGAATTTCCCGGCATAAAAATCAGCCTTCTCTGCCACCTTCTGCTTGAACAACTTCAAATGGTCATGGGAAACCGTAAAATGTACGTTAGCCTCGCCGTTGCTGCTGGCATAGAGGGCAGCCTCCACCAAATGCTCCTCCATAGGCGTGCGCACCTCGTCTGCGGAATACTCATGGAAGAGCAGCAATCCCTTGGGCAGCTGACCATAGTTCAACCCCTTGGACTCCAACAGATTGGCGACCACAGCCTTGTAGTTTCCTTCGCCGATAAGCTTCATGATGCCCTTACCCTCATTCTCATGGCACTTGCCACAGAGAGCCGAGCGGAAAGCAAACTTCTTGATGTTCTCGAAGAACTGCTTCTCGAAGTCGGTGGTCGGCACATCGTACGGAGCGTCCAAGAAAGCAAACATGTTCTTGAACATACGGCTGGCGGCACCGGAAGCAGGCACAAACTTGACGATTTTGTGTCCTTCGGCCTTGTAATCATTCCAAGCCTTCTCGTAGTTTTTCACCTCATCTTCCGTCGGAGCCATGATGCCCTTGCCAATGGCAGCTGCACCTTCCAGTTTCAAGAAAGGAAAGCCGTCCTTGAATTGCTCCAACTGATGTTCAATCTGCTGCTCGCTGATTCCACGAGCCTCAATTTGGTTAAGATCTTGCTGATTCATAATACCATATTTATGTTATTTTACGCAATTATGCCACAAATATAGTTATTTTTTCTGATTAAGGGAAACTTTTGGGCGTTTTTTTTGTACCTTTGCATAAAATATTAACAAGGAGGGAAGAAAAATGAACGAAACATTCACTTTTACACCAGAAGAAAAGGAGCAAACTTTGCTCATCCTGGAGAGACTACGGGCTTCTATCGGAGACACGTTCTCGAAGGAGGACGAGACCAACCTGAGGGAGGACATCCACCATGCTTTCGAGAATCACCAGATACACCGTGACGTATTCGGGTTGAACCCCATCCTGCATGCCCTACAGACTGCCGAGATAGCGGTCAACGAGATTGGCCTGAAACGTGATGGGGTAATCGCCATCCTCATGCAGACCAGCGTCATCGACGGTTACCAGACTACCGAGGACATCAAGCGCAAATACGGTGACAGCGTAGAGCACATCATCAGCGGCCTGCTGCGCATCCACGAGCTCTACAAGCGCAATCCCGTCATCGAGAGCGAGAATTTCCGCAACCTGCTCATCTCGTTCTCCGAGGACATGCGTGTCATCCTCATCATGATAGCAGACCGTGTAAACGTCATGCGGCAGATACGCGACACCCAACAGGTGGACGCCAAGCGCGAGGTAAGCGAGGAGGCCAACTACCTTTATGCCCCACTCGCCCACAAGCTGGGCCTCTACAAACTGAAAAGCGAACTGGAAGACCTCAGCCTGAAATACCTCGAGCATGACGCCTACTATTTAATCAAGGAGAAACTGAACGCCACCAAGGCTTCGCGCGATGCCTACATCGCCCGTTTTATCCAACCTATACAGGAGAAGCTTGACGAGGCGGGACTGAAGTACCACATGAAGGGCAGAACGAAGAGCATCCACTCCATCTGGCAGAAGATGAAGAAACAAAACTGCGGGTTCGAGGGAGTGTATGACCTCTTCGCCATCCGCATCATCATCGACGTGCCCAGAGAGCTGGAGTACAAGCAATGCTGGCAGGTGTTCGCCATCATCACCGACATGTACCAACCCAACCCCAAACGTATGCGCGACTGGCTCTCCGTTCCCAAGAGCAACGGCTACGAGAGCTTGCACACCACCGTGTTGGGCCCAGAGAACAAGTGGGTGGAAGTACAGATACGCACAGAAAGAATGGACGACATCGCCGAGCATGGCCTCGCCGCCCACTGGAGATACAAGGGAATCAAGCAGGGAGAGGGTGGCATCGACGAATGGCTCGCCAACATCAGAAGCGCCTTGGAGAACAACGACGACCTGCAGTTGATGGACCAGTTCACCACCGACCTCAAGGAAGACGAGGTGTATGTGTTCACACCCAAGGGCGACCTGCTCAACTTCCCCAAGGGTTCCACCGTCCTGGACTTCGCCTATTACATCCATTCGCGCATCGGCAACAACTGCGTGGGAGGCAAGATCAACGGCAAGGCCGTCAGTTTCCGCCAGGAGCTTCACTCAGGCGACCAGATAGAAATCCTGACGCAGACCAACCAGAAGCCCAGACAGGAATGGCTCAATATCGTGCAGACCTCCAAGGCGAAAGCAAAGATTCGCCTCGCCCTCAAGGAGACACAGAAGAAAGACGGCCTCTACGCCAAGGAGCTCATCGAACGCCGGTTCAAGAACCGGAAGATAGAAATTGACGAGAGCACCATGGCACGTATCATCAAGAAGATGGGCTACAAGGAGAACTCGGATTTCTACAAGGACATCGCCGAGGAGAAACTGGACGTGAACACGGTCATCGACCGCTACGTGGCAGAGCGTGACCACGACCTCAACCTCACCAACACGAACAAGCCTGCCGAGAGCGCAGCCAACTTCGAGTACGAGAACCCTACCGAGGAACTGATGCGCCAGAGTGACGACGTGCTCACCATCGACGAGAACCTGAAAGGCATCGACTTCGAGCTGGCGCACTGCTGTCACCCCATCTACGGCGACCCAATCTTTGGATTCGTCACCATCAACAAGGGCATCAAGATACACCGCACCGACTGTCCGAACGCCAGGGAATTGCGCCGCCGGTTCGGTTACCGCATCGTGAAGGCCAGATGGAGCGGCAAGGGCACCTCCAAGTATGCCATTACGCTCCGCATCATAGGCAACGACGACATCGGCATCGTGAGCAACATCACCAACATCATCTCCAAGGAAGACAAGCTCGTGATGCGCGGCATCAACATATCCTCCAAGGATGGTCTCTTCTCCGGCAATGTCACGGTCATGATTGACGATGCCTCCAAGACAGAAGCACTCATCAAGAAGTTGACCACCGTGAAAGGCGTAAAACAAGTTGTGAGAATATAATTCCGAAGGTAAACTTCCGGAATCCACGCCATAAACAGCCTAAAAACGCAAAATATATTTAAAATAAGTTATGCGCGCGTAGATTTTCTCAAAAAACGATGGGAATATGATGCAAAAGTCGTACCTTTGCATATGTGTTTTTCATAGTATTAGATTTAAGGTTAACAAGGTTGGGGTCACAGCGGTGACCCTTTTTTTATGTCACGACTTCACCTATATGATGAATAAACAAAGTTATTTCCTCTTGAACTTGCGGTATATCTTCCATGCCAAAAGTGCCCCGTCGAAAGCACCCGCCCCTATCGAGAAGAGACTCTGCATGCGCTTGCTCGGAGTAGCCTTCTTGGACAAGGCATCTGGACGCACGAACAAGGAAGTCCAAAGAGCCTTGATTTTTGCACTGTCTGCCTCAATGTCCTTACGTAAAAGTTCCTTACGCAAACGGATTTCATTGAGAGAGCCATATTGTATCTGTTCCGAATTTTCTGTCATGTCGAAAAAAATTATCTTTGCATGAGGATGCTTGCCAAGAACTTCACCAAAGGACGCTCAATCCACTGGTGACGGAAGACAACAAATACGATTAATATAAATAGGTATAAGCCTGCCACGATGCAGAATCCCCAGACATTGCCCAGGGCAGTGCCGATGGCGAACGCCAAGGCAAAAGACAAATAGATGAGGGCAATGGCCAGCAAACCCAACAAGACAACAGTCACCGTGAGGGCAGTGAGCAAGCGTACGACCTTATCCACAACATCGAGCTTCACATATTCCGTCTGAAGCCCGATGTAATGCTTGAGCACCTCCACGAGCTGCCCGATAGTTTCTACATTCTTATCGTTGGAAAACATCATTCAGCCTATACCTCAGGAGCAGCGTCCTTGATGTCATCTACCAAATCATCCACTTCCTTCTTGCTCAACTTGATGTTGTGCTTGCTGCAGAAGTTATCTACGGCGTCAGCTATCTTGCTACGCGTATCCTCACCTTTTTCCGGGGCGAAAACCAAACCGAGGGCAGTTCCTGCGATTGCACCGCCGAGGAATGCGCCAATATAACCTAATGCTTTCATAATTACAGTAATTTTAATTGTTAAACATGTTACCAAGACATATATACCCCCTCCCTTAGAGAAAAAGTGGGGGCGACATCTTTATGTTGCAAATATACTAATTATTCTTCAACAAACCATGTTTTTTTCCTTAATTTTAAGTTAAAAGTGTTGCATAACCTTGATTTAACAAACTTTATGCAGCTTTTCTTCCTTTATTTGCGATATTATTTGTATTTTCGCAGAATAAAATGAAAAAGTAAATAACAAGTTAAACTATAAAACCCATTTAAAGTTATGAAGAAATTACCAGTTTTGAGCTTGGGCTTGTGCGTTGTTTTGGCACTCGCCAGCTGTAAGTCAAAGGAAAGCATGTACAAGAAAGCTTACGAAAAGGCACAAGCCCAGGAGCAACAGACCACCCCGGCACCGGAGCCTGTTGTCACTCCGCTGGAGACAACGACCCCTTCCCAGTCCACCAACACCGAGGTAGATAATGCGACCGTACGCCAAGAGAACGTATCGCTCATTGCCGGCTCCGGCCTGCAGAACTTCAGCGTTGTGGTAGGTTCCTTCTCATTGAAGGCCAACGCAGAAGGTCTCTACAACACATTGAAGAGCGCGGGTTACGATGCCCAGATTGTCTTCAACGGCGAGCGCAATATGTATCGAGTGGTAGCGTCCACCTTCATGGACAAGGCCGGAGCCGTCAAGAGCCGCAACGAACTCCGCGCCGGCAAGTATCCAGACGCTTGGTTGCTTTTCCAGAAATAATGCGCATCCTATCCATAGACTACGGTAAGAAACGTACCGGACTCGCAGTGACCGACCCCCTGCAAATCATCGCCGGGGGGCTGGCCACTGTCGCAACATCTGACCTCTTCACCTATCTCGAGACATACATTCAGAAGGAACAGGTGGAGCGAATTGTCATCGGCAAGCCCATGCAACCCAATGGACAGCCAAGCGAGAACCTTGCACGAGTTGAGAATTTCTTCAACAGATGGCGCAAGGCGCATCCTGAGCTGCCCATAGAATACTACGATGAAAGATTTACTTCCGTGATTGCCCACCGGGCAATGATAGAGGGTGGAGTGAAGAAGAAAGTGAGAAAAAAAAACAAAGGTTTGGTGGACGAAATCAGCGCCACCATTATTTTACAAGACTATTTGCAATCAAGAAGATGATTTTACCTATTTACATATATGGTCAGCCCGTCCTCAGAAAAGTGGCTGAAGATATAACTCCCGAATATCCACAACTCAAAGAACTTGTCGCCAACATGTACGAGACGCTCGACTCCAGCAGTGGCATCGGCCTGGCCGCCCCTCAAATAGGCCTGGCCATCAGAGTGGTGGTCATCGACCTTGACGTCTTGAGCGACGACCTCCCTGAATACAAGGGATTCCGCAAGGCATTCATCAATGCCCACATCCTCGAATATGATGATGACAGCGAGAAGAAGACCATGGACGAAGGTTGCCTTTCCATCCCTGGAATCTCCGAGGGAGTCAAACGCCCTACTCGCATCCATGTGAAATACCAGGACGAGGATTTCAATGAGCACGACGAGTGGGTGGACGGTTACTTGGCTCGCGTGATGCAGCACGAGTTCGACCACCTGGAAGGCCAGATGTTCGTTGACCGCCTGTCCCCTCTCCGCAAGAACATGGTAGCAGGCAAGCTCAAGAACATCCTCAAGGGAAAGTTTCGTTGCTCTTACCGCACAAAAATCCGCCACTGATTGCCAGGGTGACGTCTCTTCCCCACACATATATCAATAGGTTTTAGTGTTTCAAAGATAACGACATCAGCATGAAGAAAAAGATGTTGGCAGTAGCCCTACTTGCCTTGTCAGTGGCACCAGTCGCCGCACAATACAGGGTTGACCGCCTTATCACCGCAGGACGCAGTGCGCTCTATTACGAGGACTACGTCCTTTCCATCAAATACTTCAACTTGGCCATCGGCGCCAAACCTTATCTTTATGAGCCTTGGTATTACCGTAGCGTAGCGAAGTTCAACCTAGACGACTTCATGGGTGCAGAAAGCGATGCCACGGAAGCATTGCAACTGAACCCATACATCAACGACATCTATGACCTTCGTGCCATCTGCCGCATCCGCCAAGACAAATACGAAGAAGCCGTCAGCGACTACAACACCGCCATCAGACTAGAACCTCGCAACCGCAACTATTGGTTCAATCGTGCCCTCTGCTATATGCAAGGCAAGAAATATGACGACACTTTAGCCCAGCTGGACTCCATCATTGCCAAATGGCAAGATTACTCCAACGCCTACTCTCTCAAAGCTGAGGTCTATCTCGTGAAGAAAGACACCATAAGCGCAGAGAAATGGCTCGACAAGAGCTTGCAGCTCAACCCTTACGACGGGGACGCATGGATGACCCGTGCCTACATGGCTTTGGCACGCAAGGAATGGAAGATTGCCGACGAGGCTCTCACCAAATCACTGCATTTCAAGCCCAACAATGTAAACAGCTACATCAACCGTGCCCTGGCACGCATCAACCTCAACAATTTGCGCGGCGCCATGAGTGACTACGACAATGCCCTGGACTTGGACCCCAACAACTTCCTCGCCCACTACAACCGAGGGCTGATGCGTGTCCAGCTAGGAGACAACAACCGTGCCATTACCGACTTCGACTTCGTCATCAAGATGGAGCCGCAAAACTTCATGGCCATCTTCAACCGCGCCCTCTTACACGAAAAAACGGGAAACCTGCATGCTGCCATCCGTGACTACACGACCGTCATCAACCAGTTTCCCAACTTCTGGACGGGACTCTCCTACCGTGCCAACTGCTACCGCCGTCTAGGCATGACCGGGAAAGCCGAGCAAGACGAGTTTCGCATCCTGAAGGCACAGATGAACAAACATCTTGGCATCCAGCCACGCTGGAGCACCAAAACCCAAAAAGAAATGCGCAAGCGTTCTGAGATTGACCCCAACAAGTTTGCCAGCCTTGTGGTCGATGACACCCCAAAATACGAGCACGAATACAAGAGCGAATATCGAGGACGCATACAAAACCGCCTAGTGGAGTCAAACTACCTGCCGATGTATCGCGTAAGCTATTTCCCCACCACCCAGAACATCAGTGGCGTACAGTCGTTCGACAAAGACGTGGAGACAATCAACCAAAATCAAGAGAAAGGAAACGACAACAAGCTATACATCGTTTGCAACAAGGAACAACTCGATGAAAACAGCTCGATGAAAGTATTCTCGATCATCGACAAACTGTCGGCGGAGCTTAGTGTCGCGAAGGACGAACAGACCAAGAAGAGCCTGCTCATCCATCGGGGCGTGGCGCACGCTGTACTGAGAGACTTCGAGGCTGCCATCGGCGACTTCTCCGACTACATCGCCCTCGACGACACCAATGCCCTGGCCTATTGGCTTCGCGCCGTCTGCCAAATAGAAATGGATGAATTCAATGTGGCCGAAGGCCAGCCCATCCTCAACATTCATTCGGCGGAAGCCGACTTGAGCGATGCCATCCGACTCAGCCACAACAGCAATGCTTACATATACTACAACAGGGGCAACCTGCATGCCAACCGCAAGGAATTGTCCAAGGCTATCGACGACTATACCATTGCCATCAAGCTAGACAACCGCTTGGCGGAAGCGTACTACAACAGAGGCATCGCACGTTCGAAGTCGGGCAACAAAGCCGGAGCTATCCAAGATTTGTCGAAGGCAGGAGAGCTCGGTCTCTATGACGCCTACTCTGTTATCAAGAGATTGAACAAGGAAAAATAACTTATTCAAGCCTCTCAGCTCCGACAAGCTGAGAGGCTTTTTTATGAATGCCAGCCAGCTACCCTCGTGCGCACCTGGCCGAAAAGTCATGGGTAAGAAGGTCGTGATAAGTTTCATCCCGTGGAACTGCGAGTTTCTAGCCGTGGAACCCACAGTTCCATGGCGTGGAACTGATTAAAGCATCATGACTCGCAAAAGCGCACATCCGTACCCTCGAAAACATACATCCGCACCCACCCCCTAAAACGAGACAAGGCCGCTGGAAAATCCAGCGACCTTGCCATATTCTTTGCACATTCGTGCGCCATTGCTTAACCGAAGTTGTCGTACATGATGCTATCCTGATCCACACCGAGACTGTCGAGATAGTCGGTCACGGTCTTGATGAGCATTGGAGGTCCACAGAGATAGTATTCACAGTCCTCGGGAGCCTCGTGGTCCTTCAAGTAGGTGTCACGGATGCAGTTCACGGCAAATCCCTCGTAGTACTTCACGCCCTGGGCGTCTGCCACAGGGTCCTTGCGGTCGAGTGAGAGATGGAAGTGGAAGTTAGGGAACTCCTTCTCCAATTCCCAGAAGTCCTCCAGGAAGAATGCCTCGCCGAGCGCACGGGCGCCATAGAAGAAGTGGAGCTCGCGGTCGGTGGTACGGAGTGTCTTGGTCATGTGCATAATCTGGGCACGCAAAGGAGCCATACCGGCACCACCGCCAATCCAAATCATCTCCTTGCCCGAAGTGAAGTTAGGATGGAAGTCACCGTAAGGGCCGCTCATCATCACCTTGTCACCCGGCTTCAGGGAGAAGATGTAAGAAGAGGCGATACCCGTGGGCACGTTCTGGAAGCCCACCTGTGGGCGTGGCAAGAACGGAGTCGTGGCGATACGCACGGTCAGCGTGATGATGTCGCCCTCGTCGGGATAGTTGGCCATGGAGTAGGCACGCACGGTAGGCTCTGGGTTGTGAGCCTTCAGAGAGAGGATGTTGAACTTCTCCCATGTGCCGATGTACTCCTCGCCAATCAAGTCCTTGTCGAAGTCCTTGTCGTAGTCGATGCAGTCGTAGGCAGGAATCTTGATCTGGGCGTAAGAACCAGGCACAAAGTCCATGTGCTCGCCAGGAGGCAGGGCCACCTTGAACTCCTTGATGAACGAGGAGACGTTCTTGTTGGAGATCACCTCGCACTCCCATTCCTTCACGCCCATCACGCTCTCGGGCACCTTGATTTTCAGGTCGCCCTTCACCTTGCACTGGCATCCCAGGCGCCAATGGTCCTTGATTTGCTTGCGCGTGAAGTGCGGTTTCTCGGAGTCGAGAATCTCGCCGCCGCCCTCCAACACCTGCACCTTGCACTGACCACAGCTCGCCTTTCCGCCGCAGGCAGAAGGCAGGAAGATGCCGTTCTCGTTGAGGGTGGTCATGAGGCTGCTGCCCTGAGCCACATTGATGGTCTTGTCGCCATTGATCTCAATATTCACATTACCGCTGGGGCTGAGATACTTCTTAGCCACGAGCAGGATGACAACCAGCAGGAGTATCACCACGAGGAACACTCCGATACTAGCCAATATAAATGATGTGTTTACCATATCTACATTCCTCCCCTTTTAGATTTTCAAGCCTGAGAAGCAAAGCATGGCCATTGCCATCAAGCCTACGGTGATAAAAGTGATGCCCAGTCCCTGCAAAGGCTTTGGCACGTCGCAGTACTGCATTTTCTCGCGAATGGCACCCATCAGAGTGATGGCGAGTGTCCAACCGATACCCGATCCCACAGCATAGACGATGCTGTCCCATACGTTGGTGATCGCCTGCGAGTTGGAAGGATCCATCAAGATGCGCTGCTGCATGAAGAGCGAGGCGCCCATGATGGCGCAGTTTACGGCGATAAGGGGCAAGAAGATACCCAGCGCAGCATAGAGCGAGGGTGAATACTTCTCGACTACCATCTCTACCAACTGCACGATACCGGCGATGACGGCGATGAAGAGGATGAAGCTGAGGTAGCTCAAATCGACACCTTCCATCAAGCAGTCAGGACCCAGTACCTTGGTCTGCAAGAGATAATCCACGGGAACGGTCACAAGCAACACGAAGGTCACGGCGCAACCCAGTCCGAAAGAGGTCTTCACATTCTTGGACACGGCAAGGAAAGAGCACATACCCAGGAAGTAAGCGAAGATCATGTTATCGACGAAAATCGAACGGAAAAACAAACTAATTGCGTGCTCCATCTTACTTTTCCTCCTTATAAATATAGGCACGATGTACCCAGATTACACATCCCAGCAGAATCAATGCCATGGCAGGCATCGTCATCATACCGTTGTTAACATACCCGAAGCCGTAAGCTCCCTCAGGGATGAGCTGGAAACCGAGCAAAGAACCGCGGCCCAACAACTCACGAACGGCACCCACGATGACGAGGATGAGGGCGTAGCCCAAACCGTTGCCTACACCATCGAGGAACGAAGGCCAAGGCTTGTTCATCATGGCAAACGCCTCCAGGCGGCCCATCAGGATACAGTTGGTGATGATAAGTCCCACATACACCGAGAGCTGCACGCTCACATCGTAGGCAAATGCCTTGAGCACCTGGCTCACGATGGTTACGAGCGCCGCCACCACAACCAGCTGCACGATGATGCGGATGCGCTGTGGGATGGTGTTGCGGATGATGGAGATAATCACGTTGGAGAATGCCGTGATGACGGTAACGGCAAGCCCCATCACTATGGCTGGCTTCAGCTGTGAAGTGACAGCCAAGGCACTACAGATACCGAGCACCTGCACCATGATAGGGTTGTCCAGGTTGAGCGGCTTGAGGAGTGCCTCCTTATTTTGTTTACTAAATAACATAATTACAATTTATCATGTATAATTAATAATTACTTCAAGAACTTGGCGAGTCCTTCCTTGAGCATCTGGTCAACACCATTGGACGTCAGGGTTGCGCCCGTCACGGCATCCACATTGTTGGGGTCGGCGGCGGGAGCGTCTTTCTTCACCCCGAGGGCGATGCCGCCCTCACCGTCCTTGTGGATCTTCTTGCCCTGGAACTTCTCTTGCCATTTCACGTTGTCCTTGATTTCGGCTCCCAGTCCGGCAGTCTCGCCCTCATGGTTGAAATATACTCCGTAGATGGTGTTGTTGTCGGCATCGACAGCCACAAAACCGTTGATGCCGCCCCAAAGGCCCATGCCCTTCACGGTATAGACGGTCTTATCCTGACCATCGACCTTACACTCGTAGTATTTCATGCCGTCCTTCTCTCCCTCGTGCTTTACCACCTCTTTGTATTTGGCAGCCGCCGTCTCGTTGTCGAGGCCGCGGAGGTTGAGGGCGTTCAATATCTGCTTCTGCGTGTCAAGAGCCACATTGGCATCCTGGGTCGGCTTCAGCACCTGCGACACGAAGGCGAGCAGGAATGCCACGACCACCACGATGATGGCAGAGTAGATAATAGTATAGCTATTCGTATTTGTCTTCATAACTGCATTCCTCCTTATTTGTTAATGGCACGTTTGGCACGGCGAGAGATATTGCCCTGCACCACACAGTAGTCGATGAGCGGAGCAAACATGTTGCCGAAGAAGATGGCGAGCATCATGCCCTCAGGATAACCAGGGTTCATCACACGCACGATGACGGCGATGGCACCGATGAAGAATCCGTAGAAGTACTTGCCCTTCTCTGTACGGGCGGAAGTCACAGGGTCGGTGGCCATGAACACGGCACCGAAGCAGAAACCACCGAGGATGATGTGCTCATACCAAGCAATAGGAGTCATGTCCAAAGCCTGGAAGATGAGAGCCATCACGATACCGCCCACGAACACACTGCCCATGGTCTTCCAGGAAGCAATCCCCGTCCAAAGCAAGATGACGGCGCCAATGGCTATGGCGATGACCGAAGTCTCTCCAATGGAGCCAGGGATGAAACCGCACACCATGTCGCAGATACTTGCATCCGGCATACCCCCCTGGGCTATCTGGCCTAAAGGCGTGGCCGCGGTGAAACCGTCAGGCAAAGTGTTGCCCAGCCCGAAAATGCTGTCCTTGGCGATCCACACCTTGTCGCCGCTCATGGCGAGAGGATATGAGAAGAAGAGGAACATACGCGCTCCCACCGCCACATTGAAGATGTTCATGCCCGTACCGCCGAAGATTTCCTTGCAGAAGATGACAGCGAACGCACAGGCCAAGGCGAGCATCCACAACGGCGTGGAAACAGGGATGACCAGCGGGATGATGATACCGCTTACGAGGTAGCCTTCCTGGATTTCCTCGTGTTTCCACTGCGCCCAGGCGAACTCGATGCCAAGACCTACGATGTAGCTTACCAGCAACTTGGGAAGTACTGCCAGGAATCCGAAGGCGAAGACCTCAAGGAAACTGGCCGCCTCCAAAGTGCCCGCGGCCTTGAAGTTCTGGTAGCCCACATTATACATACCGAAGAGCAATGCGGGAATCAAGGCGATCACCACAAAGCTCATGATGCGCTTCGAGTCGATGGCATCGTGGATGTTGGCTCCGCTCTTCGCCGTCGTGTTAGGCACGTACAGGAAACTCTCGAAGCCGTCAAAGACGCTCTCGAAGGCATGAAGCTTACCTCCCTCCTGGAAGTTGGGCTTTATCTTATTGAGATAATTTCTTAATGCACTCATTTTATTCATTCATATAATTAAGCATTCTCCTTGCGCAGGATGTCCAGGCCCTGACGCACAATCTTCTGCAGCTCCAGCTTGGAAGAATCGACAAACTCCGCCACGGCGAAGTCTTCCGGACTCACCTCATAGATACCGAGCTGCTCTTGCTTGTCGATGTCGCCGGCAATGATTGCCTTGACCAGATACTCGCCATAGATGTCCATGGGCAGCACCTTGTCGTACTCACCGCTCATTATCATGTGTCGCTCACCTCCCTTGATGCGGGCATCGAGATTATATTCCTTCTTCTTTCCGAAGAGCCACGACAGATAACTGCGTGAAGTCGAGAAGTCGTTGGGGCGCGGCATGATCCATCCGAAGATTTCGTCTGCGTCATCGCCCTCAGGGATGGCTGTTATCTCTGAGGTGTGACCGCCTACGTAAGCTTCGAGGGATGTCTGCTTGCCCGTCAAAGGATTGCCTTCGATAAGTCGCACGTGGTCAGACGATTTCAACTGGTTGCCTACAACAGCGCTCAAAGGCGTCCCCACCAAGACCTGGGCATAGCCTGGCGTCTTCATCTCACTGCCGGCTACGGCCACTGTCTTACGAAGGTCAACCTTGCCCGTCAAGAACAAACGCCCGAAGAAGATGACCGCAGCAGGATCTACCGTCCAGACCACCTCACCCTTGTTGACCGGGGCTACATGGCTTACCTGTACCCCGACATTGCCTGCGGGGCAAGGACCGTCGAAGATGTTCAGTTCCACATTCCTGGCATTGGCCAAGGCATCGCTCTGCTGTTCCACGCCAACACCCAGGTAAGTCTTGGCCATCTTGCCCAAGGCAGTAAGCCCCGCCTGGAAAGCCTCCTCATTGCCGGCAAGCTCCACCTCGAAGTCGGCGGCGAGCGGCATGTCGCGCAGCGCAGAAACAAAAATTGCCTTAGGCGTCGTGTCAGGAGTCGTTGACACAGCGTAAGGCAACTGGTTGATGTACCCGAAAAGACCAGCCTCAAGCAAAGCCTGCTTGACAGCATCGCCATCCATCTCATCTACATTCTTTTTACCAAAGTCGGCGAAGATTTGCTCGGCGTCGGCTTTCACCTTCACACACAGCACCTTCCTGCGATCGCCCCTCACAATGGCGGAAACCGTACCGCTCACTGGCGAGGCAAACTTCACCTCCTGGCACGCCTTGTTCACAAACAAGGCTTCTCCGGCGTTGACATGGTCTCCCTCACGTACGACAACCTTAGGTGTAACCCCCACAAATGCCTCTGGCACGAGAGCGAACTCTACAGCCTCGGCAACCGGCAGTTTTACATCTTTGGCAGCCTTACCCATCAGGTTAATGTCTAAGCCCTTACGTAACTTAATTACATTTGCCATAACTACATAAAATATTATAAAAACTGATTTCTTTTTCTATTTAACAAGCAATGAATGGTGCAAAATTAGCAAAAAAATGTGATTAGGGAAAGAAAAAAGATACTTTTTATTCGCTTATCACGCAAAAATGATGTACTTTTGCAGTAAAATTCACTGAATATACATATTTGATTCGCGGATTATCAAGTCGGCTTTACAAATTAGAGACAACCATATAGACTAAAACACGTTTTGAGAAAGCTTAAGCATATATTCAACAGCATTATCTGGACACTAGTCTGTGTCTATTTCCTGCTGGTCGTATTGGTACACGCATCGCCAATACAGCATTTACTGGGCCAACAGGTTTCGGAAGCCTTGGCAGAAAAGTTCGGTACCAAGGTCTCCGTGGGGAGCGTCAACCTCGGGTTCCTCAATCGCATCATCATAGACGACCTCATGGCTTACGACCAACAAGGCGACAGCATGATCTACGCATCACGTGTCTCCGCCAAGATAGACTACCTGCCTCTCCTCAAGGGCAGGATTTCCATTGCCTCCGCCCAACTCTTCGGCCTGAAGGCGGACTTGTACAGACAAACGGCGCAGAGCAAATACAACTTTCAGTTTGTGATAGACTCCCTGGCCTCCAAGGACACCACCAAGCACACCCCACTCGACCTATACATAGGCAGCTTGATTATCCGCCATGGCAGCATCAAGTACGACCAGCGTGACATTGCCTACAAGCAAGGAGTATTTTCCCCACAACACATCGGCATAAGGAATCTCTCCGCACACTTCATCCTGGACAGGCTTACCGACAATGATATCAATCTGTATGTCAAGAAATTATCCTTCGAGGATAAATCAGGACTTCAACTCAAATCCCTGAGCTTCAAACTCGCCGCAGACAAGCACGAGACATGGTTGAAGAACTTTGACTTGCAACTTCCCAAATCCAGTCTGTCACTAGGCGACATACATGCGCAATACAAGTGGGAGAACGGGAAGCCCAATTTGCACAGCCTGCAATACGAAGGCAGTATCGAGCAGTCGAAAATCACCTTGTCAGACATATCCTGCCTCCTCCCCATCTTCCGCCAGTTTGACGACGCCCTGTTCTTCAGCAGCCATTTTTCCGGCACCTCCACATCATTGCGGTGCAAGGACATCAACTTCAAGACAGGCAGCGGAAGCATCAACCTGCAAGCCCACGGAAGGGTGAGCGACTGGGATCGCACCTTGGCCTGGAACGCCAACATCGAGAACATCACCTTGACGCAGGAGAGCGTCAGTTTCCTTGCCCACAACTTGGGCAAGAAAATCAGCGTACCCCAAGAAGTACTCCGGCTGGGCGGCATACATTACGAGGGAACCATAGAAGGACGGGGCAAAGACATCCTGTCGAAAGGTTTCTTTGAGACGGGAGCTGGAAGCGCCCAAGTGCAAATGGCCAAAAAAGGAGACCTGCTGACTGCAAAAGTCGCCTCAGACGGCATAGCCCTCGACAAAATTCTCGCCAACGACAAATTCGGGCAAGTGGCAACGAC
The DNA here is from genome assembly GCA_963594995.1 of Bacteroidaceae bacterium. Classification (GTDB taxonomy): domain Bacteria; phylum Bacteroidota; class Bacteroidia; order Bacteroidales; family Bacteroidaceae; genus Prevotella. Next base: position 88,840 of record CAVBGK010000023.1, read on the forward strand.
CATCGAGGTGAAAGGCACCAAGGACAACCTGTACGCCCATGGGGAAATACAGCGTTTCGACTACAACAAATACAGTTTCCACGACATTTCGATCGACGGGGGATACAACCGCGGGCTAGTCAAGGGCAACGCATCCATCAACGACCCGAACATCACCTTGAGCATCCAAGGCGACTATCACCTGAAATCCAGCAAATACGACATCGCCGCCGACGTGGAGCACCTCAAGCCATCCGTCCTCGGGGTGAAGATGGCCGACAAGAGTTACTGCCTGGACCATATCACGCTGAACGCCAACAACAAGAACAGCGACAGCTACATTGACCTGGAGACCCCCTTCGCCAACCTACATACCAAGGGGCAATACAACCTTGGCACGCTGGCAGCCTGCGTACAGAACATCATAGCCGACCAGCTCCCTACCCTGCCAGGCATCCACAAGAACAGCAAGCAAGGCAACAACGACTTCACCCTGCAAGCCAACATCTACTCCACGGAGATTCTCCAAAAGATGTTCGGCATACCGGTGGCCATCAGCTCACCCATCCATGTCAACGGCAACGTTGCGGAAAAGAGCCATGAGCTGAATCTGCTGATGAGCATCCCCATGCTGAGCTACAACGGCAAGCCCTTCCACAACGGAAGCATCGAGATGACGGCAAACGAGGACTCTCTCGCCATGAGCGCGAGCTTCCAGCAAGGCATGCCATACGAGCAAGCTCCATCCTACCAGATCAAGACATCAGCCGCCCACAACATACTATCCACTCTCCTCCACTACGACAACCATTCCAGCAAGCTCCCCATCAAGGGCATGCTGAATGCCGACACCCAATTCACAAAAGGAGAGAAAGGCCAGGCCGTCGCCAGGACGAGCGTCAACCCTTCGCACATCATGCTGGGCGATACCAGGTGGGATGTCGTCGCATCTACCATAGAATATTCCAAGAACAATCTCCTGGTCGATAATTTCACCGTAAAGCACAACGGCCAACATATCATTGTCAACGGCAAGGCAACCCCCAGCAAGGAAGACTCCATCGTAGCCGACCTGAAGGATGTCGATGTGGCATACATTCTGAATCTCATCAACTTCCATTCCGTCGATTTCACGGGAAAGGCCACGGGCAAGGCGATTGCCAAGTCCATCTTCCACTCTCCCGACGCATACGCCAAGCTGGATGTCAAGGAATTTACCTTTGAGCAAGGTCCGCTGGGCGTGCTGCATGCCCTCGTCAATTACAACAAGGCGGAAGAGCAGATAGACATCAATGCCGTTGCCGACGAAGGGGACGAAAACCAGACCTACATCAGCGGCTACGTTTCACCCAAGCGCAACTACATAGACCTCGGCATAGAGGCCGACGGCACCAACATGAAGTTCATGGAGAGTTTCTGCGGCAGTTTCATGGACCAAATAGAAGCCAGGGCAAAAGGAAAGATCAATGTCGTGGGCGACCTCAGCAGCATCAACCTCGTGGGCGACGCAAACGTAAGCGGCAAGGTGCACATGAAACAGCTGGGCACGGAATACCATTTCAAAGATGTGCGCGCACATGCCATACCCGATGACATCTTGCTGGAAAAAGACACTCTCTACGACCGCCACAACCACATGGCCACCATCAGCGGCGGCATCCACCATAAACATCTCACCAAGCTCAGCTACGACCTGGAAGTAAAAGCACACAACTTCCTAGGTTTCGACACCCACGAGTTTGGCGACGACACGTTCTTCGGAACCATCTATGCCACAGGCAACGTTGGCATACACGGAAAAAGCGGCGAGACGGTCATCGACATAGACGCCAGCCCAGAGCCAGGGTCCATATTTGTATATAACGTGGCCAACCCTGACGCCATCAGCGACAAGACCTTCATACACTGGCACGATGCGACCCCAGAATGGGAGAAGCCACTGGTGCCACAAGATGGGCAACCAAGCAGTGACATCGCATCTACCGAAATACCCTCCGACATGCGTATCAACTTCCTGGTCAACACAAACCCAAACTTGACCCTAAAGCTCATCATGGACGCCCAGACAGGCGACTACATAACGCTCAATGGCAATGGAGTGGTCAGAGCCAATTACTTCAACAAAGGCTCGTTTGACATGTTTGGAAACTACGTTGTAAACCATGGGGTATATAAGCTTACCATACAGAACATCATCAAGAAAGACTTTGAATTCCAGCCCGGAGGCACTATCAGCTTTGGCGGGAATCCATACACAGCCCCCCTTAACCTGCAGGCAAAATACACCGTCAACGGAGTGCCGTTAAGCGACCTGAACATCGGACGCTCCTTCTCCAGCAACAACATTCGCGTAGATTGCCTCATGAACATCAAGGGTACGCCAAATGCCCCCAGCGTAGATTTCTCCATGGACTTGCCTACAGTCAACAGCGATGCCAAGCAGATGATCTACTCACTCATCAACTCGCAAGAAGAGATGAACCAGCAAGTACTATACTTGTTAGGCATTGGCCGCTTCTACGCCCAGTCGAAAAACAACCAAGCAAGCGAAGACGCAGCCCAACAGAGCCAAACGTCGCTAGCCATGCAAAGTTTGCTCAGCGGAACGATATCACAACAGATCAACACCGTACTGTCAAGCCTAGTCAACAACAGCAACTGGAATTTCGGAGCCAACATCTCTACCGGAAACGAGGGTTTCTACAATGCGGAATACGAAGGCATCCTGAGCGGGAAACTGCTTAACAACAGATTATTGTTCAATGGGCAGTTTGGTTATCGCGACAATGCCAACGCTACCCAAAGTTTCATAGGAGACTTCGACCTGCGGTATTTAATCTTCCCTAACGGAAACTTGTCCGTCAGAATGTATAACCAAACCAATGACCGCTACTTTACCAAGAACAGCCTCAACACACAAGGCATCGGCTTGATTATGAAGAAGGACTTCAATGGCCTTTGGGATTTGCTTGGATTCAAAAAGAAGAAAAAAGCAAAACAATAATACGAAGAAAAGAAGGCAGCAAGCACTGCCCAAACAACAAGCAGAGCACTTAACCCAAAAAACTTTTCCCCGGGCTAAGTGCTCATTTGTTTGGCAAGAGCAGCCAACGCTCTCTGGATATAGTGGATTACCCAAACCCGCTAATCGCCAAACTCTGTATCATAGTCTGACTTCTCCAAGTCCTTATTGTCAAAACTAAACTCAAATGTAGAGCCAGAAGTGAAGAGAGGGCCCCGGTAAGTAGTGATATGGTTTTGCTGCAGGACAACATTGGCAAAATGTAGTTCCCTAATCATATTGCCACTTACATCATAGACCTTCACGTCAACTTGAATCTGGCTGGTTTCCTCTGGTATGAAAGCATAAAAGGCAATGGAAACCGGTGCCTTATTTGTTCTGTCCCTTTCACTAAACACGACGGTCTTGGTCTTGGTCTCATCCGCCTCCTCGCTGATGCCATACCCAGTAGAGGGGTCAAAAGCTTTAGAATATTTTCCCGTATAAGTAATCTCGGCCTTTGCAATGTCCATGTTAAGTGAGTCGGAAGATGCCAAAAGAAATTTAGTTAGCGAACGCTTCAGTACGCAATTAGCCGTCGTAGTGCCACTCTTCACCTCCAACGCCTGGCCGACATACGCCATATCCGTAGGAATCTCCCCGGGAAAGGTTGCGAGAACAGGAGAAGCTATATCAACCTCACCCGTAGCCTTGCTAGCCACTGCAACCAAGGAATACTTGCCAATCGGCAAGCGCAGAGCCAAATTTCCGAAGTCATCTTTCCCACTAAGTTGGTGAACCCGATAGACCGAGTCGTTCTTCGCACCATCCGCAGGGAAGATAGCGATGTCGAGACGTGAGAAGTACTCCTTCCAAGTCTTCGTGGCCCGAGTCTCCATCGCCCGTGTTGATTCGTTGAATTTCTCCAAGCTAGCATCGAAAAAGCTGAATCTAACTAGAGAAGTTTCCACCTGTGCCGTCTGCGGGGCAGCATCGTCACCTGAGCATGCGCACATACTTGCAAACATCATGGCCCAAAATAGCCCTTTTACAATTTTGTTCATAATTAATAAATTTAGTTATTTATAGTCGTTAGAATACTACAAAAAGGAACAAATCCTAACGTAGCTTTCACATATATGGCGCAAAGATATCAATTTAAATCGAAACACACAAGTTTTTTTAGGGAAAAATGCCCATTAAGAAAAAAAACTTCCAAAACATTTTGGGTTTCGAGTTTTTTTCGTTATCTTTGCAGACGTTATCCTGAATACAATCTTTTTACCTTAAAGAAAACTAATACCTATTGAATGTAGAGCGGTTGCCTGTGAAGGTTATCGCTCTTTATTTTTATATATACCACCGGACAACATATAATAAAAACTTGATTCAAGCGTTATTAGTTCATGGAGAAAGACAAAGTAGAAATCATCGAACTTCCCAAAATTTTCGACCCTCGGGGCAACTTGACCGTCGTAGAGCAAGGAAAGAACATTCCGTTTTACATCGGCAGCACTTCATGGATTTATGGAGTAAGCTTGGACAGAACGATAGAAAACAAAACCCACATAGGACAGCAAAAGTTCATCGTTGCCCTCAGTGGGTCTTTCAACATCACCATCGGCACAGGTGAAAACAAGAGAGAGTTCACCCTTAGCCACCCTTACCAGGGGCTATTAATTCCATCCGGCATCCTCTACCGCACCCACGCCTTTTCCAGCGGCGCAGTCTGCCTGGAATTATCCTCCCCTAGCCCCAAGCCGCCCCACTGTCCTAAAACAGTTGGGCCTTAATGCCAAGGGACAAGCCAAAGACATCCCAAAAGCCAGCACTTCCATTACGATAGAAGCGCATGAAATAGATGTCGTTGGTGCCTATTTCGTAGAAGAAGGAAAAGCTCTTGACAAACTTCCGCCTATTTTCAGGAATCTCCATCGAAAAGCGTTCGCCGAAGAATACATTGGGGCGAATACGGGTAGAAAACGGATAATAGCCACTCTCATACTTGGTGGGTTGCTTCGTCCAAAAATCATGCCCGAACACGGTGTTCAGATACAAGCCACATTCCAAAGGCTCGAACGACCACCCCTTCTTCAGGTATATAGACCACGGTATATAGTTTTCCTTCAAAGTCATGGTCATCTTCACCGAATGGGAATCATATTTCGGAATAACACCTACCAACAATTCCGTTTCCCATTGCCGTCTTTTCCCATAGTCCCATCCCACCCCGATGGAGAAGAGTCCCATATTACCACAGGTTTGGAGTACCATCTGAGTTGGCACCAATGCCCCCCAGTTCTTGCGATAGCGATGGATGCGCTTATCATATCTAGATGGAACCTGAACCGAATCCATGGCAGAATCCACCTCATAACCGTCTCCAGCCGGAGTCGCCAGAAGAGGAACGTGCCCCAATACAGACACAACCAAAAGCACTGTCATTCTAAAAGTCGATAATCTCATATCTGTAATCCTTAGGGGTAATTGTAAATATATAGTATTGATGCTTTGGGGCGTTGCCAACCTCATAATACATGACTCCATTTTCGTAGATGTCTTCTTGCTCCGTCTGATGACCATGCCCGAACAAGCAAAACATCAGGCCAGGAAACTGCTGGGTATAATAATTAAACACCTTTGCCACATTATTATTAAACTGCTCTGAATACGGAGGAGCATGCATACAAACCACCGTGCGATCGAAGTCCGCGGCATTCTCTGTCACCTGACTCTCCATAAAATCAAAGTTAGGCACAGCCCGAGAGTAATCGTACTCTATAGCGTTCGTATTCAAGCACACAAACTTCACCCGTCCTGCAATGAAACTAAAATCCGGGGAGCCGAACATAGCTTCGTACGTTTGGTTTCCCGTACCGAGACAATCATGATTTCCCAGCAAGACCACAAAAGGCTTGTTCAGCCCCAACAATTTCTCACGCGTCCACTCAAATTCCCTACTGGAGCCGAAATCCGTCACATCACCACCATGAATGACAAAATCCACGCTGTCTCTCTTGTTGATGTCTTGAATCTCCTCCTTCAAATCATTTAGCCACTGATGCGAATCGCTGATAAAGGCAAAACGAATCGTGTCCTTATCTTTTAGATTTCCTTCTATCTTGGCTATTTGCTTGGTGTTCAACTGCGTCTCCCCTTTTACACGAACATCATAAGGATGAACGTCAAATACGGTATCGCAAGCTGTCACCAACAAGCCACTGGCAGCCAAGCAACCTACAACTGTTCTAAGTTTCATCTTATTTCGTTTAAACAACAACATGACGGAGCATACCTTGGGCAGACAACAAAGCCCCCCAAGAAACACGTTCCGCAGCAAAGGTAAGAAGAAAACCCAAAACGGCAAAATAGTTTTAGACTTTTTTAAAGCTACAGTGGAGAAAAAGAACATTATTTTCTCCTTTCTCGCAAGCGAAGGTAAAAATCACGAAGTTCGCCGGGTGCCAAACCTAACTGGCGCAACCGCCCCAAGTCGGAAAGCGCCTCATCCTTTCTTCCCAATAAAATCAACAAATCCACATGATTGATAAGATAATCCTTGTTGGAGCCATCAAGCAAGATTGCCTTCTGGAAGTCATACTCCGCCAGTTCCAGCAGGCCCCTCTCCTTCTCCAAGCCTCCCCGTGCCGCATACGCTATCGCACTATCAGGATATTGCTCTATGAGATTATTAATGCCATCGTATGCCTCTGTGTAATGCTTGTCTTTCTCGTTCAGAAGCGCCAAGCCCAATTGTGCCTGAAAATTACCCGGCACAAGCACCAAAAGATTCTGATAGTCCAGCCGGGAGAAATTATATCTTTTCAATTTCTCATTCACAAAAGCCCGATAGAAAAGTCCGGCTATGTTGGTATTGTCAAGATAGAGCACCTTGTCCAAATCATCCTTGGCATAATCCCACTGTTCCAACTGTATATTCCAAGTAGCCTTCTTCAACCGAAGATCGATGCTGTCAGGATGATATGCCAATATCTCCGTTGCATGCGACAACGAATCACGCAAAGCCTGGTTGATCTGGCTTTGGCCATTTTGAGCAAGGGCAGGAATTCCCAATTGCGCAACTAGCCCAAAAACTATAACATACTTTTTCATGCTGCAAAAATAGCACTATTTTCTGAGAAAGGCAAATACATCAACATTATTTATGGAAAAGAAAATGATATTAAAACAAAAAAGCAACCTCTATCAAGAGATTGCTTCTTGCGGTGCGTACGAGACTCGAACTCGTGACCTCCTGCGTGACAGGCAGGCATTCTA
>CAVBGK010000024.1:0-46595 GCA_963594995.1 Bacteroidaceae bacterium
TTTTAGCCCTCCCTTGAATACGTGTATCCCTTTTTCTAGATGACTGAGTAGTTACAACGGCAATTTTCCGATTTTGGGATTTGGGATAAGTAGAGCGATTTGATTGGAACATGGAAAACTCATGCATATTATCCCATTATGATAACACATAAAAGAGGTCTGCTTCAAATAGAAACAAACCCCTTTTTAAATCAAATCTGTGATGTAAGCCACGTTTCAAGATTCGAAAGATAATTCTCATCTTTTTCTATGGCAGTGTCTAACACGTTTAACAAATCAAGGATGTTGCAGCAAATCGTTTTGCCATTATCAAATTTAACTTCATAATGGGATGTATTACATACAATACAAATAGAGCCTTTATAGATGAAACCATCTACTTGAAAATAGAATGCATTCTCTTTTATAAGGATGTTAGAAATGCCCCAAGAGGAAACTATCTCTTTTTCTTTTAGCAAGACAATAATTGCTTTTTTTAGATTCTTGTTCATACGTTGGACCACATTTAATAATTTACTACTGCAAAATTACTAAATAAAATAATCATAACAAAAAGTTTTGTCTGAAAAGATATATTTTAGCCCTCAAATTATTATTATTAGCAATAAAATTATTAACTTTGTAGCCAATTTCGACATAAATATGGAGTTAAGAATTAAAGAAATACTTGCCCTTAGGGGAATTACATTGAAGGATTTTGCTCAATCTTCAGGCATCAGCCAATCGAATTTGAGCAACTATTTAAATGGGAATATTTCTCCAACATTGGACACTCTAAAAAAAATAGCCAACCACCTTGGAATTGAAGTAGTGGAACTATTCAAGGAAAAAGATGATATAGAATTATATGTTAAGCATGACGGCATTCTGTATCCCATCAGTAAGAAAGATGTTTTAGACATTATTAAAAAGAAGAGTACATGAATATAGATATATTATCAAATTTGCTAATTAATACTGGCATAACTGTTCGTGAATTTATTGAGAATAATAAAGCCAGTGAAAACTATGTTAGAACAACATTTAAACAAGACGATGGTTTTACATGGGACACTGTAGTGCCTTATGTTGACCGCCGTGCAGGTATGGATATTAAGACAGAACAGGAATTGGCTGATTACCTAATATCCATAAAGCCATATTTTCAAAAGAAAGCAATGAAAAGATGGAAAGCTCAAGAATTAAATCGTGGCTTAATTGGCGGCTCCGTTACTCCACTCTTTTTTAAGGTATTGCTTTCTTTCAAAGAAGAATTTGAAAGACTTCCTGTTAATCCAAATTCTGCAAGAAGAATTCAAGACATTAAAGATGCTGGTTATACAATAGCATCGGTGTCAAGGCCAAAGGGATTGAAAGGGTATAATCGAATACTTCTACCTATTCCGCTTCATGCAGAAATGAGATATGAAACATTTTCTCCGCAATTCAAGGCAAGAGTAATACGTTTATTAAAGGAAAGAAACGCCTTTGAAGCAAGAGTTACAGCTAAAAAAGCATTAATTCCAGACCATAAATTCTCTGAAGTCAGATGGGATGAAGAAACAAAAGCTGAAAATTCGATGGATATGGAAGATGATGAAATTATTGAAAGATTTCAGCTTCTTGATAATCAGAGGAATCAACAAAAGAGAGAAATTTGTCGAAAATGTTTTCAGGAAGGTGTTCGAGGAACAATCTATGGTATTGAATTCTTCTATGAAGGAGACAAAAATTGGAATAGTAACATCCCAACCATTGGCAAAGCTGCTGAAAAAGGTTGTGTAGGCTGCCCTTGGTATGATATTGAAAAATGGCGCAAAAAGCTAAACGACAGACTTAAATAAAGAATTTCAGATTAATGATACATACATTTGGAAGTGTTTGTTCTGGTATTGAAGCCGCAAGTTACACACTGCAACCTTTAGGTGTTGATGCTTTGTGGCTTTCCGAAATAGCGGAATACCCATCACGATTTCTCAACGCACAATATCCCAATCTTCCAAATTTGGGAGATATGAATGCTATTCCTAAAATGATTGCAGATGGAGAAGTTACTGTTCCCGACTTGTTGGTTGGAGGAACTCCATGCCAAGCATTTTCTCTTGCAGGATGGAGGAACGGTGTCAATGATGAGCGAGGACAGTTGACATTGAAATATATCGATATTATTGATGCAATTGATGCAAAAAGGTTTGAACGGAATTTAGATAGAGCCGTGTTTTTTTGGGAAAATGTCGAAGGGGCTCTTACTGATAAGACAAATGCATTTGGTTGTTTCCTTGCAGGTTTAGCTGGGATTGAAGAGCCAGTACAAGTTGGCAAATTCAAATCTGCAGGAGTCCTCTATGGACCAAAGAGAAACATAGCATGGAGAGTGCTTGATGCTAAATACTTTGGTGTTCCTCAACAAAGAAAAAGGGTTTATGTTCTTGGTGGCGGTACGGATTTTCATCCTGAGCACATCCTATTTGAAATGGGAAACCGCTTTCAAGACCCATATAAACTTAGGAATGCTGATAAACAACTTGTCCAAAGTCTTTTTGCAGAAGAAGAAGATATAGAACCCGAAGTAAACCAAGACATCATTAAAACTTTGCGAAGAAAAGTTAATGGTCATGACATTGAGGTTTTTCGTTGCTATTCAGACTGTTTATACGCCGCTTATGGTACAAAGTGGAATGGCAATGCTGCAGCATTCAATGGCTCGTTGTTTGTATCTCAAAATGGACGATTAAGAAGATTAACTCCCATAGAATGTGAAAGACTTATGGGATTCCCTGATAATTATACGGCAATAGCAAATCCGCGTTTGACGAATAGGTATCAAGCAACAGGAAATTCATGGGCGGTACCTGTTATCAGATGGATAATGCGCCGTTTACTTGAGATGACAAATAATGGAGGAAATCACCATATTGAGTTGCCTACACCGTATTTACATAATAAAGTATATACTTTGTTTCAATTTGATGACTTTACCCCTGTAGCTGGACAATTCTTAAATGCATCAAATAGATGCTACGACTTTGTCCTTTCAAATATGCTTGACATCATTGATACTGAACCAGATGAAAAACTTTACATATCAAAAGCAGGATGTGCTGGCATTTTGCGTAGAAAACGTGAACATAATGCTGGCATGAATGCAAGGCTTGAAACAGTCCTAGAAAACTGCTCGAAAAAATGAATATAAATATTCTATCAACACCGGAAGAGAAGATTGCGAGTTTCATGAATTTTCTTTTAAAAAGAAATCCTTCTGAAAAATTCGCAAACAAGTATATTACATACTTAAACAGCAGTTTAATTAGAAGCAAAACTAAGCACATAGCTAGTGTTGATAGTATATTGAATGTTGTCAATCTTGGAGATTTGAACAAAATTTAAACTGCGAGGGGTCTTCCACGCCCATCACCTCCGTGAGGAGTTCAGTCCAGAATATCTGGCTCTCGCCCTTCTCGTATCCCCTGCCCTCCCATTTCTTGGCGAAGGCTGCGGCTGCTGTCATCTGTTGTTTCTCTGTCTTTGTCATAGCTCTTCGTATACGCGTGCAAAGGTAAGCCAAATAAACGACAATGCCAAAATTTTCCGCTTTTTAATTCAACCATAGTGACCGTTGATCACAATCAACGGTCACTATGTCTCCTCTTACTTGTTTTGGAACAGATGGGGCACGAACTCCCTGAAGCATCTGCGCCAGGTGAGCCACTCGTGCGCTGTGCCAGGCGACTCATAGTAGTCTAGCCGGATGCCGAGGTTCTTGAGTTCCTTCGCCATCTTGGGCGTGCCGAAGTTCTCCTCCGAGCCGCAACCCATAAACATATAGTTCATCCGGGCGTTGAACTTCTCTGCATCGGCGAAGACACCGTCGAAACACGTCTTCACATCTACCCCAAACAAGGCACCGCTGAAGGTTCCCATGTAAGAGAACTTGTCGAGATGCGGCAACACCGTATTAAAGGTCTGGCAACCGCCCCACGACAAGCCCGCCATCGCACGGTGTTCGCGGTCGGTATAGGTGCGGAAGGTCTTATCTACCATCGGAATCAAGTCCTTCAGGATAACATCATAGAAGCTGGCACCATACAGATTGCGCTCCTCATCTACATTCTTTCCTGGACGGGGCACGAAGGGCTGCTTCACGTCGCCGCTCTCCATCACCACGATCATCGGCACCGCCTTGCCCTCGGCAATGAGGTTGTCCATGATGTGCTGCATGTGGCCCTGATGGCTCCAGCCCGTCTCGTCCTCACCCATGCCATGCTGCAGGTAGAGCACGGGGTAACGCTTGGCGGTGTTGGTCTCATACTCGGCAGGAGTATAGACCATGGCACGGCGGAACTTGCCCTGTGAGGCGGCATAGTAAGACACCGAGCGCACCTGCCCCTGGGCCACGCCCTGCTGCGGGCGATAGTAGTTGCCCTCCTCGCCTTCCGGCACCTCCAGGCCGCTCGCCTCCCGGCAACAGCCGAAATAGGTTTCGCTAGCAGGATCCACCACCTGCACACCGTCCACATTCAGAAAATAATAATGGAAGCCCACCACCAAAGGGTCGCTCACACCATACCAATCACCGTTCAGGTCTTTCTTCATCGGATATTTTTTGCCGCAGATGTCGAACATCACTTGCTTTGCCTCCGGTGCATGGAGCTTGACGTATGCCCGGCGGTCCTTATCTACACGGGGATAGTTGGCATCGGGAATGATGCCCTGCAGGGAGAGCATCTTGTCGGCATAACGTTTGCCCAACGCACGGTAGCTCTCGGCTACGAAATGCAGACCGTCGCCCCGCTGAGGACAGCCCTTGGAAGAGACGACATGGGCGGTGGGGATGGTCTGGGCGATACTGTCCACCACTGCGATGTGCGCCCAACAACTACCGCCCTGGTCTTTCTGCACGGTCTCGCCCACGAGCAGGGGCACATCCTCAGCCTTGAGGTCCAGCTCCTTCAAGATGTCATTATAGACGGTCTTCACCCTGGCAGCCCATGTGGGTGAGCCGTTGTCGGTCTCGCCCTGATGCAGAAGGATGCCCTTGATGACACCCTGTTTCTTCGCCAACTTCGCCAACTCGATGAGCCGGACATAAGGGTTGCCGTTGTATTTCGAGGCAAAGTCCTTCATCCAGTCGGGCTGTTTCTTGAGATAAGCCTTGCAGGTGCGCTTGTTGAAGAGGTCGATGCTGGCACCGCCCACAGCCACGGTAATCGTTCCCACCCTGATGCTATCGGGCAGGTTGTCCACCATCTTCCTTCCGAAGTAATCTACTGGCGTAAGTCCTGTGTTCGGACGAGCCTGAGGCGGCACCGCCGTATGCCATACGCCCTTCTTCCATCCCGCCTTCTCGTCATCAACGGCATACATCGCCACGAAACGGGGGTTCACCCCTGTGCGGTCTTGGTCCTCGACAGCGGCGTTGCCCTCCATGTTCGACTGTCCGAAGCAAAGATAAATCTGGAAGTTAGGGTCGGGCTTATCGCCCGACTTGCTGCTCTTCTGCTGCGCCGCCATCGGCAGGCACACCACCATGAGCATGGATGCCAAGAATGCCAATCTGTTCATTTTTGTTTAGCTTTATTATATATTAATTCCTATTATCTATTCTATCACCACGCCACCATTGCAAGGAATAACAATGTCCAAGGTCAGCTTCTTACCAAGCTTCACCTGTTTTTTGTTACCCACCAACTGGGCATTGTCGCTGTACACGCTCACGGCATCACCCGCCTTGAACATATCGAGCGAGATACGCTTCTTAAGCGGTTGCTTCTCGGCATTGATGCCCACCACATACCATTTGGCGCGGTGGCGGCGTGCCATGATAACATACTTGCCGGGATAACCGTCGATGAAACGGGTATCGTCCCAAGTGGTAGGCACCTTCTTCATGAAGTCAATCGCCCAGGCTGGGGCATCGGTCAGGTTGTTGGGTGCCAAGGCGAAGTGCTGCACAGGGCTCTGGAAGAGCACGGCAGTGGCAAGGGCGAAGACATCCGACGTGATGCGACGGGAGCCCGTCTTGTTGTCACCATTATAATACTTGTTGAGCGTGGAGCCGCCAAAGTCCATACTGCCTACGGCATTGCGAATGAAAGGATGGATGCAGGCGTTCTTAGCCTCAGCATCGCACATTCCCTGGGAGAAGTGCAGGTTCTCGCTCGCCAGCACCGCCTCGCTTGCCACATAGTTGGGGTACATGCGCTCCCAGCCGCGAGGCAGGGTGCAGCCGTGGAAGATGACCTCGATGCCGTGGTCGTTGGCATCGATGAGGATGTCTTCATACAGTTTCATCATCTCCTGCTTGTCGCCGCCGAAGAAATCTACCTTGATGCCACGGATGCCATTCTTCTGCATCCACGCCATCGCCTCACGACGCTTCAGGGTATTGTCCATGATGCCACGGGGTCCCTGCGGCGCATCGTTCCAAGAACCGTTGGAGTTGTACCAGAGGAAGAGATCTACCCCCTTTGACTTGCCATACCTCGCCAGTTCCTCCATCTTGGGATAACCTATCTGCGAATCCCAAAGCGCATCCACCAGGACGGTCTGATAGCCCATGGCAGCGGCAAAGTTGATATACCGTTTCTGCTCATCGAAGTTGCACGACCAGTCCATACCGATAATCCAGCTCCATGTGCCCTTGCTGTATTCATACTTCTTGGAAGCCTTGTACTTCTGGCTCACCACATCAAAGGGAATGGTGGTCTCCACAATAGGCTGGAGCGTAGTGCCCACGGTGATGGTGCGCCAAGGCGTCTCACCAGGCAGGTTGAGGGCGGGATTGGCAGAACCTTGCCCATTCATCTCCTCAGGCATAGGGTTGGCTATCTGATAGCTGCCGTCTGCCTTGCCCATCAGTCGGCATCCCACATAGGTGGCATCCGTTCCTGTCTCGGAGAGGAGCACCCAACCGTTGTTGCCGTTCCTGAAGAGGCAAGGGAAGGTGTAGCCCGTATGGCTGAGCTTCTCGCCCACAGGCACATCCAGGTCGTAATTGGTCTCATAGCTGGGTGCCGTGCGGGCAAAGCCCGTCATCGGACTCATCTGCGGACAGAGGAAGGATGTAGCCCCCTTGGGCATCTGATAAGAAGTAGCCTCCTGTTTCACCACGAGGCATCGGGTATCGCCCTGTGGATAAAGTTTGTAACGAAAGGCGATGTCGTTGTCGCTCACCTGGAAGATGATATCATACACCTTCTTGCCATCTTTGGCAAAAGTCATCACCTGCTGGTTGGCATGATAATCCACATGGCTCTTCTTGATGCGGTCGAGCTGGTAACTGTCGCTGACAACCTTCACCTCCGAAGCCTCAGCCATGGTCATGCCTTGGGTGAAGTCGCCGATATTGGTATTCAGTCCGAGGGCAGAGGTTTCCAAAAACACCTTACCGTCGAGGCTCACCGTATACTGCGGCTTTCCGCCGTCGTCATTCACCGTCACCACGAGCTTGCCGTTTGGACTAGCCACTTGCTTTTCGAGAGCGTTTGCCGAAGACATCATCATCGCCAAAGCACCACAAATCAATATTCTTTTTCTCATATTCCAATCTAGTTTCTTATAACATACATTTATCGCTTGCAAAAGTACCACTTTTTATAGGAACACATTTTGCACAGTGTTACATATTGTTTATTTAATAAAAGAGGTAAAGTCAGTCAGGTTGCTTACAGTAAAACGATTAAGATTTTTCCACGTGCGCACACGAAAAGGTTTTGTCGAAAAATCTACCACTTCTATCACTCATTATGATTCAATGCACACTATATATTTAGCAAACAGCACCTTATAAGATTTTTAGATAGTGATAGATAACTCCATAAATGCCAGTTATCTATCACAAAACCAGTATTATCTATCACAAATAAGCCCGTTATCTATCATTTGCATCCATATTTAATCCTAAATGATGCTGCTTCCCTTCCAAAATATAGGAAACTACAAACCACTTTGCTGCTCTCGAAAAACCATTTTGTTTCTCTCGTTGAAACGAATGGTTCCTCCGCTAGAAACGAAGAGTTCCACACGCTGAAACAAAAAGTTCCATCGCTTGAAACGATTTGGAACTACAGTAAATAAATTTGCTCTTCCTCTTTTTGTGATAGATAAACGGCAAAAATGATAGATAGGGTGATAGATAGAGCCTATTTCCAAGCCTGTCCATCACTCTTTCTCAATTTTGTATATACCTGACTATATGATGGTTAAAGCAAAATTCAGCAATATTAGTGATAGATATGATAGATTTTTCGCCCAACAAAACTTTTTTCCAGTCGTACGAATGTCTTTATTTCATCATTTTTATCACTCTGCCATCGTCCATACATAGGAACACCAATCCTTTCATATTAGGATTTACACGTATTCCCGCAGCATTTACTGCACTTACCACTCTTGGCTTGCTATTTTTTTTTACACCATTCTTAATACCTGTTGTTCCAGCAGGAGGCGTATCAAGGGTATAGCGTCGGAGGAAATTCCAAATGACATCGCTCTCATTGAAGTTGTCTGTATTCTTATACTCATGGCCATAGCCATCGAGCGAATAATAATCAAACTCATAGCCACCCTCCAAAGGTTGGTAATGACGACGGGTATATACGCCAGCCTTCTCTGTAACCTCAGGCACAGGGTTGGCACCAATAGCCTTCACCCAGTTGTCGATGATGGGCTGTAGGTTGTTATAGACCACGAAGCCATCATTCTTGCCATGCAAGTGCATGATGGGCACACGGCGCTTACAGGTATATACTGGCGTATATTCATTGAGCGGATAGCCACTGGCAGAAGCAAAGGCTGCGAAGATGTCGCTCGCCACATTGATGCAGTGATAGGTCATCATACCACCGAGCGAGAAGCCGCAGAGATACACTCGTTTACGGTCGATGTCATAATGCTGGCTCATATAGTCGATTATCTTCTTGAAGAACTCCGCGTCATCGTCGGTCATGCCGTTGGCATCCCATCCTGTAGAGTTATCCCCTAGTTCTGGGCGAGGCAAGCCATCAGGACAAGCCACAATAAAGCGAGCAGTATCAGCCTGCACCTCGAAATGAGAGCACTCCACCATCGCCATACCATTACCCCATCTACCATGTAAGGCAATAAGGAGCGGACGATTCTTCTCTAGGTTTTGAGGCACATAAACAGGACAGTTACGACTCACCCCATTCACTTCAAGGCTGACAGGGAAACCTCCATACTGTGCCAAACTATGTGTTGCCACCATGAGCAACACGGCTAGTAGCAGAAAGATTCTTTTCATTGTTATATTTGCTTATAATTGTTGTTGCTTAGTAAATGATGTTTTCGTCTAGTTGATTTTCATTGTTTCACAAAGGAATAAGCTTTTTCCGTACCATCCTCATAGCGAGTCTTCACGATGTTGAGACCTTTCTGAGGTGCTGATAACTTTACGCCTTCCAGATTATAGAACTGGCGAGAGACGATGCGACAGGTCTTCTGCTCGATCTGTTCGATGGCTGTCAGATTGTTGATTACATTCTCATCGATATTTTCTTCGGTAGAGAACCAGTCCACATCCACATAACCTCCATTTTGCTTGGTAGCATAATTGAAGATGGCGAAACGGTTACCCGTAAATATCTTGAGTGTGTAACGCATCTCTGTATCCTGCTTAGAATCCATCCAGGTCTTTCCATCCCAACTCAAATAGAACTTAACCTTATTGGTCTTGAAATTGGCAACGGCACGAAGATAGATCATGTCGTTATGGGAAGCTGTCGTTGTGCCAAACACCTTGTAATGTTCCTGGTCATCTACATTGCCTTGCCAGTCAGCCTTTGGTTCCCACCAAGGAGCACGATAGCATACAATTTTCTTCTGCCCATCAATCACTCTTACACCAATATAAGCATAAGGATCCTGGAACACACAAAGTCCAGCCACATCGCCTTCCTGCATATGGGATACATCCAAGCAGATGGTTCCGTAGGTATCGGTTGAGGTGGAAGCCCCTTCCTTGTCGTAACCAAACATACGCTGGGTCAAGGTGTTTCTAGCCTGTAGGAATGTATTGAGCTTTGTGTCACCACTCTCCTCCACGATGCCCGTTGTATGCAAGCGAAGGCAGCCTGGCATCTCCGTCAACGACCATGCGGTATTGTCTGGGTTATGGTTCCATTCCCACTGCAAGCCTAATTTGTCTGAAGCGAATCCGTCATTGGTAGGCAGATAGGTTCGTGGATATTCCTTACCGACATCAGGTTTCTTATACGACTTGGCATTTTTGCTAACATCAATGCCCTCCTTACCAAGGATGGGCCAACCATCTTTCCAGACCACCGGTTCCAAGTATGGGATACGGCCGATGGTACCTGCATCCTTGAAGAGAATGGTCCACCACTCGCCAGTCTGTGTTTCCACCAATCCCCCTTGATGGATGTTCTGATTCTCGAAGAGCCTACCATCATGT
Source organism: Bacteroidaceae bacterium (assembly GCA_963594995.1). GTDB lineage: Bacteria > Bacteroidota > Bacteroidia > Bacteroidales > Bacteroidaceae > Prevotella. The sequence continues at coordinate 10,412 of CAVBGK010000024.1, forward strand.
TCCTCATAAGGTCCAAAAGGTTCCTTGGAACGGAAGATGGTCTGGCTGCGGTCATAGCCTCCTCCATAAGTGGCGTAAATATAATAGTAGTCACCAATATGATACATGTGGCTTCCTTCCAGACCAGCATCAGGCTTATTGATAACCTGCTTGTTTTGGCTGATAGCATTGAAGTTTTTATCAAGCTCGGTAACACGGATATCGTTGATACCTGCCACGACAAAGATACGGTCGGTAGTTTCATCAAAGAGAAGTCCTGAGTCATAATAGAAACCATTCACCTTCTGCATGGTCCATTCACCCTCTGGGTCGGTAGCAGTCAAAAGGAAATCACCTCCATCGGCAAACTTCTCATGATTGAAGGCGATGAAGTGGAGATAGAACTTTCCCTTATAGTACTTCAAGCTCGGAGCCCATTGTCCCTTGGAATACTGATTATAGCCATTCTGAAGATTGAAAGGTTCTGAATCGGCGATCTGTTGGAGCGGATTGGCACAATACTCCCAGTTCACTAAGTCGTGCGACTTCAAAATGGTAGCACCTGGAAAGTAGAACATCGTTGTGGACACATAATAATAGGTGTCGCCCACACGGATGATGTCTGGGTCTGGGAAGTCTGCGTTGATAACAGGATTTGTATAAGTACCATCGCCATTGTCGGCACTCCATTGCTTGGCAAAATCTTGTGCATTCATTTGCATAGAAGCCAACAGTCCTGCTATAATAAATAATTTCCTCATTTTACTTCTTATTTAGGTTTTTAAATGATGGTGCAAAGATAGTAAATTCATTGATTTGCGAGTTTATATCATGTTACAAGATTTTTATAAAATGAACAATATGCAAAAACTCCCCTTGCCAAAACAAGAGGAGTTCCCTAAATGTAATCTAACTAAACTAAAATATTTTATCTAATGATAACTTTCTTACCATTGTGGATGTAAACACCCTTCTGTGGCTTTACTGTCTTCACACCTTCGAGAGTGTAATAAGCTCCATCTTGCAAGTTTGCCTTCACCAAAGTTCGGTTGATGCCTGTTAAAGGAGACTTTCCTTCTATAACAGACAAGATGTTACCACCTGTCTTAGACCATCCCTTGGTAGTGCGCTCCGCAAAGTCACCATTCTCTATTAAGTTTTCCTCTGTGCCATTCTTTACCAAGCGAACATTGTCGATACGGAGGTCACCAGTAGCAGTACCCATTACCCATTCAAACTTGTCGAGTGGGAACAGAGCATTAAACTTCCAAGTCAAAGTAGTCCACTCTGAAGAGAGATCTAGATCCTCACAATATTGGACATCGTTTGTTGCCCCCCAATCCGTTCTGTTAGGACTAGCATCCCAAACAGGCCAGAAAGCAACACCTTTCTCAATCGCAGCATCAGCCTTTACATCCATTGTCAACGTATAGTCAGCACCCTGTTCCAAGGCTTTTGGCAAAATATAACTCAGCTTCTTATCCCATTTGTTGGCTGCAGGAGAAGCACTCAAGTCAAAATTCATGTAACCACCAGAGAATGTACCCTCATAATGGCAAATCTTAACAGACTTAATCTGGACAGTTCCCACGAACTTACCCATTTGGCAAACAACGAAGCCATTGTCTTGGGTAGCAGAGAAAGGAACAGAATATTCCTTCCATTCCTTAGTAAAGTTGAAGCCACAATCTACATTTCCACTCCAAGTTCCAACACCAAAGAACGCATATCCATCATCAGTACCCTTGATTGTGATTTTCAAAACATAATCATTACCTGCCTTTATAGGAAGACCATCAACTACATGGAACTGGAATTTCCAGTTGTCCATATCAGTATTATTGACAGCCGTGAGACCATCTGCATCAACAGAAAGATTAGGCTTTGCCTCCTCAGAAGCCCAGAAATTAAACGAAGTTTGTTCTGTCCAATCATAGCTGAAATCTTCAACTTCCTTAGACTCTGCACTTGCAGTAACACTTGCCATCGCAAGCATACCTACTATAAAATAAGTAGAAATTTTCATGTTTGTAATCTTTAGGTTAGAGCATAAATGGGCACAACATCAAGTGCGCTGTGCCCATTTTGTTGTTCAAATTATTCAGTCACAGCATTTGGATTACCTTCCACGCTAGACTTTTTCAAGCCTTCAGCGAAACCACCATAAGCACGCTTGCGGTCATAACCCTGAGTCCAGAGGCCAACAGGCTCACCCTTCCTCCAACCAGACTCCTTAGGAGCATCTGTGATACACCACTGAGTGATACCATAACGCTGAGCAGCGGGGATAATCTCAAAGTATTTCTCAACAATGAACTGATAGAAGTCAGCCATCTGCTTCTGTTGTGCATCTGTCATATCTTCCGTATTGACTGCATTACCATTCTTATCCACGTAACCCATGTCAAGCTCAGAAACCTTGCAAAGTTTACCTGTCTTAGCCATCAACTGATACATCTTAACGATATGGTCCTCACGACTCTTCTGGGTAGCAGCGTCCTCAGAGAAGGCAACGTGCATCTGGCTAGCAATACCGTCAATCTTGGTCACGCCATCAGCCTCCCAACGCTTGATCCACTCAACCAAAGACTTCATCTTCCAGTTATCATCCCAGAATGATTCCAAGTTGTAATCATTGATGAAGAGCTTCAACTTCTCCGGGTCTCCATTGTGTTCTGCGAAATGTTTGCGGGCAGAAGCAACGGCAGTACGAACGTAATCAAGATCACCAAGGTAATCCTGCCAATAGAAGCAGTTCTTCTTGTCATCGTCAGAAACAGTACTACGAGTTGCAGACTGCAAGTCAAGAATGCCGTCGCCATCCTTGTCGGAACCAGAGATGGCCTCATTGACAACATCCCAAGCTACAACCTTGCCGTTGCAAGCCTCCATCATACCATCAATCCATTTGTTCATAGCCCAAGTAAGAGTATCTTTCTTCTCTTGGTCTGTAAGCGGAACTTTGTTGGCAGCAACTTGGTGGGTCACCTTTACCCACTGCACTTCCAAGTCGCCATCAAATGTTCCGGGCTGGAACACGACGAAGGATTTTTCCGTGGTCAAATTATCAAATGTAACAGACTGCTCTTCCCACTCGGTACTCACATTCATAGACTGAGCAAAGGTTGCTCCCCAGTTACCCATCTGAATACCAATCTTGCCTTCTTTAGAAGACCGAATCATAGCCGTCACCTTATAGGTTTCAGGCAATGGAGTAGCAAAGTCAGCGATTACAAAATATTGATACCAGCTACCGGGGTAAGAGCTTTTCAGCACCCCATCCTCAAAGGTTGGTTCGTATCCCATTACATAGAACGGGAACTTAGACATCGTTGTGAAATCCGTGAGAGCATTCTGCACATCTACCATAACAGTGGCTCCACCAGATGTTGTCTTGTCCTCCAACAAGCTATTCAAGTACTTATTGTTCTGCTGAGAATGCCAAGCAAGCGTATGTCCAAAAACCGTCATGTTATAGGCAGCTGCAGCGTTGACAAACTCTGTTACAAGATTGAAATCCATGCTACCGTCGTCCTTTACACAAGAGGCGTACTTCATGGCATTGCCAGCTGTCATCTCATCGAAGTTGGCATTTGCCAAGCGACAATCTATCTTACCGTCAACATAGTTCTGGGCTCCTGCGCCAATAGCCAATTTGAAGTCTGGGTTAACAATACGGTCCACATAGTTCTTCAACCCTTCATACCCATTCAAATACTGCAAGTTTTGCAAACTATCCGTATAAGCATAAGTATTAGGGTCTGCAGCCAAATCGCCGTCTGCGCAGCCCGTCATGGTCAGGGCTGCTGCAGATAAAGCGATACTATAGAATATTTTCTTATTCATAATAGGAATTCATTAATTGTTATAGGTTATGTCAAAGTTCTCGAATGATTCCTGATGATCACGGAATACCAAGATGTCGTGACACGTGTACTTTTTAATATGCTGAATGCCCTTGTCGAAATAAGTGAAAGTCAACACATAGTCGAGTGTAATCTGGTCGCGGTCCTTGTCTGCCCAGGCTTTCTTGGCTCCATGCTGTTCCCACTTTCCGGTTCCTGACACAGTATAAGTCCAGGTAGCGTTGCTACTGGAACCAGGCACACTCATAGCATCGGCATTAGCCGTACTAACCACAATGTTCCCATCGTTGTCAAAGTCAAGTTTCAAGGTTGATGTCAATGTTGCAGAAGATGCCTCTTCCTCGCCTTTGGCATTAACCGTTGTAATAGGAACCAACGTCGAGACATTGTAATTAGAAGAAAGCAAACTGTTGGTGGTGAGATAACGGATATCATTTCTCTCCAAGTACTCTGCCTCACGTTTCACCTCAGAAGTTGCGCCATCGAAGTCGATATTATCTGTACCATGGCTAATCCAAGCTCCATGGTAAGGGTTTTTATAGACAAGAGCCAAGAGTTGATAGTTCTGTGGCTTCACCTCCCAATTATCCGCATTCTGCCAAACCGGATTCTCTACATTTTGCTTCTTCTGACCAAGCAAGATAGAGTCACCGTCCAGAGCCTCTACGATGCGTACCGGTAACACATAGTTCAGGCTCAACGCCTTTGGGTCTGCAAAGAATGCATCAGTCAACTGAACCTCGACGCCATCATAAGCCTTACCGGCAGGAATCGTAATAATCTCAGAAGGAAGACTATAGTATTCAGCAGGCAATGGAGTAATCTGACTACCATCGCTGAAAGTCAAACCGTCGCAAAGGCTATTATCTACCATGATTCTTACCTTGTGCTCCTTGTTCAAGTTTCTAGAACCTCCAAGGGTAACCTGCAATTTGAACTTATGCTGATTATCCAAATCATTTGGATATTCACTCTCACCAAGAACGATAGTACGGACAGGAGTCTGCTTGGAGAAATAGATTGTCTGATAATCAAAATCATCAAACTCTACGTCACCATTCTCGCAAGATGTTGCGAACAACATCGCACAAGCAGCCATCATTGATAAAATTATCTTTTTCATTTTTACTTTGTTTTAAGTTTAACCAGATTACCATCCCTTGTTCTGTTGCAACTCTGAGAATTTCAACACCTCTGAATAAGGAATTGGTCCATAATACATATAGTCCTTGTAGTTGCGGGTCTCAACCTCGACAGGAGTGTAAGTGTTGTTGGCTGAGTTGATGCTCATACCCATGGCTGTTTCGTTGAGCGATGCCTTCCAACGACGGAGGTCATAGAAACGGAAACCCTCGAAAGAAAGTTCGATACGACGCTCATTGCGAATCAACTCACGCATCTTCTCCTTGCTCTCCGCACACTCTTCCAAGTATGGATCTTCACCGAACTCGCCCAAGCCAGCACGCTCACGTATGGCTTTGATGACATCGTATGCCGAATAGCCATGACCGCCATTTCCCTTAGGTCCCCAAGCCTCATTGGCTGCTTCTGCATAAGAGAGGAACATCTCTGTGAAACGAATGCGAGCGTTATAGTGATACTGTTCGGTCTTCTTGCTTGGATCCAGATTGATGTCAGAGCGCATCAACTTGCGAAGATAATAACCTGTACGGGTAGATTTGCCCTCCAAATTATTAATGGCATCCTGGGTAGTACCATCTGCTGCCGTAATAATTGTTTTGCCTTCCACACCCTGAGTAGAACCATTGGTTACCACGTAGAGTGCCAAACGAGGATCACGATCTACGTAAGGATTAGCTGCATTGTATCCACTGCCTTCTGCCGTAATAGGCTCACCATTTGACATAGGGAACGCATCTACGAAGTTCTGGGTTGGGTTGATTCTGCCATTACCATAGAGAGACGGCGGGAAATTGTCTTGCTCCAAAGTGTTTCTATTGCCACGTTCCTCACGCCACATGATTTCTGGCTTACACTCGCCATTTTCAATACCGTCAATATCCTTGGTGTTGCAGTACCAAGTATTACCTGTCGGGTCAATACCGGCAGGACCGCCTATGCGGTCAAGAACAGTAGCGAAGTTATTGGCAGCAGTCTCATAGCTTACACCGGAGCCTTCACTGAATGCAGGACTGGCTGCGAGCAAAGATGCCTTGGCACGATAAGCTTCCACATACTGGCCACACATGCGGAGATTGAACTTGGAACCAAACACACGATTGTACTGAACGACCGTTGCTCCCTTATACTTAGCCGGTATCTGACTTTCGTCTTCTACATCCTTATAGTTGGTCGGGAGCAATTCCAATGCTTTTTCGCAATCATCGTTGATTGCCTTGATGCACTCTGCGAATGTGGCACGAGGGATATTACCATTGGTATTGGCTCCTTCAGGTTCTGTCACGATAGGCACCCCGTAGAGCACACCATCCTCACCATACCCGCCATGGGCACGAAGAAGATAATACATAAACATGGCACGCATACCATAAGCCTCACCCTTCTCACGGTCATTATACATGGCAGACACGGTCTGGTCCTCAGCCCAATTTACCTTGTCGGCATTGGCCAGGAAGAGATTGATATAGAGGATGGCGGCACGGCATCCTGTCCAGGCATCCATGGGGTTGTTGCTGGAGGTCCATGTTCCACCGGCCATCTTGCGCCAAGAGTTGGTTGCCTCATTGGTAACGGCATCATCAGTAGCCACCTCATTAAAAGAAGGACTGCCCACTGGGATACGCGTATATGCGTTTCCCAGTACACCCTCTGCATATTTAGAGTTATTATACATATACTCCAAACCCAAGTTGTTCTCAATGGCAGGTTCGAACAGGTCATCGCAACTGGTCAATGCCATGGAGAGAGCTAGAGCTGATAATATAATTGACTTTTTCATAATTCGAATATACTATTTACAAGTTTACTTTAAAACCTAAGTTATAACTTCTGTACTGTGGCTCACCACCTACTGTGGTCTCCATATACTTACGTTCCTTGGCGATAGTAAGAAGGTCGGTACCATATACATATACAGAAACTCCCTTAATCCAGTTAGTCCACTTGTCCTGGAAGAGGCTCTGCGGAAGTTCGTATGTCACCTGAACCTTGTCCAGGCGGAATGCCGATGTACTGTAAGTCCAGAAATCTGAGGTCACGAAGTTGAGCGAACCATCATTCTCGGCTGTGAGTCGAGGATAAGTAGCTGTTGCTGCTGTCTCCTTGGTCCAACGGCCACGAACAACATCCGAATATTTGCGGTCTCCATAGTTCCACTGATAGAGATTGTTCTTGATACCCATACCACCTACGCTGCCGCCGCCAGCAACGAAGAGTGTGAGACCTTTCCACTTGGCCGTGAAATTAAGACCGTAATTGAAGTCTGCGCCCCAGTGGCCCAGAACTACCTGATCCTTTGAGTCTATGACACCATCACCGTTCATATCTTGGTATTTCAAGTCTCCAGGCTTCGTGTTGCTGTTGACCACAGCCGAATTCTTGATTTCATCCTCATCTTGGAAAAAGCCCAAGCATCTGTATCCACGGAGAGCGTCTGTACGCTGACCTTCGCCCTTCAACCAGTCATACTCTACGTTTTCTGCTACACGGGTGTTCTTGCTGGTGATGTGGTAACCTGTCAGTCCGAGGCTAAGATCTACCTCCCCTACCTTCTTATGAAGGTTCAGTGTGTAGTCAATGCCCGTATAACGCTGGTTGTTGTAGTTCATGTTAGGAATGAACTGCGACACTGGCCAATAAGTGTGGAAGTAATTGGGGAAATTGACATCAGATGCCACGATGAATCCATTCAGGTTGTTGACGAAATAGTTGGCGTTCAAGTTCACATCACCTCCAAAGAGACTGGCATCCAAACCTACACGGAACTCCTTGCGCTTAATGAAGGTCAGGTCGTAGTTGGCTGCACGCTTAGAGTCGGAAGTCTGCATAGAGTTTGCACTCTCGCTCCATCCCCACCAAGTACCTGTAGCTGTGAATACATCTTCATACATATAGTAATCGGAGATATCTACATCCTCATGAATCAATCCGTATGAGGCATTGATCTTCAAATCATCAAGCCACTTTACATCCTGCAGGAAGTTTTCCTTGCTCAGACGCCATGCTGCAGAAACGGTCGGCGAGAAAGCCTCACGATGACCTGGAGCCAACTTGGATGAATGAACTGCAGCTCCGCTGAAATCTACATAATACTTATGCTGATAGTTGTAAGTAGCCTGCAAGCCAAGGTTGGCATTGCTGGTACGGTGATAAGAGCCAGTATTCTGTATCTGGTAACCATGAGCCAACAGCGTCGCACCCACATTGTGGTCACCAAAACTTCTTGCCCAATCAAACTGACCTGAGAACATGATGGTCTGACGGGATGTACTGCCGCTCAGATTCTGCGTACCTGTCTTCTTGTCTGTGCCATACTTGGTAAGGCTTGTGATAGAACTGGTGCCGTTGTAATTGTTCCAACTTGCCTCGTAAACAGAATAATTGTTGTTTATAGAGCTATTGTAAGTGGTAGAATAGTCTACGGCAATCTGGGTCTTGAATGACAAGCCCCTCAAAACACTGTTCAAGTCCAACTTGATACCTGCATCAAACTGCAACTGGCGCGAAGTGAACTTATTGTAACCTGCCGCATACATCGCCGCAAACGGATTGGTCTGTTGGTTCTGGGTACCACCGAGCAAGTACTTGCCATCAACAATATAGTTGCTGTTGTTGATCAACTTCCACGATTCGAGGTCACTGGAATCTACCCGGTCTATTGGTATGAAAGGAACCAGAGGATACTGGCTCGTAGGGCGAATGGTCGCTGAACTGCCCCAATAATTGGCGAGGTCGCCACGTGTATCGTAGAAAGTAGCGTTGGCATTCACCCAACCAGAAACCCAACTGTTCAAACGAAGGTCGATATTACCACGAACGTTCAAGCGGTTCACATGGTTATTCTTACCCTCACCGAAGTTCATCATGTCGCCTATATGATAGAGACCAATGTTAGCATAGAAGTTGGCATACTTTCCGCCACCTGTAAATTCAGCCACACCCTCATATCTTTCCTTGTGTTTCTTGATATACTGCTTGTCATAGAAGTTCAAGCTGGGGTAACGATAAGGATCATCTCCTTTGGCATAGTTGGCAATGAGATCCTGGGAGTAAACAGGATCCTTTCCATCGTTCTGAAGAGCTTCGTTATAGAGGCTCATATATTCTGCAGACCCTAGCCATGAAGGATATTCCTTCGGTATGTATGTAGAGAAGTTGCCACGAACACTGACCTTAAGACCATCTGTGCGACCACGCTTGGTAGTGACGAGGATGGCACCATGGGCAGCACGGCTACCATAAAGAACAGTGGCAGAAGTACCTTTGAGGTATGTTACCTGCTCGATTTCTGAAGGCAACACATTGTTGAGATCACGAGGAACACCATCCACAAGCACCAACATACTACCACTAGACCATCCGTCGGTAGCTATGATAGAACCGAGATTGGTCGTTGCGTATGTAGAATAACTTTTGCCTGTCAATTCCACCATATTAACAGAGGCGACACCACCCAACAAGTCTTCCTTATCTACAGCCTTGAAAGCCACGTTGACCTTGTTGGCTACAGAATCGGGATAATCGCTCTGCGCATTCGCATTGCTTGCCATAGCGGCAAGCAACATGCTGAATGTTATTATCTTTTTAGTCTGTTTCATACTTTAAGTTTCTGTTTTAAATTACCATCCTGGATTCTGTGTAAACTCTGGATAGATCTGGCAGTCTTTCTTCTTGAGTGGCAACCAATAATGTTTCTCAGAGAAATCACGTTTCAAGATTTGTTTCTCACTCCATCCACTGACAGCATTCTCTTCAGGATGTTTCTGGTTATTGTCACCTACACGGACAAACTCCTGAGAGGTCTTGACGTTATATGGATACTTGTCAAGGAGCAACCAGCGGCGGAGGTCATTGAAACGGTGGCCCTCGTAAGAAAGTTCTACGGCACGCTCACGACGAAGCTCGCCCATAAACTTCTCCAAATCTCCTGTATATTTAGCATTGACATCCTCTACGCCAGCACGTTCACGAATCTTGTTGACCGCCTCTATAGCTGTCATGTCGAGGTTAGATGCCTTGCCCACCGGAGTGCCAAAGGCTTCCGCCACAGCCTCCGCATACATCAAATATACATCAGCCAAACGCATCCAAGGCAAGTGGATGTTAATCTGGCTAGACCAACCGTAACCATCATCATACTTGTTGCAAGCACGGGAGATGAACTTATACAACAAGTAGCCTGTCCTGTTGCCCTCCTTGCTGTCTTTACGATAGAGTCCGTCAGACTGAAGGTCAGCATAACGGTAAGGCTCAACCTCATCCTTTACTGCTGCTTCAAACATTTTCTCACCATCATAAATGATGTCCTGATAGAAACGGGGATCACGGTTCTTCCAAGGATGTGTAGGATCAAAACCTGAGTCCGGGTCATCGAGAGGGAGTCCATTGGCCATACCATAATAGTTTACGTAGTTGGCTGTTGGCTGAGAAGTAATACCATTATCATTGAGGATTTTGGTACCAAACTGCAACGCTGTACTCCAGCGTGCATCACCCCAACCGCCACCATAGTTAGGTCCGCGGAGAATGGCTTCTTGTATAGTACCATCCTTGCTCTGACCAGGCAAACGCCCATTCTGGTTGATGGTGGTGAAATTTTGCTGGATTTCCTTGAAAGGTATCAAGCCAAACTGGGTTTGTCCACTCTCTACCAAAGCCAACAACTCACCAAAAGCTTGTGCTGCCTTCTGGCAATACTCCTTATTATAAGTAGGATTATTTTGAGACTCCTTGTTCATTAACGGACTACCAGCCCACAAATAATTCTTTCCTAAGTAACCAAGAGCAGCAATCTTTGTGATACGCAGTTGGTTACGACCAGATGTAGCCATACCGGCCTGGGTCTTGTCCCAATCTACAGGAAGCAAGTCGGCAGCCTTGCGTAAATCGGCGGCAGCCTTGTCGGCACATTCCTGGTAAGAAAGGCGTGGCAAATTAAACTCCTCTGTTGGAGAAAGCAAATGGTCTATATAAGGAAGACCACCAAAGAACTGCATCAACTCGAAGTGAAAAAAGCCACGGAAGAAGTAAAGCTGACCAGCGATAAGGTTTTTCTCCTCCTCTGTACAGTCTGTCATCTTGTCAAGATTCTCAAGACCCATATTTGCCTTACGGATAGCATACCAGGCACCTTTCCACAAAGACTGATGGTCAAAGCGGTCACTCACATCTGTCACATCCCAAGAGCCACGGTCCATCCAGCCAGAGCCCCAGCCGTCATATTCAGACTGCCAGCCCCAAAAATCACCTTGATCTACCTTGTAACACATGTGATAGTCGATACCTACATTCATGATTTCATCCTCACCCCAGTTCCAAGAATTACTCCAATAACCACAATCGAACTCAGGCATACAGTTGTACATTTCCTCCGTGAATCCCTGAAAGTTCTGAAAGTCCTTATAGGCATCTGTTGAAGATATTTCCGACTCCTCAGCCTTATCCAAGTAATCAGTGCAAGATGTAAGAGGAGATGCGATAAGCATCAGTCCACAAGCTGCGATATATAATTTTAATATTTTCATATTGTTATCTATCTTTTATAGGGTAAATTTAAGACCGAAGTTGAAACGCTTTACGGTAGGATAAGCTCCCTGGGAAGCAAGACCTGTACCTGCAAAGTTCGACTCACGGTCATCAGGCATTCTTGACCAAACCCAGAGGTTGTTGCCATTGGCGAAAATCTTCAAGGTGTTCAAGCCGAGCGACTTAATCCAACCACCCTTCCACTCGTAGGCTATCTCGACGTTCTTCAAACGGATGAAAGAACCATCGTAGTGGAAACGGGATCCCTCATAATAAGAAGGTGTCGAGTTCCAGCGTGGCATCGGTGCATCTGCATTGAGATTGTCAGCCGACCAATAGGTACCTTCGTCATATACGGTGTCAAGTTTTCCGCCGAAAGTATTGAATGACACATAACGGTTCACATTGGTTACACCATAGAACTGAGCATAGACACTGAATCCTTTCCACTCACCACCGATAGATGCATTATAGGTGTTCTGAGGTGTACCTGTATAACCATATGGTACATTGTCGTTGGTATCGATCACACCGTCGCCATTATAGTCGATAACGAAGTACTGACCCGGCAGCTTTTGGTTGTCACCTGTATTCTGCGTAGGCATGGCAATGACATCATCCCATGTGTTGGCAAAACCGTTGCTCACGTATGAATGGTCCTGACCGATAGCAAAACCGGCTGTCTTCTGGTAGTCTGGTGTCAATTGCGGGTCATCATATTTCTTGACCATATTCTCTGCATGAGTCATGTTAAACTTACCCCAGAGGCGGAGACCATTACGGAATACCTTGTTTACATTCAGTTCCAATTCGTAACCGTTGGTTTTCACCTGGCCGTAGTTCACTGTCGGTGCAGTAGTTCCATAGTAAGAAGGTATCGCACGGGAACTGCCAACAATCAAGATGTCTGAACGGTCCTCATGGAAGAATTCCAATGCACCTGTCAAGAGACCGCCGAAGAAACCATAGTCGATACCAAAGTTACGCTTAACAGCTTTCTCCCAGTGAACATCGGGATTACCTACCTTAGACTGGCGATAGATGGTATATGGGCTGCTTACGGCATTAAGGCCTGTGCGAAGAGCACCTCCGTATGACCACTGGTCTGTATAAAGCCAACGGTCACCGACATTGTCGTCACCAACCTCACCATAAGAGAAGCGGAACTTCAACATATCAACATACTTCTTGACTGGCTCGAAAAACTTCTCTTCACTTATCATCCAACCTACAGCTCCAGAGTTGAAGAAAGCGAAACGGTTGTCTTTGCTAAACTTCTCTGAACCATTGTAAGCGCCATTGTACTCGAAGAAGTAACGACCACCATAATTATAGGTTGCACGGAAAGCCCAGTCTTCACGATAGTGCGTAAATTCACTGCCAGTGGCACGCTCAGTACGGTTGAACACACCCATGGCAGAGATGTCGTGCAGTCCGAATTTGTTTCCCCAGTAAATCTGACCTTGATAGAAGAGATTGCGTTGGGTTGCCCAGTTATTGACAGAACCACCACTCGTTGACCAGAGTACACCTTCCTGGAAGTCAAAGCCTGTATTGGAGTCCAAAGACTTCTCAAGAGTGACATTACCGGTAAGAGGGTCTATCCATTTACGCTGAGTGGAATGGTTTGAGTCATCAACTCCTCGCTTTTCCTCCACGAAAGTGTTATCCCAAGAAACAGAAGCACTCACCTTCAATCCTTTCAAGATGAAACTCAAGTCCTGCTCCAGGGTAAAGTCGGTATTGACACGTGTGGTCGTTACGGTCTCACTACCTGCGATAGCCAACTTCTGCACAGAGTTGGAAGCACCTTGGTCATCAGCTGGATAATAGCCCCAAGAGCCATCGGAATAACGGGGCAAGAACACATCAGGTGGTGAACTGTAGGCTGCCTGCCACAGCTGGGTCTCACCCCATCCACTTGCCTGCCAAGGACGCTGCCTTGCACCATATGAACCAAAGAGATTCATCTTCAGCTTGGTCGTCTTTGTCAACTTGAAGTCAAGGTTACTACGTGTATTTACACGATTAAAACCATACCCCGAATTATAACCGCGGTTATTGTCGAATTTGCGGAACATATCACCCTCGTGCAAGAAATCAACAGCTGCAAAGTAAGTTACAAACTTAGTACCGCCAGAGATATTTACATGAGGGTTGTAAGAATAACCCGTATTACGGAAGAGTTCCTTTGCCCAATCCACATTCGGATAACGCTCGTACTCGTCGCCGGGATTGCGGTATTTTTCGAGGATTCCATCAGGAGTGATGCTGCCCCAAGACTCAGGGGTCAAGCCCAATTCATGCTCTATTGCCTGATTACGGACATAGAGAGCATCGGCACTACCATATTTGCCGGGGAGCTGAGAAACTTTCTTCATGGTCATGTTGACACCTGCCTCAATATGGGCAGGACCTTCCTGTCCACGCTTTGTAGTAATCAAGATTACACCATTGGCTCCCTTCACACCATATACGGCTGTCGCCGAAGCATCCTTCAATACGGAAACGGTCTGCACAGAACTGATATCAATACTTGACATCGGGCGCTCCACACCATCCACGAGGACGAGAGGATCACTGTTGTTCCAAGAGCTGATGCCACGAATCACAATCTTTGGGTCTTCCTCACCCGGAGTACCTGTAGATGCCATGGTGATGACACCTGGCAGATTACCAGTCAAGGCTGCACCGATGCTACTTACACCACCGGCACGCTCAAGGGTCTGACCTGTCGTCTGGGTAATGGATCCGACGACTGAAGCCTTTTTCTGTTGGCCATATCCCACCACTACGACTTCATTGATGGCGTTGTCATCTTCCAAGGTGAGTTTGAACTCTCTTCTTTTCCCAACCTTTAATTCCCTATTTTTCATGCCTACGTATGTGAACACGAGGGTGGAGTTTTCGGAAGGAACTTCGATAAAGAAGTTACCGTCAAAATCGGTAATAGTTCCCAGGCTGGCGTTTCCTTTCACTTTAACAGTTGCACCTATCAGAGGTTCACCTGCCCCGTCAACAAGATTACCCTTGACGTGAATCTTCTGCGCCTGAACATTTAGGCTGCAGAAAGCTCCCATCAAGCATAAGGCTGCTGTCCGTTTTTTTGTTAACACTTGTTCAATCATGTTTATTCATTTTGGTTTTAATTCCTTATTAGGTAGAATTGCGCTGTAAAATTAGTACAATCTCCCGATAACGCTTTTGCGCAATGTTACAAACTTTTTATTTTATGTTACAAACCTTTTTGGATGTTATTTTTCCATTCTTCAGCAGTTGTTTTACGATATAAACACCTCGTTGGGGCTTGTCCACTCGCAGACCCTGCATATTATAATAGGTGGAGCGTATCACGTCTGCATCATTCGTAATTGTCTCAATTCCATCCGTATCCGAGCCATTTTGCTGCTCATACCATTCCTTGTACCAGTCGAAGCATGCCTTGCCACAAGCTTCCTCCATACCATCGAAGGCTGGTGTTACACGTCGATTCTTCAGGTACTGGTCGATGTCCAGATAGGTGGCGGTACCCGAAAGGGTCATGCTGAGATTGCCCAACTGGTCGTGTACATACTTGAATTCTTGGCCAAAGGAGGAAGTGTAAGATGTTGCCCAAGTTCCATAGTTGGGATAAACTTCGTTTCCCTGCTCATCCTTGTGGGGAGTTCCGTCCATGTTGTATGGGCTCCAGTCTATCTCCGTTATGATAATAGGTGAAGTCTTGGCAACAGGCACACTCTCCAGAAACTTCTGCATCACATATTCCTTTCTAACATTCTTGTTTGTTCCGCCACAGGAGCTATACCAACCAGGGTACCAGTGAACGGCATAGCCTAAGTTGTTATATGGGTCACTGACGGGATACTTGGAGTAGCCCTTGTATTCCTGTTGCCAAACCATACCGGGAACCCAGATGATACCTGTGAAGCCCTTGGTCTTGGAATTGGTGCGAAGCAAGTTGACGATGGGCTGAAAGTAGGATGTCATCGCATTGTCGGTGTATTTGCCATTGTCAGTGATGCGGACAGGCTCGTTGGCCAACTCGATGGAAATCTGACCTGAATGTTGTTGCACATACTCGTTCTGGGCGAACATCCACCACACTTGCTTCAAGTACTGCTGATAGGTTTTCTTGGTACCCAGGATAGTGGCATCCTGCACATCGAGGTCGCTAGGACAAACTCCAGGAGGGCGTACCACCACATAAAGCCCATGGGAAATCGCCTTTTCTATAATCGGTACATAAACCGTCTCCAAGTATTTCTTGAAGAGCGACTCAGAGAAATTGCTGTTGTCAGCCTCGCCTGTCACATAGTTGCCTTGGTTGTCTTTGTAGTGCCAATAACCACTGGCCGCCCCCTGGGCATTGGTCCAGCAAGGGTCCAGATGAAGGCGGAACACGGTACAGTAAGCTCCCTGCTTATGGTCGGTCATCGCCGTGAAGAGCTTGTCGAAATACTCCACACACTTCTCCGTCATATCATCGCCCGTATGGTTACCCCAACGATTGCCATTGAAGTAAGGACTCGGGGTGTCCATAACCCCATGCAAGACGATTGCCTTACCATTCTCATCAACCAACTGGTTGCCTTGCACCTTCAGTGCCGGCAAGTCATCGGCGGCATACAGCTGCAAACATCCCGTGGATGCAGCCAGCATCATTGTCAGTAGTAAATTCTTTATCATATTTATATCTTTTAAGTTTTGCCTTATTTATTAATTATGAAATGGCGCGTAATCACTACGCACCATTCCTTAAACCAATTAATCATGATCTTATATCAATTCAATTGTATAAAATCCAATTTTTATATAAACTTAAACTAACCTAACTTTTTACGATTGCAAAATTACCCTTATTTTCCCAAAGCGGCTTTACAATGCGTAACCAATACTTTGCCTATCATTTAGTAGATGAAACATACGCTTTATATGATGTAACATTTTACGGAAAAGATTTAAAAAGTCCCCTCTTTTACTTGTTTATTCCAACAAAAATGCGTAATTTTGCACTATAAAAACTTTAAAACCTCTTAATTATAAAATATCAATTCAATGGAATGAAAGCAATTCTCAAATGCATCGTATGGCTCATCGCCATTCTGTTTTCCGCCCAGCAGACCTTTGCACAGGGCGGCAAACTCTTCACCACAGACAACCAACTGTCGAGCAGCTTCGCCACGCAAGTGATGGAAGACCACAAGGGCTTCATTTGGATTGCGACACGAAACGGGCTCAATATGTACGACGGCTACAATTTCACCGTCTTCAACAAGGACAAGAAAGACTGCCAAGGTTTCAGCACCAACTATGTCAACAGCTTGGGCAAAGACAAGAAGGGCAACATCATCGTGGGCACCAACAATGGCATTATGATATACGATGGAGCACGGTTCAAGAGTCTCCCCATGACCAGAGACGGCAAGGTGGTGAAGTGCTACATCAACCACATTCTCACCTTACGCAACGGCGAGGTATGGATATGCACCTCCGGCTATGGCATGATGCGCATCAACAAGGACTACACCCGATGCGAATCCGTCAAGGGATCTCTCTATCCTTATACCTATATATATAAGGCGATGGAAGACCGACTGGGAAGGGTGTGGTTCATCACCGAGGACTTCAAACTGATGCGACAGGAAAGGGACGGCAAACTGACCAAGCACATCGCCGGCACCCAGAATCTGAAAATCAAACAACTGACGGAAGACAATAAGGGGGACATCATCCTTGCCACAGAGAGACAAGGTGTGTATATGATGAAGGCCGGCACCAACACCCTGCTACGCCTCAACTCCATCAACATTCCAGACATCGACGACATATTCGTCAGTCGCAACGACCTGCTATACATCGGAAGCAACGGCTGGGGCATCTCCGTATATGACATGAAGACTGGCCAAACTACACCCAACCCATTCTTCAGTAACCAGGTAAACCTCAACAAGGCCAAGGTGAACAGTATCATCGAAGACAAGCAGGGCAACATCTGGTTTACCATGCTACAAAAAGGAGTGTTCATGCAACCCAACAAGAACTACGACTTCGGCTATATGGGCTACCGAATGGGCAGGTACAACCTCATCGGCGACAACTGCGTGACAAGCATACTGAAAACGGGCGACGGCAAGACCTGGGTGGGAACCGACAAGGACTGTCTCTATTCACTGAGCAACGATAGTCCTGCCAACGTACAGCATATCACCAATACTCCTTCCACCATCCTCACACTCTGCGAAGCCAAGAACGGCAACATCTGGATAGGTTCCTACCGAGATGGTGTGGGCTATGTGGATGCTTCAGGTGGCTACCATGCCGTAGATCTCAAAGTGGGCAACAACCTCAGCGTGTTCGACATCAAGTGCGACCCAACAGGCAACCTCTGGTTTGCCACCATGGGCAACGGTCTGGTCTGCCTGCGTGC
This sequence comes from Bacteroidaceae bacterium, assembly GCA_963594995.1. Lineage (GTDB taxonomy): Bacteria > Bacteroidota > Bacteroidia > Bacteroidales > Bacteroidaceae > Prevotella. The sequence continues at coordinate 28,349 of CAVBGK010000024.1, forward strand.
CGACGGTACCCTCAAACAATATAAAAAGCTCAAGAACGCCGACAGCAACCCCAAAGCCAACAGTTTGGCCAACGACTACCTGGCAAAGTTGGCTTTCTCCAAAGACTACGGCAAACTTTACGTAGCCTCGTCGATAGGGCTCTGCTGCCTCGACATCAAGGCAGACAGTTGGACCAAGACCTTCGGCAAGAATTGCCTGAACCAAGGTTCCTTCTCCCACTGTGTGCAGACAGACCATAAGGGCAGGATATGGTATGGCACGGAAGAGGGCATTTATGTGTACGACCCGAAAGACCTTGCCCACCCTCTCCGTTACACCATAGCAAACGGACTGAGCAGCAATGGCATCGCCTTTATCTCAGAGGATGCCAAGGGCAGGATGTGGGTGGGTACGACCCATGGGCTCAACTGCATCAACCCCGAGAATGGCAACATCAAGATATATTATGTAGAGAACGGATTGCAGAGCAACGAGTTCTCCGACGGCGCCGTATTTTCCGCCAATGGCGGCAAGCTCATGCTGATGGGAGGCACGGGAGGCATCAACTGGTTTAACCCTCTCACCATCAAGTCACACAAGAGCAAGGTAGATGTCATCATCTCCAACTTCATCGTGGGCAATACCAACGTCTATCCCGACATGGAATCGGGTTTCTATACCATCACCAAGAAACCTGTATATGATACAGACCACTTCGAACTGTCGCACGAAGACAACACCTTCTTGCTCCAACTCTCCACACTCTCCTACAACAGCGTGGAGCAGATAAGCTATGCCTATAGCATCAATGGCGAGGAATGGCACACCATACAGCCCGGACAGAACGAGATTTCCTTCTCTCACCTCTCACCAGGCAACTACCGGTTCCAGGTGAAAGCCGTCAGCAACGGACGGGAATCGAGCGTCAGGAAGTTCACCATCACCATCCACCCTGCCTGGTATGCCAGCATATGGGCTAGGCTAGGCTACCTGTTGCTGTTCATCGCCCTTGTGGTGCTCTACATCCGGCACCGCAAGCGCAAGGAGGAAGACCGCCTCTTGCTGCAGCAGCACATCCACGCCGAGGAGATGGGCGAGGCGAAACTAAAGTTCTTCATGAACATCAGTCATGAGATCCGCACCCCGCTCACCCTCATCATCACACCGTTGCTCTCACTCATCAAGGAAGACAAGGATCCTCACCGACAGGGCATCTACGATATCATACGCAAGAACTCGGAGCGTATCCTCCACCTCATCAACCAGATGATGGACTTGCGCAAGATTGACAAAGGACAAATGGTGATGCGCATGACTGAGACCGACATGGTCACGTTCATGCAGGACGAATACGAGTTGTTCAAACAGCAAGCTGCCACCAAGAACATCGACTTCAAGTTCACACACGATGCCGATTCCCTACCTCTGTGGATAGACCGCAACAACTTCGACAAGGTTATCATGAACCTCCTGTCCAACGCTTTCAAGTTTACCCCTACAGGAGGGAAAATTCTCATGTCACTGACTCACACCCAAAAACATGCCTATATCTCCGTCAAAGACAATGGTATCGGCATTTCAGAAGATAAGTTGGAAACCATCTTCCAACGCTTCTACCAAAGTCCGACAAGTGCCAAGGATCATAACGTCGGCACAGGCATCGGACTTGACCTTGCCCGCTCTCTCGTAGAATTACACTACGGAACCATTGTGGCACACAACAACAACGGAAAGAATGGAGAAGACTTTGCCCACGGCAGCGAGTTTGTCATTCGCTTGCCACTCGGCAACGAGCACCTCAAGCCAGAAGAAATAATCCTCCAGACAGAAGACAAGCCTAATGGCATTTCGGAAGAAGACAGAGAAGAATTGTTGGAAGAGATGACACATGAGAAACCAATAAGCAAAAACGTGGGAGCAAAGCCTCGCATCTTCCTGGTGGAGGATGACGATGCCATCCTTGAATATCTACAGGAACAGTTGAAAACCGACTTCCAAATTGGCATCTTCCACAACGGCAAGGAGGCTTTGCCTGAAATCATCAAGCAGCAACCGCATCTTGTCATCAGCGATGTCATGATGCCCGAGATGGACGGCACAACCCTCTGCACCAAACTCAAGTCGAACGTCAACACCAACCACATTCCAGTTATCCTGCTCACAGCCATGAGCCGTGAGGAAGACCAATTGGCAGGTTTGCAAACAGGTGCCGACGCTTATATCGTAAAGCCGTTCAATATGGACATCCTACATCGTACCATCCTCAATCTCTTGTCAGTGCGCCGCACCTTACAAAATAAGTTTACAGGCAATGAAAGCCAAGAAGACAAGATTGATGATGTCAAGATCGACTCACCAGACAAGCTCCTGCTAGATCGCATCATGGAAGTCATCAACAAGAATATGATGAACGAAGAATTGAGCGTCGAAATGATAGCCCAAGAAGTAGGCATCAGTCGTGTACACTTGCATAGAAAGATGAAGGAACTGACAAACCAAACACCACACAGTTTCATCAGAAACATACGGTTAAAACGAGCTGCGAAATTGCTCAAGGAGGCACACCAAAGTGTCACGGAAGTAATGTATGTCTGCGGATTCTCCAACCCTGCCAGTTTCAGCACCATGTTCAAGAATATGTATGGGTGCTCGCCACGAGACTATATGACCAAGCAAGCAACTGGAGTAAAATAAAGTTTCCGATACTCATCGCTCATTCGAAGGAACACACAACAAAGTGTTGGTTACATATCAGTGCCTTGTTTCGTTGGGAAAGTGGTAATTTTGCAACACAATCTTTAAATTCCAAAAACAATGAAGAAATTAGCAACCTTATCACTTTCCCTGTTGCTTGCCGCCGGGGCGCAAGCTCAGACCGCCGAGTTCGGCTATTTCAAGTACTCGGGCAATGATGCCCGGTTTAACGCCAATATCGACAAGACTCACCAATATTACAATCCGATATTGGCAGGTTTCTACCCTGATCCATCCATTTGTCGGGTGGGCGACACTTATTATCTTGTCAACTCCTCGTTTACCTTCTTCCCGGGCGTTCCTCTCTCCACCAGCAAGGACTTGGTCAACTGGACTCCAGCGGGCCATGTGCTCGACCGCCCTTCCCAAGTACCCTTGAAAGGCCAGAACGTATCGGGCGGCATCTTTGCGCCTGCCATCAGCTACAACAAGAAGAACAAGACCTTCTATATGATTACCACCAACGTGGGAGCAGGCAATTTCTTCGTGAAAACCAAAGACCCTCGCAAGGGATGGAGCGAGCCCATCTACCTGCGCAAGATAGACGGTATCGACCCTAGTTTCTTTTTCGATGACAATGGCAAGGGATACATCGTTCACAATGCCCCGGTGGTGGGCAAGGCTGATTATGAAGGTCAACGTGCCATCCGCTGCTTCGAGTTCGACGTAAAGGGCGACAGCATCAAGGGCGACTTTAAGGAGGTTTTGCGTGGCGGAACTCATGTGCAGAAGAACCCCATCTGGATAGAAGGTCCCCATATGTTCAAGAAAGACAAGTACTATTACCTGATGTGTGCAGAGGGTGGTACGGGTGCGTGGCACAGCGAGGTTATCCTCCGTTCCAAGAACCCGATGGGACCTTGGGAGGAATGCCCTAACAACCCTATCCTAACCCAGCGTACCGGTCTAGACCCTAACCGCAAAGACCCAGTATCAAGCGCAGGTCATGCCGACTTGGTAGAGGATGGCAAGGGCAACTGGTGGGCTGTATTCTTGGCTTGCCGCCCATACGAGCAGGATATGTACAACACAGGACGAGACACCTATCTTCTGCCAGTGACCTGGAAGAACGGCTGGCCAGAGATTCTCGCCAAGAACACTCCAATATCTTCAGTAGGCGAAAAGACTGGATTGAAACCAGCAGAGAAGAATGAATTTTCAGGAAACTTCAGTTACACAGACAACTTTGAGAGTTCTTCACTAACTATGACCATAACCGACAAGAATGGCAAGACCATTACCTCAGGAGGTTCATGGGCACCTATCAACCAACGCTGGATGTTCCTCCGGGACAAGGTAGATTGTTACACGATAGCTGACGGCAAGTTGAAGTTCAACCTCTTGCCCGGCAACATCTACCAGCGTGATCCTATCTCTGCGCTCTGGGTACGTCAGCAGCACGGCACTTTCACTGCCGAGACCTCTCTCGACTTCACCCCTCGCAATGACAAGGACATCGCAGGTCTCGCACTGCTCCAGAAGGAAGACCATAACTTCGTACTGGGCAAGACGATGCTCAATGGCAAGCCTGCCATCACCTTGACTCGTGCCGAGAAGAACAATGCATTGATAGCCTCAGCCTTCATCCAATCAGGCACGCTTCGCCTCAAGGTGGAAGGTCATGATAGATATTATGATTTTTATTATGCAGAGGAAAGTGGCAATTGGCAATTACTAGCCAAGGGCGTAGATGCCAGCAACCTGAGCACCCAGAAGAGCGGTGGTTTCCTTGGAGCTTGCATCGGTCTCTATACTTCTTCTAACAAGGAGTAAAGATCGTTTCTTTCAGAACACCCCATATTAACTAATGCCTCTTTCGCAAAAAGAGGCGTTAGGTTTATACAAACCAATTAGAATAGCATGAAGTATTTAGGAGCTTGCATATTTCTTCTTTTATTTCTGTGCTCATGCACGGAAAATAAAAGATATAATCAACTTTTATCAGAAGCTGATAGCATCATGAATATTGATGATGACTCAGCAATCGCTGCCATCAAAATGCTTGATTCCGCAAAGACTGATTTACCGGAGTTTACAACAAGGCAAGAAATGCGCTATCATTTGTTGTATCACAAAGCTATGAACAAAGCCGACAGCCTCTTTACTTCTGATAGTATCATGCTAAAAGTTGTGGATTATTATGAGCACCATGGTTCTGCAAACGACAGAATGCTAGCTTATTATGTATTAGGGTGTGTATATAGAGACTTGCATGAGGCCCCGATGGCATTAGAGTATTACAACAAGGCTACAGAACAAGCTGACACAACAGTTAAGGACTGTGACTATGCTACACTTTATAGGATATATAGCCAGATGGGAATATTGTTTGCCAAGCAATGCCTTCCTTATCAAAAATTAGCCTCTTTGAACAAAGCGGTAAAATATGCTTATATAGCAAAAGATACACTTAATGCTATAAGAAATTATCAAAATTTGGAATCCTTTTATGCTGACCAAAACAAATTAGATTCCGCCATTATTATAAATAACCATGCGGCAAAGTTGTTTAAGCAACATGGATTTCAACGTGAAGCAAACATCGCTTTGGGTTGTAATTTCAGTTACTTCTTGACAAAAGGAGATCTAAGAAAAGCAAAAGAATCCTTTGAGGCATACCGATCTACCAATTATAAAGGCAACACCAATTGGGATGATGCTTATGCCTACGTACTTTACGAACAAGGATTATACTATCTAGCCGTGGGGAAAATGGATTCTGCTTATTCATGTCTAACACAAAGTTTAGAGCAAAGCAAATCTTTCAGTAACAAGACAACTTCTACAAAAGGATTAGCCCAATTTTATCTCAAGACAAACAATCCTACTTTAGCTGCCCAATATGCTTTACAAAGTTCTGTATATAATGATTCGAACTTGATGGAGATCAGACAGAGCCAATTACTTCAAGCACAGGCTATGTATGATTACAATCGAAATAAGAAAATTGCCAGTGAAGCTCAACTAAATGCCAAACATCGGATGACTGTAATTTATGTGATGGTCATTAGTGGCATCATGCTTTTTGGTGCATTTTATTCTGTTTATAGGAAAAAAATAAAACAGAGAAACCAACGAATCGCTTTGGCGCAAAAAATGCATCATGACAGTATCCTACAACTCAATATCGCTCAAAAAGAATTAGCCAAACTTCATGAGTTGAATGAAAATACAATAGCAACTCTTGTCAAGGAGAAAGAAGAGACTATACAAATGTTACAATCGGAAATCAAAAAATATGAAGAATCAAACATAGGGCATAGTCTTTTGGAACTGGACCGTCAACTCAAGCAGTCATCAATATACAAGAAACTGACTTATCTAGAGAACCATCCACAAGAAAAGATGACAAAGATAGATTGGACAAACCTAGAAGAAACTGTTGAAAAACAAGTATATGGTTTTGGCAGTTTAAAGCAAAAGCTGAACACCAAGGAATACCATATCTGTCTTCTTGTTAAACTTTATTTTTCTCCTTCAACAATAAGTCATTTTATAGGAACGTCCTTGTCTGACATATCGAATTATCGACTTAAAATGTTGTCTAAGATTTGTGGAAAAGTAGGAAAAGCTAAAGATTTTGACGAATATATACACAGCCTACTATAATGCAGAAAGTTTCTTATGAAGTTTTATGAATATTTTATAACCGTCTGAAAGTCAACTTACTTACAGACGGTTTATGAACTTTTGTGAATAATCTATTCCAAATATTTAAGTTATTATTGAGAGAAATCTATAATTTTGTTGTCGAAATCAATAATAACTAAAAATGAAAAAGTACATACTATTAACTATTTTGGGAGCATTGCTTTTGAGTAATACTCCAACAAATGCAAAGCCATACTATCTACATAGTTGTAACAACAACCATGAGCAAAAAGATACCAGAAGTAGCAAAGCTCCTAAGCGACCTTTGCGTGTTGACCTGAACAATCATACATTAACAGTTCCTAACTCAGTTATGGGGTACACTCTCATCCTAAAAGATGAAGAGGGAATGATATATACTTGCCTTATAATAAGCAACACTATCATTTTACCATTTGAAAATCTAGAGGGCACAGAATTGCTTATAATAAATGAAAGCAACACCTATACATGTGAGCTTTAATATGATTTACACTACAAATCGTATAATTATGAAATACAAATGCCTTTGGATATATTCCGCTTTGTTTTCGATTTGCGTCATTTTTACCTCTTCAAGCAAAAAGAATAGTATGTTAGTTGCATATCCCCATGCAACTAACAATCAACATGAGCTTGAAAAAGTACTCATGTATTTTAAGAACAACGCAGATTCTCTAAAATATGAATCTGCATTATTCTTAATCCAAAACATGCCATATAATTTCTCTATTTATGGTGATAATATAGAGGAATACGAAAAAGCATGCAAGGAAATCGCAAGTATGCCAAAGGAACTCAGAACTCAAGAGTATTTCCAACTATCGAAAAACATAGACAAAAGTACATGGAAAGCTATTCCCGACATACAGACCATCAATGCAGACTTTTTGACAAAATACGTCAATGAAACTGTAGATAATTGGAGAAAACAAACTTGGTCTAAAGAATATTCCAAGAACGATTTTTTCAATTATGTTCTCCCATATCGTATTGCAAATGAAACATTAAGCAATTGGCATCGTACTATAGATACAGAATATCCATACCTGAACAAAAATTGCTTTTGGAGCAACCATGGCATCCGTTATGACTATTCCCAAGCTATCCTATCTAATAATTCAGAAAGCACTCATGAAATGGGGGCTGTCAAAGGAGTTGCTATGTCTTTAAATACCCCAAATGCCAAAGTGACGTTTAAACTTTCCACTGACATTCCGACAGACAAGCTTATCAATCTACAATATAGTTCAAAATCTGATAGCACTAAAATTTGCATCTACCTAAACGGAAATGTCATAAAAGAATGCCATCTAAAACAAACAGCATCCAAGCATCATTTCCAAAGAACACATTTTGGGATTCCTATTCATCTCAAAGAAGGAGAAAACGAACTTTGCGTTGAATTGTTACAAGGCAATATGCTACTAGACTTCATGGAACTATCCACTTACGAAAAGCTAGAGGCTAAAAATACCATAGACTTTTCACAACACCTTTATAAGATTAAAAATCAAGAGACTGGGAATTTCATATCTCTTGATACCTTATCCTATTCGTTGTTGCAACCTATTGAGCTGAAAAATGGCTGGTTAGATGATAAGTCTTTACAACTCCAGTTTGAGTATCTTGGTTATCCTTGTTGGAAAATTTCGCCTAAGAATGACAATACTACTTGTATTGAAAATCGTTGGGTAAGCCTTGAGCCGAGAAACGAATTGGCAAGATATGATTATCTAAGAGGTAATCATCAAAAATGGGTGATAATTCCCATAGGAAAAGAACTTTATAAAATCATAAACAAGGATTCTGGCTTATGTTGGGAGTCTCAGCTGGACAAGAGCACAGGGAAAGAAGTACTTGTACAAAACGTCTATAACGGCCAAAACTGTCAACATTGGCAAATATTGCCCACACCAAAGAAGCCAGCACAAACAACTACCCTATTTCATCTGCACAATGCAGCCTCAGCTGCATTAAAAGTCACAGACGTGATGGATCAGTTTGAGTATATAGCAAGTGGCAGCATCTTGCCCCCAAGTTTATCAACTCTATGCAAATATAGAACTGGAACTTGCCAAGAAGAAGCCACTTATGTTGTCGCATTATCAAGATATTTAGGAATTCCTACAAGTATTGACTTCACACCACATTGGGGCAATAGAACTAACTCACATTCATGGAGTGCATTGATTATGTCCCAAGAAAAATCCACCCCATTTTATATGGGATGTGCCCCAGGTGATACTATGCAATATTTCCATAACTATCTTAAACCTAAAGTTTATCGTAGGCAATTTCAATTAAATCAACAGATTGCGACCGACTTAAACTTAGAAAAGAGCAAGCCTTCTTTGTTCCAAACGCCTAAATTCATAGATGTAACAAAAGATTATTGTCCTACTACAGATATTGAACGCACAATACCTTTCGGTTTAGAAAAGCATGACATCGTATATATATGCGTGTTCGACAAAACCGATTGGTATCCTGTAGATTATAGCAAAGTGACCAACGGAAAAGCTTTTTTCAAGTCTATGGGAAGGAATATTTTATATTCTATTGGTTATTGGGGAAATGGGAAAATCGTTCCTATCGCCAACCCTTTCATCGTTACTCACCAAGGGCAAATCAGAGAAGTCAAGGTAAATCATTCAAAAAGACAAGCGATGACTTTGCTAAGAAAATATCCTTTCTTTGGCAAAGAAGACTTCTTTAATTTCAGAATGAGTTTTGGCAAATTCCAAGGTAGCAACAAGCCAGACTTTTCCGATGCCTATACTTTCTTTGTACATGATGGCATGACAGAGGGAAATTGGTGTGAGCAGATTATAAACTGTAAGAATACATTTAAATATCTGCGCTACCTAAGCCCCAAGAACTCTTATGGCAACATCAATGAACTAGAGTTCTATGATACTGAAGGGATAAAATTACATGGAGAAATCATCGGTACAGACGGACTTGCTAATCAAGGAAAAGAAACTGTCTTTGACGGAAATGTACTTACAGGATTCAACAGTGCAAATCCTGATGGCAACTGGGTTGGTATAAAGTTACCTTCACCGTCTAAAATTTCTAAAATAAAATACATGCCACGGAACGATGGCAATAGTATCGAAATCGGTGATTTGTATCGGTTGGAATGCTATGATGGAGGAACTTGGAAAGTCCTTGAAGAGAAGACGGCTTCTGAGAACAAACTTCTTTTTAACAATGTTCCCACAGGAGGTTTATACCTCCTCAGAAATCTAACAAAAGGAAATGAAGAAAGAATATTCACTTATGAGAATAACAAACAAATTTGGTGGTAAGTTTGTGAAAATTGCTTTGCTATTCATTGCAGTTTTCGCATTCTTTGACACGCATTTATTTGTCTATCCTTCATTGTCTTATTCATTATTGCCAGAGGTATTTATTGCATTATCCATATTAACCGTTGGCATTTTGACTTTTCACAAGAAGCCACATTACAACCAAATGGCATTTGCCTTTTGCTTTGTCTGGATTGCCTACATTTTGATACTTCATCATATTTTAGAGGATTCTGATGACTATAGAGTATGGTATCTCATCAGTTCCATATTATATGCTATGACCATCGCAATATGCCTAAGTACCAAACTCTTTACATGGAATCAAGTGGAGAATGCTCTTTTATTACTACTCTTCATAAATGTTTGTTGTGTATATCTCCAATTTTTCGGATGGATTAATTCGTCAAATCCTTTCTTTACGATAACAGGCTTATATGAAAACCCATCATCCACTGCCATATATCTAACTAGCACTTGCGTTATCTTGGCAGAACGCATTTTGGCATTTCACCATCGAAAATATTATATAGTAGTTCTAGTGGCATCAATAGGAGCTATTGCACTCTTACAATGCAGGACTGCTTGGCTAGGACTTGCTGTAATTCTTACCATATATATAATAAGGTGGATAAAATCAAGACATCTAACGAGGAGCAGATACTATCTTTGTATATTTTGCCTTTTCGCATTGTTTGGTGATGCTACCCTGGGAGCGTTTTATCTTAAATATGACTCCAGCCAGGGAAGAATGCTCATTTGGAAAAATACCCTAGAACTAGTTGAACAAAATCCCAAAGGATATGGATACGGTCTGTTTGAGAAAACCTACAACCTGCAACAAAGTGCATATTTCCAACAAGGGCATGGAAACAACACAGAGTCTAATGTAGCTAGCTTTGTGGCTATGCCATATAATGATTATTTAGAATCTACCGTTGAAGGTGGCTTCATGGGATTTGCCTTCTATATAGGTCTATTTGCTTTGATATTAAGACGTGCTTATATCCAAAAGCAGAGAAAAATCTTTCTAGTATGCCTCAGTTTGGGATTTATGGCTACCATGAATTTCGTCTATACCTCAGTTGGTGTTTGGCTATTGCTTATGAGTTTCTTTGGATATTTGATGTCAGCAAAAGTGCCAAGCCAATTACAACCTCGTCTAACATCTCACAAGTGTAGTTGTATTATCCTTGGAGCATTGGGACTGTCGCTAGCAATCCATACTGTAACTATGACAAGTGCCCAAATACAGCTAACCCCATTGTGTCATTTTGTACAAAAGGGAATTTCTGTTGAAAACGAGCAACTGGAGTCCCTAAGAAATGACATCGGAACTTCCGAAGCCTTTTATACAACTATGGGGCGGAATTACTTGTTAAGCAAAGACTATCCACCGGCTATTCTTTCTTTGAAAAGAGCCAGTAAGTACTCATCTTCACCTAGCATCTATTATTTGCTATGGCAAGCCTATATGGGAAATGGAGAATATCAAAAAGCCATTCAAGCCATGGCTACATGGGAATACATGCAGCCTAACCTGCTAAGACCCAAATACTGCTTATTGGAAACTTACTCGATGCTGCACGACCGAGTTCATGCTATGCAGTATGCCAACAAAATCATAAAGACTAAAATCAAAATTCCTGGCAAGGAAGCTGACTCCATAAAAAGAGCAGCCCAACTATACAAGTTAAACTATAAAAATTAAGTAACATGAAAATGAAAAAACTAATTCTTCTGACACTTTTCCTTTTGGCAAGTGTCATTCAAGTTTCCGCCCAATCTTCTACTGATGCGGAAGAAACTTATTTGGAATACTGTATGAGATATACTGTTCCAAAGTTTGCAACCAACCAATTAAAGCAACTTATTATCAACAGAGAGCACACAAAATCCATCGCTTGCCAGACGGCGACTTCTGCCTTGGAGAGAGTAAAGATTAAGATGCAAGTTGATAGTGCCTACCAAGACTCCATCAACCTCATTCTTATCCCATACAACAACATTTCGGGAGAGAACTTAGGCTATGCCCTTTGCCTTTGCAACCGAGGTTTTTGCACTAAAAAGCAAATGCACAAATTGCAAGAAAAGGCACTAGACATGGTCCGTCTGTTAGAAAAGAATCCTCGCACGAATGTATGGAACGAGGAAATGGATTTTTTGCAGAAAGTTTTAAGCAAGAAACAATTGTCAGGATTCTTCGAACTGAAAAATCTCGACGAGATAAACTATGACCTTAAAACTGCATGGAAGAAGCTACAGGAGGCCAACTTAGACATAGAATTAGATAGCGCAACGGATTATCCACAAGCCTATCAATATTTCGTCAAGGTGAACATGGTCAACGAACTATATAAATATCAAGAAGACCTAAGAGTTAAGAACTTGGAAGAGATACATAAGCACCAACCTTATGTAATTAGACTGCTTGAAGGTCTCGAAAATAAAAAGCGTGTAGAGAAAAAGAATGTTGGTAATGAATTTATCTGGTAATTATGAAACTATTTAATATAAATATCTATATGGTGAGAAAGGAAATGTTGGTATTTGCAACTATACTTTCTCTGGTTTTTCCTATGAGTCTGTTTTCCCAAAGCGGGAACATTGACAATATCACAGAGGCTGTCAATGCCTTGAAAGGGATCAATGCACAAATCACCAAGCAAGAAGCCTTCAAGTACCTAAAGACAAAGGCAGACAAAGGAAATACCTATGCGCTGAATGCACTTGGAATGGCCTACATGTATGGTGTTGGTACAGATGTTGATACAGTGAAAGCCATCCATTACTTGTCCAAGGCAGGAGAGAATGGCAATGTCGAGTCTTACCATAATCTTGGTATGATGTACAAGAATGGTGTTTCTGGAGTATGCCAGAACTTCGAGCAAGCTTGCCATTGGTTCAAATTCGGTGCAGACAATGGCTCTGTCATGTGCAGCTATGACTTGGGATTCATGCTTTATAAAGGACTAGGATGCACACAGGATTATAAGAAAGCAATGGAATATTTCCACATAGCAGCCGACCACGACTGTTCACCAGCCTTATATATGTTAGGGTTATGCCTAAGAAATGGATATGGAACAGACAAGGACGAGGAACGTGCTACATTCTATCTCAAACGTGCAGGAGAACTCGGAAACATGGCTGCATGGGAAGAATTGAATAGAGAGAAGCCTGAGAACAATCAAGACGAAGCTGTATCAGACAATGATTACGCTCATCATGTAGAACCATCCACGAACTATACCTCTCAAAGCATGGCAAATGTCCTTGGCAAATACCAAGGCTACATGATACTGCATGACTGGAGTAACCAGTTCGTTCTAGGTGAAAAACCTATAATTATGACCATACAAAAGGTAAAAGACAAGGTGGCTTGCCAAATGGTAGTAGCCAAACAGAGCATTTCTTTTCTTGCCAGCATTGACAGTTTGGGATCCTTGAAGTTCAACGATTCGCATATCAATCTCAAGGAAAGATATACAGGAACTAACGAGGGAGTGGATTATTTGGTCAAGAATATCCAGCTTCAATTAAGTGACAATACCATCAGCGGCAGTCTATCACTCTATTCACTATTGTTACAAGAGCCTGAGCGACCTATCAGTCTGTTACTCTACAAAAAAAGCAAGAATAATACTACTTTAGATGCCGAGGAGGCCAAGAAGTTCACACGAATAACAGTAAGTCCAAGTCCTTTCACTGATAGTTTCACCGCTACATTTGAGCTTCAAGAAAAATCAGAGAATGTGGTGGCTCGTTTCTTCAATCAGTCGGGTATGCTTCTTCAGATTATCAAGCTAGGAACTTTGGAGGAAGGCAAGCATAGCATCAGCATTTCTCCTAAACTAGGCAAAGGAGATTATGTCCTTAACATTAAGGCTGGCAAGCAGATTTTAAGGTCTATTATAACAAAAAAATAGAAAAAATATGAAAAAGATATTGCTTATATTCGCTTTTTTATTAAATTTGTTGCCAATAGTAACAAACAATCATATTATCATGGGACTTCAAGGTGCTAGAGCACAAAGCATGGGCAGTGAGAATATTACATATTATCCTTGTGAGAATGACAATGGTGATATGTATTTCTCCATGACACCATGCCCAGAGTCTCAGCTTCCAGATGTTTGCATAACAGCTTGCAAGTATTGTCAGAACTCTATGGATTGCGACTTGATAAAATTTCATCATTGTAACCTAATGCCTAAAGATGAGGAAGAATCTAATTGGAAGCCAAAACCAGACCAACCAGATAACAATCTTTCAACAGGCGGAAGTGGTGGTATCTCTAATAACAAGGGAAACTCTTCATCAAAAAATGATGGACAATCAGAAAGGGATTCTCGGAATTATGATTTTAATGGGAATGCACCTTGGCCAAGCAAAACCATAAGCAAAGAGCAATTTTATGATGACTTAGACAAAACTATTGCAGACCCTAGTTCTATTAGACAAGGTGATGATGGCACATGTGGAGCAGCTGTGATAGAGAAACTATTGGCAGAATTGTTTCCTATAGAATTTGACAAAGCAGCAACATCATTGTATGCACATGGCTATTATGATCCATGGCAACTCCAATTAAAAGCATTTTCTGCAACAGACAAAATTTGCGCAGACAAAGGAAAAAGTACTGTCGATATGATTTTCCAAACTGTCATTACACAAGAGAACAACTGGTATTATTATTATTTTGACCCTGCTATAAGTAACAGCAATTTTAAGGCTTCTACTCTTTGGTTAAGTGTTTCATCTTTTTTACGCAACAATATTGGGTTAAAAGTTTATGTACAAGACTCTCCGACCTACAAGGATATTCAAAAAGCCTTAAACAACAAACAAATTCTGTTTATCATTGCCTTAGTATGTGAGAAAGATGGTCAATTTATATCTAATGAACTTACAGATGCAGACCATTATGTACAAATACAAGGTGCAACCAATGACAGCTTAACTTATTGGTCTTGGGGTGAAAATGGGAAGATTTCACACAATCCTATCAGAACAGGCGTTGCCAAATTATTTAAAATTGGACTAAAATGAAGAAAATCATATTGACTTTTTTGCTTGTTGCCATTGCATACATCGGCTCAAGTTGGTATAGTTCTCACCGCAATATACATCCAAGAAACTTTAAAATAGAAAAGGTCTCTATATCCCCTATATCACATGTCAGCAAGGGAGATTCGGCATATTACATGTTATCCATACAACTCAAGGATTGCAACCAAGAAATAATATTTGCAAGAATAGAGCCTTATATACATGGAATCCTTATAAAGGTGGATTCCATCTATGTGAAAGACGTTAACAACAAAAATGTTGCAGATAGCTTGCATTGTGTAGATGTTGAATTAAATGAAAATTACAAGAATGTTGGCTGGAAGGGCGATAATTGGGAATCACTTTCTGATGTCAAGACGTTTTTAAATAGTGCTACCTCCAACCTATATCGGCTTCCTAGATTATCCAAGGATAGCATCACAAATATGAATGTCGTGTTTAGGACATCTAAGGATATACATCCGAAAGAGCTATTTATCCAATCCGAGAATGGAAAGATGATAAAGTGTAACATAACAAACAGAAAAATAGAAAAAAATGAAGATTAAAAGAATACTTATTATATTATTAGCTTTTATTGTCGTTTTCCCCATCTACTTTTTTGTAAATGGGGGAAAGACTGTTTTCTCTACACAGTATTGCATTTTACAAATAGAAATGCAAGAAGTAGTTAGTCCTGATTTAAGCGCAAATAGTTCTGACACAGAATCATCAAAAACAAGATTTTATCTGATGACTATAAAATTACAAGATACATCCTTTTTTGATGAAATATTCAAAAAAACTTATTGCAAAGGTAGCATTTCAAATAAGATTAATTTTATAAAAATAAACACAGATAAAGGAACTGATGCTTCAACGCAAATGAAAGGTATTTGCTGCTACAACAAGATTCCTTATAAAATGCTTGGGATTGAGATTTTAAATTATGGAAATACTTCATGCTTCCCTATTGACTCCTTTTCAAAGCTTCCAGACCTAATAAACAGATTACCTGAAAATATTGACAAATGCGATTATGCATATTTTGCCAAAGAATACCTTTATAGAGTTTTATTATCTTACACAGGAACAGAAGTTCCTCAAAAAATAACACTAAAAAATGATTCCAAAATCATCAATTATACAATCAACAATACTCCTATACAATTGAAGTTCAAGGGAGTCGTAGCAAAAGGTTCTTCGTTTAACATAGATTATTAATGATATGAACACATCAAATTATCATAAGATTATACGAACAAGCGCATTTGGTATAGTGGGCTTGTCTCTACTTACATTTGTCATATATGTATATAGCCAAAGAAGTACAGGACCATTTAAATACAATGCTGTCGATATAAAAATCCAACGAGTAAAACTTGCAGGATTAGGGGAAGGAGATAGCCTAGTCTCTCCCCCAACAACCCATTACCTTCTTGTCATAAGACTTGAAGATGCAGCAGTTGGCACACACATTATTGCTACAAAAGCATATTTTGGTGGTATTTGTAGCAAGATAAAAGGCGTAGAAGTCTTTGACAAAGATTCTCTTGACATATCAGAAAAACTTAGAGGTATTCGCCATTATCAAAATATGGCTTATGGCGAACTCGGTTTTACCTGCAAGGACACACTATACAATAACCTAAAGTGCTTTCCTGTTACAAACTTAGAAAATGTTGCAGATACCGTCAATGAGTTAAATACTGATGTCATATGGCTACCTAAGTTAGATACATCAAACTATCACTATTATTGCACATTCTTGGCTTATAAAGGTAAAAAGTTACCAACAACTGTCACTTTAAAGCTTGACGCTTCGGATGACATAACATGCAAGGTCAACAACACGCCTTTAACACTCAAGTTTGAGGCTTTGACCACACCTGAAAATTTTATTCATGTAAAAAATTGTTGGTAAAAATGAAAGCAAGATCTTTTTTAATCGTCATGGCGATACTCATTGGAATAGTCTTTGCCGCACATATACATTACCAAAGTGTGCATACTTGGCGGTATCCTTTCAGTTTCAAAATAAAAGATGTCAGCATGTGCCAAATTGCCTTTGGGAAGGATTCCTCCAGTACGAAAAAATATATCTTGTCAATTAAACTCCAAGATTGTGATTTCAGAACCGTGAACTATTCTATGCGAGGTTATCCTAATGGCATCGTTGATTCTATTAAACAGATTTCCATCAAAGACAAAGACGGCTCTCAAATAACTGATTCATTCGATTGCGTTATGGTTGAAAGACAATCTTGGCAATACGACGAATCAAAATTAGACAGCGAATACAATTGGACAAAAATCTCAAATTTTAAAGGCATCTTAAACCGTATCAAAGGAGACTTGACGGAATTTAAGTCTTTTCCAGACAGTACCCGATGTATAAATGCAGTTTATATAATAGACTCACATATTGTTCCTAAAGAATTGATTCTAGAATTGGAGCACCAAACCTTTAAGTGTGAGATAAAACATTTACAACAATAAAAGAACAGAAGATGAAAATCAAACAACCTTTATGCTACCGTTTTCTCGGTTTTTGGACACTATGTGGCGCTGCGATGATGCTGCCCTTTGTTCTTCTGGCAGGAGGATCATCATTTTGGCCTCGTACATTTCTTACCCTTATCGGTGCTGTACTTGGCTTTGGCTCCGCCTTGATTGCCTGGAGAAGAAACAAAGAACTACAATGGCGGTCTATATCATACGTCATGGTCGTATCTGCACTGTTGCTTCCCATGCTGCTTATATTATTGCCTCACTCTATATATTTGATTTCATGTGACTATGGCTCTATAAATGTGCTTGATTTCTTTCTTTATGACTGCTACTTCTATTGTCAAATATTATGCTTCAGCTGGCCATTTACCGTTAGTTCCGCCATTCTCATATTTGTTTTCAATTACTTTCTAACCAAAAAATTGAAACATGATGAAGAAGAGGAAAAAGAGTTTGAAGAAGTTTGGAAGAAAATTGCAGATTAGAAATAAACTATACGAAAAAGAATCATCTGCGCCATCACAATGGTATTATACCTTGGTGCTTGTTGCTCAACAAGCACCAAGGTAAAGTTCTGCAAAGACGAGACCAAGGTGTTTAAAGTACATTTTTATTCAAACAAATCGTTCATTGTAACCGAAGACTGTATTTATTTATCCTTCACGATATCGAGCGTCATCTTGCCAACCCAGATGGCGCTCTTACCATTTTGCCCGACAGTCACTCCATCATTACTTTTAGGTATCGGATGAAATGGGAATACATGATAAATCACTAGAAAAATACCTAGAATATACATTTTTGAGATGAAAAGCTAGAGAAAGCGACACTTATATCCTCATAAATGAGTATTCCGAATTTCATACTTTTTAGGTATTGTCTATTATTCAATATATTTATACCTTTGCACCCGCATATATTGAGGATAATATTTTAAAATAATTTATAAACATTTAAACTTACGAAACAATGAAAATTTTTAAGAACCTCATCGGGCTTGCAGCAA
>CAVBGK010000025.1:0-19044 GCA_963594995.1 Bacteroidaceae bacterium
TATTGGCTTCCTAAAAATGTTAACCGAATTAACAATCTTATGCAATGTACGGTATGCTATAGGATTAGGGCAGCTGAATAGTTACGCCTCAGGACATTGAAGTTTAAATAAGCTTAAAGTTTTGCCAAAAGTACGATGGAAATGATTTTATCTCTGGATAAAGATGTATCTTTGTCAGGTGAAAAGTTCGGTGCCGCATCGTGGCACACAAATTCGGTGTATTGGAATGTAAGTTCCGTGTTTGAGAACTTGCGTGCCACGGTGTGGCATGCAAGTTTCTACTAAGATAAAATACTTTTTCTGTTA
The DNA here is from genome assembly GCA_963594995.1 of Bacteroidaceae bacterium. Taxonomy (GTDB): domain Bacteria; phylum Bacteroidota; class Bacteroidia; order Bacteroidales; family Bacteroidaceae; genus Prevotella. The sequence goes on from CAVBGK010000025.1 coordinate 307, forward strand.
GCTTTAGGATAAATGAACTTGGCTTCTGGAATAACTGACTATAAACATACAAAAAGAAAAAGATAGCTATGGCAAATTATAGGCTGCAAGAGATGAATGACATAGGGCATACCGGCCAACGCAAGGTATATCCTAAGTTCGTGCCCAACCGCACGATGAACACCGATGACATCATCAAGCGGATGCACGTTTGCAATCCTACCATATCGCAGAGCATCACCAAGGCTGTGCTTACAGACTTGGCTGACGTGATGGTTGAGCTGATGGGGATGGGGTATAATGTCGCCATTGACAACGTCGGCAGGTTCACGCCCTCCCTCTGCTTCGACGATGACAAGCCTAATGAAATGCTGGACGAATACGACAAGAAGAACTATCGTAAGGTGAAGGTACGTGGGGTAAACTTCAAGGTGTCCGACTACCTGGTGAGGAAACTCAACCAAGACGGAGACCTGAACCGTTCGCAGGGTGGTGTGAATGAGATACGGCCGTCCTGCTATACGGAGCAGGAGCGCATAGACCGCGCCTTGGCGGTGATTCGCAGGCATGGCTTCATCTCCCTCACAGACTATGCCTCTCTCAACCAGTTGAGCCGTTCGTCGGCATCGAGGGAACTGCGGAGGATAACGTCTCGGGATGATGCGCCTTTGAGGTGCATGGGCAGTGGCTCGCACAAGGTATGGGTGGAGAACAAAGAAAACAAATAGGGTAATTTCTATGTGAAGAGTAGGGTGATGAGCGGTATGGTAATGATGCTTCCCAGGGTGGTGATGAACGTCATCTCGGTGATGAGTGACGGATTTCTGCCATACTTGAGACAGAACATCGTGCCGAAGCTTGCCACGGGCATGGCGATGACCACCGTGTTGACATCGTTGATGAGCGGACTCACTCCGCACGCCTTGAAGAGGTAGTAGAGGCTCAGTGGGACGACTGCCAGGCGGAGCACGGCGGAAACATAGACCTTCGGGCTGCCGATGATTTCCTTGATGGGCAACTTCGCCATCGAACTGCCGATAATCATCAGGGCTGCCGGTACCGTGATGTTGCCCACCATGGTCACGGGGCGTGCGATGATGTCGGGGGTATGGATGCCGAAGGCTACCAACAGGGCGGCGACGAATGCGCCTATCATGGCTGGACTGAGCAGTACCTTGGGATTGAACTGCTTGATGCTGTATTCGCCCTTGATGAGCATGACTCCTGCCGTGAAGATGAAGAAGGTATTGGGCATGTTGAGCAGGGCGGCGTAGAAGATGGCCTTCGGGCCGAAAATGGAGGAGACGATGGGGTAACCGATGAAACCTACGTTGGCAAACATCAGGGCGAAACCTATCATGCCTTGGTCGTCATGGTTCTTCGTGATGAGCCGTGGGACCCAGAATCCGAACACCAATAGCAGGATATACGTGAGGAATCCTACGCCTAGGAGTGGTAGGATGAGCGTTCGGTCGGGGAGCTCGTCACCCATCACGGATGAGAGTACCAACAGGGGACAGGTGATATCTACCACGATGGATGACAGTTTTTTGTCGAACTTGTCACCCATATAACCCAACTTGCAGGCGACATATCCCAAAATGACGATGCTGAAGAGCACCACCATGATTTCTAGATTTTGCATGATTCTATGTTTGTCTCTCTTATTTTTTGTTTTCCTGAAAATGAAGAAGCACCTCTTCCCCAGAAGAGAAAGAGGAGCCTCGGCTATACCGTCTGTTTTAGTCGATGTATCTTTTCGTGATGCCGCCGTATTCGTCAATGCGGCGGTCGCGGAGGAACGGCCACCAACGGCGCACGTCCTCACTGTGCTTGATGTCTATATCTACGACGAGACTTTCTTCCTCACAGTCACTTGCGCGGTAATGCAGCTCACCTTGTGGCCCAGCCACAAAACTGCTTCCCCAGAACTGGATGCCGCCCGTCTGTTCGCTGGGGTCTGGCTCGAAACCTACCCGGTTGACGGCCACTACCGGCAGGCCGTTGGCCACGGCGTGTCCTCGCATCACCGTAGTCCAAGCCTCGCGTTGTCGCTGCTGTTCTTCCTCTGTGTCGTACTTGGCGTAGCCGATGGCAGTGGGGTAGATGAGAATCTCCGCACCCTGAAGAGCCATCAGGCGGGCTGCCTCGGGATACCACTGGTCCCAGCAGACGAGCACGCCAAGCTTGCCCACCGAGGTCTGTATCGGGTGAAAGCCGAGGTCGCCCTGGGTGAAATAGAACTTCTCATAATAAGCAGGGTCGTCCGGAATGTGCATCTTGCGGTATTTGCCCGCTATGCTCCCGTCTTTCTCGATGACTACCGCCGTGTTGTGGTAAAGTCCTGGTGCGCGGCGTTCGAAAAGAGAGGTAACGATGACGATGCCCAGGTCTTTGGCAAGTTTGCCGTAGAAATCGGTCGAAGGGCCAGGGATTGTCTCTGCGAGGTCGAAGTTATCGACATCCTCCACTTGGCAGAAGTAGAGGGAGTTGTGCAACTCCTGCAGGACGATGAGTTCCGCACCTCGATGGGCGAGGTCAATGATGCCTTCTGCAAGGTGCGTTTTGTTGGCGGCAACGTCTGCCGTATTGTGTAGCTGTAATATTCCTAGTCGCATGTTTCTTTTTACCTATTTATATTTTACTTTTCCCTAATCGCCCCTTCGGGAAGTTGCATGGTGAGGCAGTGGATGCTGCCGTGCTGGCGGATGATGGTGAGCGAATCCACACCGATAATTTCCCTGTCGGGGAAGGCGAGCTGTATCTGCCTTCTTGCCTCTTCATCCTTTTCCGGCTGGTTATAGGTAGGGTATATCACTGCTCCGTTGAGGATGAGGAAGTTGGCGTATGTGGCAGGGAGTCGTTCGCCCTCGTCGTAGATGGCGTCTGGCATTGGCAACTTGAGCAGTCGGTAGGGGTAGCCCTCGTATGTAAAGAGTCTCTGTAGTTGTTTTTCAAGAGATTGAAAGTCTTCGTACTGCTCGTCTTCCGGGTCATCGCAGCCCACATACAATAACGTGTCGTGGGGGGCGACTCGCACGATGGTGTCGATATGTCCATCCGTGTCATCGCCTACGAGGTTGCCGTGGTCCAGCCACACCACCTGCCGGGCATGGAAGAAGTTCTTGAGCTGGCGGTCGATGTCCTCGCGCACGAACGGCTGGTTGCGGTGAGGTGCAAGGAGGCATTGGGAGGTGGTAAAGATAGTTCCCTTGCCGTCGCTCTCGATGCTGCCGCCTTCGAGCACAAAGCCTTTGTGGTTCTCCAGGGCGGCATCAAATGCTCCCTGGTAGTACAATTGGAGGTTGATGGTGTTGTCTTTCTGCCAGTCGAACTTCTCTCCCCAACCGTTGAACTTGAAGTCGAGCAACTGGATGGGAACGATGAACGAATTGCGCTTGTTGCGTGAAACGACCGTGATGGGGCCATGGTCGCGTGCCCACGTGTCGTTGCTTTCTACCTTGTAGATGTGTACACGGTCCATTTGCTCTGTGGAGAGGTGCCCGGAAAGCATTTCACGGGTACTCTCGGGGATGGAGGTAGCTACCAGCAGGTGTTCGAACCGGGTGATGACCTCAGCGAGTTCCAGGTAAGTATTGGTTATCTGTCTGAGATATGGTTTCCAATCGGTGTCTCCGTGAGGCCAAGTCAGCATGACGGCACTCTGTGGCTCCCATTCGGCGGGGAGAGCAAAATCGCAGGGAAAGGGTGATTGTAGCATAAGCGATACGTGGTGTTGGGTGCGAGTTTTTTCAAAAACGCACAGGTTTTGTATAATATGCGTGCAAAAATACTAATTTTCTAGTTCCTACACCTTTCTTTTTCATTAAAAAACATTAAACGAAATGGTTTGGTGCTACAAGTTTGCTGATAAATGCTTAACTTTGCACTCCAAACAGATGGGCGGCATAAGCTTGCCCGACTTCAAAATAGTAAAGAGCGTGAAAATTTATCAGGTAGTTGATGCCCTTGAACAATACGCGCCTCTGCCCTTGCAGGAAGGATATGACAATGCCGGCTTGCAAGTTGGATTGACAGAGGCGGTAGAAGTCTCAGGGGCATTGTTGTGTCTTGACGTGACCGAAGAGGTGGTGGATGAGGCTGTCCGGAAGGGATGCAACCTCATCGTGAGCCATCATCCGCTGATCTTTCGCAAACTGGCGAGAATTGCGGATGAGAACTATGTGCAGCGCACTGTACGCAAGGCCATCAAGAATGACATTGCCATCGTCTCCATGCACACCAACATGGATGCGGCGACGGGGGGCGTGAACTTCAAGATAGCCGAGAAACTGGGGTTGCGAAATCTCCAGTTCTTTGGAGGCGAGAAAGAGGCCGGCGGTGTGAAGGGCGGCAATGGTGTTGTCGGGGAATACTGCGAGACTGTTGCTGCCGAAGAGTTGGTGCTGATGCTGCGAGAACAGTTTCGGGTGGAGTGCGTGCAGTGCAACCAACTGCTTCGCCGCCCCATCAGGAAGGTGGCTCTCTGTGGTGGCGCAGGCTCGTTCCTTCTGGATGATGCCATAGCCGCAGGTGCTGATGCCTTCGTTACGGGCGAGATGCACTACCATGAATTCTTCGGTCATGAGCAGGAAATTCAGATATGTGTCATCGGGCATTACCAAAGCGAGCAGTTCACGAGTGAGATTTTCCGGAGCATCATCGAGAAGGAATGTCCAGGCGTGAAGTGCTTTGTCTCGGAAATCAACACGAATCCGATTGTCTATTTGTAAGTGAGAAGTTGGACATAGTCTTAGGCAATTGGAAGAAGAGCGTTGTTATGCATATAATATAAACAATAAACAAGATAAAAATGGCAAAGAAAGATCCTACAGATTTGACAGTGGAAGAGAAGTTGAGAACACTTTTCCAGCTTCAGACCACCTTGTCGGGCATCGATGAGAAGAAGGCGTTGAGAGGTGAATTGCCTCTCGAAGTACAGGACTTGGAAGACGAGATTGCTGGTCTCGCCACTCGTATTGAGAATATCGAGTGCGACATCGACCAGATCGACAGAGCTGTGAACCAGAAAATGGGTGAGATTCAGGAGGCGCAGGCTAGCTTGGAGCGCTACCATTCCCAGCTTGAGATGGTGAGCAGCAACCGCGAGTATGATGCGTTGAGCAAGGAAATCGAATTCCAGGAGCTGGAAATCGAACTTTGCAACAAGAAGATTCGCGAGGGTCAGCAGAAGATAGGAGAGAAACAGTCTGACCTGGAGCGTGCCCAAGCCATGAAGGCTGACCGTGAGAGAGGTTTGGTGGAGAAGCGTGCCGAACTTGATGACATCATGGAGGAGACACGTGAGGAGGAGGAGCGCCTGAAGGAGAAGGCTCTTGATTTGGAGAAGAAGATAGAGCCGCGTCTGTTGGCTAGCTTCAAGCGTATCCGCAAGGGTGCCCGCAACGGATTGGGCATCGTTTACGTGCAGCGTGATGCTTGTGGCGGTTGCTTCAATAAGATTCCGCCACAGCGCCAGTTGGATATCAAGATGCACAAGAAAATCATTCCTTGCGAGTATTGCGGTCGTATATTGATCGATCCTGAGCTGGCAGGCATCAAGGTGGAGGCTCCCGTGGAGGAGAAGCCCAAGCGTAAGCGTGCCATCCGCAAGAAGAAGAGTGATGAGGAAGGGGAATAATTTCGGTATATAGATATATAAAAGAAAGGCTCAAGAGTTTTGTTCTCTTGAGCCTTTTAACGTATATTTTCCCCAAAAAAGTCTAACAATTTCAGATACCTCTAGCCTTGTAGATTCTATCCTTGGCATCATTGATTTCCTGGAATTTCTTTTCGGCAGCACGGCGTACATCCTCACCCAATGCAGCTACCTTGTCGGGGTGGTGCTTGAGTGCCATCTTGCGATAGGCAGCTTTCACCTCATCGTTGGTTGCCGTTGGGGCGATGCCCAATACCTTGTAGGCATCGTCAAGACTGCTTGCCGACGAAGAACCGCTGCGGAGATTGAGCATCTGCTCCACATCTGCTTCGGTGAGTCCCATGTGGACGGCAACTTCTTTGAGCGCGACCATCTCCTCGGGGGAAACGATGTTGTCAGCCTTGGCTATGATGACCAAGAAGTTGAGCAACTGAAGCCGCTGCTCGTACATCATGTTGCTGCGTATCTGGTGGCAACTGTCTTGTATAACTGTTCGGTACTCAGCCATACCGATGCGTTTCTGCTGTTCGAAGAGTTTCAGCAGTATCTGCTCGCCTTGTTCCTTGGCTGCCTCGCCGAAGTTCTGTCTGAGGAAGCGGCGTACCACCTCCATCTCAGAATGCATGATTTTGCCATCGGCGTTGATGATGTAAGAAGAGAGCACGAGGAGCGAGAACATAAAGCTGTTGCGTTGCCCCTCGTAGTTGCGCTGGCTGTAGCTTTGGCCTCTGTCTTGTGCGTCACCGTATTCCCCATAATTGTAGCCGTCAGAGCGGTTCACCTCGTCCAATCCATGGTCGAAGAGCGAACCTAGGGCAAGTCCGGCGAGAGCACCCAGCGGTCCCCCGACCATGAAACCGAGGAAACCGCCAATCCATTTTCCTGCTGCCATTACCTAGTATCAGTTGTTGAAATAATAGAGGAACGAAGCTATGCCGGAGAGGGCAGGCTTGCGCTCGCCTTCTATCTCGATGTCAAACTTAATGCTGGTCTTGCAGATGCCGCGAAGGTTTTGGATGTCGTGGAGCGTAGCAACGAGGCGGATGCGTGACCCTGTAATCACAGGCTGACCGAACTTCATCTTGTCCATGCCATAGTTGACGAGCATCTTGAGGTTGTTCACCTCCAAAATCTGCTGCCAAAGGTAGGGGAGCACCGAGAGTGTGAGGTAACCGTGTGCGATGGTGCTGTGGTAAGGACTTTCCACCTTGGCGCGTTCCACGTCCACGTGGATCCATTGTGGATCGAGGGTGGCGTCAGCAAACTTGTTGATGCGGTCTTGGTCTATCTGCAACCACTCTGACTCTCCTAGCTTCTCGCCGAGGCGAGCAGCAAATTCCTCGTAGGAATTGATTACTAATTTTGCCATTTGTCTCTTATTTATTTAAATACTTTTTATAAAAATAAAGTTGAGCGGGAAAACTCCCATCTCTTAATTTGAAAAGGCTTAGTCTCTCCTGAAAATGTCTCGGGTATAAACTTTGTCAGCTACATCGTCCAGACATTTGTCGTAGCGGTTGGCGATGATGGCTTGACTTTGGACCTTAAACTTTTCTAGGTCGTTTACTACTCGGCTTCCAAAGAAAGTGGCACCATCCTCAAGCGTTGGTTCGTAAATGATGACTTGCGCTCCCTTTGCCTTGATACGTTTCATCACACCCTGGATGCTGCTCTGGCGGAAGTTATCGGAGTTTGATTTCATCGTGAGTCGGTACACACCGATGGTGCAGGGCTTCTCCTCTTCGGCATGGTAGTCGTTTTGGTTGGCGTAGTCGTAATAGCCCGCCATGTTGAGTACTCGGTCGGCGATGAAGTCTTTCCGGGTGCGGTTACTATCCACAATCGCCTGGATGAGATTCTCTGGTACGTCATCATAATTGGCGAGCAACTGCTTGGTATCCTTTGGCAGACAGTAGCCGCCGTAGCCGAATGATGGGTTGTTGTAGAACGTTCCGATGCGTGGGTCCAGGCCGACACCATCGATGATAGCCTTGGTGTCAAGGCCCTTCATCTCTGCGTAAGTGTCAAGCTCGTTGAAGTAGCTCACTCGCAGGGCGAGGTAAGTGTTGGCGAAGAGTTTCACCGCCTCTGCCTCGGTCAGCCCCATGAAGAGTATGTCAATGTTCTCTTTGATGGCACCCTCCTGTAGAAGCTCGGCAAAGGTATGTGCCGCCTTATCCAACCGTTCGTCATCCTTGGGACGCCCTACGATGATGCGGCTGGGGTAGAGGTTGTCGTACAAGGCTTTGCTCTCGCGCAGGAACTCGGGGGCGAAGATGATGTTGTCACAGTTGAACTTGCGGCGTACGCCCTCGGTATAGCCCACGGGGATGGTGCTTTTGATGACCATGATGGCATGGGGATTTACCTTCATCACCAGTTCGATGACTTCTTCCACGTGAGAGGTGTCGAAGTAGTTCTTCACCGGGTCATAGTTGGTAGGGGTTGCGATAACCACGAAGTCGGCATCTCTATATGCCTCTTCGCCGTTGGTGGTGGCAGTGAGGTTGAGCTCTTTCTCCGCCAGGTACTTTTCTATATAGTCATCCTGGATGGGCGACTTACGGTTGTTGATAAGTTCCACTTTCTCGGGAACGACATCCACAGCTGTCACCTGGTGGTGTTGGCTGAGCAGCGTTGCGATGCTAAGGCCTACATAGCCTGTGCCGGCAACGGCTATCTTGACATTTTGATTTTCCATCTTGTATTTTATTTTATGCAAATCTTCTGCAAAGATAGTGTAAAATATGGAGAAAACAAAAAAAAGAAAGTGAAAAATTTCACTTTCTTTTCTTGAATTGAATCTTTTTAGTCGGAGTTCTTTACGGCAGTCTTTCCCGCCAGACTTTCCGACCTTGTTATGACAGTTTCTCGCTTACTTCTGTACAGGTATCTTATTGACGCGGCGCTCATGGCGACCGCCCTCGAAGGTTGCGCTAAAGAATTCGTCGAGGATAGCCTCGGCAGTCTTGTTGTCAATGAAACGTCCGGGAAGTACGATGACATTGGCATCGTTGTGCTGGCGGATGAGCTGGGCAACATCTTTGTTCCATACCAATCCGGCACGCACGCCCTGGTGCTTGTTGAGAGTCATGGCCATACCCTCGCCACTGCCACAGATGCCAATGCCAGGGTAAACCTCACCACTTTCGATGCCCTCTGCCAAAGGATGGGCGAAGTCGGGATAGTCAACACTCTCGTCGCTATATGTGCCATAGTCCTTTACAGGGTAGCCCTTTTTCTCCAAATACTGCAACACAAACTGCTTCATAGGGAAACCTGCATGGTCGCTTGCCAAACCTACTGTCTTTACTTCCATAATACTTACGTTTAAGAGTGAAGAACGAAGAGTGAAGAGTGAAGAATTCCATAGCTTCGACTCTTGGGTATCTTCTTTACTTCACAAGGTTAATAAATATGTATATATATTATTCCTCTGCCAAGAAAGCCTTGACCTGCTTATACACGTTCTCACCCGTGTAGCCCAGTTTCTCGTCAAGCACCTTGTAAGGAGCAGAAAAACCGAAGCTCTCCATGCCGAATACCTTGCCATTTGCACCTACAAGCCCCTGTAATGTGACAGGAAGCCCTGCCGTCATGCCGAATATCTTAGCGTTCTTTGGCAATACGCTCTCTTGGTATTCCTTGCTCTGTCTGCGGAACAAGCCCTCTGAAGGAGCACTTACCACACGTACCTTGATGCCATCCTTGCGCAAAGCCTCTGTACCAGCTTCCAAGGTAGAAACCTCGGAACCGCTTGCCACCAAAATCACATCTGGGTTCTCATCGCTTCCTGCCACGATGTAGGCACCCTTGGCAGCCTGTTCGTAGTCTGTTCCGTCTGGCAACTTGGCAATGCCCTGGCGAGAGAAGATGAGTGCGGTAGGAGTGGCTGTGTTCTCCATGGCGAGCTTCCAGCAAACGGTTGTCTCGTCAGCATCGGCAGGGCGGAATACACGTACGCTGTCTTCGCCTGCATGGTTCTTCAACTTCTCCATCAAGCGGATCTGTGCTTCTTGCTCCACTGGCTCATGAGTAGGACCGTCCTCGCCCACGCGGAAGGCATCGTGTGTCCAGATGAACTTCACGGGCACCTGCATCAGGGCTGCGATACGAACGGCTGGCTTCATGTAGTCGGAGAATACGAAGAATGTACCCATGGCTGCAACGACACCTCCGTGGAGCATCATACCGATACACATATCTGCCATGGTCAACTCTGCAACACCTGCCTGGAAGAATGCGCCAGAGAAATCACCGCGAACGATGCTCTTGGTCTTCTTCAAGAAACCGTCGGTCTTGTCAGAGTTGGAAAGGTCGGCTGAAGCGCAAATCATGTTAGGAACCTGCTCTGCCAATGCGCCCAAGCAAGTTGCTGAGGCGGCACGGGTGGCAGAACCTGCCTTCTGCTCTACCTTGCTCCAATCTACCTGAGGAGCCTTGCCTGAGAACCACTCGTCCATCTGGGTACTCTTCTCTGGATTAGCCTTGCGCCATTCTGCCTCTGCCGCCTTGCGCTCAGCCACGATGCCCTTCAGTTCTTCAGCACGCTTGGCGTAGATTTCCTTCACGTCGTCGAAGATAACGAATGGGTTGGTCGGGTCACCGCCAAGATGGTTGATAGTGTTGGTATAAGCGTCACCGCCGAGAGGGGCACCATGAGTGTTGATGCAAGCCTCATAGCTGGTACCGTCTGCACGGAGAGCACCCTTGCCCATGATGGTCTTGCCGATGATGAGGGTAGGACGTTCTGTCTCTTTCTGTGCTGCGGTCAGGGCTTCACGAATCTGGGTAACATCGTTGCCGTTAATCTTGATGACGTTCCAGCCCCAAGCCTTGTACTTCATCTCTGTGTCCTCTTTCATTACGACTGCAGTCTCGGTAGAGAGCTGGATGTCATTGGAGTCGTAGAACATGATGAGGTTATTCAGTCCAAGTGTACCGGCGATACGACCTACACCCTGTGAAATTTCCTCCTCTACGGCACCATCTGAGATGTATGCGTAAATCTTGTGCTGCATCATCGTGGAACCCAGGCGAGCCTCCAGGAACTTCTCCGCTACTGCTGCACCGGCGGCAATGGCATGGCCTTGGCCGAGAGGACCAGATGAGTTCTCAATGCCACGAGCTACGTCAAGTTCTGGGTGTCCTGGAGTGATTGAACCCCACTGGCGGAACTGCTGCAGGTCTTCCATAGAGAAGAAACCACGCATGGCCAAACCTGCATAGAGCATTGGGCTCATGTGACCTGGGTCGAGGAAGAAACGGTCACGTCCTGTCCATGTCGGGTCTGCTGGGTCATATACCAAGAACTCGGAGAAGAGTACGTTGATGAAGTCTGCACCACCCATGGCACCGCCTGGGTGACCAGAGTTTGCTTTTTCAACCATAGAGGCAGCCAAGATACGAATGTTGTCGGCTGCATGATTCATCACTTTAATGTCGTTCATAATCACTAATGTTTTATTTTGTTTATTTTCTTTATTTCTTTATCTAAATGGAGCTAAAATCGTTTGCAGTTTGTCATTGACCCTACAAATATACTACTTAATTTTCAAAACAACGATAGATTTTGCAGGAATCTTTACCTTTAGTACGTTTTTCTTGATTTTTGCATCCTTGAAAGCCGAAGGTTTCACGGTTTCAGGGTGCTCGAAGTCGTTGTAGTCGGCTATTGATTTGCAGGTGAGCATTTCGCCGGCTACGGTCTTGGCTGCTGTTCCGTCAAGAGATAAAGATACTTCTTGTGCTTTGTCGAGGCTTACATTGGCAAGGGAGAGTACGATGGTGCCATCGGACTTCTTGGCCGCAGATGTAGATACCAACGGTATCTTGCGCCCGTTTTTGGCATGACTGTCTCCACGAACGTCCATGGAGTCGCACTTCACGTCCATAGGCAAGTAGGTTGCCTCTTGGAAATCTTTGTACATATTGAATACATGGTAGGTTGGTGTAAGCACCATGTGTCCAGTTCCCTTGGTGTCTGTCAGTATCATTGACTGAAGCACGTTGACCACTTGTGCGATGTTGCACATACGGATCCTGTCGCAGTGGCGGTGGAACACATTGAGTGAGAGGGCGGCAACAAAGGCGTCGCGCATGGAGTTCTGCTGATAGAGATGTCCTTTGATGGTGCCGGGCTCCTCGTCCCACCAAGTACCCCATTCATCCACCAAGAGACCGATTTGTTTCTTCGGGTCTGTCTTGTCCATGATGGCCTCGTGTTTCTTGATGACATCCTCAATGCCTAGGCATTTGCCCATAGTCCAATAGTAATCGTCTTTGTCAAACTTGGTGGCGGAGCCTTTGCTCCCACTCCATCCTGTCACAGTATAATAATGTAGAGAAACACCATTGGCTCTATGGCCCACGCGGTCCATCAGTACTTTCGTCCAGTTGTAGTCGTAGTCGCTGGCACCCGAGGCAATCTTGTATAGTTCATTGCCGTCGTAGTTACGGCAATATACGGAGTAGCGGCGGAAAAGGTCGGAGTAGTATTCTGGGCGCATGTTTCCACCGCATCCCCAGCTCTCGTTGCCAACCCCGAGATACTTCACTTTCCAAGCCTTGTCTCTGCCGTTCTGCCTGCGGAGCTTCGCCATCGGTGTGTCACCGTCGCTAGTCATGTACTCTACCCACTTGGCAAGTTCTTCTACGGTTCCTGAGCCTACGTTGCCACTGATATATGGTTCGCAACCTATCAGTTCGCAGAGGTTGAGGAACTCATGGGTGCCAAAGGAGTTGTCTTCGATGGTGCCTCCCCAGTTGTTGTTCTGCATCTTGGGTCTGTTTTCACGCGGACCGATGCCGTCCATCCAATGGTACTCATCGGCAAAACAGCCTCCAGGCCATCTTAACACAGGCACATTCAGGTCTTTGAGGGCTTGGAGTACATCGTTGCGGTAGCCTTGTGTGTTGGGAATTTGTGATTCTGGTCCCACCCATAGACCGCCATAGATACAGCTACCGAGGTGCTCGGCAAACTGACCATAGATTTCCTTGTGAATCTTCTGGTTGCCTTGTTGGGCATGGATTGTACCTGTTACGTCTTGGGCTTGTGCCGAAAGCGCAACCATTGCCGAAAGAAGGGTAGATGTAAGAGTTTTGTTCATGATGTCGTTGCTTTTGTCGAAATAGGTTTGTTTCTATGTTTATTAATATATAACGGATAGATAAGGGCTTTCCCCTTTTTAAGTTTTGTGCATTAGGAAAGAACTCCCGCAAATTCCTGTCTTTCCCATAGGTGTTGGGTTTATGAAATATGAATATTCTTGATGAAATCTGCGGGAGAGCTATTTGGCTGTTATTTCTTGTTGGCTACAGCGGCCTGTTCTATCGCCAAGCCTGCCTTGTAGGTCTCGATGTACTTGTCGAAACCATCCACGTCCTCTGTAGTTGGAGCGATTTCCACTCCCGTGTTTCCAGCAAATACCTTTTTGTCTAGATAATCGGCAAGGCTCAATTTCTCATCGTTGTTGACAAGGTAACCTGCGAGCAATGCAATTCCCCAAGCACCACCTTCGCCAGCAGTCTCCATAACGGAGATTGGGGAGTTGATGGCAGCTGCGAGGATGCGCTGTCCTACACCCTTGGTCTTGAACAAACCACCATGGCCTGTGATGCGGTCCACCTGCACTTTCTCGTCTTTGAACAATACGTCGTTGCCAATTTTCAGTACAGCCACTGAGGCATAGAGGTTGGCGCGCATGAAGTTGGCGAGGTTGAACTTGTCGTTGGCTGAACGTACGAACATGGGGCGGCCCTCGGCTAGTCCTGTTAAAGGCTCTCCAGAGATGTAGTTGTAGGCAATCAATCCACCACAATCGGCATCACCCTCAAGGGCGTGGTTGTAGAGTTTTTTGAACACCTCGTTCATGTCAACTTTGACACCGAGTAGCTCTTGATATTGCTTGAAGAGGTTTACCCAGGCGTTGAGGTCTGAGGTACAGTTGTTGCAATGTACCATTGCCACAGGGCTACCATCGGGTGTTGTCACCATGTCGATGACCTCGTAAGGCTGGCTCAATGCTTTCTCTAACACAATCATGGAGAAGGAAGAGGTTCCTGCGCTCACGTTGCCAGTACGCTGACGAACGGCGTTGGTAGCAACCATGCCTGTGCCAGCGTCCCCCTCTGGAGGACAGAGCGGTGTTCCTGACTGGAGTGTGCCAGATGGGTCGAGCTTCTTGGCTCCTTCCTCAGTCAATACACCAGCGTCTTCGCCAGCGTTCAATACTTCGGGGAGTATGTCGAGAATCTTCCATCCAAGGTTCTTCGGCTCGATGAGCTTGTCGAACTTGGTTACCATCTCTGCATCGTAGCCGTTGGTGTTGGAGTCGATTGGGAGCATACCGGATGCATCGCCTACGCCGAGTACCTTCTTGCCTGTCAACTGCCAGTGGATGTAACCTGCGAGTGTAGTCAGGAAGTCTATCTTGCCAATGTGGTCTTCTCCGTTGAGGATGGCCTGGTAAACATGTGAAATGCTCCAACGCAATGGAATGTTGAAGTGGAAGAGCTCAGAAAGTTCTGCTGCTGCCTTAGCGGTGTTGGTATTGCGCCAGGTACGGAATGGTACCAGGATGTTTTGTTCCTTGTCGAACGCCATGTAGCCGTGCATCATGGCAGAGATGCCAATGGCAGCCAACTGTTTGATGTCGCAGTCATATTCTGCCTTCACGTTCTTGCGAAGGTCGGCATAACAATCTTGCAATCCCTTCCAGATGGTGTCGATACTGTAAGTCCAGAGACCATCCACCAGTTGGTTCTCCCACTCGAAGCTGCCCTGTGCGATAGGATTGTTGTCGGTGTCTATCAAGACAGCTTTGATTCTGGTAGAACCAAACTCGATGCCAAGGATGGCTTTACCTGATTCTATGATAGTTTTTGCGCTCATTTCTTTTTATAAAGTTAAATGTTAAATGTTAAGTGTTAAATAGATTGCTAAATGATAAAGGAAACAGCCATGGAGGCATATGCCTAAATTAACATTCTATTATTAACACTTAACATTAATATATTCAATTACTTGAGTGCCTTGTTGAGCATATAGTAAATTTCGTTGTTGCGAAGTTGCTCCTTGAAGGTGCGGATGGTCGTGTTCTTGTCAATGTTGACGAACTCGATGCCAAGAATCTCGCAGAAGTCTTCCCAATACTCGGCGGTGATGTCGTAAGAGAATGCACTGTGGTGAGTGCCGCCGGCGAGAATCCATGCACCAGCGCCAATCTCGAATGTAGGTTGTGGAACCCAGAGGGCTGAAGCTACAGGGAGCTTAGGCATCTCCTGTGGCTCGATGCACTCTACCTCGCTTGCGATGAGACGGAAACGGTTGCCAAGGTCAACTACAGTAGCCTTGATACCCTTGCCTGTCTTTGAGGTGAACACGAGACGGGCGGTCTGTGACTTACGGATGCCGATGCCGAGGAAGTGTACCTCCAACTTTGGCTTGTCTGTTGCGATGAGTGGGCAAACTTCGAGCATGTGGCTTTGGAGGCTGGATGTCTTGTCGGCTGCAAAGTTGAGGGTGTAGTCCTCCAAGAATGAGCAACCCTTTTCCAAACCTTGGTTCATCACCCAAAGTGTACGGTAGAGGCAAGCGGTCTTCCAGTCGCCTTCAGCGCCGAAACCATAACCCTCTGCCATCAAACGCTGTGAAGCCAACCCTGGAATTTGGTCGAAACCGCAGAAGTTAGGGTCGTTGACGTCTGCATCGCCGAGGTCATCGAAGTTGGTTGTGAAGGCAACGGCACCCTCGTCCTTCAATACGCGGCGGAGGGCAATCTCAGCCTTGGCAGAGTTCTTAACCTTCTCCCAATATACTTCCTCGCCAGACTCGTCAATCTTGATGGTGTATTCCTTCTTGTACTCCTCAACGAGTGAATCTGCCTCCTCGTCGGTTACCTTCTTGAAGTACTCCATGAGTGAAGATACTGGATAGTAATCTACGTGGTAGCCGAGACGCTGCTCGAACTCGACACGGTCTCCGTCGGTCACAGCCACGTTGTTCATGTTCATACCGAACATCAAGCAGCGTACGTTGTGAGCATCTGCAACACCTGCGGCAACACGTGCCCATGTGGCGATTTGCTTCTGGGCTTCCTCGCTCTTCCAGTAACCTACGACTACCTTTCTAGGTACACGCATACGGGTGCAGATGTGACCAAACTCGATGTCACCATGTGCAGACTGGTTGAGGTTCATGAAGTCCATGTCGATGTCTTTCCATGGCAACTCTGCGTTGTATTGTGTATGGAAGTGGAGGAGAGGCTTTTTCAATGCCTGCAAGCCCTTGATCCACATCTTGGCAGGTGAGAATGTGTGCATCCAGGTGATAATACCCACGCACTTGTCATCGTTGTTGGATGCCTTCATGATGGCCTCTACCTCTGCAGAAGAATTGGCGGTACCCTTATAGACCACCTTGATAGGAATGATGCCACTGTTGTTGAGACCATCAACCATATCCTTGGAATGACCATCGACTATTTTAACTGTCTCACCTCCGTAAAGAAGTTGAGCACCAGTTACAAACCAAATCTCGTAATTTTCAAATGCCTTAATCATGATTGTTGTTGTTTTTAATATTGTTAGTTATTGTCTAAATGCAAGTTAGAATAAAATTCTTATTTCTGATTCTTCATTACATAAGGAATCAGTGCTTTTTCTTCTGGCCGTAGTAGGCGTTAGGACCGTGTTTGCGGCTGAAATGCTTCTCTACGAGCAATGGGTTCATGGTGGTGTTGGGGTTCACGCTGAAAGAGATGAACGCCATCTTTGCCACCTGCTCTGCGACGACTGCGTGATATACAGCTTCATCTGCATCCTTGCCCCAAGTGAAAGGTCCATGGTTCTTCACCAATACGCCAGGGGTGTGAACAGGGTTGATGTTGTCTTTCTTGAACCGATCTACGATAACAACACCCGTGTTGTACTCATATTCTGCCATCATATCCTCAGTCATGGCATCTGTGCAAGGGATGCAGTCATGAAAGTAATCGGCATGCGTTGTGCCGATGTTAGGGATGTCCATGCCAGCCTGCGCCCATGCTGTTGCGTAAGTGGAGTGTGTGTGAACTACACCGCCCAACTCTGGGAATGCACGATAGAGCACCAAGTGGGTAGGTGTGTCGGAAGATGGGTTTAGGTCACCTTCTACCACCTTGCCTGTTTCCAGGTCAACGACTACCATGTCACTGGCTTTCATTGTGTCATAGCTTACACCGGACGGCTTGATGACAACCAGTCCTTTCTCACGGTCGATGCCACTCACATTTCCCCATGTGAAGAGCACGAGATTATGCTTTACAAGGTCAAGGTTTGCCTTGAACACTTTTTCTTTCAATTCTTCTAGCATAGTTGTTGATATTTTAAGATGTTTATATTTTAGCTTGATAATTGTCTATCTTTATGTTGTATTCCTTTAATTTAGGGAATTCTGAATGTTCTTGTTGTTATGAAAGATGACATGGAAGAAGAAAAGCATTTGGACTATTTTCTCTTTGTTCTTCATCCTTCAATTCCAAAGGACTATCTCTTCTTACTTCAAATTGAACGAAGGGTCTTCCTCGTAAGCTTTCTTGTTGAAACGGTAGAGGGCGGCTCCTCTTTTGGAAGTAATCTTGTCGATGAGTTCCGTTTTCTCAATGAAGTCTATGTCCTTGATGCGCTTGCGGAAGTTGCGCTTGTCTATCTCTTCTCCCATCACAGCTTCGAAAACATGCTGTAGTTGGGTGAGTGTGAAAAGGTCGGGCAGCAACTTGAAACTCAATGGCTCATTGTTGATGCGGCGACGGATTTGTGAAATCGCATTGTGTATCATTTGGTTATGGTCGGAATAAAGGTGGGGAAGCTCGTTGAGGCTAACCCATTCCAAACCATGCTGGACTCTGAGCTTGTCGTCGTAGTCCTTGACATTGATAAGAGCGCAGTAGGCAATGGAAATGACGCGTTCTCCTGGGTCACGGTCAATGCGACCGAAGGCACCCACTTGCCGGATATATAGTCCTTTCATGCCTGTCAAATCCAATATGACACGGTTGGCGGCATCCTCCAGGTTTTCGTCTTCGCCTACGAAACCTCCGTATAGAGACCATTCGCCACGCCCTGGGTCCATCTGACGTCTTCCGATGAGAACCTGCAGCTGGTTGCCGTTGAAACCAAAGATGATGCAGTCAACAGATACGAGGACTTTAGAATGTGCGTTGTAAAACTGTGTCATTGTTATTGTGTTTTGGGATTTTGTTTTTGAGAAGTTTAAGAAGTTAAGGGATGTTGCTCCCTTAACTTCATAAATATTTTACCAGAAATATGCGTAGAAAGCGGCGCAGAGACCGATTACTACGAGTGTTCCGATGATATCGAAGGCCCCCCAACTCTCGCGGATAGACTTCTTGAAGTCTGCCGTGAAGGTGATGGCTTCTACCTGTTCCTTGCTTGGGGCAGGGGTAAAACAGCTCACAACCACCATGAAGATGATGAGGAATACAAGTAACCAACACTCGAATACGAGCCAGTTGGTCTGCCAGAACCATGCTGTGCAGTCCCAAAAAGCTCCGTCCATCGTAGCCTTACCTGTGTCGGTGATGACATTGGTGACCAATCGGAGCATACCGATGAGGAAACCTGTAATCATTGTATATTCACCTGCCTTAGGAGTAATCTTCTTAAAGAAAATACCCATGGCGAATACGGCTACCATGGCAGGTGCGAGCAGTGACTGGATGCCTTGGAGATAGTTGTACAAGGTGTCCATCTTCATCATGATTGGCAACCATGCGAAGCCAAGAATAACCACAACAACGGTAGCCACACGGCCAACGAATACATAGTGAGCCTCAGACATCCCCTTCTTGAGTGGCTTGTAGAAGTCCTCGGTAAAGAGGGTCGCACAACTATTGAAGAAGGCTGCCAGTGAAGCTACGAGGGCGCAGATGAAACCGATGGTCACAATACCCTTGATGCCTGCTGGAAGAACGCTCTTTACCATGATAGCGAAAGCTGCGTCTGTTTGGTCCATTTGGATGGCTCCCTTCTGAGCCAAGGCTGCTGCAATCATACCTGGAATCAAGAACATGAAGCAAGGCAATACCTTGAAGAAA
>CAVBGK010000026.1:0-24729 GCA_963594995.1 Bacteroidaceae bacterium
TGTCTATCTCCGTGAAGAGCACCTGTGCATTAGTCTTGGTGAGCTTGCCGACAGGATCGATGAAAAAATCAGTGCCTTCTGAAGCAGTGATGCGGATGATGCCGTCTTTCTCGCTCACCTGCTTGTCGGCACCGTTTATCATTTTGGTGAAGTGGATTCCACCTAAGGTGATGTCGCAGTTCTCTACTTGGAAAGCTGTTTTCTCATTTGATTCCGTCGCCTGGTTCTTCTTTGTCTGTTGGCATGCCACAAGGGCGAGAGCCGCAAGAGACATGATGATTACATTTTTCTTCATAATGAATACTTTTGTTGTTGTTTTGTTCTTATGATTCATTGCTTCTTGCAATATCGGTGCAAAAGTAAGCATTTGGAAGAAAATAGGCAATAGTCATTTCTAACCATAATTTCTGAATGGTTTGTAATGCCCACGGTCGGCGAAGGCAAGTAGTTCTTTGTCACCTCGGCTGTCAAAGCGACCTGTTAGCGTTTGCCATCAGGACGATTCTTGCCTCTTTCCTGCTCCTGCAGCTGGTACATCTTGGTGATCTGGTCTTGGCTGAGGAACTTGGCGTATTTCTTATTGTACTTCTGCTTGAGCGACTCCATCTTCTTCTTGTCATCCTCGCTTATCCGAGGCCTGCTCTTGCCGAGGGTGTTGCCGTTCATCGACGGAGGATTTCCCTGCGGACGATCGCCCTGTGGTTGTGCCGGAGGGTTGCCTTGTGGACGATCGCCCCCCTGTGGTCGGTTGCCTCTAGGTGGCATGCCGCCACGTCCTGGCATCAGTTCTTTCATGTCGTTCTGTTCGCTCTTATATACGGACAGGAATTTCTTGCTTGTCTTGGCGTCCAAGCCCAGTTGCTTGGCGATACTGTTGGCGCGCTTCTCCACCATTTGCTCACGGGATGGGCGGTTGCCACCCAGGTTGTCGTTTTGTGCGAAGGTTGTGTTGGTTGCCGCCAACAGAAGAGCTGCCAACATACATGTCTTGATAGTCTGTTTCATTGTATTACTCCTTATTTTTATATTTTATAATCTCTCTGATTGCTTGATATCCTTTTGACGCATCTGGCGAGCGGAAGTAAAGTCATGTTTAGATTCTTTAGTGGGAAAGGCTGTTCGTTTAACATTTGTGTGGGTAAAGCCGAGACTTCAGGCGCAAAATGGCAGAATTAGGCTATATGAGCACAGAAATGTGGGGAAAAGTTTGCGAGGTTGGAAAAATAACCATACCTTTGTTGGAAAATAGAGAGTAAAAGTATGATGACAGAACGTATATGCCGCATGGATAGGGCGGTGTTGTGTGCAGCTATGGCTGTGGGTATGGCGGCAGTGCCTATGGTGGGCGATGCCCAGACGAAAACGACGCGTAAGAAATGGCGGAAGATGCTGCAGACCGCCGACAGCCTCCGCCTTCAGCTCAGGCGGTCGGCCGACAGGGGGAGCATGCTCCAATGGGGAGACTCCATCCTGATGGCGGAACTCAACAAAGGTAAGATGAGCGAGAAGAAGAAAGCGAGGTTCATGAAGTATTATTCCAGGGTACAGAGCCAATTGGCCTCCTACGACCGGAAACTCTTCTGGGGCGACTCGCTCTTGGCGGCAAAGTACAACAAGAAGTCGTTTGACACGGCTTACATCACCCGTCCCGACACCCGGTGGACGATTAAGTTGCGTGGCAACGTTTCCAACGCCATGCTGGAGACCACCGCAAGGGATGCGCAGGGAGTGGAGCATGACACGAGGCTGCACTCCGAGATGCGCGGCACGGTGAGTGTGGCAGTGGCCTATCGGGGTATGGCGCTGGGCTTGGCGGTGAACCCGGCTAAGCTGGCGGGCAAGAGCAAGGACTATGAGTTCAACCTCAACTCGTACGGCAACCGCTTCGGCTTTGATGTCGTGTATGTGGCTTCCAATACCTTCCGCGGGCGGCAGAACGTCGGCGACGTGCGCTATGACATCGGCAAGGGGTATGTGTCGCAAAAGGCGCTCAACCTCAATTTCTACTATGCCTTCAACTACCGTAGGTTCTCCTTCCCCGCGGCTTTCAGCCAGAGCTACATACAGCGGCGGAGTGCGGGCAGTTGGATGGTGGGGGCGAGCTTCGACGGTTCGGAGACGAAGGTGAAGGGCACCTCTGGCGGAGACATCGGAGGTATGGCACTGCTATCGCCGATGACCATCCGCATGAACGAGCTTGCCATCGGCGGAGGCTACGGCTACAACCTGGTGGTGGGCAAACACCTGCTCTTCCATCTCTCGTCGCTGCCCACCTTTACGGTCTATTCCCACGATTATACGAAGACGGATGTCGGCATGGAGCGGATGAAGTACCATTTCCCCTCGGTCATCGTCACGGGCAGGGGGGGCGCTCTTTATTCCTGGCGCAACAAGTTTCTGGGCGTCACCATGGTGTATAACGTCTCCGTGGCTGGCGACGAGGACCACTTGCAGCTGAAACGGAGCAAGTGGAGATCTAGGATGTTCTTCGGATTTAGATTTTAGGTGGACGCAGATGGCGGAATGATGGTGCGCCTCTTTGAATTTCCAAATGAAAGTATCTTCGTGTTCTTTATCGCAGCCATATTGGTGCTCATTATGCTGGTCATCGACCGCAATGCGCGCACGTAGTGTCCATCAAGGAGGCAGGCACGTCTGCCTGTTTAAGACTTCCTTATCCCCAGACTTCCTTGCTTATCTCTCTTACGAGGTCGAGCTTCGCCCATTGTTCTTCTTCGGTTAGCTTGTTGCCTATCTCGCAAGAGGCGAAACCGCATTGTGGGCTGAGGCTGAGTCTATCCAAAGGGATATATTTGGCTGCCTCGTGGATGCGGGCAATGACCGTAGCCTTGTCTTCTAATACGGGCGACTTGGAGGTAATGAGTCCGAGCACTACTTTCTTATCGCCCGATACATGCTTCAGAGGCTCGAAACTGCCCGAACGCTCATCATCGTACTCCAGGTAGTAGGTATCCACGTTCTCGTGGGCGAAGAGGTAAGGGGCCACTGGGTCGTAGGCTCCCTTGGTGGCATAGCAGGAGTGGTAGTTGCCTCGGCATACGTGGGTGTTGACGGTAAGTCCGGCCGGTGCACCCTCGATGGCGAGGTTGTTTACCTTCAGATATTGCAGAGCCTCATGCTCTAGGGTAAACCCTGTGCCGGCCATAGACTTCCAGAAGTCGTCGTCTACTATCATACCCCAGGTGCAGTCGTCCAGCTGTACGGTGCGGCATCCTGCTGCATAAATCTCTTGGAAGAAGGTGGCATAAGCCTTGGCGATGTCTTCTAGCAGTTCTTGGGTGTTGGGATAATACTCACGGGTATTCTTGGCGTTGTCGCCGCGAAACAGCTCGGCCAGAAACTGGGCTGGGGCAGGAACGGTCTGCTTAGCCTCGAATCTGCCTTCTTCCTCGAATTGCTTGACGAACAGAAAATCCTTGATGAAAGGATGGTTTTCGCCCGAAATCTTGCCTGTCAACTTCAATGAGCCATGTGTAGTCTCCTCGCCATGGAAGAAGTAGCCATGCTCTAGCTCGATGTGCTCTACGCCCTGGAATCCCCACATGAAGTCGAGGTGCCAGTAGCTACGGCGGAATTCACCGTCGGTGAGATAGTGCAGTCCGTGCGCCTTCTGCTGGGCTATGATGCCGGTGATGAGGCGGTCTTCGATGCTGCGAAGGTCTGTGGCCGAAATCTGCCCTTCGGTAAACTTCTCTCTTGCTTGCTTCAGTTCGGCAGGGCGCAGGTAGCTGCCCACGGCCTCAAAATGACGGTTTGCTGTATGATGGGTTGTATTGCTCATATTTTTTAATTTTTTATTTTTAGATGAAACTTTGGGTTGATAATCTCTGTTTTGCAATTGCGGGTGCAAAGGTAAGAAGAAGAATTTTATCCGCCAAATATTCTTCGTAATTCAGAAAAATATACTATCTTTGCAGTGAATTAGTAAAAATCATAGAATATTATTCTGGTAAATATGGCAAATCAAGAATTGTTAGACGAGACCGATATCAAGATATTGCGCCTCCTGCAGCAGAACTCTAACCTTACCGTAAAGGAGTTGGCGGCAAGGGTGCATCTCTCGCCTACGCCCACCTTTGAGAGGCAAAAGCGGTTGGAGCGAGAGGGATATATACAGCGTTATTCTGCCGTGGTAGACCACCACAAGTTGGGGTACAACGTCATAGTGCTCTGCAATATCCGGCTCAAGCAGCATACTCACGAACTGATACAGCAGTTTATGGACACCGTGCAGGGCATCGACCAGATTACGGAGTGCTACAATACCACTGGCGATTATGACTTTCAGATCAAGGTGTATGCCCACGACATGAAGGATTATCAAGACTTCATGCTCAATACCCTAGGCAATATCGACTGTATCGGTAGTTTGCATAGTATCATCGTGATAGGCGAAATCAAGGATTCGCATTGCATTCCGGTAAATCGGCATTACAAAAAAGAAAAAAGCATGGCGCAATCCTGAACTTGCACCATGCCCTGATAAAAGAAACTTATAGTCAAAATTGAAAGTTCTTTGGTAAGTAGATTTCCCTTCCCCCTTAGTACTGGGTGTTCTGTGGGTCGAAGTTAGTCCAACCGCTCATCCAGTTATTGCTGCCGTCGAAGGCACCGATGTAGCTTACGATATCGAAGCCTGTCCAGCCTGTAAAGCTGGCTGCACCGAGCAATGGGCTGCCTGCCACTGGGGTATAGCCGTCGGCACCTACTAGGGTGGACCAAGAGTCGAAGTACTTGTTGCTTGCCTCAGAGAAGAAGAAGGTGTTGCTGTACGACTTCTGTGTCTCGTCGAGCACCTTCTTGTTGGCTGCGTCGTAGAGATAGTCGTTGTAGATCTTGTTGGCATCAGAGCCTACGGCATCCATGCCTGCGAAGTATACATTCTGCAGTTTGAACAGCTTGTCCTTGCTGGCCTGTACGGTGTTGCCCTTCTCGCCGTCCACGATGAGGCCGATAGGCCAGCCGAGGGCTACGGAGTTGATGCAGTTGAGGCGAGAGGAACGGCGAATCTGCATGGCTACCTGGAACTTGCCGAGCGCCGAACCGTTGTTAGGATTGTAGGCACCTGCGTTGATATAGTCGGTGGTGTTCTGGAACTTGTCGTCCAATACCTTAGGACCTACGAAGGTGATGTTAGAGAATGTGGCGGTAGTGAAAGGCTCTACGGTAGCACCGTCGGCACAGTTGTCGCTCTCGAAACCGTTGCTCTGTGAGGTATCGGCTATCTTGCTGTCGCGGAGCGATAGGCCGTACTGCACTTTTCCAGAGAAGCCGTTGTCGGTATCGAAGTCGTCGTCCCATCCCTTGTATGCCACGAGGTACTTGCAGTTTACGGTTCCGCCAAACCACTCGAACGAGTCGTCGTTAGAGTAAGATACCTGTACGTGGTCTATCTGTGTGCCCGAACCTACCGAGCCGAATGTGAGGCCATTGATCTCCTTGTCTTTCTCGAAAGGATAACCGGCAAACTCGATACGAACGTAGCTCAGTACACCCGAGTTGTCGGCATCGTCATTGCCGCCGTGCTTGGTACGTGGGCCGCCCTCTATCTGCATGGTGCCCTGGTTGTTCTTGGCATTGCCGCAGAGTATGAGGCCTCCCCAGTCGCCTGGCTTTCTCTGGCCTGCTGCCTGCTCGGATGTGAACACGATAGGAGCAGAGGCTGTACCCTGGGCGATGAGCTTGCTGCCCGGCTCGGCGATGAGCGCAGCCTTGGTCTGCTTGTCGCCCTTGATGATGGTGCCTGGCTCGATGGTGAGTTCGGCTCCCTTTGCCAGATATACCCATCCCTTGAGCAGATAGGTGCCTTTCTTGAGTGTCTGCTTGCCAGTGAAGACGAAGCCCTGGTCGCCGTTGCCTATCTCTGTGCCGTTGGCATCCTCCTTGCCGTCTGTGCCGAAGAGGATGTGGTCGCAGGCCTTCAGACCGCCGTCGGTTGACCATGTGTAACCAGTAGATGGTGTGGTGTCCACCTTGTCGTCACTACTGCTGCAGCTTGCCATGATGGCTGAGGCTGCGAGGATGCCCATGCATCCGAATAAGTTCATCTTGTTCATCTTGATTTTGTTTATGTTGTTAAACAATGATAGTCTTTTCCATATTTTAATATTTCCATATCACCTGCATGCCGATGTTTCTGCCCGGCTTGTAGCTTCTGGATATTTCCTCGATGGTCTTCTTGCTGCCGTCGCTGTATGTTACGTCGGCAAATTGCTTGTAATATATCTTCTCTGCGAGGAGGTCTCTTACGTTGAGTTTCAGTTCCAGGTGCTTGCCAAACTTCTTACCCAGCGAGAAGTCGATGGTGTTTCTGGGCATCTCGTAGCTGTGGGGCACTCGGGCATTGTCGTCGCTGCCTGTGCTGCCCTCGCTTCTGCCCACGCCGATGATGCGCTTGCCTATACGGTTGTAGAGCAGGGCGATGTCTAGCTGCAGAGGTTCGTTCTTGTAGAAGAGGCCGGTGTTGATGAGGTAAGGCGACTGGCCTTGCATCGGTCTGTCCTCCTCCTTGGCTCCCTTCTCAAACTGTACCTGGCTCTTGATGAGTGCTCCGTTAAACGACCATGAGAAGTCTTTCAGACCGATGAAGTCGAGGCTCTTGCGGATATCGAGCTCCACGCCATAGTTGTTGGCACTCTTGGCGTTCTTGTAGCTGTAGATGAGGTCGGTGCCTCCTGCCACGGTGTAGGTCCACTCGATGGGCGAGTCGAAATGCTTGTAGAATACAGCCAGCGAGATAAGTTCGCCGCGTGAAGGATACCACTCGTACCGCAAGTCGAAGTTGTCGATGTAGCAGTTCTGCAGCTCGGTGTTACCCTGTACGTTGCTGGCCAGGTCGAAGTCGTAATATACCGACGATGATACCTCGCGAAACTCTGGGCGGTTGATGCTGCGTCCGTACGAGAGGCGCATCTGGTGCTGGTCGTTGAGCTTGTAGGTGGCATTGAGCGAGGGGAAGAGGTCGTCGGTCTTGTAGTGGGTGCTCTGCTCGCTCTTCTCGTAGTCGCGGGTGTTGGAGATAAGCTCCATGTCGTTGTGCTCGAAGCGCACGCCGGCATGGATGCCTAGCTTGCCGAAGGGCAGCGACATGGCCAGGTAGCCTGCGCCCAGGGTGTTGTTGCCTCGGTAGTCGTTGCGCATCTGCTTCAGCTCCAGCAGGTACAGCTTGTCGTAGCCCATGTTGGCCTCGCTAGAGATGAGGGCAGGGATGTCGCTGTGGCGGAAGTCGGCGGGCATATTGTTGGCCGATACGTTCCAGTTGTAGATGAAGTTGCGCGTCTGGTACTCGCGGGTGCGGTATTCCCCGTAGGCTCCCACTTGCAAGTCTGGCTCGAAGGAGCCAAACTTGAAGTGGTGCTTGTCGTTTACACCAAGAGAGAGAATGTGTTCATCAAGCTGAGTCCACTCGCGGGATATGTCGTTGCCGGTGCTCAGGGCATATACGCCCGATTCGAGAGCATCGTCGATGAGGTATCTACGACGGTCAGGCAAATGACGGTTGGCATACGCATACCCGATGCTCCAGTCAAGGGCATCGCTGGTGAAGGTGTGCTTGCCGGTAAGCTGACCGTTATAGGTGGTGCGACTGCGGTAGTAATACTCTGCGCTGCGCTCCAGGTTGCTCTGTGCGCTCACACCGTCGCGCCAAGTGTATCGGCTGGTGGCTAGCTGGTTGAAGATGTTCTTCAGCTGGTACTTGTGGTTGCCGTCCTTGGAGAGGAAGGTGAGGTTGAGCATGGCTCCGAGTCTCACATTGTTGTTATATTGATTGTCTACAGAATGTCGCAGGTAGTTGGGCTTGTCGTTGGCCGCATCGTAGATACCGAAGAGGTTGTTCTCCATGTTCTCGTAGGTGCGGTACTCGTTGGTATAGTTGAGTGCGGCTAGCATACCGAGCGTTCTGCCGCCCAGGTTCCATCGGTGGTTGAGGCTGACTGCCAACTTGAGGTCGCCTAGAGGTTTCTTCTGCTTGATGCTCCAGTCGTTGTTCAGTCCGTTGCCGAGGAGCGATGTGGCATAGTCTGTTACGTTTTTGCCGTTAGTATCCTGCTGTGGTGTGAGTGTGGCTTGGATGCCTCCGTTGAGACTTCTCATGCCGTTGTCGAATCCTAAAAAATCGGTGGCTGATCCTTTCGAGTAAGAGAAACTCTGAAAGGCTGTACTTGTGTTCCAATTGCCACCGATGGAAAGAGAGAGATTGTTTTCTGCGGGTATCTCCTTGGTGTTGACGATGATGAATCCACCCGAATAGTCGGCCGGATACTCTGCCGAAGGAGACTTTATGATTGTAAGGTTGTCAATTTGCGAACTGGGGATGATGTCGAACGAGAAAGCCCTGGAGTCGGCCTCCGAGCTAGGTACGGCACCTCCGTTCACCCATACGTTGTTGTAACGTTGCGACAAGCCGCGCACCATTACAAACTTGTCGTCGATGAGGCTCACGCCTGGCACACGGCGGATTACCTCGCCGGCATTGTTGTCTTGTGTACGTGATATTTCTTGTGCTGACACATTGCTCACAATGACGGGACTGTTTTTGGCGACCTGTATCATTGCCGCTTCCGTATTACGTCTTTCCACTGCGGTAACGGTCACCTCTCTCAGTTGCTGTTCATCTGGCTGCAAGGCGATGGTCATGCCGTCGTTCTCCGATGCTTCCTTCACCTGAACCCCGTCAATTTTTTGAGTTTTATATCCTACATACTTGATGTATAAGGTATATTTTCCATCCTTCAAGCCATCGAGCGTAAAGTTCCCGTCTATGTCGGTCACTGCCTTCACATCGATGCCCTCCACGGAGATGACTGCTCCGATGAGTGTCTCCTTCGAGTTCTTGTCGATGACGACACCCTTGAGTTGTTGCGCCAGTGCCGATGTAGGCATTTGACTCATCAGCAGCAGCGCGGAGGCTGCGATAAATCCCCTTCTTGTTTTCATCTTCAGTCTTGTATTTCATCTTGTTTCTTGGTTGGAGCGTGGGCGGTCCTTCTTCCGTAAGACAGGAACACCGCCGTAACTTTTTCTGGGTGCAAAGTTACGGCGGTGTTGTTGCTAGGCGGTTTCGATGGTGTTGAAAGTCGAAGACGAATAGAATACAAAGGTGTTACGTACATACATTTTATTCCGCCAGCCTGATGCTCATCGGGCTGACGTTGATGAGCCGCTTCTTGTAGAGGTCGCCCACGGCACGCTTATATACCTTCTTGCTCACATGGAAACGCTCGTAGATGTCATCGGCTTCGCTCTTGTCTCCCAGGTCGCACTGCCCGTCGTTGTCCAAGAGATATTGGTAGAGTGTCTCTGCGAAGTCGGCGGTTTGCTGCAGGCCGGTCTTCTGGAGCGTCACGTCTATCTTTCCGTCGGGGCGCACTCTGCCGATGTAGCCCTTCATCTTGTCGCCCGTGTGGATGTACTGGAAGATTTGGTCTTTGTAGAGCAATCCTGGATACTTGTTGTCGATGATGACCTTGAAGCCGAGGTCGGTCTTCTGCCAGATTAGCAAATCCACCTCCTCGCCATGCTTGTAGTGGGCGTGGTCTTCGCTCAGGTAGCGTTCCACCTTGGCGGATGCCATGATGCGGAAACTCTCCTCGTCGATGTGGATATGCACGATGTAGGAGCTTCCGAGCGTCATGCGCTTCTTTTGCTCGCGGAAGGGACAGAAGATGTCCTTCATCAGTCCCCAGCCCAGGAAGGCGCCATACTCGTTGACCCATTTCACCTCCAGGTAGGCGAAGTCGCCCACTTTGGCGAGGGGCTTTTCCGTGGTGGCTATCATGCGTTCGTCTTGGTCGAGGTAGAGGAACACCTCCAGTTCGTCGCCGATGCCGGCATCCTCTGGCACGTATCTGGTGGGGAGGAGGATTTCACCCTCGTCGCCCCCGTCGAGGTACATTCCGAAATCTACTTTCTTTACTATGCGAAGGCGGTTGAAGTCGCCCAGTCTTATCTTTTTGGTCATATTTCTTCTGTGGGAGTTAAAGGTTCGTTTTCCGTTGTGGTCACCTCTACGGTCTTCTCAATCATTCCGTCCTTGAGGTGGATGGTGCGGTCGGTAATGCTTGCCAATCCCTCGTCGTGGGTGACGATGACAAAGGTCTGGCCGAACTTGTCGCGCAGGTCGAAGAAGAGTTGGTGAAGCTCAGCCTTGTTCTTGGTGTCGAGACTGCCCGATGGCTCGTCGGCTAGGATGACGGCAGGATTGTTGACCAACGCCCTGGCCACGGCGACACGCTGTTTCTCGCCACCTGAGAGCTCGGACGGCTTATGGCTGGCGCGGTCGCCCAGCCCCATGAACTCGAGCAGTTCCTCAGCCCTTGCCTTCGCTTCCTTGCGCCCCTTGCCAGCGATGAAGGCTGGAATCATGATATTCTCCAACGCTGTGAACTCGGGCAGGAGCTGGTGGAACTGGAACACGAAGCCCAGACGTCGGTTGCGGAAGTCACTCAACTTATTGGTGGAAAGGTCGCTCACGTCCGTCCCGTCTATGATGATGCTGCCGTTGTCGGGCTTGTCGAGAGTGCCTATGATTTGGAGCAAGGTTGTCTTTCCGGCTCCGCTGGGACCGACGATGCTGACCACCTCGCCCTTGTCAATATGCAGGTCGATTCCCTTGAGAACCTGCAATGAGCCGAAGCTCTTGGTAATTCCTTTGATGTCTATCATTATTTTTGATGATGTTGAATGTTAAGTGTGGTTTGTTGAGCAGGGCTGTGCCTTCTTCAACTAATTCCGAAGGCAAAATTAAGCAAAATAATCGAAAGTGCCTAATTTTTGACTAATAATAACAAATAAAGTGACTTATTATGTCCAAACTTGCTCGAAAACGAAAGAAAAGTGTTACCTTTGCATTTGGTAATGATAGACAGACCGACGATAGACCGCATCATGGACGCCACCAAGATAGAGGAGGTGGTGTCAGAGTTTGTGACACTTAAGAAAAGAGGTGTCAACTATATCGGCTTGTGTCCTTTCCACAACGACTCCCATCCTTCTTTCTCTGTCTCGCCGACCCGGGGCATCTGCCATTGCTTTACCTGCGGGAAAGGTGGAAATGCCATCAATTTCCTCATGGAGCTGGAGCAGATGACTTATCCCGATGCGCTCCGGTGGTTGGCCAAGAAATATCATATAGAAATCAAGGAACGTGAGCTTTCCTCCGAGGAAAAGCAGAGGGAAAGCGAACGGGAGTCTATGTTCATCGTCAACGAGTGGGCGGCGAGGTATTACCAGGGCATCTTACAGAATGATGTCGATGGGCGTGCCATCGGTATGCAGTATTTCCGTAGTCGTGGATTCCGTGATGACATCATCAAGAAGTTTCAGCTGGGTTTTTCGCTCAGCCAGCGTACTGCCACTTTTGACGTCGCCGTCAAGGAGGGGTACAATCCCAAGTTCCTGGCAGCGACGGGCGTGCTGATAGCTTCCGACAAAGATCCAGGCAAGTACTTCGACCGTTTCTCCGGCCGTGCCATCTTCCCTTGGTTCAGTGTGAGCGGCAAGGTGATAGCCTTCGGTGGCCGTGTGCTCGACAGTCGTACCAAGGGCGTGAGCCAGAAATATGTCAATTCGCCCGACAGTGAGATCTACCATAAGGAACGAGAGCTGTATGGTCTCTACCAGGCCAAGAAGGCGATAGCCAAGGAAGACTGCGTGTTCATGGTGGAGGGCTATACCGATGTCATCTCCATGCACCAGTGCGGCATCGAGAATGTGGTGGCCAACTCGGGTACGGCTCTCAGCGTATATCAGATTCGTTTGCTGCATCGCTTTACCAACAATATTGTGTTGCTCTATGACGGTGACGCGGCAGGTGTGCATGCTGCCCTGAGGGGAACTAACATGCTTCTGGAGGAGGAGATGAACGTGAAAGTGCTCTTCCTGCCCGACGGAAACGACCCAGACAGCTTTGCGCGCAGCCATACGACGGAGCAGTTCAGAAAGTATATCGAGGAAAACCAGACCGACTTCATCCAGTTTAAGACCGACGTCTTGCTCAAGGGTGTCACCGACCCCGTGAAGCGGAGTGAGGCCATCAATTCGATCGTGGAGAGCATCTCCAAGATTAAGAATCAGATAACACGCGCCTCCTATATCACCGATTGCTCCCATCGGCTGGGAGTGAGCGAGGCGGTCATCATCAATGCGCTCAATGCCTTCATCCGCAACGGCATGAGTGCCCAGGTCAAGGAGGAACGCCGTGTGGCCGGTCTTCATGGCAATCCAGTGACTCCGCAGCAGCGGATCGCCCAGACCGCTGTTACGCCGATGGACAAGCTGCGCGAGGTGGAGGACTTGCTCATCAAGATAGTTGTGCAGCATGGCGAGGAGCATATCATAGTCAAGGACAGTGAGGACAATGACGTGGAGCTGCCAGCGGTGCAGTACATCTATCTGGACATGGAGGGTGACGGGTTCAAGTTCCACAATCCCATCTATAACCAAATCATGGCTGAGGCGATGGAACATATCGGGGAAGAGGGGTTCAAGTGCGATGTCTATTTCGGGACGCATCCTAATCCGGAAATCAGCAAGATAGCCAGTAGGCTGGCAGGAGAGCAGGTGATTACGACGGCAAGTTTGCAGATGAAGATGAACGAGGAGAAGCTCCGGCAGCAGATTTTCAAGGATATGCTTTGCTTCCGCACTCATTACATCTCCCAACGCTTGATAGAGGTGCAGCAGGAGTTCAGGCAGAATCCTGCCAACAAGGAATTGATAGCGGAGTTTGTCAAGCTCAAGCAGATGAACGTACTGGTGGCCTCGCAGACGAACAATGTGTTCAACTGACGAAGGTCGTTTCCGGAACTTAAAATAGGAGGAAAAGGATATGATATATGTACATTGGATATTGCTGCTGGTCTATCTGGTCATCACGGTCGTGGGGATTGTGGCGGTTCTCATGGACAACAAGCAACCGGAGAAGACCATGGCGTGGCTCCTTGTGCTTTGTTTTATGCCTGTGGTGGGCATTGTCCTCTATTTCTTCTTCGGACAGAACACCCGTAAGGAAAAAGTGATTGGCAACCGGAGCATGGACTTGCTCACCAAGCGGTCTATGCTGGAGTTCGCTGAACAGGAGAACTTGCATATCCCCCGGCGGAACAGACCGCTCATGAAACTCTTCACCAACCAGAACTGGGCACTTCCTTTTAAGGACAATGAGGTGAGCATATTTACCAACGGATACGACTTTGTCCATACCTTATTATATTATATAGGGCAGGCGAAAGACCATATCCACCTAGATACTTATATCATAGAAGACGACCCTCTGGGCAACCTTGTGGCTGATGCCCTGATGGACAAGGCTCGGGAGGGCGTGGAGGTGAGGCTGGTTTACGATGATGTGGGGTGCTGGAAGGTGAAAGGTCAGTTCTTTGAACGGATGCGTGCCGCCGGCATCATCGTACATTCCTTCATGCCGGTTCGCTTTCCTGCTTTTACGGGAAAGGTGAACTACCGCAACCATCGCAAGCTGTGTGTGATAGATGGTAAGGTGGGGTTTATCGGAGGCATGAACATCGCCTTGCGGTATGTCAAGGGGACTGGCAGGCAGGCCTGGCGCGACACCCATCTTTGCATCCGTGGAGGGGCGGTCTACGGCATCCAGCGTGCCTTCTTGGTAGATTGGTATTTCGTATGCCGGGAGTTAATCAACGACCGCCGCTATTACCCTGCGATAGACAAGGGCATCAGCAACAATTGCCTGGCGCAAATCGTGACGAGCAGCCCGGTGTCTCCCTGGCCCGACATCATGCAAGGCTATGTACGCATCATATTGCAGGCCCATCGCTATGTCTATATGGAAAGTCCTTATTTCTTGCCGACGGAGCCTGTGCTGTTTGCCATGCGAACGGCGGCGTTGGCAGGTGTGGACGTACGCTTGATAGTGCCGCGGCATGGTGATGCCAAATTGGTGGAGTGGGCATCACGGTCTTACCTGATGGAAGTGATAGAGGCTGGGGTGAAAGTGTATCTCTACGAGGAAGGGTTCATCCACAGCAAGGTTTTGGTGAGTGATGATAACCTCTGCTCCTGCGGCAGCACCAACATCGACTTCCGCAGTTTCGAGAACAACTTCGAGGCAAATGCCTTTTTCTTTGGAGAAGGTATGGCGTTGCGCATCAAGAGTATATTCTTGAAAGACCAGGCCAAGTCCACCTTGGTCGATGATGTCTCTTATTTCATCAAGCGCCCGTTCCTGCAGCGGTTGTTTGAGTCATCGGTGCGGTTGCTGTCTCCCCTGCTGTAGAATTTTACCTGAACAGCGAGAAATTGACGCTGCCGTAGCAGCGATGTTCCAGGAAACGTGGATGCTCGGAGAAGTCGTGGCTCTTGCCATGCTCGAACACGAAAATTCCGTCCTCGTTCAGTAGGTCGCCATTCAATACCAAGTCGGGAATCTTTGGCAATTCCTCCAATGCGTATGGAGGGTCGGCAAAGATGAAGTCGAACTTCTGGTGGCAACTCTTCAGAAAGCGGAAAACATCGCCCCTTACCAATATGTCCTTGTCTTCACCCAGCTTCTTGAAGCATTGGCGGATGAAATTGGCGTGGTCGCGGTCTGCCTCCACGCTGACCACTTGCTTGCATCCGCGGGATACTAGTTCGAGAGAGATGCTGCCAGTGCCGGCAAAGAGGTCGAGGGCTGTGGCATCCTCGAAGTCGATGTAGCCCTGAAGCA
Organism: Bacteroidaceae bacterium; assembly: GCA_963594995.1. GTDB lineage: Bacteria > Bacteroidota > Bacteroidia > Bacteroidales > Bacteroidaceae > Prevotella. Next base: position 14,708 of record CAVBGK010000026.1, read on the forward strand.
CATTGAAAATGTTTTCCTTGGCGAAGTCGGTGGTAGGACGCGCCTTGAAAGTACGTGGTATGTCGAAGTGGCGTCCTTTATATTGTCCTGTGATGATTCTCATATAGCTGATGTCTGTGAATGGGTTAAAGTTGCATTTGAATTTTCTTTCCTCACTTGCTCAAGTACAGGGTGAGCAAGTCGAACGGCATGTCCTTGATCTCGGTGATGGGAGCGCGGTTGAACTCTGCGCAAGGATTAAGCGTGAGTACCTTCTTGATGTAGAGCTTGGTGTTGTAGGTCAGCCATTCCCTGTCTGGAACGTCACCCACGAGATGCAGTTCGTCACGCTGTTGGTCGAGCCCCAGTTGTTTCCATACGTAAAGCATGAAGTAGAGGGCATCCTTGGAATGCGAGACCCGGAATGAGTTGAAAAACTTGAAGCGGTTTTTCTCAAAGCAGAAGATGTCCATCTTCTTGTCGTGCATATAAGCGTAGAGTTTGCGGTTGATGCCAACGAAACTGCGCTGATGCAGGTAATTCCATACCGGTTGCAGAATTGGTGTGAAGCGGACATCGGCGAAGTGGTCTTCCACGACAAGCTTCAGGTCCTTGTTGATGCAGAAGATGGCAACCACGTTGAGCGAAGGCTGTACCCGGTGTAGGACGGCGTCGCTGTCATGCCCCGTGAAGGCGTGGCGGTAGAGGGCTTCCATGTCTTCCTCCCTGAATTCATCGATGGGAACGATGAGCACTGGGGTGTCGATGTAGATGCGTACCTTGGAGTAGCCTCTGGCCAAGAGGTCGCTTTCCTTGAGAGCCTGTCGTAAGTTGGCGGCCAGTGACACACCGCTTTTTACGGTGTATGGCTCGTATATGACTTGCTGCTCGGTCTCGCGGTCTACGACCGAGAAACTGAGGGAGTTGTTGCTCACGCGGATGGTGAGCCGGGCTTGTAGCCAGTTCTTGTTGTTACCAGTTGCCTGCATTGTTGTTGTCTGTTGTTAAGTCACCTATCTTGAGTCCCGGGTATCTGCCAGCCAGTGCTGCATGGTCGGTCAAAGCCTGGACAGCGTCCTCGTCGAGACCGTCCAGGTAGTCTTCGTACGTGGCGCCACATTCCATGAGTGGAATTTGCCTGCCACTCTTGCTCACAAGGGTCGTGGCGGAGAGCGAGAACTTCTTGCCGTCGGAGAAGGGGATGTATGGGGCATCTTTCGCCAGGTATCTCCCCTTGACGAGCGTGGAGAAGTCGCCTGTATATACGCCATGCTTTTCCTTGTATTTCTCCTCCGCCGTACGTATTTGGAGGAGCTTTTCCTTTACCGCTTTCTCTCTCTTCGCTTGTTCCGACTGAAACCGGAACGGCTGGAAAACACTCAGCAGGCACAGCACGAAAAGGGTCAAGGCACAAGCCCCCAATATATAATTAATGTTTATTTTTCGTTTCATCTCGAAAAGTATTGTTAACTTTGCAAGTGCAAAGATAATGCAAATCACAGACAATACAAAATAAATCCGTCGAAATATGGTCGTTGACACCTTAAAATATCAGATATTGCTGCGGTTCGGCTTCGTTCCGACCCAAGAACAAGGGCAGGCTCTGGACACGTTCGCCCGTTTCCTTACAGACAGGGATTCCCATGCTGTGATGATTCTTCGGGGTAGCGCAGGTACGGGAAAGACTTCGCTTTCGGGGGCCATCGTGCGCACCCTGAAGGCAATCGGGCAAAAGGTGATGTTGTTGGCTCCCACGGGCAGGGCAACCAAGGTGTTTGCCATCAACAGCGGCGCCCCTGCCTACACCATCCATCGCCGCATCTATCGTGAGAAGGCGTTCTCGGGGGTAGATGGACAGTTTCACCTCAATGACAACCTCTTCACCGACACCTTGTTCATGGTGGACGAGGCGTCTATGGTCTCCAACCTCGGACTGGGAGGGAATAATTTCGGCAGTGGTTGCCTGCTCGATGACTTGGTGCGTTTCGTCTATCAGGGGCGCAACGACCGCCTGATGCTGATAGGTGACAGGGCGCAGTTGCCGCCTGTGGGCGAGGAGGAGTCTCCGGCCCTGAGTGCGATGATGCTGGAAGGCTATGGGCTGAGGGTGTATGAGTGCGACTTGAACGAGGTGCTTCGCCAAAGCCAGGAGTCGGGTATCCTGTACAATGCGACGGTTATCCGGCAGATGATAACGCATGACGCCGTCACCCAGTTGCCGTTGGTCCGTTTCCATGGCTTTGCTGATATTGTGATGGTGCCGGGCGGCGAATTGGTGGAGAGTCTTGCCAACAGCTATTGTCAGGTGGGACAGGATGAGACGATGGTAATCACTCGCAGCAACAAGCGGGCCAACATCTACAACAATGGCATCCGCAACATGGTGCTCGACCGGGAGGAAGAACTTTCTGGTGGTGATATGGTCATGATTGTGAAGAACAATTACTTTTGGACGGAAAAGGCTCTGGATGAAGAACGGAGAATGAGGAGTGAAGAAGCCAAGGGATTGGGTGGCGCTGCCCAAAGTCTGGCATCTGATGCGCCACATTCCGAGATACCTCCCTTCTTGGCGAATGGAGACCGGGCGAAGGTGCTATGCGTTCGCCGTCATGTGGAACTGTACGGATTCCGTTTTGCCACGCTCTTGCTTCAGTTCCCGGACTATGACAATTATGAGCTCACGGCAACAGCCTTGCTCGACACATTGCAAAGTGAGGCCCCTGCCTTGACCCATGACCAACAGGAGAAACTGTTTCATGGGGTGGAGGAGGACTATATGGACGTGCCGTTAAAGGCGGATAGAATGAAGGCGGTTCGTCAGGACCCATACTTCAATGCCCTGCAGGTGAAATACGCCTATGCCGTAACCTGCCACAAGGCGCAGGGCGGACAGTGGGAACACGTATATGTGGATCAAGGCTATATGACCGATGACATGCTTACGCCCGATTATATCCATTGGCTTTACACCGCTTTCACTCGTGCACGAAGCAAGTTGTTTCTGGTAAACTGGCCCAAGGCGCAGACGGAAGGGGCTAACTAGCCATCTACTCGCAGCCTTTTTTACCCTTTTACTCTTTAACCTTAATGACGTGATGACGTCGGTGCTTTCTTGATAGTCTGCGGTGCTTGTAGTGCTCGTACTTCCTGAACGCCACGAACAGCGTCAGAGCCAACACGACAGCCAGGAGGAAGATGACGATGCCTCCACCGAGATTGTCGCCTTTTACCTTCGACCACATATCGAGCACTTCGGGCGTGTGGTCGCCTGCGTCATGAATCATGGCACACCGGGCCACCACACTGCTGTCGGGATACATGAGAGGGTTGAGGTGTGCGTCCTTGCCCTGCTCGCCGAAGAAGTAAACAGCGTTTACCGATTCGGGAAAAGCTTCGCTGTCGCTCATCTCTTCCAAGACCTTCTTTCCGCCGATGCTGCTCACATATCCCGTGGCATCCATGTTGGCCAACGCTACGTCTTCCTGGCAGAGATAGTTGATGAAATAGGCCGCCGCCTGGGGGTTGCGGGCATACTTGGGTATCACCCAACCGTCGAACCACACGTTGCTGCCTTCCTTGGGCACTTCGTAACCGAGGCGAACCCCCACGTTCTCCGCTTCCTCGATGGCCCATACGGCATCTCCGCTCCAAGTCATGTTGAGCCACGCCTTGCCTTTGGTCATCGTCTCCTTGCCAAAGTCGGCCTCCCAACCCTCGATGTTCGGCTTCAACGCCTTGAGATATTTCTCGACAGTCTTGATGGATTGGTGGCTATAGTCATTCATCAGCTCAGGCACGGTGACCTTTCCTTCCGCCAAGTCCTTGCGATGCGCCCAGATAAGAGCGGTGCCGTAAGAGTCACGGTAAGAGTCCTTCATCAGGAGCTTGCCGGCATACTTCTTGTCCCAAAGTGTGCCCCAGGTGCGCGCGTCTTGGTCTGGCACATATTCCTTGTTGTATAATATGCCGGCCGTCCCCCACATGTAGGGTACGGCATAGCGGTGAGCCGTGCGACCATGGTTGCTGGTGGCGTCTATCTGGGCGGTGATGTAAGGAGCCACGTTCTTGATATAGTTGGGCGTTTTCCCGAAACAGGTGTCTATGGGTAGGAGAAGGTCTTTGCGGAGCATTCGCTCGATGATGTATTCCGAGGGGCATACCACGTCATAGTCCTCGTGTCCGCGCTCTATCTTGGTAAGCATCACTTCGTTGATGTCGAAGGTCTGGTAGATGACCCGTATCTTCTTGCCGGTCTGTCGCTCATACCATTTCGGAAAGTTGGCGAGCACGTCCTCGTCGATGTAGTCAGCCCAGTTATAGACTTTCAGAATTTGCTCCCGGTTTTCCTTGTTGTAGCAAGAGCTCAAAGGCAGCAACGTCAGCAATGTCAAGGTAAGTAGAACCCATGTCCTCACTCCTTTTAACTCTTTCACTCCAAAATATCCATATTTCATATCTACTTCTTGTTTTTGTCTGAACGACGGTTGATGACGATGAGCATGACGAGCACGAGCACGAAGATGATTGTGCTCAGAGGCCGAAGCTCTGGAGTCAGACCTCCCTTGCGCGCATCTGCATAGATGAAGGTGGAAAGGGTCTCCAGTCCCTCGTTGCCTATCGTGAAAATGGTGACGGCAAAGTCATCGATGCTCATGGTGACGGCGAGCATGAAGCCCGAAATCATGCCTGGCAATATCTCCGGGATGATGATCTTGCGGAGAGCTTGCAATGGAGTCGCGCCCAAGTCCAGTGCCGCCTCGTAGAGGTTGGGGTTCATCTGCTTGAGCCGAGGCATCACACTCAGTATGACGTATGGCAGGCAGAAGGTGATATGTGCCAGCACGACCGTGACATACCCCTGCGGAATGCCCAGCGAGATGAAGAGCAGGAAGAGTGAGATGCCGATGATGATGTCGCCATTCAGAATGGGGATGTTGTTGACAAACGAGATGGCCTGGCGTGCCCTGCGGTTTCTCAGGTTGTGGATGCCGATGGCGGTCAGTGTTCCGAAGATCGTAGATACGGTGGCGGTTATCAGGGCGATGGTTATCGTGTTGACGAGCGCCGCCGTGAGCGAGTGGTGTGTTCCCTCCGCAAAGAGGTTTTTATAGAGTTGGAGGGAGAAACCTGTCCAGTTGCCCATCACCTTGGCTTCGGTGAACGAGAATATCATGATGATGATGATGGGGGAATAGAGCAACAGCAACAGCAGCCAGAGATAACCCTGGCAGAATACTTTCTTCATCATCTCTTTGTTGAAACAAGTGTTTGTCATCTGATGCCTCCTTCCTCTTTTCCATGGGTGTCGGTCGAACCGATGAGCGTTGACGCCCCGATGAGGAACAGCATGATGAGCGAGAGTGCTGCACCGTAGTTCCACATCGAGTTGTTGATGTTCTCCTGGATGGTGGTACCGAAGAGCTTGATGTTGTTGAGCGTGAGCAGTTCGGAGATGGCGAAGGTCGAGATGGTCGGCATGAACACCATCAATATGCCACTTGCCACGCCGGGCATGGAGAGCGGCAACACGACCTTAAAGAACTGTTGCCAGGGGGAAGCCCCCAGGTCTTCTGCCGCTTCGATGTAGCTGCGGTCCATCTTCTGCAAGGTGTTGTAGATGGGGTAAATCATGAACGGGATGAAGTTATATACCATGCCGAAGAGCAATGCTCCCTCGCCCAAAGGTATGTCGGCGAAGTCGAAGAGAGCTACGGTGGCGAGGGTGCGGACGAGGATGTTGACCCACATGGGCAGGATGAAGAGCATCACGATGGTTGTGGCGTGCTTCATCCGGGTCATTGTCAGGATATACGCCGCCGGATAGCCCAGCAGGATGCAGAGCAAGGTGTTGAGGAAGGCGATGCCTATCGAATAGACGAAGGTGTTGATGGCTTCGGGGTGTGCCAGGAATTTCTGGAAATTGTAGAGGGTGAGGCTGCCGTCTTCATCGGTGAAAGCGAACACCACAATGAGAATCAATGGCAGTACCACGAATATGGCGGCAAAGATGGCATAGGGTATCGACCAACTTTGGCGGGAGGAAAGAAACTTGATGATTTTCAATTTATTGTTTAGTTTTATAATGTATAACTGGGCTTGCACCACAGTGTTACTGGATTCTTCACTCTTCGTTCTTCACTTCAATCGCTTCCTTGGGAATGGTAATGGCTACATGGTCGCCGAGGTCCCATACGTCCTGGGTATCCACGTAGATTTTCTCCCCCCAGTCGGTGTCGATGGTGAGGTGGTAGTGGTTGCCCTTGTAGAGAATGAAACTGATGTCGCCCGTAAAGGTACCCTCTTCCTCGTTGTCGAACAACTCGATTTTGTCGAAGGGAACCGTTGCGGTGATGTTCTCCTTGCCCTGCATCTCCGGAGACAGTTCTTTCCGGAATTCGCATCCCAGGAATTCGATGACGTCCTTGTCGCAAACCTTGGCGGTAAAGACGTTGGCGATGTGTTCCTTCTTCATGATGTGGATGTTGTCGGGGGTAACGCTCATTCCTATGCTCTGGCCCACCTCGAAGTGCTTGTAGTTCTGAATCAGGAACTCATAGCCGTTGTCGGTCACGGCAAGCATCTCGTAGTGTACCCCCTTGAATATGGAGGAGGTAATCTTGCCCACGAACTGGGCGTTCTCTGTGTTTCGGGAAACCTCTATGTCTTCCGGGCGTATCACGACATCCACCAGCTCGTCTTTGTCGAATCCCTTGTCAACGCAAGGAATTTCTGCGCCCGCCACCTGTACGAGACAGTCGTGGAGCATTGTGCCGTTGAGGATGTTGCTCTCTCCGATGAAGTCTGCCACAAAAGCGTTGGCTGGCTCATTGTAGATGTCGGTAGGATTTCCTATCTGCTGTATCTCCCCTTCGCTCATCACCACGATGGTGTCGCTCAGGGTGAGCGCCTCCTCTTGGTCGTGGGTGACATAGACGAAGGTGATGCCTAGCCGGTCGTGCATCTCTTTCAGTTCCAACTGCATATCCTTGCGCATCTTGAGGTCGAGTGCCGCCAGGGGCTCGTCGAGCAGGAGGACCTCCGGCTCGTTGACGATGGCGCGGGCTATGGCGATGCGCTGCTGTTGTCCGCCCGAGAGTGAGTTGACGTCACGGTACTCGTAGTCGCTCATGTTCACCATCTTGAGCGCGCGTTTCACCTTGGGCAGGATCTCGTCCTTCGGAGTGTTCTTGAGTTTGAGTCCGAAGGCGATGTTGTCATATACGTTGAGGTGGGGGAACAAGGCGTACTTCTGGAACACCGTGTTCACGTTGCGCTTATGGGGCGGGAGATTGGTGATGTCTTCGCCGCCGATGGTGATCACGCCCTCGGTGGCTGTCTCAAAACCTGCCAAAAGTCTCAACAAGGTTGTCTTTCCACAGCCCGACGGACCGAGGATTGTCATGAATTCGCCCTTTCTCACGAATAGGTTGATGTCACTGAGGGCAACCTTCTCGCCAAATCTTTTCGACACGTTCCGGATGTCGATGATGGGTTTTGCCGTATTGTTCATTTCTCGTTTATAATTTGGGTGCAAAGTTACTTATTTTCTCATTAATATCGTATAAATTTGCTAAAAAAATTGTACCTTTGCAAATGGTTTGTAACAGTATGCAAGCCGTTTTGCATTAATATACGTTTTATATGATAGTAACTGTAGGATGGATGGAGGAATGGTTCAAGCGGTTTGACCAAGATTATTTTGGGGGTAAATTGCCGTTGCCCGAATTTGGAGTCACCCGTGCCAAGACCCGGCTGGGTCAGTTGTCGTTCAAGCGTGCCACCCGTTGGGGGCGCACGAAACTCTATGATTTCAAGCTTTCCATATCTACCTATTATGACATGACCGACAAACAGGCCAAGAGCGTGCTGCTCCACGAGATGATACATTATGTCATCGGCTACACCGGGCTGAAGGACACGTCGGCGCATGGAGTCATCTTCAGGGGAATGATGGACAATCTCAACCGCAAGTATGGTTGGGACATCAAGGTGATGACTTCCACCAAAGGCTGGAAGGTGAGCGAGACCGTGAGGGAGAGGAAGGAGGCCAAGGGACCGCAGACCTATTTGATGCTGGCGATAGAGATGCGTGACGGCAAGCATTACCTTTCTCGGGTCAACCCCAGTTTTGCCCGGCATATAGAGGGGCAGCTCACGAATTTGCGAGAAGTGTCCTCACACCATTGGTACACGACACAGGAAAGCTATTTCGAGGATTATCCGCAGGTGCGCAGTCTTCGTGGTCGCCGCATATCAAAGTCTGATTTTTCGGGATTGCTCCATGTCTTGGAAGAAATTCCGGATATTTTACATATCCTGTCCTGAAGTTCTCTGTTGGCGGAAGGATATTATGGTAAGGGTAGATGAGGCGAGCTTTTGGCTCGCCTTTTTCATTGGTCCCAAAGATGGTAATCCATGACCTGGTTGTCTTTTGGCATCGTGTCATCCGTGACGGTCTTTTGGTCTTGCCTTGGACCTTTCTTGGAGGCGTCTTGGTAACGGAGGAGATAGGAGACACCGACAGAGACAGCCAATGCAATGACGAGAAACACGAGGAGGGTGGCAAGGGGCGAATGAGGATGCGTGTTGGATGCCATATTCTTCAAATCCTCGATGCTGTAGGGGCGCAGGTGAGGGGCGTGGCAGGTGCAGGAGGTTGCTATTTTCTCTAGTTTTTTGTCACCGGTGGCCTTTGCCATGTCGGCGATGACCATGCCGAGAGAGTATATGTCCGTCCTCGGTTCTGCCTTGGCTCCTTCCAGGAATTGCTCGGGGGCGATATAGCCTGTGGTGCCGGCTGGGAGCTTGAGGATGTAGAAGGCATCGCTGTCGGACAGTCCGAAATCTATGACTTTCACATTTTGCCCTGTATGCGTCACCATGATGTTGCTTGGCTTGAGGTCCCGGTGGACTATCTGTTTGCTGTGCATGTATTCCAGGGCATCCATCAGTTGGCGGGTTATCTTGCCAGCCAACTCCGGGGTGAGTTCATTCTTCTCGATGAGACTCTTGAGCGTACAACCGTCTATATGCTCCATCACGATGGTCGCCCCCAAGTCTGGCAGTTGCTCCAGTCCGAAGGTGCGGCAGATGTTCGGGTGTTCCAGTTGTAGTCCTATCTCGAACTCTTTGGTCAGGGCTTGCTGATAGACGGGGGTATAGAGAAAGTCATTCTTGAGGCATTTCAGAATGTAGCGTTTGCCGTATTTGGTGGCGGAGAACAGGCGGGTGTGCCCTGTCGCTGAGACATAGCGCTCATGGAGGTTGCCGTAGGTGCATTCTATGGGCATGGAATCCCCGTTGACTGTTTGTTCCTCAAGATTCTCTGTGAATCCGGAAGTGGAACAGTCCCCTTTTTTAGATGTAGTGTCTTTGTTTTTGAGGTCTAGCATGGTGGGTCGCTTATTTCTTGATGACATTGATGACGGAAAGCCCTCCGTTTCTGCCAGCTACAAAGGGGGGAGTGCGCACACCGTCCCTTTCGACATAGGGTAGGTAGAGGGGCTGTTCTTTGATGAAACAGCCTGTCATGAACTTGTCGCCTACTTTCAGCTTGCTGTTCTCTGACGCAATGACTTCGTACTTGCTCTCTCCCAGGTAGCGCAGCTGGAGCATACGGTTGGGACTCCAGCCGACGCACACCTCCGCCCCTTCCTTCAGGTCATTGCTTATCAACTGGTTGGCCATAAAGAAGGAGGAGTTAAACTTGGTGCAGTTCTTCAACCATGATGTGAAGTCGGTAAAATCTTTGTATCCCAGGAATCTGGAAAGAAGATCGAGGGTAACACCCCTTGGCTTATGCGTGTCGTTCACATAGCCATAGAGCCGTTTGAGTGTCGAGGCGGACAGGGTTTCGTTCATCTTCTTCTTCAGGTACATGGAAAATTCCTCGAAGTCGGTTGTCGTTCCGAGTGTCTTGCCGTATTTCTGTTCGACAAGGTTCTTCAATTCTTCTATTTGTGGTGTAGTCATACTCTTTGTTTTTATCTATTGCTGTCCGATAAAAATCATCCCTTATGTTTTTACATCCGTAAGTTGCTGTA
>CAVBGK010000027.1:0-14665 GCA_963594995.1 Bacteroidaceae bacterium
TTCTTGAATTATGCAAGAAATTCAGCTTCTTTTTTATGTTTATGAATAATTCAGGCTAGATTGTCTCCATCTCCTAACTCTGTGCCACCGCTTGATGAACTGCCACCATTGCCGCCCGATGGTGTGGTAGGTGTAGAATCCTTATCGGTGTCTGCCTTGCTATCGCTACCGCTACCGTTATCACCGTCTCCCTCGTCAGGAGTGTAGGCGGTCGCCTCCTTGAAGGTCGCCTTGTCGAAGAGGTCTTGGGCATTGAACTTCTTGCCCAGATACCAGTTCACACGCAAGCCCTTGATGTTGGCGACATGGAAGCCAGTCTTATGCTCCTTGTCGATGTCCTTGGCAGTCTCCGTTCCCTCGGTGATGGCACCCAAGGAAAAGATACCCATGTCGCCAAGTCGTACCGCCTTGCCCAGGAGGAGAAGTTCACGAAGGCAGTTCATAGTGTCGGTGAACACCGCCTGGACCTCAAGGCTCATGGCTACAAGCGAGGTCAGCGAAGTTTCACCCCGGCGCAAGTCCAGATTATCATTAATGGGATAGGGGAGCCGTGAGTAAAGTCTGTTGCTATCTCTTTAACATTTCTTTCAAGTGGAAAAATAAAAATTTCAAGTCGTTTCTCCAAAACTTGTAAGTTTGAAGTTTTTTTTGTACCTTTGCCGTCGCAAATGTTGGTGATGCTTCATTTGCTTTATCTTGTGGTTCGTGGGGCACTCATAGCCGCCACTCTTGGTTTATCCATGTTCCAGGGCGGTACGCACGTAAGACCTCGCAGGATAAAACGAAACAAATTTCTACTATTGTAGATAAAAACTTAAAAGGGCAGATGTAACCACCATCTGCCCTTTTGCTATTGATGAAATAATATATTAATATATGTATGTAATCATACTTGTATGCAATGATGAAAGTATTTACTTATAATTAAATCCTCGTACCTTATTCTCATACCTTTTCCTTCGTACAGGGTCGAAAGAAGAAATGCCAAGGCCTTGCACCGCCTTGAAGGTTGGCGTGACGGTAGGGTCGTAAGTCTCCTGCCAAGCCTCCAGAGGTTGCCAATCGGTACTCTTAGAGGCGTATGCCGTGCGAGCCTTAGGCTGCCAAAGATTATAGGCGAACTCCTGGAGCAAGCCCATCGTGTCAATCACACCATGCTCACCATACCAATCTACTTCGCTCGGTCTTACTGCGTCAAGACACCCAACCAATTCAAGATAAATATTCAGCCCAGGAACCTTGCACACCAAGCGAGGCTCATCCAGTTCCTTATCATAGTTGACACCCTGCGCCATGACTTCCTTACGAAGTGGGCGATGATTATCTACCGCCTTCTTGCCATTCTCGAACGCTGCCAATCTCTGCTTGAGATAACTCATACGCTTTTCTTCCCTCAATATACAGAGCTGCTTTTCTTTTTCGCTTGGGTTCGCTGATGCTGAGCTCGTCTTGAATCCTCGTATTTTGAACATGTAGTGAGGTGGGAACGTACACATGACACTATGCCCTAAGTCGGAACAAAAAGCCTTATCGGTTAAGAGGAACGGCGCATGATATTGCATACCGCACATAAAATCCAACTTCATATTGCCCTCTGGCTGGAGCAATGGGAGTGGCTGAATCTTTCTTCTTTCCATATCTTAATGTAATAATATAATGATGTAAATATTCAATAATATAATAATATAATGGTGAAATAATATATCAATACATATATATAATAATATATGTATGTAATAATGTTTTAATTCTTTTGTTGCTGCAAATGATACCAATCGGCTGCATCCTGCAAGCAGTTCTTGATGGCTTGACATACGTCAGTATGGTTGTCTTGGGTTATCTCGACATGATGGTTATCTGTTGTACCTTTTGCCTGAATGACAAAGAAAGAATTATCACCATTGGCGAAGTAGGGTAGGGAGTTCATCATCCTTGCATGGTCTATTAGTCGCTGCCTATTGTCTGGAGTTGTTGGTATCACTTGTGCGATAACCCAAGGATATTCCTGCGCAAAAATCAAAGGCACGATGGAGCCATCTTTTTTGCTAACGATAACGTCTGCTTTGAATCTCTGATGATTATTTATTTTTTCTTGCATTTTCTTTTCTGATTATTGAAAATTTCGATACTTATTTATTACTCGCAAGATGCTGCGAATGTATGCTTATTCGCTGATGACAGAACAACAGCGACGGCAAAGGTAATATTTTTCTCTGAATCTCGCAAGCGTTCGGCCGATTATTTTATGCTCGCAAAACCAGTGATTTCTCACACACACTATAACGTAAGGACTAAAAGGAAAAATCGGTTAAGCATCCTTTCTTCATTCCCTCCATGCTATAACCCCAGAAGTCCAGCACGTTCGTATAACCTCGGTGCATGTGCATCGCCTTGCAACGTCGCTGCATATCCTTTACCTCAATAATGCCAGAAAGATACATATCCATGTCGTGTATAGTCATCAACGCAGACAACAACACGATTTCGCCGTAGTATCTTCTCGCTACCGCCACACACTTTGTTTCGGGGTAGGGGGTCGCGCAAAAGACAAAAGCCTTTTTGTCGATATATTTCTTAACCCAATGGTCAAATACTGCAACCTGTCTTCTTAATTCTTTGTGATTCATAACTCAAAATCTTTAAAGTTCAAAAATTCGGCGATTTCGAAAGTGCCCTATAACAAAGGGCACTTATTCGATTTATAGGAAACTGCTGCAATAGGCTTTTACGTCCTTGTCCTGAATCTCGGACAACTTGCAGGGCTTGAAGCCTGGCACCTGCTCCGCTCGCAGCTTTATCCCAGGAAAGCCGAAGCGTTCGCAATCTACCACAACGTTAGCCAGTTCGTCGGCGTTGATATAGCCAAGTTCTGGACGTTCCTCAAATCCGCAAACCAAAGCGAAGAATGTAAAACTATCGCCCTCTTTTTCGCCCTCGATGACGTACCAACGAAGAGCACCAAGACGAAAGGCGACAACTGCCAAATGGTCGGGGATGTCCTTCTTTTCTTGCGAAAGAAAAGGAAAGTTTGCGAGGGCTGCCAACACCTCAGAAGTTAAAAGGCGATTTTCTTTTGATGTATTCATTTTGTTCCATTTTTGAAAGTTCCTAAAATTTAGCTGTATTCTATAACGAAGGGGAGAGGGTAGGGCGTGCCGCCCTCTTCCCTATTTCTTACGCTGCCGCCTGATTGCTTGATACTGGCCGCTGTTTGCCAAATAGGGCCAAATATTCCTTGTCTGTCAGGCTCTCGGCGGCTCTCTGCCTCATTGTATGATTACACTTCACAAGCTCAATCGACTCTTTGTCGCTCAGTCTTCCGTTTATTCTCGTTTGCTCAATGGTTTTAATTGTTACGATTAAGTCCGACACGGTGATTCCACAGTAAGCGAGGGCGTACAATTCCGCCAAGGTTGCGCCCGTGGTATCGTCTGCCTCCAACTTCTGGCGGCTGTCTTCCGCTGCACGTTCCAAGATTTCAAGGCGTGAGCCTTCGCCCAGATCTCCACCATCTGCCGCCGTGTTGTTGGCGGCTTGTGTGGTGGTCTTTTCCTTTTGGGATGCCTCTATGTCTGCCAGACGTTCCGACATAGTGCGGACTTCCTCGGACAACTTGGAGAGCTGCGCCAACTTTTCGGCTATATCCTTACGAAGTTCTGCCGCCTCTGCTGCCTTGTCTTCCTTTGCTTTCTTTTGCTGATTCTCTCCACATTCTTGCAACTTTGCAGCAGCAAGAGAAATAAACATACTCGACAAGGTAGAAACCAAATCGGACAGCGCAGAAAGTTTCGCTTTGTCCTGCTCGGTGATTTCTTCGGCACCGTGTAACGTGGTGCGCTCCTCGTTTTTAGGCTCTGCCTGTTTTGTCTGCTCCTCATCAGATAGCCCGAACCAAGTGCGAAGACGTGCCACGGCTTCGGTAGTGGTAGCCTGCCACTGTTGCGCCTCCTTGTTCCATATTGCGCCATGTGCTTTTATCTCTTTGCGGTGCTTGTATGTGGTGCGAGAGTCGCCCACAACTGCCACGCCGTCCGCAAACTCCACCAACTCCAGGCCGTCCGCTGGTGCTGCTGTTTCCTCTGCTGTTTCTTTCTGTTCTGCCGTTTTCTTGCTTGTGCGCTGTTTCTTTCCGTTTGCTTGGAGTTCTTTCCACTCCTTGCGCTGCTGCTCTACCTGCTCGGCATCCTTGCGAAGTTCTGCCAGGACTTCGGGAGAAATGGCGGTAAATCTCGGGGCTCGGTACTGGCTGACCATTTCGCACGTAATACCGACCGCCTTGAACTTTGCTGCTCTCTTCTCTTGTAACTTCCAACCGCCAGCATGAATAAATGACACTAGAAAGTAAAGAGTTTTTCTTAAAATCCATCCCCATATTGGTGATTTTTCATAAGAAACTGGTCCTATGCAAGATTTTTGTTGTACTTTTGCAGCGTTTTACAGATGCCAAGCATCGAAACACAGTAAAAATCAAACGACAAAGTATAACACATAGAATGGTCTTAAATTACATTTGGATAGCATTTTTCGTGATTGCGTTCGTCTTCGCAGTCATCGCACTCTTGATGGGAGACACCACCGTCTTCCAGAAGATTGTCGATTCCACCTTCGACTCGTCAAAGAATGCCTTTGAAATCTCGCTCGGACTGACGGGCGTGCTCGCCCTCTGGCTCGGCATCATGAAGATCGGCGAGAAGGCAGGAGTAGTGAACGTGTTGGCCCGGGCACTCAGCCCCGTCTTCACCAAGCTCTTCCCTGACATCCCGAAGAACCATCCCGTGATGGGAAGCATCTTCATGAACATCGCCTCCAATATGCTCGGTCTCGACAATGCGGCGACTCCCACCGGACTGAAGGCGATGCAACAGATGCAGGAACTCAACACGAAGAAGGACACCGCCACCAACCCGATGATCATGTTCCTCGTATTGAACACCTCGGGCCTCACCATCATCCCCACTACCATCCTCGCCTTCCGCGCCTCGTATGGTGCGGCACAGCCCACGGATGTCTTCATCCCTATCCTCATGGCCACCACCGTGGCAACGCTCGCCGGTATCGTCATCACCTCGCTCTGGCAGCGCATCAACATCCTCCAGCCCGTCCTCTTGGGCACGTTGCTGAGCATGTGCGCCTTCGTGGGCATCATCATCTGGGGCTTCGGACAGATGGACAAGGACACGATGAACGCCGTAACCACCGTGGCTTCCAACATGATACTCCTGGGCATTATCCTCAGCTTCATCCTCGCTGGATTCTGGAAGAAGGTGAACGTGTATGATGCCTTCATCGAGGGGGCGAAGGAAGGTTTCACCACGGCAGTGAAAATCATCCCCTATCTTGTGGCCATCCTCGTGGGCATCGGCGTGTTCCGTGCTTCGGGAGCGATGGACATGCTCATCAGGGGCGTGTCGTGGACAGTGGAGCAGTGCGGCATGAACGCCGACTTCGTGGGAGCTCTCCCCACAGCCATCATGAAACCCTTGTCGGGCAGCGGCGCCCGCGGCATGATGCTGGAGGCGATGAAGAACTATGGGCCCGACTCGTTCGTGGGTCGCCTGAGCTGCATCTTCCAGGGCTCCACCGACACCACCTTCTACATCCTCGCCGTTTACTTCGGTTGCGTGAGCATCAAGAACACCCGCCACGCCGTGACCTGCGGCTTGCTCGCCGACCTGGCAGGAGTCATCGCAGCAATAGTAATAGCGTATTTATTCTTTTAAAGGTAAAAAGTAAAAGGGAAAAATTATGGCCAGTTTAAAATCACTCGCAAAAGATACTGCCATTTATGGCATGAGCAGCATCATCGGCAGATTCCTCAACTATCTGCTCGTACCCCTCTACACGGCTAAGATCAGCGCCGCCAGCGGTGGCTACGGTGTCATCACCAATATGTATGCATACACGGCTTTGCTCCTCGTCATCCTCACCTATGGTATGGAGACCACCTTCTTCCGCTTTGTCAACAAGGAGGGCGAGAACTCCGAAAAAGTTTACCGCACCGTGCTCGGTATGGTGGGCTGCACCTCCCTCCTGTTCATCGCCTTGGTGTTCCTCTTCATCTCGCCCCTGAGCGAGGCGATGGGCTACGCCGACCACCCTTCGTATGTATGGACGATGTTCGTCACCGTGGCGGTCGATGCCTTCCAGTGCATCCCCTTCGCCTATCTGAGGTACAAGAAACGCCCATTGAAGTTTGCCGCCTTCAAGTTGCTCTTCATCGGACTCAACATCGTCCTCAACCTCGTCTATTACGTTGTCATGGACGGCCATGACGTGGGTTATGCGTTCTACATCAACCTCGTCTGCACCGCATCCATCACCTTCTTCTTCTACAAGGAACTACTCGAGGGATTCCGTGGCGAGAAGGCATCCTGGGCAGAGACCAAGGCGCTCATCAAGAAGATGCTGGGCTATAGTTGGCCTATCCTCGTGCTCGGTATCGCCGGCATCCTGAACCAGACCGCCGACAAGATTCTCTTCCCTTACATTTATAAGCAGGGCGATGCCCATGCCCAACTCGGCATCTATGGTGCCGCCAGCAAAATAGCGATGATTATGGCGATGATTACCCAGGCGTTCCGCTACGCCTACGAGCCGTTCGTGTTCGGCAAGGCGAAGGACAAGGACAACCGCCAGACCTACGCCTCGGCGATGAAATATTTTGTCATCTTTACCCTGCTCGCTTTCTTGGTCGTGGTAGGTTATCTCGACGTATTGCGCCACATTATCGGCCACGACTACTGGGAAGGCCTGAAGGTTGTGCCTATCGTGATGGCGGCGGAAATCATGATGGGAATCTACTTTAACCTCAGCTTTTGGTACAAGCTCATCGACAAGACCATCTGGGGAGCCTATTTCTCCGGCATCGGTTGTCTGGTGCTGATAGCCATCAATGTCATCTTCGTGCCCCGGTATGGCTATATCGCCTGCGCCTGGGCAGGTTTCATCGGTTACGGCACGGCGATGCTCCTCTCCTATTTCGTGGGGCAGAAGAAGTACCCCATCAACTATCCCGTGAAGGAAATCATGGTTTACGTTGTCCTCGCCCTCATCCTCTTCATGGGCATGACCGAGGCGAACAAGTATTTCTCCACCGCAGTGGCTTGCCTTATCAACACGGCACTCATCCTCGTCTTCACTGCCTATCTTGTGAAGAAGGATTTCCCATTGAAGAGCCTGCCGGTCGTTGGCAAGTACTTCAGAAAATAAACACCATCTCAGTTTTTATGGTTCAAGATTTCTTTTATTTTCTCTACGATAGTCTCCGGACTAATATTGTTTAGGCAAGCATAGTCCCCTCTCATGCAAGGCTTGTTGCCGTAGATGCTGCAAGGGCGGCAGGGAAGGTCGATTTGTACTGCGTGGGTGATGTCTTGGTTCCATCCCATGAAACCGGCGTATGGATGCGTGGCTCCCCAGATGCTGACCACAGGTGTGTGAACCAACGATGCCAAGTGCATATTGCCGCTGTCCATGCTCACCATGACATCCAAGTGGCTCATCAGATGGAGTTCCTGTGACAAGTCTCCTAGTTGTGCTGAGGCATTGGTGACTTGTGGATATCTGTCAGTCCACTCATTCATGATAGGAGTCTCGTTTTTACCTCCTCCGAAAAGATATAAACGAGCTTGTGGATAACTTTGGGTAAGATATTGGATAACTAACTCCATCTTTTCCACAGGATATATCTTTCCCTTGTGGGCGGCGAAAGGAGCTATGCCTATCCATGGAGTGGACTTTTCCATATTTAAGTCGCTGTTTTCTTCAGCGAATATGGAATTGAACTCCAAGTCGATTGGATAACCTAGCTGTGCAAAAACATCGGCATAGTTTTGGAAAGAGGTAGGTTGTTGTGTCAGTTGTTTGTTTTTGGCGGCTGTCAACTTACGCTTTCCTTTTCGGTGCTTGTCTATATGCGCTACCTTATATCTGTCCAGGTTGAACCGCATACGCAGATAGTCGGATCGAAGTACGCTATGTAGGTCTGCAATGGCGGTAAACTGTTTGGCCACCAGCCGTCGATAAAGCGCATTGAGTCCTTTTACTCCTTTGTATTCTCCCTTGATGTCGGCTTCCATGAAACCGACGTTCGGGGCCAGGTTCTCGAAGAAGGGGCGTGCGAAAGGACGGCTGAGCATCGTGATTCTCACATGGGGGTATTGTTTTGCCAAGGAATAAATGACAGGTACAGTCATGGCAACGTCGCCTATGGCCGAAAATCTCATCACAAGGATATGCTCAGTTTTCATACGATAATTGTTACATTTATGTTTAGGCTAGCTTATTTCTGGCTGTATAGCACAGGATTGGTGGAAGGGTCGTTGTACATCTTCATCTGGCGGTACACCTTCATGTACTTGCGTCCAGCCTCTATGTCTTCCAGAAGTTGGTCGATGGCTGTACTCAAATCCACCTGTTGTTCCTGGAGCACGTCGAGTTTGGCCTGGCATTTAGCCTTGTGTTCGGCAGAAGCCTCCTGACGATTTACTTGTTCCTTCATGTGGTATATCTTGAGGGCAAGGATGCTAAGGCGATCAACAGCCCATGCAGGGCTCTCTGTGTTAATGTGGGCATCAGGTTGTACCTTGATATCTGCATACTTCTCGCGGAAATAGGAGTCAATTTGTTCCACGAGGTCGGTACGGTCTTGGTTGCTCTTGTCGATACGGCGTTTCAAGACCAAAGCCTCCGCCGGGTCGATTTGTGGGTCGCGGATGATATCCTCGAAATGCCACTGCACGGTGTCAATCCAGCACTTTAGGTAGAGGCGGTTTTCAATGGTTCCTTCGTCGAAAGGATTATTGATGGGAGTATCAATGTTGTCTTTCACATGATAGTCATTGATGGCTCTGTTGAAAATCTCGTTGGCTTGTTGTGTAAATGTCATGTTCACTTTTGATTAATGAGTTATTATTAGAGCACAAAAGTAACGAAAAAAATGCAATTCACCAACGAAAAAAATGAAAAAAGGCGAAAAACGTGCACAGAATAGGGGTATTTGTGCATATAAACTCATATTTTTGCCCCAAAAGTTTGTTTATATGAAAAAAAAAGTGTTCCTTTGCACCCGAATTTTTAATTAGAAATTAATTTATCAACAATTTAAAAGTTACAATTATGTCAGAAATTGAAAGCAAAGTAAAGGCTATTATCGTAGATAAGCTCGGTGTAGATGAGGCAGAGGTTAAGCCAGAGGCAAGCTTCACAAACGACCTTGGTGCAGACTCTTTGGACACTGTAGAGTTGATCATGGAGTTCGAGAAGGAGTTCTCTATCTCTATCCCAGACGACAAGGCTGAGAAGATTTCTACAGTAGGTGACGCTATCGCTTACATCGAGGAGAACGCTAAATAATTAGCAACTAAAACTTTGTAAATGGAATTAAAGAGAGTTGTAGTAACAGGTCTCGGTGCTGTGACTCCAGTTGGCAATACTCCAGAGGAAACTTGGAATAACTTGCTCGCTGGCAAGAGCGGTGCTGCTCCTATTACTCATTTCGATACAACCCTTTTCAAGACCAAGTTTGCTTGCGAGATTAAGGACTTGAACGTCAATGATTGGATTGACCGCAAGGAAGCTCGCAAGCTTGACCGTTACACCCAGTTGGCCATGATTGCTGCCATGCAGGGTGTAAAGGATGCTAACATTGACCTTGAGAAGGAAGACTTGAACAACGTAGGCGTTGTTTTCGGTGTAGGTATCGGTGGTATCAAGACATTCGAGGATGAAGTGAAGTACTATGGTACTCACGAGGAGAACGGTCCTAAGTTTAATCCGTTCTTCATCCCTAAGATGATTGCTGATATCGCTTCTGGTCAGATTTCCATCCACTTTGGATTCCATGGACCCAACTACACCACTACATCTGCATGTGCTTCTTCCAGCAATGCCTTGGCAGATGCCTTCAACTTGATTCGTTTGGGTAAGGCAAACATCATCGTGAGCGGTGGCGCAGAGGCTGCTATATGTGCTTGTGGTGTAGGTGGTTTCAACGCCATGCACGCTTTGTCAACACGTAATGACGACCCCGAGCATGCTTCACGTCCATTCAGCGCAAGCCGAGATGGATTTATCATGGGCGAGGGTGCTGGTTGCTTGATTCTTGAGGAATTGGAGCACGCCAAGGCACGTGGTGCGAAGATTTATGCAGAGATGGTGGGCGAGGGCGAGAGTGCCGATGCTTATCATATCACAGCTTCTCATCCCGAGGGTCTCGGTGCCAAGTTGGTTATGGAGCGCGCACTTGCTGACGCTAACCTCAAGCCAGAGGACATCGACTACATCAATGTGCATGGCACATCCACTCATGTAGGTGACATCTCTGAGGCTAAGGCTATCAAGGCTGTCTTTGGCGAGTCTGCTTACAAACTCAACATCAGTTCTACCAAGTCTATGACAGGTCACCTTCTTGGTGCTGCCGGTGCAGTGGAGGCGATGGCTTGTGTGCTCAGTGTGAAGAACGACATCGTTCCTCCTACCATCAACCATGAGGAGGGTGATGACGATCCGGAGCTTGATTACAACTTGAACTTCACTTTCAACAAAGCGCAGAAGCGTGAGGTTCGTGCTGCATTGAGCAATACTTTCGGATTCGGTGGTCACAACTGTTGTGTAGTATTCAAGAAGTATGCTGAGTAATTTTATAGATAGGATAAAGCTCTCTTTCCGAAAGGAGAAAGAGCTTTATTTTTCTTTGTACAAGATTCTTGGTTTCTATCCTCACGACATCAGTTTTTATAAGTTGGCGTTGATGCACAAGAGTGTCATGCACCGCAATGCCAAGGGCAAGCCTGTGAACAACGAGCGATTGGAGTTTTTGGGCGATGCCGTGCTGGATGCTGTCGTAGGGGATATTGTCTATCAGCATTTTCCCGGCAAACGTGAAGGATTTCTCACCAACACCCGCAGTAAGTTGGTGCAGCGTGACACGCTCAACAAGTTGGCCCAGGAGATGGGTATCAACCAGCTGATTCTTTCCAACGGACACAGTTCTTCTCATAATAGCTATATGGGAGGAAATGCTTTCGAGGCTTTGGTTGGTGCTGTCTATCTGGACCGTGGTTACGATGCCTGTATGTATTTCATGCAGAAGCGTATCCTGGCACAAATGATAAACATCGATATGGTGGCTTACCAGGAGGTCAACTTCAAGAGCAAGCTTATCGAATGGAGCCAGAAAAACCGTGTGAAACTGGAGTTTGTCATACTGGACCAGCAGAAGGACAAAAACGGAAGTCCTGTCTTTACCTATCAGGTGGTGATAGAAGGTGTGGAAGGTGGAACTGGCAAGGGCTATTCCAAGAAGGAGAGTCAGCAAGTCGCCTCCAAACTAACCTTGGAACAGTTGCGCAAGAAGCCACAGTACATTGATGCTGTGTTCTCTGCGAAGGCCAACAGAACCAAGATGGAAGAGGAACCTGTGGAGAATGTCCCGGATACAGAGGTAAAGGATGATTTCATCATCACTCGGAATACCAAGAAAAAGGAGCCTGAGAAACATGTGAATGTCTTCAAGGAGGAAGTCTTCGAGGAAAGGAAGATACGTGTGGAGGAGTCTCCTGTCGTTGATGCTCCACAGGTGGAAGAAGATGAATTTGACTTGAGCGATATTTCCGCACAGCCAAAGGAACAGAGCCGTGAGGATATCATCGCAGCTGCCGAAGCCGCTGCATTTGCAGAGGAATAGGGCAGAAGGATACTTAGATGAAGTCCCCGGTGAAGATTGAAGTCCAATTTTCATCGGAGATTTTGAGAGGTATTGTCCTTCTAATTTCGCAAGTTTGTCATGATAAACGCCCTGCATTCCTCCATTAGCCATTTGGGAGTGCTTGTCGCCCCGCAGATGCCTATGGTGCTGATGCCGTCAAACCATGCCATGTTGATTTCCTCTGCGCTTTCTATCTGGTAGCTGTTCGGATTGACGCTGCGGCACTCCTTGAAAAGCACCTTGCCATTGGAACTCTTGCGTCCGCTCACAAACAAGACTACATCGTGTTTGCTCGCAAAGGCTGCAATGTTGGGCATACGGTTCGCCACTTGGCGACAAATGGTGTCAAAACTCTTGAATTCTGCGCCTTCTACAATATGTTTCTGGCAATACTCGATGATGCGATGGAACTCATCCAGGCTCTTGGTCGTTTGTGAATACAGGTAGATGTCGCGATTGAAATCCAACCGCTTGACATCCTCAAACTTTTCTATGACTATCGCCTTGCTTTGGGTCTGTCCGACCAAGCCAAGTACCTCGGCATGGCCATTCTTGCCAAAGATGACTATCTGTGCTTCAGGATTGTTGACATATTGCTTCTTGATGCGCTTCTGCAACTGGAGCACCACGGGGCAAGTGGCATCTATGATCTCTATTTGGTTCTTTTCCGCCAAGGCGTATGTCTCGGGAGGTTCGCCATGGGCGCGGAGCAAAACTTTCACGTCATGGAGTTGTTTCATTTCCTCATGGTCGATGGTAATCAGGCCGGCGTGATGCAGTCTTTCCACCTCCATGCCGTTGTGTACGATGTCTCCCAGGCAATAGAGTTTGCCACCCATTGCCAATTCTTCCTCTGCCTTTTTGATGGCTGTGGTCACACCGAAACAGAATCCACTGCCGTTGTCTATTTCTATTTGCACGATGATTTTTATGTTTTAAAGCGACTTACTTCTTGACTAGCTCAGGGTCTTTTTTCCTGTTCTGTATGGAGTCTTTCCGTAGGCTTCCTTGTTGTTTCTTATATTCTGAGTATTCACTTCTATAATAGTGGGCGAAGTTGGAGAAAGGCTCCGTTATCGCCTCCGAACTGCTGCTGGTGTAGGTGTGACCGTAGGGGTCGATTGCCTTGATGGTGATGCGTGCCTCTGGATTCTTTGGCTCGTAATAGTAGAGGTGGTTCATGATGAGATACCCATTCTGCTTGCTGATGAACCAGTAAGACACCGACTCGTTGTATCGGTGGTGGTAACCTGTGGCAAAGGCGTCCTGTCCCTTGCTGCTGATGCGGTGCATCGGATATTCCACGCCGTTTTCCATCGCATATATTTTCCAGCGGCTGTCAGCGTTGAATACATTGGCTATCAGGATGTCTTTCTCTTTTGGGAGTGACCAGTCATCCGCATACGACTCACCGTTGAAGTCGGTTTGGGCGCGGAAGATGGTCATCTGCTTGCTGGCATCCCAGAAGGTTCCCTTGTAGTAGCAGTCGGATAGGCGGGTGCCGTCGAATGTATAGACGTAATAGCCGTTCGGGGTGCCACAGATGTTGATGTTCGACTGCCAGATGTTTCCGCAGGCGGCGGCATGGCAATGCTCCGTCACCTGTTTGCCTTCGAAGTCTATCTCATGGTGGATGGCAAAATGGGTATGTCCGCAGAAAAGCTCGTAACCACCTTCGAACGGCTCCAGCAGTCCTAGTAGGGTGGATAGGCGGGAGGATGTGTAATGCCCTTTTTCGCTTTCGATCCCTACAGGTGCGGCTTTCTTGAAAGGTGCGTTGCCGAAGGTGAAGGGGATGTGGTAGCAAAGGATTACTTTCTTGTTCTTCGGGGTGAGCGCAAGGTCTTGTCTCAGCCATTTCACTTGTGCCTCATGCAGCTCCCCGGGAGAGTAATATGCCTTGCCTTTGGTGAAGAAGCAGTTGTTGATGCAGACATAATGCTCGTCGCCACGGTCGAAGGAGTAGTCGGTGGGTCCGAAGTTCTCCTCCCATTTGCGTTTGTAGAGGGCTTTTCCGTCTTGGTCGTGGTTGCCGATGACGGAGAAAAGGCGCATGTCTGACGAACCCAAGGCTTCGCGGATTTGCCTTTCAAGCTGTTCGTTGTATCCTCCGTAATACTGTACGTCATCGCCCATGCTGAGACCATATACGGGGGTATCGTCGGAAAGGCTCTTGATGGTGCGCTTGATGTCTGTCATCGTTTGGGTGGTGAATCGTTCCACGTCGGTTTTCTTGACCTGGTTGTCGTCCGAGGAACTGTAATACGGATTGAAGGCATTGGTTATCTGTGGGTCGCCGATTACTATCATCTTGTATTTCCTCTCCTTGCCATTCGGAAGGCGAGTCAATGTGAAGTCATACACCTTTTGCTTGGCGGATATGGGCTGGTAGAAGCAGGCCGTATGGTCTGTCTCCGAGTGGGTAGGGACCTCGCAGTCGGCAGGCACTGAATAATATACGAATCGCGCCAAACTGTCTCGTCTCATCTTGTAATGTCCCAGCGAGTCGGTTTTTACGCAAGTATAACCATCGCTCACGATGACATCGCCTATCGGGTTTCCTTTGGCATCTTGCAGAGTTCCGCTGATGGTGTAGTCTGTTTTCTTGATAGGTTCTGCTTTCTTGACTTGTGGCTTGGAGGTGGGGTGGTGTGAGGAGGCATACTGGCTTATCGCTTTTGCCACCTCTTGGGCATCGGGGTGCTGGACGGCTGCATCTTGCTTATGCTGTACTGCCATCAAGATTCCCATTCCCGTCAGCAAACAGCAGGCGAGGGCCAGGATTCCATCAAAGATTCTTTTCTTTTGCATTTCGTGCTGCAAAGTTACGTCATTTTCCTTGAAAGCTAGAAGAAAATGATGAAAAGTTTGCTAAAAGTGAGTTTTCGCATATAATTGTTATAACCCGTTGGCGGAATTAATTCAGTGCGTACTTAATTCTACCAATGGGCTTCTCAT
>CAVBGK010000028.1:0-23150 GCA_963594995.1 Bacteroidaceae bacterium
GGCTAACGTTTTCTCTTTGTGGACTTGAATGCCTATGCCTCTCTGGCTTTGTGGGGTAAGGGGATTTTGTGTCTTTATCTTGTGAAATACACTCCCTTTGGAGGATTTTGTCCGACTGAGGTGAAGAATGTTGCATCCCAGAGTCTACAATTTTATAGTTGCGGATTTGAGGATATAACAAATACTCACACTTTTAACATTAAATTACAGAAATTTTACAACACAAGCAATACCTAAAACTTATGATTTTGAAAACTTCCACTCTCTAACGCATCATCTTTAAGATGACCTTTGGCTATCTCACAAAAAAAGCGTAACTTTGCAGCGCAATTGCGACAGGGGAAATCCTATTTCCCGTCAATATAAAAGAATACAATAATGAAAATAGGTAATATAGAATTTGGGGCTCAGCCCCTCTTCCTCGCTCCGATGGAAGACGTGACGGACATCGGCTTCCGTATGCTCTGCAAGCGATTCGGAGCAGCCACGGTCTATACCGAGTTTGTTTCGGCGGAAGCCTTGGTGCGCAGCATCAAATCGACTGTCAGTAAGCTCACCATCAGCGATGAGGAACGCCCCGTGGGCATTCAGATTTACGGTCGCACCGCCGCCGACATGGTGGAAGCTGCAAAGATCGTGGAACAAGCTCACCCTGATGTCATCGACATCAACTTCGGTTGCCCTGTCAAGAAAGTGGCAGGAAAGGGTGCCGGGGCAGGAATGCTCCGCAACATTCCCCTCTTGCTTGACATTACTCGAGAGGTGGTGAAGGCTGTGAACGTGCCTGTAACAGTAAAAACCCGATTGGGATGGGACAATGACAACCTCATCATCACCGACCTAGCCGAACAGCTACAGGATTGCGGCATCCAGGCACTCACCATCCACGGCAGAACCAGAAGCCAGATGTACACGGGCGAGGCAGACTGGAGCCTCATCGGAGAAGTAAAAAACAACCCTCGCATTCACATCCCAATCATCGGCAATGGCGACATCACCACCCCAGAGGAAGCCAAGCTCGCATTCGATCGCTATGGCGTGGATGCCGTGATGATTGGTCGTGCCACCTTCGGCAGACCTTGGATTTTCAAGGAAATTCGTGATTATCTCGACAACACAGGTGCCGCCCCATTGACCGTAGATGAGAAGATAGACCTTCTGGAGGAGCAGCTCCGCATCAACATCGAGCGCATCGACGAGTACCGAGGCATCCTTCACACTCGCCGTCACCTAGCCGCCTCCCCTATCTTCAAGGGCATCCCAGACTTCAAGCAGACCCGCATCGCCATGCTGAGAGCCAACAAGGAGGAGGAGCTAAAGGAGATATTGAACGAATGCCGTGAGAAAATCAAGGCTATACAATAAGCTTTTACTTACGGCGAAAAATCAACTTTGTACGCCACTATCGCATCGTGTCTGGAGGAATGTGTCATCTGTTGAAATAAAGATAAAAGGATGAGAGAGACTTACAACGCCTTTCTCATCCTTCTATCAATCTCACTTTACCTTATTCCTTCCTGCATTATTACTAAAGTGTGACTATCAGAATATCCCGACAAAGAAATGAAGATAATCCGAGGAGTTCTCAACGGATTTGCTTTTATCTTACAGAACAATTTTCTAGACAATTGGCTAATTTCATAAAACTGATTGTCTTGATGCCCAAAATGATGTAAATTCAAAGAATCAACAAAATCTTGCTTATAAAAGCCATCATCATACACCTTCCTTTCTAGGTTAAACATATAATGAGTACCTTCCACATCTTCAACCTTTATACGACACAAATTGATGTCTGAACCGAAGTTGAGTCTAAAAATGCTATCTTTAGCAGGTAATTTGATGATTCCCAAATAAACGCTATCTTGTTCAATTTTAATCTGCTTTGATTTTACATTCAGTTTTGGAAAAGCTCTAACTGGCATAGAATCCGAAGTTAATCCATAAGAATGATTTCGCAGATATTCCCATCGCATATGTGCCAATCCAACAACACAAAGAACCAACACAACGACTAAGAGGAGTACGTATAGTAAGTTTTTAATTTTCATATTTCAATTTTATTATCAGTATCTTTTCTAAAATTAGTCAAGACAATACAATAAGAAAAATGTAAAAGAAGACTCCAAACTTCATCGTTGGAATCTCCCCATATCCTTTTCCGTTAACAGCGGTAACAGTTAACAGTTCGTTTTCGATACTTCGAACTAACAAGAACTACAGTCCGAAACTCTTCCTTGCCTGTCTGAGCGTATTTTCCCCCACCGTATAAGCATAGCAAGCAGAAGGTATGAAATGGAGAGTACCAAAGTCCATGTTCTTGACTCCTCCTTGACTAATTGAGGTTACCAAAGCCTGAGGCAAATGGTTCTTCTCCATAAAAAACTGCAAGGAAGAAAGCTCAGTTGGTTTCTCGAAGAAACGGTCTGTCCACTTGATTTCCACAGCCCAACTTGGCTTCTGAAGCGCATCATTGATACCCACCAAATCCACCTCTCCTTGCGTGCGTCCTATCTTCCAATTGGCATAAGCTATACGCACATTGCGAGGAATCCATTGCGAATAAATCGCCGTCTCTATCATATCACCAATATTGCCATCCGTCAATTTGATAGGTTCGAAGAGCGCACATCGCAGAGATGGATTCGTAAGATACATCTTAAAGGTCGTCTGTCTTTGGAATCGCTTGGCGGTATCATCCGTACGGGTGATTACCTTGACGAGGAATGCAGCCTCCAGATACTGAATATATTTGCGAATCACCTCTTTCTTCACCCCAGACTCTCTTGCCAAGCCCTCATACGAGAATTCCATACCACTGTGGTAAGCAATCATCGTGAAGAGGGAATTCAACTCCTGCACGTCAGAAATGCCATAAAGACTAGGCAAATCACGCAGCAACACCTTGTCCACGATGTCGTGGCGCACAAATTGCCCCGGGTCTTCCTGAATGCGAGAAGAGAAAGCCACCTCTGGATAACCGCCAAAATTGATGTAGTCGATAAATAGACTATTGAGCTTGTCAATGTCTATCGTGCTATAAACATCACTCACTATCCCATCCCATTCCACTCTCGTTGGTCGCATCAAATGGTCATAGTTCTTGAGATGAATATACTCAAAAAAGAGCAAAGGAGGGAGACTGAAATCTGTAAATCGCCCAGCTCCACTCTCATCGCTACTTTTCTTGAGTGCCGCCGCAGCTGAACCTGATGCCACAAACTTCACGTTGTGATAAGTATCCACCAAGGATTTGAGTCCTATCTCCCAATCCTTGAGATACTGAATTTCATCAAAAAACACATAAAACAGTTCCTCATTGTTCTCCTTACTCAAAGCTTGCTTTGCCAAAGAGAACAACTGTTCCAAGAGAATGCCATTATAAATAGGGGTCTCCACCGATACATAGATGATGTTCTGAGGCGAAATGCCTTCATCTATAAGTCGCTGGATGGAATGATAAAGCATCACCGTCTTACCCACTCGGCGAGGTCCCATCAAGATGAGCGCACGCTGAATGGCAATATCCTTTACCAAAGGATAGAATATGTCAAGATAGAGACGAGGAATCATCCCTTGATAGTAGGAAGGAATCTTACCTTCTGTCCACCAAGGGTTATCAACCATCAATCTACCCAATATCTGCTTTTCTAAAAGTGCCGTATATTCCATAACTATGTAAATTTAGAGTGCAAATATACGGCATTTTCTCTTATCTTGCAAGCTTTATGCAAATTAAACATATTTTTTTACGCTTAATTTGCACTTTTATAGCACAACAAGCTATATTATTTCTTCAATATGCTCTGACCTTCGAGCATGGCGAGAGCCTTGTTCTCATTATCCTCCATGATTTCACGCTCGCCTGGGCCCTTGTCGTTGATGCCACAGAGGTGCAGGATGCCATGGATGATGACACGATGAAGCTCATCATCATAGGTCTTGCCGAACTTCTCGGCATTGGAGCGAACGGTATCGAGAGAAATCACGATGTCGCCATTGATGATGTCATCCTCGTCATAGTCGAAGGTGATGACATCCGTGTAGTAATCATGACCGAGGTACTCATTGTTCACCTCCAGAATCTTCTCATCGTCCACGAACATGTAGCCTATCTCCCCCACCTTTCTGCCGTGAGAAGCAGCTACCTTGCGAATCCACGCACTGGTATCGCGACGCTTAATCTTTGGCATTTTTACGCCTTCTACATTGTATGTAATCATACGGTTCTAATTTATAATGAGGCTGCGCTCCATTAATTATACATTATCCATTCTACATTATTCATACTTTCACCTTCGGCAAAAACTCTGTCACATCTCTTCCGAAGAATTTCAGCTCCCTTACGAGCGTGGAGCTGACGCTGCCGTATCGTGGATCGGAGAAGAGCAGGATGGTCTCTACGCCACCCAACTGTCTGTTGATGTCAGCCTGCTCGCGCTCGTACTCGAAGTCCTTGACTGAGCGAACGCCACGCACCAGGAACTGGGCATTCATGCGATGCGCCAAATCAATGGTGAGGTCATCATATGAAACCACCTCCATGCGATAGCCTTTCGATGCATCGCCAGCATCCACCAACTCTGAGCATTCCTCGGAAAATACCTTTTTGATGTCCTCCACACGCTGAGAAATCTCCTCTGTGGCGTGCTTCAGCTTGCTCATCGCCACGGCGATGACGAGCTTGTCGAACATGGGCAGAGCACGCTCAGCAATGTTTTGATGCCCTATCGTAAATGGGTCGAACGTACCCGTAAATATTCCTATTTTCATAATTACTCAAATAAGTCTCCCTGCATGATGTTTCCGACATAAGGATTCCTGCCGAGGTGGTCGTAGGCGAGCTTGGTAGCCATTCGTCCTCGTGAGGTGCGCTTGATGAAGCCCTCCATGATGAGGAACGGCTCATAAACCTCCTCCACCGTGCCACCGTCCTCGCCAATCGCCGTAGCGATGGTGCCCACACCCACAGGACCACCATGGAACTTGTCGATGATGGTAGTGAGAATCTTGTTGTCTATCTCGTCGAGTCCGTACTGGTCGATATTCAAAGCCTTCAAGCCAAACTTGGCTATCTCGGTGGTGATGGTTCCATTTCCCTTTACCTGGGCGAAATCCCTTACACGGCGCAAGAGACTGTTGGCGATACGGGGCGTACCGCGAGAGCGGCGGGAGATTTCCACGGCAGCCTCATCCTCGATAGGCACTTTCAGGAGCATCGCACTTCGCTTGATAATCTTCTGCAATGTCTCCGGGTCGTAGTACTCCAGATGCAGGTTGATGCCGAAGCGGGCACGCAGAGGGGCGGTAAGCAGACCGCTGCGAGTAGTGGCTCCCACGAGGGTGAAGGGGTTGAGGTCTATCTGGATGCTGCGTGCCGAAGGGCCCTTGTCTATCATGATGTCGATGCGGTAGTCTTCCATAGCCGAGTAGAGATATTCTTCTACCACGGGCGAAAGACGGTGAATCTCGTCGATGAAAAGCACGTCGTTGGGCTCCAGCGAGGTGAGGATGCCTGCGAGGTCGCCCGGCTTGTCGAGCACGGGGCCGGAGGTAATCTTGAACCCCACGCCCAGTTCGTTGGCGATGATGTTGCTCAGCGTGGTCTTGCCCAGTCCTGGCGGACCGTGCAGGAGCGTATGGTCTAACGGTTCGCCACGGTACTTAGCCGCCTCTACGAACACTTCGAGATTCTCCACCACATTGCTCTGTCCACTGAAGTCAGAGAACTTCAGAGGTCGCAATGCCTTCTCGAATTCCTTTTCGGCAGGCGAAACCGACTCTTGTCTTATGTCAAAATCTTCGTTCATTCTATTACGTAATTTCTGTGTGCAAAGTTACACATTTGTCTCTAAATAAAAGAAGTTTTAACCCAAAAACACATTTTTCCTACTGAACTTCGAGTTTTCAAGCCACATTTCCTGTCATTTCTGTCTAGGAGAAGCGCAATTAAACTGCTGTTTTCTTGCCTATTTGAAAGAAAAGGAGTACTTTTGTACCCAAGTATCAACAGAAGAGGAGCTTAGACTACTCCCCCAAGTAAGAGAAATATAGAGTTTTAATCAATAAGAGTTATGCTAAAGTTTTTTCAAGGTTTAAGCCGTTTGCTTGCCAACTATACCTCCATCTTCGTGATAGGTATCGCAGTGTTCACCTTCTTCTTCCCACACACCTTCGACTGGGTGCGTGGAACTACACAGACCGTGATACTCGGCATTATCATGCTCACGATGGGATTGACCTTGACCACCAACGACTTTAAGATTCTTGCACAGCGTCCGCTCGACGTGTTCATCGGAGCGTGCGCCCAGTTTATCATCATGCCTGGCGTAGCCTACACAT
Source organism: Bacteroidaceae bacterium (assembly GCA_963594995.1). Classification (GTDB taxonomy): domain Bacteria; phylum Bacteroidota; class Bacteroidia; order Bacteroidales; family Bacteroidaceae; genus Prevotella. Next base: position 6,343 of record CAVBGK010000028.1, read on the forward strand.
TGGTGCACGTATGGCACCTCGACCCAGCCTTGGCTCTCGGCATCCTGCTCGTGGGATGCTGCCCTGGTGGCGTTTCGAGCAACATCATGAGTTATCTCTGCCATGGCGATGTGGCATTCTCCGTGGGAATGACTTGCGCATCCACCATCCTCGCCCCTGTGATGACCCCTCTCCTGATGAAGATTACTGCAGGCGAGATTATCCACGTGGATGCCTTGGGAATGTTCGTCAACATCCTCATCGTCACGATTATACCGGTAGCCATCGGTTGCGCCCTCAACTATGTTTATGGCAAGAAGGAGTACTTCCCTACCTTCCAAAGCCTCATGCCGGGCATCAGCGTTACTTGCTTGGCCTTCATCGTGGGAGGCGTTATCTCTACCGTTCACGACGACCTTGTGGCTCGCGGCTTGATGCTCTTCCTCTGGACTTTCGCCGTGGTATTCTGCCACAACACCCTTGGCTACCTCCTGGGTTGGCTATCGGGAAAGTGGGCTGGATTCAACACTGCCAAGAAGCGTACCATCTCCATCGAGGTGGGAATGCAGAACGCTGGCCTTGCCACCGTCTTGGCTGGCAACTTCTTCGCAGCACAGCCACTTGCCGTTCTTCCATGTGCCATCAGTTGTGCTTGGCACAGTATTTCGGGAACGATTCTTGCAGGAATCTACCTAAAATGGGATCATTTGCATGGAAGAAAGTAAAACAACTAGAGATTTTTCTTTACAAAACAAGGAATAACGAGAAATGGGGCAAGAGAGAAGGCAATTTGCTTTTCTTACCCCACTTTCATTTTTGCGTCGGCACACAGAACTTTTTCCCTCCCGAGGCAGAAATTTCTCCCTCCCGACGGAAAAGAAACTCCGTCGGCAAGTATTTTCGAGTGTTATTCAGAATTTATTTTACAAATAACGAAGTTCTCTTCTCTTACTCCTTTATTTTATTCTTATCAATCTTAATCTTCGCTATCGGAACATAATAATTGGCTTCCAACTTTCTATTATTAAATTCCAGATGACACAACTCAAGTATCACAGAATTGTTATCCGTCTCATCATACCCACGTACTTCATATTTCAACTTTTGTGTTTTATCCTCATTGTAAACACTATCACAAAAAATGCTCTTATTTACCCCAATATACAAAGAATTACTAAAATTCTCATCAATACTATCACCATCCAGCAATTCATAAGAAGGCCAAACCTGAACAGTCAAATATCCATATAAAAAATATTCAAAAGAAATACTTGTTCGTTTTTCCAATAAGTTAGAAGGAATCTCATTACGTTCCTTCATACTTTGCAGAAGGTATTTTATTGGAAATCCATTAATTTCCAAAGTTTTGTTTGCATTATTACCGAATTTTACCTCTATAGTTTCCGATGTCGTTTCCAAAGCCGAGTCAGTTTTTATCAAAAAGACTTCCCCTTTATAACTTCCTTGTTTATTATCATAAAACTTTGGAACATTACAAAATGCTAATCTAGTATCAAATCGTGGATAATAATAGCCATCTTCCTTACAGGAGAAAAATATGCCACAAAGGCTTAACATACCAAATAGCCACTGCGTTTCTTTCGTAAATCTATTCATCATATATAAAATTAGGATGAGGAAACCTATTTTAATAGGTTTCCTCTTTGTTTATAATGCAATTATTTATCCGCTACTATATAGCCTTGATAAAATGTAGTTATACCATTTTCGTCACCAGAATGTTTTATTCCGATGATAACCAAGTTATCTTTCGGAAACACCGTCTTACCTTGACTTTCATATATACACATATCAGCATTTGGATATGGAACAATCTTCACCAATTTACCTTTGTATTTCAACAAACCAGTCTGGTATCTCGTCATTCCATTTTCATCACTTACATGCTCTCTACCTGTAATAATTCTAGAAAGACGGTTTTCATCCAGCATCTCTGTTGTCGCAAAAAAGTCTGGTGACTCACTCTGCGTATGCCATTCCGTCCATTTCAAATCTTCAACAGTAATTCCATCAGCCTTTTCAGTGCCATTTATATCTTTAGCTGTCAAAGAAGAGAAAGTATAGCCAGTTGTACCATTCTCATCACCAGAATGTGTATAAGTACACAAGATTTGAGTACCCTCATAGTTAGAAATAGTAACAGCTCCACCTTGGCTTTCTACTTTTGATTCATAACATTTTTTCGCTCCTTTCGAATTATCTATAACCAACAGCACTTGATTCTCTCCAATCAAGGTTTTTATATCTGGGTTATTATGCGTCTGAGCCAACTTATCTATTTCCACACACTTTTGCCATGGTCCAAGAGGTCCTGTTGTTGCAGCATGTTCACCAACCTCTCCCCAAGCACCAGCAAAATACTTCCAAATTTGAGATTCATCAGTCAAGGAAACAACACAGTTGGTTGCTATCCAATCATATCCCATGTTATCTGCATGGTCATCAGCAACATCAACAATCCCAAAAAGTTTATACAAATTATACGTTCCCGGCTTGTTATAAAAGGCATGAGAACCCTTGGCGCAATACACGGTCAACTCGTCTTTCTTCCCATGCACTATCTCTAATTCACTTGCAGGATGATTATTCGCCCCTGTATGACAGCTCAAACTTGCAGATTCAATTCTGCCATTTTCATCTAGATTTACAGTTACACACTCCCAATCTCCTTGATGGCTGAAGCTAACTAAACCTGCAGCTTTTGCATAGTCATATCCGAAGAAAAACCAATAGGAAATTCTCGTTTCACTTTCATAATGCACGATGCAAGGCACTCTATTGTTTGGATCCGAATCACCTGTCAAATGGTCATCTGGCTGCAAAAAGACCTCACCCACACCAAAGCTATGTGGATCATGAGGACGAAGATTCATCAACTCATATTTTCCATAAGGAGTATGCTGATTCATTATGACATCCAAAGGAATATCGTAATATACAGAGGAATGCGAGTCCCCTTCCACAAAAGTACGTGTGTTCTTATTATAGCCATAGTCAGCACCACCTTTCACATGACGACGCAATCTTGACAAGCGAATATAGTCCACTGGATGCATCGGGAAATAAGGGTCTTCCGAATGCATTTTCACATGCAACACTATCTTCTTATCTGGCTTGACAGGTTCATCACAAACAATCGTTCCCATCCCATAATAAGTTGTACCATTCTCATCACCATAATGATGACGAGCAGTAATAACACTATCGTTAGTTACCTTAAACCAAATACCATCCGATTCTTTCTTTGGAGCAGATATATGATAATTGTCAATATAAGTTGGATGCCCATTATAAAAAACATCTCCAATGGCATAAGCAGTACCACCATTCTCATCACCAGAATGTCTTCTTCCAACAATTACCTTTCCATAAGGTGCATCATATCCTTCCCCTGTGGACTCTTTTTCATACTCCACCCATGTTACATTCTGAACGGTAATGTCTGCATCAGCGATTACTTCTCCATTAGCAGAGACTGCCTTTAAAGAAGCGTATTCATAAATGGTATTACCATTCTCATCGCCAGAATGAAGCCTTCCTGTCAATACCATATTTGATGGGCATAAGAAGGAGCTTTTACTTTCCTTCATAGATTCACTCTGCATCCTTCTATCTGGTACTATCCTTGTTCCTTTTGGCGCTGGTTCCGTAGATGGTTCTAAAATATATAATTTAGAATAATTGTAATAGGTTTGTCCATTTTCATCACCTGTATGATGCCTTCCTGTCATAACTCTTTCTGAATCCGAACAACACCAAATTCCTTTCGACTCTTTGACAGAACTAGAAGAAACCCTATCACAAGTCATGCAATCTTTACCATTAAATCGAACAAGTGCAGTAGCATATCTTGTTAGTCCATTTTCGTCACCCTTATGTTCTCGCCCAACAATGACACGATTATTTAAAGCATCAAAACCTTGTCCAGAGGACTCTTTTGCCCATTCTGACCATTCTGATGAAGAAACAGTAATCACACCAGACACAAGATTGCCCGATTCGTCAACAGCTTCTAACTCTGCATCTTCAAACCATGTTTTTCCATTTTCATCACCAGAATGACATCTGCCAGTAAGAACCCGATAAAGAAAACATACATAATACTCTTGTGAAGCTTTCCTGTAATAACTCGTTTTTTGCCTATTCTTAGGCCGTAAAAAAATCTTTTTCATGTGTTTAAAATTTAATTTTATAAAATTGTTACATGGATAAAAAATCCAAGCACAAAGATAATAGGGATTTAAATATAATTGTTCTCCGATGCTTGATTATTTATATTATGTTATACATTCCTGTTCGGTTATTTTACGTTTTTTACTTCCTTTAATACATAAGATGAAAATGGTCGTGGGTGTTCAACTAACCTCACGACCATTTTCATTTATTTTCCTGTCTGCAAGAGTTTCACTGCCCTTTGCACAATCTCATTCGTCTCGTTCCATACTTGGAAGTATTGGCTCATGTCCCAAATATCCCGTGCTACAAGGGCTTTGAGTTGGATGGCTAGATACTTCTTGGTTTGGGTAAGCTCTACCTCATCCTTAGGTTCTATCTTCTCCTTCTTGCCCTCAGTGATGATATTGTCAACCAATGACTGAGGAACCTGATAGTTTGCCAAGAACTTATCAAAGTCCTTGTATTGGCTCTTCAACTCATTGCGATGAGCATCGATAAACTTCAAGCTCTGGTTGATGACGATGCTCTTAGCAGCCAACTGACGGTGCATCTTGGTATATTTTGTGGTATCAAGTGGCACAAAGTAATCTGGCATGATACCGCCACCACCATAAACCACACGGTGCTTGCGCAAAGTATAATACTTCAAACTGTCAGCAAGGTGGATGCTGTCTTGATTGGTGAACTCGCCGTGCTTGTATCGCTTGTCCAAGTCCATCGCATAGTCCTCACGCTCACCTTTCTTATAAGGTTTCTGGATACATCTGCCACTTGGCGTATAGTAATGGGCGATGGTCAGACGAATCTCACTGCCGTCCTCAAAGGTAAGAGGACGCTGCACCAATCCCTTGCCGAAGGTACGACGGCCGACCACGACACCACGGTCTTGGTCTTGGATGGCACCAGATACAATCTCTGCCGCAGAAGCGGTAAACTCATTGGTGAGCACGACAATCTTACCCTTGCGCCAACGGCCATTCGCCTCAGCACGAAACTCCTGGCGGGGAGCGGTGCGACCATTGGTATAAACTATCAAGTCGCCTTTCTCCAAGAACTCATTGGCAATCTTAGCTGCTGTCTGAAGATAACCACCACCATTGTCCTCCAAGTCGAAGATAAGGTCTTTCATACCCTTCTTCTTCAAGGAGTCCATCGCCGTAGCCACCTCGTCATGACTCGTCATGCCAAAGCTTCCCAAACGGATATAACCGATACCAGGGCGAATCATATAAGCCGCATCCATCGTAGTAACAGGAATCTTGTCACGCTTCACCTTGAACGTCAACTTATCCTTGATACCACGGCGAACTATCGTCAAGTTGACCATTGTTCCCTTAGGGCCACGAAGACGCTTCATAATCTCGTTTCTGTCCATCTTGACACCAGCAATCGCCGTATCATTCACGGAAACAATGCGGTCACCGGCCATGATACCCACCTTCTCGGAAGGGCCATTGGTAACAGGCTGAATCACCAACAAGGTATCGTCCACCATGTTAAACTGCACGCCGATGCCGTCGAAAGAACCATTCAGCGACTCGTTCATCGACTTGGTTTCCTTGGCGGTCGTATAGGAAGAATGAGGGTCGAGCTTCTCAAGCATACCACGGATGGCATCCTCCACGAGCTTGTTCTCATCCACACTATCGACATAGAGCTGGGAGATTGCCACCTCTGCCCTCCCCAACTTCTCTATCGGACTTCCCTTGCCAACTCTCAAGCGCATTTGGGCATTCACAATATTGCAAGCCATCAATGCCAGCAACACAAAAATCAATATCTTCTTCATTAACAGTATAACAGTTAAGAGTTCATGTTTCCAGTTAGTCCAACGGTGCCGAATCCTCCTCCGGAATGTCTTCCTCTATCACCAGGTTGTCGATGATGAAGTTCTGGCGTTCCATGGTGTTCTTGCCCATATAGTACTCCAGGAGCTTCTGCACCTGGTCGTTCTTATGGAGGGTGACTTGCTCCAGTCGCATATCGGGGCCGATGAAGTGAGCGAACTCCTCCGGCGAAATCTCTCCCAACCCCTTGAATCGGGTGATTTCCGGATCGGGGCCAAGCGACTTAATAGCCTGTTGCCGTTCCTCATCGCTATAACAATAATGTGTGATGAAATCGCCCTTCTTTTCCTTCGGTCCCAACTTGGCGTCTGCGTCGGCCACCGCCTGCTTGTCCTTAATCTTCGTACGCTTGTTGCGCACACGGAACAAAGGTGTCTGAAGCACGTACACATGCCCTTTCTTGATGAGATCGGGGAAGAACTGAAGGAAGAAGGTGATGATTAGCAGTCGTATGTGCATGCCATCGACATCGGCATCCGTAGCCACGACCACCTTGTTGTAGCGCAGCGAATCCAAGCCGTCCTCGATGTCGAGGGCAGCCTGCAACAGGTTGAATTCCTCGTTCTCATACACCACCTTCTTGGTCAAGCCAAAGCAATTCAATGGCTTGCCACGCAAAGAGAACACAGCCTGGGTATTCACGTCACGACTCTTGGTGATGCTTCCGCTCGCCGAGTCTCCCTCCGTGATAAAGATGGAACTTTCCTCCTTACGCTCGTTCTTGGCATCGCTGAAGTGGATGCGGCAGTCACGGAGTTTGCGGTTATGGAGATTCGCCTTCTTGGCACGCTCACGAGCCAACTTGGTGACACCAGCCATCGCCTTGCGTTCCCGCTCGCTCTCCTTGATCTTGTTCTCCAATATTTCTGCCACATCCTTGTGAATATGGAGGTAGTTATCCACTTCCTTCTTGATGAAGTCGCCTACATACTTGTTAATGGTTTCGCCTCCATTCGGAGTCATCGCAGTGCTTCCTAGCTTTATCTTGGTCTGGCTCTCGAACACAGGCTCCTCCACGTTCAAGGCTATCGCCGCCACCAGTCCACTGCGGATGTCGCCATACTCGTACTTTCCGTAGAACTCCTTGATAGTCTTGGCAATATGCTCCTTGAAGGCGCTTTGGTGGGTACCACCCTGAGTAGTGTGCTGACCATTGACAAACGAGTAATACTCCTCTCCATACTGGTTGGTATGGGTGAAGGCTATCTCGATGTCCTCACCCTTCACATGGATAATTTCATACAGTCCGTCGATGGTCATGTTGTCGGTCAAGAGGTCCTTCAAGCCATGGCGGCTGAGGATGCGGCGACCATTGTGCATGATGGTAAGCCCCGTATTCAGATAAGTATAGTTGCGAAGCATCGTCTCCACGATGTCATCATGGAAACTGTAGTTCTTAAACAAGGTATTGTCCGGCTCGAAATAGATAAATGTACCGTTCTCATCCTTGGTTTTCTCGGCCTTGTCGCTCAGGAGATTGCCCCGTTCGAAGACCAGATGCCGCACCTTGCCATCACGGAAAGACTTCACCTCGAAGTGGGAGCTGAGGGCATTGACCGCCTTCACACCGACACCATTCAAGCCGACACTCTTCTTGAACGCCTTGCTATCGTACTTACCGCCAGTGTTGAGCACGCTGACAGCCTCCACGAGCTTACCCTGCGGAATGCCACGGCCATAGTCACGCACGCAGACACGCAAGTTGTCCTCGATGTCTATCTCTATACGAGCCCCAGCATTCATCTTGAACTCGTCGATGGAGTTATCGACCACCTCCTTCAAGAGCACATAGATACCATCCTCGGGCAGATTACCATCGCCCAGACGCCCTATGTACATACCCGGACGAGTACGCACGTGCTCCATGTCGCTCAGATGCCGGATGTTGTCATCGGTATATTCCACAAGTTGTTCCTGGGGCACATTCGCCAACTCGTCGTCCACGTTAGGATTGTTATTGTTTTCAGACATAAAATTCCTCCTTGGTTAAAGGGTTAACCGAAGCATCTAGTCCTTCCTCCCGAGAAAAGCCCGATGCAGACTTTCGGCATTTATATTTTCTTGATGTAGCAGTTGCGGCGCTTGTGCAAGATTGGGTCAAGCACGCCCCATTGCCCCTGCACGGCCATGTTGGTCTCCATCTCGACCTGTGTCTCTCCCCACTCTATGCCATATTTCTGATAGATAGGTATTAAGTCTGAGAAAAGGAGCGCATTCGCCCCCTTGGCACGATACTCGGGAAGGACGCCGACAAGCAAGAGATCGACTATCTTGGTCTTGTGGAACTTGATGGCACGCAACAGATGCCACCATCCGAAAGGCAGCATCCTGCCTCTGTGGCATTTCTGCAAGGCTCTGGTAAGGGAAGGCATCGTGATACCAATGCCTACCATCTTGGGTTCCTCGCCAGTCCAGTCCTCTATGACGGTCACAAACTCCAGGTCGAGCATGGCCAAATACATCTTGACATATTGATCGACCTGCTTTTGCGACAACTCGGAATAACCATACAAATGTTTGTAGGTCTCGTTGATGACATCGAAAATCTTCTTGCCGTAACCGCCCACAAAGACATCCTTCTTGGTCAGCTTACGCACACGCAGGTTGTAGCGTTTCTGTATCATCTCCGCTATCTTAGTATATTTCTCGGGAATTTTCTCGGGGACGATCAACTTATACTCCACATACTTGTTGTCTATCTCGAAGCCGCTCATCGCCTCGATGTGCTTCGGGTAATAAGGGTAGTTATAGATTGTCGGCATTGTTCCCAGTTGGTCAAATCCCTCAGTAAGCATTCCCTCCGGATCCATATCGGTAAAGCCGAGAGGCCCCACGAGGTCTTCCATGCCCTTCTCCTTGCCATATTTCTCCACAGCGTCCAGCAAAGCCTTGGAGACCTCACGGTCGTCGACGAAATCTATCCATCCGAAGCGCACGGATTTGCGATTCCACTGTTTGTTGGCCTTGTGGTTGATGATAGCTGCGACACGCCCCACTACCTTACCGTCCTTGTAGGCAAGGAAATACTCTGCCTCGCAAAACTCAAAAGCAGCATTGCGATCTTTGCGTAGGGTATTCATGTCGTCGCTGAAAAGATTGGGCGCATCATACTCGTTGCCCTCGTATAGGTCGTAATGGAAGTCGATGAACGTCTTCAAGTCTTCCTTGCTTTCGACCTTCTTAATTTCTATTAATGACATGATAATTCAAACTAGTTTGTAACTTTAAATATGCAAAAATAGCAATATTTAGCCAAACAACCAAACATTGCTATTATTTTTGCAGTTTTTTAGGGATTAAGCCTAAAAACGGTACTCTTTCCATTGTCATTTCCGTCCAAAGGCTATAATTTTTCACAAATGAGAAGCACATGCCCCTCATCGCTCAAAGTCGTGGCAAAGACATATATGTCACCTCCGTCCTTCAGTTTAAGCCGCTTTCTGAGCTCTGCCACGGAAAGGGGGAAATTCCTGGTGGCGACATTTGCCTTGGAAATGCCTCGTAAGTGCTGTTTCAACTCCTTTTTGTTGAAAGACGAGACTGCCTTGATGCGGAAAGAACGACCTGGGAAATCAGAGACTGGGGCATCACTGACAAAAAGATGGCTGTTCTTTGCCAACATCTTTACTGGGTATCGCACCGAGACAACACCGAAGCATCCTGCTTTCATCAGCGAGGCATTAGGTTCATAAAGATACGAGTAGCTCTCGCCCATTGCAATCATAGCCGGTCTGCCGGGATTTTCAAACACAAATGTTTGAGAACCATTCACACAAAATATTTTCGTGGAGTCACCAACTTTCGCCGAGAGCACCAAAAGGAGTTCCTTGCATTCATTGCCCACGGAGACGATATGCACCTCCTTGACCAGCTTCAATTCGCTCACCGCCCGATGCCAGTCGAGCATCGGGGAGAGTTTGACGATGACAAAGTCGGCTTTCTGCAACATCTCGTCCTGAAGCAAGGTTACGTCTGGCGTGCAATCCTGCAAGGACACCACTTTGTTGCCAGCATCATCACGGCGAGCCGGATCAATGAAGATAAGTTTCAAGTGATTGTGAAAAGATTGAAGAATCTTCACTCCGTCCCCATTCCTTACCTCTACATGATGCAAGCCCAATCGATTGAAGTTTTCCCTCGCCACCTCGCAAAGATGACTCTGCCGTTCCACGTACATAGCCTTCACTCCCAACCGACTGGCAATATAAGAGAAATCAACACCGAAGCCCCCTGTCAAGTCAACGAAAGATACGGGAGCATTCGGGGCAGATTGGGGGGCGGTCGCATCCTTGTCCAACCCGCATTTTTCGGAATTTTGCAGGTTGAGCAATCTTGCCGCTAAATCCGCCTTGTAGAGCGCTGTCGTTTCAGAAGAGCACTGTTCCATGGAGATGTGGGGAGGATAGACAATGCCGTCTATCTCCGCCCAACGGGGCAACTTCGCATATGCCATCTTTCGCCCCTGAATTTGGTCAAGGGCGAAAGGCATATCTACCTCAGGGCATTTGCTCCCGAGGAAGGCCAACTGACGTACATCACCATCCTGGTGTTGACGGATAAAATCTAAAGTTGCTTGGTTCATCTCACTTCGTTCTTCTGTCTTCACTTACTTAATCACCTTGTTAAACTTTCTTGCCATCGGCATCTTGTCCATGAATAGCAATTTGTTGCTCTGGCGAAAATGACCCTAGCATATCCTCAAGCATTCCCATCAAGGTTTCCATTTCTCCTTTTTTCTTCTTTGACATATCGGTTTAACTGGGTTTGTTATTTATTTCTTACTTCTGCAAAGATAGCACAAACCGATGACAATACAAAATAAAAAAACATTTTTTATTGTTTAGCTTAAGTTGGCATTTTTCCAAGACCCACCCTTGACTTGAGCTATTTCCCTCCAAAGATGACATTCTCACAATCACTAGATTTCCCCCAGTTCTTCCTTGACTCCGCGCCTCATCATCCTTTCAAACAAGCCATAATCTGAGAAGGAATATTTATGGCCTTTGAAGAAATTGAAGGTGATGGCGGCATACATACGCAACAAGAAAGGGAGGGCAGCGAAATGCCTTACCCAAAAGTTCTTACCATAGTGATGACCGAAATAGGCAGTATTGCGGATGTGATAGGCAAGTTTCCACTTATTTCTCATCTTGTCCTCCCGATAACTTGCCTTCAACTGAAAGTCGTGCTTATCCATGAGGGCATCCCTTACAACAAGCACTTTGTAACCTGCCAGCACGGCACGGTAGCTGTAATCGGTATCATCGTAAAGGATAAACAGGTCTTTGTTAGGAAGTCCTATTCTTTCTACGACGGCTTTACGGACAAGAGGTCCCTCGAATGCCATTCCAACGATTTCTACGGTCTCATTTCGCTCAATCTCCGCAGGAGCAAGCATATCATTGTGCATATCTTGGAACGGATGGGACAAATTGAGCGCCTTCGCCTCGCCACAGAATGTCTTTCCACTCATCAACCGATGAGGGCACACGATACCTACCCGACCATCTGTGCCATAGTCCAACAAGGTCTTCAGACAGCTCTCTCGGGGGAACACATCGTCATCCATGCACCATATCCAGTCACAGTCTTCTCTGGATGCTTCTTGGATACCTCGATAAAAGCCACCAGACCCACCCACATTTTCCTGATGGATAACCGTCAAGCCCGACTGCTCAGTCAACCATTCCCCGGTTCCATCGGTCGAGCCATTATTGATGACCAATATCTTGTAGAGAGAAACGCTCTGTCTCTTCAGAGATTCCACGACTCGTTGCAAAAGCGACAATCTGTTGTAAGTGACAACAACTGCTATAACTTTTTCCATATCAGATTCTTCTTGTTGATAATTAAGATGCCGTTCTATTCCTGTTCTATTGGTAGCCCAATTTTCCCAACCACTCCATGACTCGTTTCATCCTAATTTCCCACGGAGCCTTTTCCAAAGCTACCTCACGATTCTTATCCACCAGCTCTTGGTAATCAGAAATGTGGCTTACGACATCCCACACCTGTTGGTCGGGATTGTTCCTATCCAAATCAATGACAGGATTATACCCCATCACGTCCAAAAGTTCCTTGGGCGCACGGCCCAACAGCACGGTTCGTGACAACATACACTCCCAGAAACGTTGCGTCAAAGTTTCGATGCCACCTGTGATTTCCGACGCTGTGTCGCAACGGGGAAGGGTTATCGTTACCTTGGCGTGGGAGATGGTGGAAGTCAACTGTTCAAAGGTGTCCATACATCCGTTGGCATTCTCCCTGTTGATGTGGTTGACACCATCTACATGATGATGGAAGAAGTTGCGATCCATGCTGCCATACTCCAACAAGTCGATGCTCCGGTCCGCCAAAGCCTCCCCGGCACGGTAAGGCTTGGTATTGATGCCCTCGGTCACAGACAGAATACTCATGGAAGGGATTTCCTCCTTCATTCGCTCTGCCGTTTGCGAAGATGTGAATATCGCCGCCTTCACATGATACCGCCGGAACCAGCGCACCACCTTTTCAAAATACATAGGCCAGCAATCCCACACCATCGGGATGACTTCATACATCATGTAGTCTGGGAAAGTGTCAAACGACAAGGAAACTGGCTCTATGAAACGCAGGCGAGCCTCCGACGGTTTCCGTCCGAAAGAGGCAAACGAATACTGAAATGCCAAGCCGTGCAAAAACGCAGGAGGATAATGCGCCTCCGCCGTCTTCCCACCTATAGCCACCCAAGCATCGTAGGGTTGCTGCTTGAAACTCGGGGTTCCCCGAAAGGCGTATGGCCTAACTGCTCTTACTAGTTTCATTCTGTTGATGTTATGATAGGCAGAACTCTTCCAAAAAGGTTGTTATCTAGCTATCAGTTTTTTGAGATATTTATATACTTTCGCCTCTATCCATACCAGCATGGGCGGATATTTCATGCAGCGAGACAACTGGGAGTCAAGACTATACCTCTCAGAGTTACCCCCCCCGAATAACCGCCTGCGAATGTCGGGAAAGAGGTTCTTCATTTCGCCGAAGTAACGGCTTTCGTAGGCATAGATATAAGCGTACCGTTTCAACCTGAAGAATTGGTCGTATTCATTGGCATCTACCAGTTTGCCTAACTCGCCAATATAGGTCTTGATGGAGTAGAAAGCCTTTTTGGAGCGAGTGGTGACAAGACTGTCTCCCCGTTCCATGTAATGATAGAATGCCTTGTCTAAATGAATGGGGATTGCCCCTGCCACCAAACATCTGACGATAAACAGATGATCTTCGTTGTGACAGAGCCACGCTGGCGTGAAAGTAACGTGATGTTCCATGATGAAACTACGCTTGATGAGCGTATTCCACATACTGAGCTCGATTTCCTGCTGCAACATCTTACGCAGCAAATCGTCGTGCCCATCGTAATGACGCTTATCCTCCTGGCCTTCATTGGCATAGAAATTGCATGTTATCATGTCCGCCTGACTTTCCACGGCCTTGGCAACGAGACACTCAATCATGTCTAGCCCTGTATAGTCATCAGGGTCAAGGTGGATGATATAATCGCCAGTGGCAGTGTCCAGACCTATTTGCCGTGCAGCAGTAATTCCTCCATTCGGCTTATGTATTACTTTTACACGGTTGTCCTTAGCAGCATACTCATCACAAATAGCAGGACAGTTGTCAGGAGAACCATCATCTACGAGAATGATTTCTAGATTTTCGTAGGTTTGGCTCAGAAAACTATCCAGGCTTCGACGGATATAAGGCTCAACATTCCAAATGGAAACAACGATTGTTACGAGTGGGTTCTCCATAGCAGTTCCTCCTAAACATATTTTTCCCAAATCTCAGCCAATGGCTCGAAACCGATTTGCGGCAACAACACACGATTCACCCAAAGGCGGCAGTTCGCCTCTGTCCAAGCATAGGAATATTGCTTCTCTGACAGCAGGAGCGTTTTGAGCCAGCTGAACGACACGACCATTCCGGCAGGATTAAGCCAACGGTACCATTGGCAAAGACTGCGGTACGAGTAGTCCTCATCATTCACGACAAGTACATGGATGTCACTGGCATGAACCAAGACTACCGCCCACGCTTTAAAAATGTTAGCAGAGAAATACCGACACTCCCCCCCCAATTCGTCGGCAATATATTGGGGCATAGAGAACAAGGTGCTCAACCAAGGCTTCCCGGAAACAGGACGGCAGAAAACCCCAACCTTTATCTTATCTATCATAGGCTCAATCCATATTGGCACTCATGCCCTGGTTCCCAAGTCAGGCGGTTATAAGAGAGATGAATACGGACAAAAATAAAAAGAGCGTGGGAACATTCCTGTTACTCGTCCCACGCTTCGAGGCCTTCGCATTGCCCAATGTAGTTGAACGAGCAACGTCGAAGCCCACGCCGATATGATTACACTTTCCCCTATACGGATATAGGACACCTTACATTTCGTAAAGTGCTATACCAGTAAAGGGATGTGAAATACACATCCCGAGGACATCTACCGTTGCAATGCTCAAGACTACATTTGAAAGTTGCGAAGTTTCGAAGCGTCAAGAACAAAGCGCCAAGTAAACGCCTTTTATACTTATGTCGTGATACCGCCCCACCCATTTCCTCGTCTTGGCATGATTCATTGCCATTAAAAGCAACTCAACAACCTCAACATCGGCGTGAGCACAGTGGTATCGGCTGCAAAGGTAATTAAAATTCTGATAACTTGTATGTTTTTCGTAGATTATTTTCCATGGTAAACTAAAAAAGCTAAGTTTCATTGATTCTTACCACAAGATTCTCGGACTTGAATTCTCCGTTTTGTAATTTTAAAGGGAAGGAAGGTGTCGTGTGACACTTCCCCCTCGGGTGTTTTCACATAGCTTTGTTCGCGCTTATCACCCAATGTCTTTACAAGTATCAGATTGATACAACATTAGACCTCACACTTTACACCAGGGGGCACACAATGTGAGGTCTAATCAAATATATTCTTCCTATCCAACGGAAACTATTAAGAACGCATCGGATAGAAATCAACTATCTACCAAGAGACTAGTCTGCCAACTTAGCCTTCAAGAACTCACGGTTCAAGCGAGCGATATTGGCGATGCTCTCGTTCTTAGGACATACTGCCTCGCAAGCACGAGTGTTGGTGCAGGTACCGAAACCAAGCTCATCCATGCGAGCAATCATCTTCTTAGCGCGCGCAGCAGCCTCTACACGACCCTGTGGGAGAAGAGCCAACTGGCTTACCTTTGAGCTGACAAAGAGCATGGCAGAGCCATTCTTACAAGCTGCGACACAAGCACCGCGACCAATACATGTAGCGCAATCCATAGCCTCGTCTGCATTTTCCTTAGGAATCAAGATGGCATTGGCATCCTGAGCCTGACCTATGCGAATGCTAGTATATCCGCCAGCCTGGATAATCTTATCGAAGGCAGAACGGTCGACCATACAGTCCTTGATGATAGGGAAACCAGCACTGCGCCATGGCTCTACGGTGATAACGCCACCTTCGTCCAAACGACGAAAGAGTTCGTCGATACGATGGTCTTGTACCTCTTGGTGCGCAAGTACCTTCGCCTGAGCTTTATTAGACTCCAGTTGATTAAACTCTATCGTTTCCAAACGTTGAAAGATAGCAGCATTGTTCATCATAAAATGGCGCATAGAGACAAATGCTCGCATGATTTGAATATTTACCTCAACTGCAGTCGGTGACTTCAAAACACCGCTAAGCATGGCAACTCCTTGCTCAGTGAAGGCATAAGGTCTTTTACGAGCACCCATGATTTGAGAATTGAAACATAAAGTCTTCGGGAAAACGTTCAATATTACGTTTCACCTGCCCATTCAAACGCCTTGTTTCCACTCCATACAGCTCTGCCAAATCACGGTCGAGCATCACTTGCAGCCCTCTGATAACTCGTATTAGAGAACCAACATACAACTGGTCTCCATTTGCGACCAATTCGAAGTTAAGGGAAGAGTTGTCTTCGCTTTACTTGGGTTCTTTTCTGCCATAATTTCTTCTTTTTGCTTAATATTGTTAGTTGCGATGGCAAAAGTACAACTTTCTTTTAAGAACACCAAAAGATTCTGAAAGGTTTTCTGTTCAAAGTCACAAATTGCGACTTTGAACAGAAATACAATATAAATTATCCAACAACCAAGGAGAATTGCATCCCCAAGGCATTCGCCATCCGCAAGAATGTAGAGAGTTGCATATCCGTCTGTCCTTTTTCTAAAGCAGACACATACTCTCTCTTCTTGCCAATTTTCTCCGCAAGAGCCTTTTGCGTCATCTTTTGCTTTTTACGCTCATCTTTTAGCAACTCGGCATAATACCACGCCTTGGCTCTGGCATCAAACTCCTTGCGAGCCTCGCTTCCTGGCTCGCCATATTTCTCTTGCAGAACATCATCAAATGTTCGCAACTTTGCTAATTTTTCTTCGTTAAACTTCAACATATCTTTATTCCTCCAAATATTTCTTTAATAATCTTTCTGCCAACTTAATCTCTGCCTTATACTGTTTTGTTCCTTTCTTCACAAAAGAATTCAGCAATATCACTCGCTTACTCTGTATAAAACTCGAATTGTCTATTGCAAACAGTACAGTCCTATACTCATCAGAGCTAATGGATATACGAAGTTCATAAAAGTCTGTATTCTCCAAATGTTTAACAAACTTCTTATTAACCACATATTGAGTCTTTATGAGCCGTAGTCCATAATCAAACTTATCTTACCCGTTGGCGGAATTAATTCAGTGCGTACTTAATTCTACCAATGGGCTTCTCAT
>CAVBGK010000029.1:0-44612 GCA_963594995.1 Bacteroidaceae bacterium
AATCCTTGCATATCTCAAGAATTTTTACGAATTTTGTATATAAGTTGTACATACGCTGGTTTATATTTAATAGTTTGGACGCTACTAAATTACTAAAAATCAGCGATATGTACAACTTTTTAAACATAAAATTCTTTAAAAATTAATTCCGCCAACGGGTATTTATGATAATACAGCACTTGCGCCATGGCAGTGGTTACACATCCTGAAGGACATCTACCCCTATCACCTTTCGGACACAAGTTGTTGTAAGGCGCATCTTGTCCCCATTCCGATGCCAACAGTTGAGGAATAGGCTTTCTACTTTCCTCATTAACCCCATCAGCGTTTGCATATTGGGCAGCAGACATCACCTCGTTCACAGCATTCATCCACCAGTTCAATCCTGGATTGCTTTCTTGGAAAGGCTGGTCGGAATTACCTATAACAGCATGGAACTTATCATCATTGGCAATAACGACAAAGCCACGCTGTGTATATCCGACAATGGTAAGAGCTTCATTTTCCTTCAAGGTTTTCAACTCTTGCTTACCAGCTCTTGTACCTGTTTGCACCAAGGACTGAAGGGCATTCTTAGCGATTGTCATTTTCTCCGACATGCTTCTTGGAGAAGCAAACATGCCAAGGACGGCGCATAACAAAACGATAGTAGTAGATGTTCTTCTCATAACTAAACTTTATTTAGAGTTAAACAAGAAGCGGAATGATAGCCCATAAAAAGGCATATCATCCCGCTTTCCTATAATTATTATCTTAAATTATCCATGATTATTCTGCGTATGGATAACCTACGTTCCAATTGAAAGTCCAAGTATAAGGACCATAGAGACTACCGCCACTCAATAATAATGAGCTAAATGTAATCATACCATTGTCATTGTCGAAGAAACACATGTCAGGATATCTTTCACAAGCATAGTAGAATTGATAAGCTCCATTCTCTATCAAAGAAGTTCCATCCTCTACATCATAGATACCTTGGTCCATAGTGATGTTGCCCTCTTCGTCCATGGTAAAAACCAAATCAACACCACCAGGAAGCGTAGTCTCACCGTTCTGCTTGTAGAGTGTACGCATTGGAGTAACAAACTTATACAAGTTAGTACCTTCCTTTGCCTTCTGTACATCAACAGTAGCTTGCGCATCAGTAAAGATGCCATCAGTGAAATCTGCAGTACCAATCTTCTCCCAAGTGTAATCACGAGTGATAGATACAGAAATGGTATCATCACCATAAACAGAAGACTCTGCTGTTGGGATTGTGAACTGAGCCGTCTCTGTGGAACCCAAGTCCATATCGAAAGTTACAGGAATTGCGACAGTAGACTCACCAGCCTTGAATGTAACTGTAGAAGGAGCGTTAAACTTATCGTTGTCACACTTCAACTCAAAAGTCTGCTCGCCTGAAGCATTGGTACGTCCCAAGTTGATGGTGAATGTCTGGTTGTCATCAGGCAAGAATGTCTTGGAGGCGAATTCAGAATAGAGATAAGCGCCATCTGAAGCCTCACCGACTGTGTAGTTGTCATCATCGTCAGAGCAAGATGCGAAAGACAAACCTGCAATGGCTACGACAACCATCATAAAATATTTGAAAATCTTATTCATAATTGTCTTATTATCTATGAAACATTAAATATCTGCAACTGCTGTCGGCTTAGTGCCTACAGGGTTGTTCTGCTCTGCGGAAATCTGCTTGTTGTACTGCTGCTCATTGTATGGGATTCTCCAAATCAAGCAGTTGTCACCAGCCTTGATGTTGTAAACCTCAGAAGCGTCATAACCTCCGCCACGACGATCAAAGTCCTTGTCCAAGCGGATAAAGTCAAACCAAGTGATACCCTCACCATAGAATTCTACACGACGCTGGTCTAAAACAGCATTTACCACACCCTCCTTGCTTGAAGCGTTCAGTGTGTAAGACGGATCGCGATACTCACGAACGAACGCCTGCAATGTAGCAGCACCTGTCGAAGGGGCTGTCTGAGCCTCGCATTCAGCTTTGATCATGTACATTTCCTCGATACGAATCAGAGGAATGTCGCTAGCATTGGTAGATGTACCAACCTTACCCTGATAAGGAGCGAACTTCACCTGCGTGTATGCGGGAGCACCCTGGGAAGCGAGATAAGCCTTCTCTGTTGCATTCAAGTTGGCAGAGTTGCCTTCACCATCAAGGAACCAGCCCTTGCGGGCATCGCTGGCATTGATTTCATTGAAGAGCTTCTTGTTAACCATCTTCCAAGCACCTACGGTAGCATAACCATAGCACAGGGAACCCATGTGGGATGGGAAGTTGCAAATACCTGTTGTTACCACATAGTCGGTCTCGCTAACCTTGATACCCCACAACCAGTTGTGAGTGTCGATGTCGTTGAAACCTGGGCGGCTAGCCTCTGCAATAGACAAAGGAGTAGCACCACTGTTGTTGATGACGAAGTTGGCATCTTCAAGAGCTGCGCTGTAGTTCTTCATCACGAGGTAGATGCGTGAACGGATGGCACGGGCTGTATAGATGTCAACATAACGCTTGTCGGCACGTTTGTATCCACTCTTCTCCAGAAGGTTGATAGCCTTGTTCAGATCTGTGAGAATCTGGTCGTAGGTAGCAGCAACGGTAGCACGAGGGCAGCCGTTGGCTGCAGCATCATCCTGGTTGGCCTCTGTAATCAATGGCACGCCAAGTGCAGTACTAGGATCTACATCACCATAAGTCTTCTGATAGCACTGTACCAAAGTGAAGTAGTCGAAGGCACGGATTGCCAAAGCCTGTGCCAAGTAGCCCTGAAGCTGAGCGTTCTCTGTCTCTGGGTCTACTGTCTTGACTACATTGTTGGCAGAGTAAATCTGGTTGTACATGGTCTGCCAAATCATACGGTTGTCACCGTATGTATAGTCGATGTCATCGTACGTCAAAGCAAAACCAAACCAGTTGTAACCGATGTTCTGCTGAACGACATCCGTACCTCTTGCATCCAAAAGAAGCATAATGCTTGGATAGCCAATATCACTATGTACATCAATGCCACGAACACTGCCGAAGGTGCTAAAGTTTGTGGTGATGGCAGTAACACTGGCCTCCAGACGGTCTGGGTTCTGCTCTACAGTCTCCGACTTCTCGTCAGAGGTGATATAATTTCCCAATGGCTCTGTGTCAAGGCAAGATGCAAAGAGCAGAGGCGCAGAAGCCATCATGATATATTTTGCTAATTTCATAAATGTCTTAATTTTAAATTGTCCTTGTTTGACTTTTAGAATGTAACCTTCACACCACCAGAGATTGTTCTACGTGCTGTGTACCAGCTGCTGGATACAGAAGTGAGACTCATACGTGGGTCCATACCCTGGCGCGCTGAGAACAGCGCTACGTTCTCTATGGAACCGTAGAAACGCAAGCCCTGGATGCCAATGTGTGATGTCCATGCCTTTGGCAATGTGTAACCCAATGTGATGTTGTCGATGGAGAAGTAATCCGAACTTGTCATGAAGCGGTCGGATGTACTTGTTGCATATTGGTCGCTAACATCGAGACGTGGGATATTAGAGTTGGTATTGTCCTCGCTCCAAGCCTTCAACACATCCTTGTGGAAGTTGTGACCTGCAGTGAAACCTGTACCACCTGTCTCCATCAAGTTGGCATAACCCTGATCGTATATCTTGCCACCAAGCTGGAAACTTGTCTGGAGAGAGAAGTCGATGCCCTTCCATGCAAAGTTTGTACCGAAACCACCATAAATCTTAGGCAAGATGCTGCCAGTCTCCTTACGATTGTATTCGTAGGCATTATTATAGTCGGTAGTGGCCTCTTCCACATAGTTGCCATTATCATCCTTTACAGGGTTGCCATCTTCGTCAACCTTCACACCGAGATAAAGGGCCTCACCATTCTCGTTTACACCCATGTAGTGTGGGAAATAGAAGTTGTAGATGGAAGAGCCTTCCTTGTAGATGCGTGAACCACTGATATACTTGCCGCCCTCATAGTCGGAGGATAGTTTATGGATACTGTTCTTGGTATAAGTACCATTGAATGAAACACCCCATTGCATTTCCTGAGTCTTTATGATGTCGTAGTTAATCTCAAACTCCACGCCATAGTTCTGTACGGTACCCATGTTCACAGGGATGGAAGAGTAACCGTTGGAAATAGCTACCTGCTTGAAGTCGAGAAGGTTGCTTGTGGCACGGAAGTAGAAGTCCAAAGAACCATAGAGACGACTCTTGAAGAAGGAGTAATCTACACCAAAGTCGAATGCATTGGTCTTCTCCCACTTCAGGTTGGGATTACCCTTGTACTTCAAAGTACCATCAGAGAATACACCATCGGTACCAGTCATCTGGAAGATGTCCTGGTAGGCATACCAGCCATAGTAGTAGGTGCTATAATTGTGGTTGTCATTACCAGTCTGACCGAAAGACGTTCTGAGTTTCAACTGGTCGAGAGCCGCAAAGTCTTCCAGCCACGCTTCTTTCTTCATGTTCCAACCCAAACCTACGTTGAAGAAGTTACCCCAACGGTTGTCCTTTGCGAAGGCAGATGTACCATCTCGGCGGTAACCTACGTTGACGAAGTATTTCTCATCATAGTTATAGTTGGCAGAGAACAAGAATCCTGCGGTGTTGTACTTGTGCAGCTGACCACCCACTGTATACTGTGATGTACCATTGCCAAGGGTGTAGTCGCCCATCTTGTACAACTGCTGGGCATTGCCATAGAAATACACGTACTTCAAGCGGTATCCCTCAAAACCTGCCATGGCACTCACATTGTGCTTGCCGAAGGCATTCTGGTAGTTCAACAGATACTGGTGGGTCAAAGCGGTAGTGCGGCTCTGAGTGTTGGCCACCTCACCACCGTAGCTGTTGCTTTGGCCGTAAAGTGGGTTGCTATAGGAATAATCGATGGTGTTGTCTACGTCCAAGCCCAAGCGAGCTGTAGCAGAGAAGCCATGAGTCAAGTCAATTTTGGCAAACCAGTTGCCCTCAAAGATATCCATGTTGTACTCTTCCTTGTTGTACTGAAGGGCACCGATAGGGTTCGCCATAGACATCCAGTTGCGAGCGAAAGCTGTGCTGGCGCCATCACCAAAATCGTACATTTTCTTGCCGGAAGCAGAATCATACATGATGTTGCCTTGCGCATCACGCACATACATAGGATAGATAGGTGCTATTTCATTGGCAATGTAGAAGGCGTTTCCTGAAGATGATGTTGATTTCGAATCTTGGTCTCCTGGACTCATGCTGACAGTATGAGTGTAACCCATCTTGGCACCGATGGTCAACCACTTGTATGCTTTGTACTCTACATTGGAACGGGCTGTAATGCGGTCAAAACCAGAACCCTTGATGGTACCGTCATCCTGCAAATAACCGAAAGAATTCTAGAAAGAGAATGTGTCGGAACCACCGGACACACCTACGTTATACTCCTGTCGCATGGTTGTCTTGAAAGTCTCATCTTCCCAGTTGTCTGGAGTAAAGTAGTTGGTGCCATCAGAATAGCCCAATGTAGCCTGTGGATTAAGTTTGCCGTTTTTACCGATAAGATACTGACCGGCAGGCACGTTATAAATCTGATAGCCCGTCTTGCTCAAATCATTGTTGGCAAGTTGGAATGACCTATTGGCAGAGAATCCGTTATTGTAGAAGTAGCCATTGTAGTAACCCTTGTACAACAACTCGTAATACTGACCAGGATCAGTGATGACATCATAGTTCTTGTTCTCACGGGAAACGGCACCCCACTTGGCATCAGCGGTAACCAGGGTACGTCCCTGCTGCCCCTTCTTGGTAGTAATCATCACGACACCATTAGAACCACGAGAACCATAAAGAGAAGTAGATACGGCATCCTTCAACACTGTCATGGAAGCGATATCCTGAGAATTGATAGAAGAAAGGTCTCCATCAAATGGCACACCATCCACAACATACAAAGGAGAGTTTGTACCATTGATAGAGCTGATACCGCGAATACGGATAGAGGTTGACTGACCAGGCTGGCCATTGGTCTGGAAAGTCTGCACACCAGACATGGTACCTACCAAAGCGGCAGACACGTTAGAAATCTGTCGAGCCTCAATCTTTGCAGATTTAATTTCAGAAGCAGCACCCGTATAGGCAGATTTCTTGGCTGTACCGTATGCTACAACAACGACATCATCCAGCATCTTGTTGTCTGGTTCGAGCACAATCTTCATGTTCTTGCCAGCCTTGACGCTTGTCGAGTTCATTCCGATGTACGAAATCTCCAGCTTGGCACCGGCTGGGGCGTTCAGTGAGAAGTTACCGTCGATGTCGGTAACGGTGCCGGTATTCGTACCAACCATCTTGATGGAGGCACCGATGACTGGTGAACCATCTTCAGAAGAGGTAACCTTACCGGAGATTTGACTTTGCGCAAATGCAAAGCTCGTGCTAAGGGCTACACTTGCGACTACTGTCATGAGTCTTTTTTCCATAAATCTCTCTCTTTTAATAAATGAATATATAATGTTATTTCTTTTCCTACAACATCCTTGCGCCCCGAAGTGGCAAGGATCGCATATACTTATATATTATATTAAGCCTAAAGCCTTGCTAAATTTAAAAAATATTTTTAATCGGCTGCAAAATTAAATATTATTTAGGAAATCTCCAAATATTTTTTGCAAAAAGTTGCATTTTTACACAAAAAAGCAACAATCATGCAAAATTTATGCATTTCATCTTATTTTCTATAAGGTCAAGAGAGGGCTCCTTTAGGCTGCCCGAAAAAAAGACGGACGTACATGTGCATAAGTTATCACACGTACGTCCGTCATCAGTTTTGTACCTATATCGTCTTATTCTAACACTATCTTGCAGTCGTCCAGGCTCTCTACCGTGGCAAGAGCCTCGTAGCGGATGCCTTCCTTGCGCAAGAAGTCGCCACCATGTTGGAATGCCTTCTCGATGATGAAGCCCATCGCCTCAATCGTGGCGCCTGCCTGCTCGCAGAGGTCCATCACGCCCTTGGAGGCATTGCCGTTGGCGAGGAAGTCATCGATGAAGATGACGTGGTCATCGGGAGTCAGATAACTGTTGCTCACACACACGGTATAGTCTCGGTCCTTGGTGAAGGAATGAACCACCGATGTAATCATTCCCTCCATCGTCTTGGGCTGCTTTTTCTTGACGAAAACGACCGGAAGGTTCGTCAAGTAACCCACCATGATGGCAGGGGCGATGCCCGAAGCCTCGATGGTCACAATCTTGTTGTACTTGATATCCTTGAAAAGGCGCACGAACTCCTTCGCCAAGTCCATCATCAGGATAGGGTCCATCTGATGGTTAACAAAGCTATCCACCTTTAGGATACCGCCAGGAAAGCATCTGCCTTCCTGCATAATTCTTTCTTTTAGTAAATCCATTACGACTAGAATTTATAATGATTTTATGAATTTCCTGTTACTGCTGCTCCAGTTTCTTCGGTAATACAAGGTTGAGGATGACTGCCAGCAGGAACACCACTGCCACACAGTTGTCGGCGAAGACGGTGCGCACAATCTCGGGGAAGACATCGAACATTCCCGTAGCCTGAGTGAAGCCCAAACCTACGCTGAGCGAAAGGCTCACGATGACCATGTTGCGCTGCGAGAAACCGCTGCGTGCCATCATGCCGAAGCCAGCGAAGAGGATGCTGCCGAACATCATGATGGTACACCCTCCCAACACTGCCTGAGGTATCGTGGTAAGCACATAGCCGACTACCGGGAACACACCGCCGACAATCATGATGAGGGCGCCCATGGCGATGGTGAAGCGGTTGACCACTCCCGACATCGCCGCCAAACCTACGTTCTGGCTGAAGGAGGTGATTGGAGTACAACCGAAGAGACCCGAGACGCTGCTCACGAAACCATCGCAGCAAATGGCAGAGCCCATTTCTTTCTTGTCGGGGTCGCGCTTCAGGGCACTGTTGCAAAGAGCCGACGTGTCGCCGATGGTCTCCGTGGCGGACACGAGGTAGATGGCGACCACCGAGAGGATGGCACCTATGTTGAATTCAGGAGTGAAAGGCAAGAAGTGTGGCAAGGAAACGAGGGAATAGTTGGAGAGGCCACTGAAGTTAACCATTCCCATGAGGCAGGCGAGAACATAACCGACTATCAAACCGACGAGCACCGAGAGGGAACGGAGGAAGCCCTTGGCGAAAATCTGGCAAAGGAGACAGGCAAGCAAGGTGACAGAACCCACAATCCAGTTGGTCATGCTGCCGAAGTCTGCCGCACCCTGACCGCCGGCAAAGGAGTTGGCGCCAACGGGCAGGAGCGAAAATCCTATCGCCGTCACCACGGTAGCCGCCACGACATGCGGAATGAGCTTGATCCAGTACTTGGCGAAGAGTCCGAGCGTGCCCTCCACCAGTCCGCCGATGATGACCGCCCCTATGAGCGTCCCCATGCCATGGGCGGCGGCAATGCTGATGGCGAGAGAAAGGAAGGTGAAAGAGATGCCCATCACGATGGGCAGACGGGAGCCGATGCGCCACACAGGGTAAAGCTGCACCAAGGTGCCGATGCCGGCGATGACCATACAGTTTTGGACGAGAACTGCGCTTACCGAACTGTCCAGCCCTACTGCGCCGGCGAGAATCATGATGGGTGCTATGTTGCTGACAAACATCGCCAGCACGTGCTGCAGGCCAAAGGGGAGTGCTTTACCGACGGGCACCCTACCGTCAAGCTTGTAGAGATTTTCTATTGACTGTTCCATGTCGTGTATAAAAATTATAGAATTTCCGAAAGTTGGGCGCAAAAGTACAAAGAATATTTGAGAACGGGAAACTTTCCACTTATTTTATTTGGGATTGTCTGCAAATAGCCGTACTTTTGCACCGGCATTTAAAACTAACAGAAATGGAGAATCCATATATCACACAGTTCCCCGACCTCATGTCGGGCAAGAAAATCATGTACGTGCATGGTTTCCTCTCTTCCGCACAGAGCGGCACCGTCAAGATGCTGCAGGACCTCATGCCCAACGCCACCCTTGTGGCGGAAGACATCCCCATTCACCCCGAGGAGGCGGTCGAGATGCTCCGCAAGCTACAGGAGACGGAGAAACCCGACCTCATCATTGGCACGTCGATGGGCGGTATGTTCACGGAGATGCTGAGGGGCACAGACCGCATCCTCGTCAACCCCGCCTTTGAGATGGGAAGCACCATGAGCAGCATGACGGGCAAGCAGGTGTTTCAGAATCCCCGCAAGGACGGCGTCAACGAGCTGATGGTGACCAAAGGTCTCATCAAGGAATACAAGGACATCACCACCCAATGTTTCCAAGGCATCACCCCGGAGGAGCAAGCCCGTGTGTATGGCCTCTTCGGCGACAAGGACCCCGTGGTACACACCTTCGACCTCTTCCACGAGCATTACCCCAAGGCCATCCGGTTCCATGGCGAGCACCGCCTCATCGACAAGGTGGCGTTCCACTACCTCTGCCCCGTCATCCGCTGGATAGACGACAAGCAGAACGGCAAGGAGCGACCCATCGTATATATTGACTTCGACTGCCTGCACGACAGCTACATGAAGGCCACCAGCAGCATGCATAAGGCCTATGAGACGCTGATACCTTATTATAATGTATATATCGTAGCCTCAGCCCCCACCAACGACCACGCCTATATGGCAAAGGTACAAGACTGGGTGGAAGAGTACCTCTCTGCCCCAGCCTACGACCACGTCATCTTCTGCAACCAGAAGGCGTTGCTCTACGGCGACTATTTCATCGACCCCAAGCCCTGCAAGGACTTCATGGGCACGACCATCGAGTTTGGCAGCGACGAGTTCAAGACTTTCGAGGAGATTGTCACATTTTTCGACCGTTTGGGAGGTCAATAAGCCAAGCTTGGGGAAAGCAGCCTCCCTAGTACTCTGTCTTGCTCGTGTTCTCCTCCCACATACGGAAAGCCCCGAGAGCCTCGTCACGCAGCAAGGCTACCATCGGTTTCTTCCGGTCCTCGAGCTTCCGGTCGATTTCCTGATAGATAAACTCATCGTCGAACCCGATTTTCGCCGCATCCTGCCGGTCGTTGGCATAATAGATTCTGTCGAGGTGCGCCCAGTAGATGGCGCCGAGACACATCGGACAAGGCTCGCATGAGGTATAAATCTCGCAACCTTCGAGACAGAACGTCTTCAGGGCACGGGTCGCCATGCGAATGGCATTCACCTCGGCGTGGGCGGTAGGGTCTTTGTCTATCGTCACGCTGTTGGATGCCTCGGCGACTATCACGCCATCCTTGGCTATGACTGCCCCGAAAGGGCCGCCGCCGTTCTTCACACTATTCTCCGAGAGCGCAATAGCTCTACGCATCAATTCTTCTTTTGTCATATTCTTCTTGTTTTTTGTTTGTCTATAATATGATGATTTTGGCTACAAAATTACGAAATATTTGCGATTCCGCACGGTTTAATAGATTATTTTTATTACTTTTACACACGAATATGGCTCCAATTGACAGTTTTCGACAACAGATAATTGCAAAATAAAAGAGAGTAAGGATAAATGAGTACTAAGCGTATCGAAAATCTATCATACCCAATAGAAAGTTCCGTTCCGAAGTACGGAATGTATATTCCAAAGTACCGAACGGCCGTTCCGAAGTACGGAACGCACATTCCGAACTTTGGAACGGAACTTTCAATCATGTGAAAACACAACTGTTCCTGTATCAGAGCAAAAACTCTCTTACGTTATAAACAAATATTATTCTGCCTTTAAATCTCTCTCTCGAAAGAGGGCTGCCCGCGACGGGTAGCCCTCTTTTTCATGCTCCTATTCCATATTTTATATTAAAAATGATTAAATGTTCGGCGGAACTCTTGCGCCGTATGGATTATTTTCCTAACTTTGCACCCAAATAATAAAGATGACTATAATATGCCCTGTGATGATTTAACACGAAAAGGGGCTGGAGAAGATGATATTAGCATTTTAGTAAAAGATAAAAAATAACTAGTAAATTTTAAGTAAAAGATGAAAAAGGTTCTACTTCTTTCAGTGTGCCTTATTGTATCCTTCCTTTACGGGGGGGGTAATTTGTGGGCATCTGTAAGTTTCTCTGAGTCAAGCAATAATGGCACTTTGACCATTACTGTGACAGGCGAGACTACAGACGATGACGCAACGTCAGTTAGCCAGAAAATGGCCAACAGCAACTATACCAAGGTGGTTGTGGTTGGCGGTACTGTCAATGACAAGTTTGTTCAGAGTATCTTCTATACTCAATATCAAGTCAATGACAAGATTACATCCCTGGATTTTAGCCAGACTTCTTATACTAGCACAACATTCGCGAAGTCTTTCTTTGAACATTCTGAAAATTGGCGCAAAGGAAAATTGGGAATTACGACTCTTTCTTTGCCGCGCAACATCACAAAGATTGCCGACGAGTCTGTTCAGTTGTCAACATTAACCGAGGTCGTCTTGCCTTCCAGCTTGACCGAAATCGGCAAGAAGGCTTTTATGAACACCCAACTTACAGCCATAACTTTCCCGGAGGATCTTGACAAGATAGATGATGCCGCCTTCGCATTCACTCCTCTTCAAAATTTGAAATTCAACCAGAAGCTACGCTACATCGGCAACAGTGCCTTTGCTTATAATAATGAAAATATAGCAGAGAATACACTTACCATTCCTGCAAGCGTAAAATACATCGGTCCTGCGGCATTCCACTACCATCGTTACCAAGACGTTTATTTCCAGGGCAACAGAGCACCTGTCATGCCTTATGGAAAGCCTGTAGTTGATGTTCAAACAATTGGCAACAGCTATGTAGAAACCACAGCTTTTTACTCCAACATATTGATGGGATATGGCTTCAACCCAGAAAACAATGCCGGCAAGGGTACTTGTGACACTCCTAATACAGGTTGGGCAAACCGCGAGAATTACAAGAACGGTAGTTTGTATATATGCATCATGCACTATCCCAAGACTTTGCCAAACGAGGATGACATGAATACATACATCGATGTAACTCGTAAGTATATCACCAAGACATCTAGTTTCAAATTTGCAGAATATTATCAGGCAGGAAATGAAACCACGGCATTGACAGCGAGCAACGGTTCGACAATCGCTTATAACGGCAATAAACCTGGCACAGTCGAGTATGGCTACCAAGACACTTACCTTGGCGAGGCATACATCTGGCCATCGCAGAACCAAATCAAGCGTGCTTACATCACGGCAGTGAACGGCGTATGTTGGGATGGCGTAACAAAGTACCGCCCAAACTTAACAGAAGAAGAGAAAAAGATTCTTGAAGAGGCTGGTTACAAAATAGGCACAGGCGAGGGTGAATATACTGAAGACGAGTTGAGCAAGATGGCCCACCAGGGCACACGTATGTTCGTGCTTGCCAACAACGACAGCCAGTCCACTCCCGACTATACCCCAAGCATCCAGAAGGACGGCACCTGGTGGACAGTCTGCATACCATTCAACATGACCAAGAAGCAAGTGAAGGATGCCTTTGGCGAGAACACCCAGCTCTGCCTCTTCGACCAAGTGACACGCGAGATAGAGGTAAACGGCAAGAACCACATCCTCATCCGCTTCGCCACCGACCCCATGAAGAAGAAGACTGCCGACGCCGAGGGCAAGAAAATGAAGTGGGAAACGAGCGAGAACGCAGACCAAGAGAACGGTCATGTCGCAGGCGAGTGGAAATACAGTGACATCAACGCCGAGAGCAATGACGAGCCTGGAGATGCCGACATCGTCATCTGGGCACACGAGTCTTACATGATCAAGCCGATGAAGGGCGAGAACGCAGACCAAGACCCTACCGTCATTATCGCCAACCTCGAGCCAGTGCCCGGTGCGCCACTACCTTCTGTTGTTCGCGCCAAGACGGTAACAAAGACCCAGGACGAAGGTAATTATGATGACTGCTACCGTTTCGTGGGCAACTATGAAACCGACGTGAAGATGCCGCAATACAGCTATTTCTTCGGTACGGGAACCAATGACAAGACTGAAAAGTTCAGATTCTACACAGGTACCACATCCAGCTGGAAAGCCAACAAGAGCATCATCCAGGCGAACGCACACGATGGCGGCGCAGAAGACTACCATAACTTCTTCGGAGGCAACGCCAACAACGCCAAGGTGATGCAGACCACAATCTTCGGCTTTGGCGATGATGACAACAACACCACCGGCATCGACGACGTGCAGATTGTCGTAGGCAATGAGACATTGGCTCCTGTGTTCACCCTCGACGGCAAGATGGTCAATGTGTCGGGCGAAACAACAGGCCTCGCCAAGGGCGTGTATGTCAAGGCAGGCAAGAAATTTGTAATTCAGTAAAACAAGAAAAAAATGAAAAAGAAATATATCACTCCTCATGTGGAGACAACGATGTGCCTGGTGGAGGACTTCATCGCCGCGACAGGCCAAGGGGCAAGCCAGGTAACACCTGCCGGCCAAGGAAACATTGACTCAGGTTCAGATGCCAGCGGCCAGAAATCCAAGCAATACAGCGCCTGGGAATCCTGGGACGAGTAAACACAGATCTTTTACATTACTAATTACATATAATTAGTGAGTATTACATATATATATGAATCCAAAGGAGCCATGCCGCGAGGCACGCTCCTTTTTTTTATGCCTTATTTTTGGTATTGACCATAAAAAAATGTACCTTTGCACTTATGAATCAGAACAACATTTCAGCCGCAGAACTTTTCCTGCGAGTGAGGGAGCTGTTGACGCTCCCCGACCTGCAGCCGCAGACACGCAACAAGATGATGCACGACACGCTCGTCCTCTGTTGCCATGAGGGAGTGAAGGACACAAAGCAAGCCTTCGGCAACCTTTTTTCCCAAGTGGACTACCTCTGCAAGGTTCGGGGCATCAGCATACCCGACAAGATAGCCATCCAGACCATGCGCCGACACAGCAACAAGCAAGAGGCTTTGTCTGACGAGGACCTGCGGTATGACGCCCGTGCCCAGGCCATCTTCATATCGGCTGTCTTCAACGTGGATGTTCCGCATGAGGTGAACGTCCTCATCCCCCACACCAACCGCCCTTACCAGAAGGGACTGGAAATCAACAAACGATACATCCGTTGCATCGTCAAGAACTGGGACGGAGACTTCATCCATGTAGATATCGACCAAGATGCCGACGAGGAAGAATACCTTGTCTGCCTGAAAGATGAGGGAAACAGCCTCGACCACACCTATCTCTGCGAACTGCTGAGGGAGGGCATGCAGCTCAACCTGCTCGACAACCAAGTAAAGCAACCCATCATAACGCCTCGCCTCATCGTCGTGGAGCCAGATTACCTGGTGGACATCAGCAGCATCGCCGCCTGCTTCACAGACTTCGGGCACCATCCCCTGCTGCACCTGCTCAACCAGATGAAGCCCCGCGCCAACACGCAAGCCACCCTGCTCGGTAACTTCGCCGGATCAGCACTCGACGACATCATCAACTCGCACGGCAAGTACCACGTGAACAACACGGTGAAAAGCAATTTCCGCGAGAAAGCCCTGGAGTTCTGCACCTGTCCATACTTCGATGCCAAAAAGTTTTACACCGACGCCAACCTGCAAGCCTACAACCTGCAGCAAGTGGTAGATATACTCTTTCCTCGCACGGCAGACCAGGCCAAAATGAACGCCTTCCGGGGAGACCCACTCTACGACAGGAAGAAAGCCATCCTGGAGCCATCCTTCGTTTGCGAAGCCCTCGGCATACAGGGGCGAGTCGATTTGATGACCACCGACTGCAAGTTGCTCGTGGAGCAGAAATCGGGGCGCAACCTCAACATCGAGACCCACCAGGCAGACCCAGACTACCACAGCTTCCAGTTGGAGCCACACTACGTGCAGCTCCTGCTCTATTACGGAGTACTGCACCACAACTTCCACCTGAGCAACAACCTCGTCAACATCCGGTTGCTCTACTCCAAATACCAGCCGCAAGACGGACTGATGGTAGTGGCCTACTACCAAAAGCTCTTCAAGGAAGCCATCGCCTACCGCAACCAGCTCGTCGCCGCCTCCTTCGAGATTGCCCGAGAGGGATTTGAGCATACGATCAATGAGTTCACCCCCGAAGTGATGAACGTGGCAGGGACGCAGGATTTCTTCTACAACAAGTACCTGAAGCCCCAGCTATCCTCCATCACCGACCCGCTGCACCAGCTTTCGCCCCTGGAGGAAGCCTACTTCTGCCGCATGATGACCTTCGTGTTGAGAGAGCAGATGATAAGCAAGGTGGGAGCACAGGAAGGAACCAACACTTCGAGCAGCGACCTCTGGACGATGCCTATCGCCGAGAAGAAGGACGCCGGCAACATCTACACCGGCCTGCACATCACCAAGAAAGAAATGAGCGGCGAGGGTACAGGCTACGACACCATCACATTGAGCGTACCCGACCAAGGCAAGGACTTCCTGCCCAACTTCCGCATCGGCGACATGGTGTATCTCTACACGTACCGCCAGGACGAAGATCCCGACGTGAGAAAGGCTATACTATACAAAGGCATCCTTCAGGAAATACATACCCATGAGCTGGTGGTACACCTCAACGACGGACAACAGAACGCCGACATCTTCGAGACCGACAAGCCTTACGCCATCGAGCACGGCACAACCGACGCCTCCACAGGCGGAAGCATCCGTGGGCTACACCAGTTTGCCTGCGCCCCCAAGGAGAAGCGCGACCTGCTGTTGGGCCAGCGCCGTCCCCGGCGTGACACTTCGCTTGCCCTGTCACGCCACTACGACGAGGTGCTTGACGACATCATCCTCCGTGCCAAACAGGCACAAGACTATTTCCTGCTAGTGGGACCTCCCGGAACAGGGAAGACCAGTCGTGCGCTGAAATTCATGGTGGAGGAAGCACTCGACGACGGAACAGACATGCCGACGGCAGAAAGCGTACCGTCAAACAGGCCTGCCACCTCCATCCTGTTGATGTCATACACCAACCGTGCCGTAGATGAGATCTGCGAGATGCTGGTAGATGCGGGCATACCGTTCCTGCGACTGGGCAACGAGTTCTCCTGCGACGAGCGGTTCCGCCCTTACCTGATAGAGAAGGCGATAGCCCAATGCCCCAAGCTGGAAGCCATCCGACAATATATAATAGGTACGCGCGTCATCGTCGGCACCACCTCCATGATCGCCTCCAAGCCCTTCATCTTCAACCTGAAGCACTTCAAGCTCGCCATCATCGACGAATCGAGCCAGATACTGGAGCCAAACCTCGTCGGACTGCTGTCGGCTGTGGACAAGTTCATCCTCATCGGCGACTACAAGCAGTTGCCGGCAGTGGTACAGCAGAGCGAGCAAGACTCCGCCATCCCGACCATCCATGACCGCCAGGAGAACGGAGTCATCGACATGAGCATCTTGCAGGACATCTGCCTCACCAACTGCCGTAACTCCCTCTTCGAGCGTCTCATCCGTTGGGAAGGCCATGAGAAAAGGACAGATTTCATCGGCGTCCTTCGCCGCCAAGGCAGAATGCACCCTGAGATAGCGGAATTTCCCAACCAGAAGTTCTATCGAAGAGAAAGGCTTGAGCCCGTGCCTTGTCCCCACCAGTTGGAGACCGCCCTGCCCTACTCGCTCCCCTCACAAGACGTGATCGACGACCAGCTCAAGCAACGCCGCATGATATTCATACCGTCGGACTTCTGCAAAGCCCCCAATGTGTCAGACAAGACCAACGCCAACGAGGCAGCCATCGTCACCGACCTGCTCCGCCGCATCCACAGGTTTTACGCAAAAGGGTTTGACCCACAGAAGACAGTCGGTGTCATCGTACCCTACCGCAACCAGATTGCCATGGTGCGCAAAGGAATAGAAAGGCTGGGAATCCCCGAGTTGGAAAAAATCAGCATCGACACCGTGGAGCGATACCAAGGCAGCCAACGGGATGTCATCATCTACAGTTTTACCGTACAGAACATCTGGCAACTGGACTTCTTGGCAGGCAACAGTTTCGTGGAAGACGGGCACATCATTGACCGCAAGCTCAACGTGGCGATTACCCGGGCGAGAAAACAGATGATAATGACCGGCAATCCACAAATACTTCGCAACAACCCAACCTTCAACGACCTCATGGAGTATGTGAAAGAAAAGGGAGGGTATTTTGACGGGAAGCGCAGAGTAGATTAAGATAGAAAAAAATGAAGAAAAGCCGGCTTTTCGAGAAATTTCCCCGAAAAAGTTTGGCGATACCAAAATAAAGTCCTATCTTTGCAACAGAAATAGAAAAACAAGAAATAAACTTAGAGATAACAAGATACAGGATTCCGGTGCTGCATGGACATCGGGATTCTTTATTTTTTACCCCTCTAAAGAAGTATGATTAAACATTAAACGACAAAGGATTATGGCTTACATGTCACAAGAAGGCTACGACAAGCTCGTGGCAGAACTGAAACAGCTCACTACCGTGGAGCGCCCCAAGGCATCAGCCGCAATTGCTGAAGCCCGCGACAAGGGTGACCTGAGTGAGAACTCTGAGTATGACGCCGCCAAGGAGGCGCAGGCTCACCTCGAAGATAAGATCAACCGCCTCAAGCTCACCATCGCCGAGGCCAAGATCATCGACACCAAGCAACTCAGCACCGACAGCGTGCAGATTATGTCGAAGGTGGAGATGACCAACATGGGCAACAAGGCCAAGATGACCTACACCATCGTGAGCGAGAGCGAGGCCAACCTGAAGGAAGGCAAGATTTCCATCAAGACACCTATCGCACAAGGCTTGCTCAACAAGAAGGTGGGTGATGTCGCAGAAATCAAGATTCCCCGTGGAACCATCAACCTCCGCATCGACAAGATTTCATTTGAGTAAAGGAAAAGGAACTATCATATCGGCGCACAGCCCTTATGGCAGTTCCTTTTGTGATATGTAAGCCCCATCCATCATTCATTATAAATTGTTAATTACAAAGACTATGGCCAGCATTTTTTCTAAGATTGCAGCGGGAGAGATTCCTAGCTACAAGTGCGCCGAGAGCGACAAGTTCTATGCTTTCCTCGACATCAGCCCCATCGGCAAAGGGCACACCTTGGTAATCCCCCGCAAGGAGGTAGATTACATCTTCGACATGGAAGACGACGACCTCGCCGAGTTTGAGGTTTTCGCCAAGAAGGTGGCAAAAGCCATCAAGGCAGCCTTCCCTTGCAAGAAAGTGGCGCAAGTGGTATTAGGGTTGGAAGTTCCCCATGCCCACATACACCTCATCCCGATGAACAGCGAGGCTGACGTCAACTTCCGCAAGGAGCACCTCAAGCTGTCGGAGGATGAGTTCAAGGAAATCGCCGACAAGATTTACAATGAGTTTTGTGCAATAAAAAACGAGAAGTAAGAAAAAACGAGAAATGAGAAATGGGGCAAGACAGCCCTTCATTTCTCATTTCCCATTTTAAATATACTCTTCCCCTTTCTTCATCTGCACCTCGTTCACATACTTGCGGACAAGGGCCGAAGAATCTTCTTTCTTGCAGACAAGCAAGACATTGTCTTTCTCTGCGACGATGAAACCATCCAGGCCATTGAGCACCGCCAGTTTCCCTTTGGGCAGTTTCACCACATTGCGGTGGCAATTCTCCATCAACACGTCGCTGTCGATGACCACATTGTCATCCTCGCTCTTCTGCATCGCCTCATAGATGCTGTGCCAAGTGCCGAGGTCGGCCCATCCGAAGTCACACTTCATCACCGACACATTCTCTGATTTCTCCAGAATCGCATAATCCACCGACACATTCGGATAAGAAGGGAAGTTCTGCTTCATATAAGCATTCTCCGTAGCCACGTCAAACTGCAGGTAAGACTCATCGAAACCCCTCAGCACGGAAGGAAGAATCGCCGAAAAGCTCTGGCGCAGGTGACTTACATTGGACAGGAAGATGCCCGTGTTCCAATAGAACTCGCCGCTCTCCACAAACACCTTCGCAAAGTCACGCTCCGGTTTCTCCGTGAACGACTGCACCTTGTAGAGGCCATTGCCCTCGGCATCGCCCAACTGGATGTAACCATACCCTGGCTCGGGACGAGTAGGCTTCACACCCATGGAAAGGAAACGGTTGTTCTCCGCCACGAAAGCCAAACCCTCGAGTACATTGCGGCGGAAAGCCTCTTCGTCGAAAATTGCCTGGTCGGAAGGAGTCACTATCAGACAGGCATCGGGATTGGCCTTCGAGACGCGATGGTTCGCCCACGCCACACTGGGAGCCGTGTTGCGATGGATAGGCTCCGCCATGATCCGGTCCATGGGAACCTGTGGCAGTTGCTGCTTGACGAGTTCCACATATTCCTCGTTGGTGTTGATGAATATATGGTCTGCCGGCACAATCTTGACCATTCGGTCATAGGTTTGCTGCAACTGTGTGCGCCCGACACCGAAGAAGTCGATAAACTGCTTCGGATAGCTGTTGCGACTGCAAGGCCAGAGCCTTCTGCCCTTGCCTCCAGCCAGTATCACACAATAATTGTTATTGTCGTTTATAGTCATATTTGATTTTATAGTTAATTTCCTATTTCAGATGTAAAGGTAGGAAATATCCTTGAACCGACCAAGTTTTTTTCTAGATTTTAATATTGGAGAGGCGAAATACAACAAAATTTTAGCCTTTCAGCACACAAATTGTATTTTTTGAAAAAAAAACTTCCAAAAAGTTTGCCAGTTCAAAAAATATTAGTACCTTTGCACACGCAATTAAGCCGAGAGCTAATCGCCCAGATGGCGGAATCGGTAGACGCGCTGGTCTCAAACACCAGTGGAGCAATCCATCCCGGTTCGATCCCGGGTCTGGGTACAAAGAGCTGCAAATCCATGATTTGCAGCTCTTTCTCGTTTATACCCTTATATACCCAAAAAGAGGATGTGCCGTCTGTCACATAAGACATGAATGACACACCCTCTTCTTTCCCTTATCTCACGACAATCTTCTTGCCATCAACGACATAAAGTCCCGATGCTACAGGAACACCTTTCCGCTCTCCTGCCATGACCTTCACATCCATCACCTTCTGGCCATTGAGGTTATAGACCGGCAGTATCTTGGTCTTGTCAGAAAGAATGACGATTTCTCCCTTTGTTCCCCTTACATAAGAAGAAACAGAAGGCACGGCAGAAACTCCTGTCGCCTTACCTGCCACATAAACCATCATCTCTACTGCTCCCATCGGTAAATAGCCACTACCGTCAACTACATATAGCTTATATGACGGCAAGGAAGTGGAACAAGTAACTTTATCCGCAAAACTCAAGTCGGAGCATATCGACCGGGACCCGACTTCAGCAGGGGTAAACTCCCGAGATATGGTTGTCACCGCCCCGTTTCCAGGCAAACGTACAGTCTCTACGGTAGGACTATAAGTCATATCCTCGCCATTCACCCCCAAAATGGCATAGCGAACGGTTGCCGTACCACCGTCATTCCTGATTTTATAACTGAACACCACCTTGTCATCATTAACCCTTGGCGCTTTCACTTGATAAGCAGAATAAAAAGCATTCTCCGTCTCATAGTCGCCTTCCGTAACATTGGAATACGCTTCCGTAACAGAGAGAACGGGCGCATCGGTTTGCGTAACCGCAAACTTTTGGGCATTCACCAAAGTCTCGCCATTCTTATCCGTCACCCAAACATAGAAATCGCCTGCCGCCGGAGTCAGCGACAAGACACGGCTTATCGTCGTATGTGCCGGCACGGTAACATAAAGGCTCCCCGACATTCTGGTGGGCTGGGTCGATGTAGAGCTTCCATATACACTCAGCTTGCCAAGATACTCCACATCCGAAGGATTAGATATCGACAGCTCGAAATTGTTTTCCATGCCGCCCAACAACTCTTCCTGTTCCTTGACCGACACTGTAAGCAGGTTTTTCGAAACTGCCAACGTCGTAGCCGTCGCCTCCACGACATAAGGGTCGATGCCGGAATAAGCACATGGCTTCCATGTCTCCCCGTCGATACTGTAAAGAACGTAAAGCGTTGTCTTCCCTACCGGGAACGCATAATCAAAACTGAATGAAGGATTACCCACATAAGCGCTTCCGTCTGCCTCCATTCCAGGCAGGCTCACAGATTTCGTCCCGGAAATCGGGGTATAAGCGCCGTCTTCCTCGACTCCTATGGCTATGTTCCCGGAGAATGTCTGGCTTGTCTGATTATAAACACAACTTGTCACCTTCACGCCAAACTTCTCCGTCTCATTGTTTCGCCCTGCCTTGGTAATGCCAAATGAAGATACACCATTGTAATAGGTCACAACGATTGGGTCCAAATCAACCACCGGGGCATCCGCCTTCCCATTGTCCGGGGCTATGCCGACCACCATGCTGCAATCCCGGTTGTAGCCATCAGGAGCGTTTCCCGACCCGACACCACCTTTCTCTGGATTCAGAATCGTCACGTCAAAATAACCATCTTGATAACCACCCCATCCCCAATTGATGTGGTAAAGTCCATTGCCATCCGATCCGTCACAGACAAATTCATGCCCACCATCGGATGACTGACCCGAATAAAGTATCGGGCGGCGTGCCTCCAACTCCTTGTCCATAATCTGCGTCCACTCTGCCAGCGTAAATGTAGCGCGTGTCAAATCCACCATCATGTCGGCATCGTATCCAAAATACTTGGCCAAATGGGCAGAAGACACACTGGCGGCAGAAGAAGAACTGTAATCCATTTGCACTGCCGCTCCACAATGATAAAGCAACTTCGCCACCGCCGATGCCTGCGCATCATCATAATTGCCTAACGAATAAACAGGCAGCATATTGTCCCAGTCATATTTCGCCCCCTTGCCGATGGAAGGAATGGACAATCTATGCGAACGAGTCACATAAGCAGGAATATCCTCCTTCAACTCACTTGGGTATTGATAATACATCATCACCTGCGCCATCGCCGTAGCCACACACCCCGTCGCAGCATGGTCTTTCTTGTTGTACAATGGGCACATATCATTATAAGGCTCACTTTGATTCCACGCTATCTCACCCAAAAGCGGTGACACGACAGGTTGCTGATAACCGGAAGTACGCAGGGCATTTGCCTCCGCCGCACAGGCCATCGCATGCGCATCACCTTTCTCCATCGACTCTACCATATCCCGGTAAGCCTTCATAAAGCTCACATAGTTGGCTGGCAAGGAGGCCTCGTCGTATGTGCCCTCCACAGAATAGCCCACGATTTCAGGCAAGCGATCGTCACCGGAGACAATGGTAAACCCCTTGCCCTCGCCATTAGGGAAAACATAATAAGCGGAAAGCTCACTAGAGACAGCACTGTTCCTCGTAGATTTTGCAAGAGAAGTTGCCGACTCATCCATCACGATGCCATGCAAGGCGGCTTGACGCCTGGCTATCTGCTTGGCTTGCTGAAAACTACGTGGTCCGGCAAGTGCAACCAAGTGCAACAACAGGAACAAGAACAACAGTTGTAAACGATTTTGCTTCATAAATTGTGTATTAAAGAATAAAACTTGTGGCGACAAATATACAACAAATCCGCCACAACGACAAATAATTCAAGACAAAAAATGCAAATGTCAATCCTTGAAATCTATGGAAAGCTCGCCTGTGCCCAACAGGTTGTAGCTCATACGATGATAGGGTGTCGTGCCATACTCCTGGATGGCGGCACGGTGTTTCTTTGTGGGATAACCTTTGTTGCTCTTCCAGTCATACTGGGGATATTCCTCGGCAAGCGCATCCATATAGTCGTCACGGTACGTCTTGGCAAGAATGCTCGCCGCAGCTATCGCCAAGAACTTGCCGTCACCTTTCACGATGGTCGTATAAGGCAAATCCCGGTAAGGCTTGAAACGGTTTCCATCCACGATGACAGCCTCAGGGCGAACCTGCAGTTGGTCAAGGGCACGGTGCATGGCCAGGAAACTCGCATTCAGAATGTTGATTTCGTCGATTTCATCGGGCGAGACGACTCCTACCGCCCAAGCCACGGCATCACGCTCTATCTGTTCACGCAAGGCCTTGCGCTTCTTGTCTGTCAGTTTCTTGCTGTCGTTGAGTTCGGCATTCTGATAATTCGGTGGAAGGATAACTGCGGCGGCATACACGCTCCCCGCCAAACATCCCCTGCCGGCCTCGTCGCAGCCAGCCTCCACCAAGCCTTCATAATAATGGGATTCTAACATAAGACTAATAATTATGAAATGAAAACAGCGATGGATTCGCCTTCATCATCGCTTCCATCGCTGTATAACTTATAGATTAGAACATCTGCGCCACACGCTTTACTCCTGCCACGAGCGCATCCACCTCTTCCCTGGTGTTGTAAAGGGCGAAACTGGCACGCACCGTTCCCAATATGCCGAAGCGGTCCATCAAGGGTTGCGCACAGTGATGACCTGTGCGGACGGCAATGCCCAGGCGGTCGAGAAGCGTACCCATGTCCATGTGATGAATGTCACCTACAAGGAAGCTGACTACAGCGTCTTTGCCTTCTTGCGTTCCAAAAAGTCTGATTCCATCGATGTTTCTCATCTGTTCCATGCAGTAGTGGGTCAGTTCCTGCTCGTGTTGGGCGATGTTGTCCATTCCGAGACCCGAGACATACTCGATGGCTTTCGCCAAGCCATGCGTCGCCACATAGTCGGGGGTGCCCGCCTCAAACTTAAATGGCAGTTTTTCGAATGTGGTCTTCTCGAAGCTCACGCTCTCTATCATCTCGCCGCCGCCTTGGTAAGGAGGCATACGGTCGAGCCACTCTTCCTTGCCATAAAGCACACCGATACCAGTCGGCCCATAAATCTTATGACCGCTGAACGCAAAGAAATCACAATCCAAATCTTGCACATCGACGGCGAAATGGGGAGTGCTCTGCGCTCCATCCACGATGACGGGCACGCCATGGTCGTGGGCAATCCGAATCATCTCCTTCACGGGGTTCACTGTTCCGAGCACATTGCTCACCTGGGTCACGCTCACGATTTTGGTACGTTCGGTGAACATTCCTGCGAATTCATCGAGATTCAACTCTCCCTTATCATTGAAAGGAATCACCCGGATGCCGATACCTTTCTTGGCGGCTTGCAACTGCCAAGGCACAATATTGGAATGGTGCTCCATCCCAGAAATGATGACCTCGTCACCCTCGCCCATAAACTCATCGCAGAACGATGAAACCACGAGATTCAGGCTCTCGGTAGTTCCACGAGTAAAGATGATTTCCTCTGTCTTAGGAGCATTGATAAACTTGCGTACCGTCTCACGGGCTGCTTCATGGAGATCGGTCGCCTGTTGGGAAAGGTAATGGACACCTCTATGCACATTGGCATTCACGTTCAGGTACTCATCCCGCATCGCATCCAAGACACACATCGGCTTCTGTGTGGTTGCTGCGTTGTCGAGATATACCAAAGGTTTATCATATACAGTTCTCGATAAAATCGGAAAATCTTGACGTACTTGATTTATATCATACATAATCCTAAGACCTTTAATTATTTATTTACAGAGCTTGCAGCCCTCACATTTATTGAGTTCACCGCGGAACCGTTTCTCCACCAAATGATGGAGGCGGTCACGCAAGGGTTCCAGTTCCATCTTGTCGATGACTTCATTGATAAATGCAAACTGAAGGAGCAATTTTGCCTCCTCACGGCTCACACCTCTCTGCTGCATGTAGAAGAGAGCCGCATCGTTGAGCTGCCCCACCGTACTGCCATGCGCACACTTCACGTCGTCGGCATAGATCTCCAGCATGGGCTGGGTGAACATACGTGCGGTCTTGGTGGCACAAAGGTTCTGGTTGGTCTCCTGAGAAGTGGTCTTCTGTGCACCATGGCGCACCAACACCTTTCCTGCGAAGGCACCACGGGCCTCGTCATCCAAGACATACTTATATAGCTCGTTGCTGGTGCAATGACCCACCTGATGGTCTATCAACGTATTGTTATCGACCACCTGGTTCTTGTCGGCAATCACACAACCATTGCAGAAGCACTCTGCTCCCTCACCCTTGAACACGAGGTCGAGACGGTTGCGGGTGATACCATTGTGAAGGGTAATCACGTTGTGGTTCACACGGCTATTGGCCTGCTGCTCGATATATACATTGCTCACACGGCGGTTCTTGATATGAGTCTCCTCCAGACAATACAGGTCGAGACTGGCGTTCTCGCCCACATAAGCCTCGATGACTTGGGTTGCGAGGAAGTTGCGGTCATCTGCGGCATGGTCGCAGAAAAGGAATTTTGCCTCCGCACCCTGCTCCATGACAATCAGCACACGGCGGTTCACCATCAAATCGACATCCGACCGAAGGATATTGATCACCTGTATCGCCCGATCTACCTTCACATTCTTGGGCACATAGACCAGCAAGCCGTCCTGCGCCAGCATGGTGTTGAGTGCCGTAATACCATCCTCGTTAGCCTTGGCAATCTTGCCATAGTATTCCCCGATGAATTCGGGATTTTCTGCGGCAAACTTGCTCAAAGAACCCACGACAACACCCTCTGGCAACTCCACCTTGGGCAGAGCCTTGTCGTAAAAGCTGTCGTTGACCACGAAGTAGAGCGAAGTGCTCAGGTTAGGCACGTCGCAACGGAAAGCCTGATACGGATCCACCGGGATTTCAAGGCGATTGAGGTTCAAGCCATAGTCAGGCTCGAATACTGCGTCCATATCGGTATATTTGTATCTCTCCACCTTGCGAGAAGGGAAGCCCAGGCGACGGAAGTCCTCGAATGCCGCATCACGCACGGCATTGAGAGCCTCGGCACTGTTCTTCTTGATCATTCTCGAAGAGCGCTGATACAAGTCCAAATATTGTTTTTCTGCATTCATAATTTACTCCTTTCAATCCACTTCTGCCTTAATCCAGTCGTAACCACGAGACTCTATCTCCTTGGCAAGCTCAGGACCTGCGGTCTTCACGATTCTACCCTTATAGAGTACGTGAACCACACTTGGCTTGATCATGTCGAGCAAACGCTCATAGTGAGTGATGACAATGGCAGAGGTTTTGTCAGTGTGCATCTTGTTCACGCCGTCTGCCACGATGCGCATCGCATCCACGTCGAGGCCGGAGTCGGTCTCATCGAGGATGGAGAGCTTTGGCTCCAGCATCGCCATCTGGAAAATCTCATTACGTTTCTTCTCACCACCAGAGAAGCCCTCGTTCACGGAACGGCGAGCCAACTTGCTGTCGAGTTCCACAAGCTCTCGCTTCTCACGCATCAGCTTCATAAACTCGCTTGTGTTCAATGGTTCCAAGCCTTGGTACTCACGCTTG
Organism: Bacteroidaceae bacterium; assembly: GCA_963594995.1. Classification (GTDB taxonomy): domain Bacteria; phylum Bacteroidota; class Bacteroidia; order Bacteroidales; family Bacteroidaceae; genus Prevotella. The sequence continues at coordinate 26,304 of CAVBGK010000029.1, forward strand.
GCGTTGATGGCGGCACGCATGAAGTTGGTCATGCTCACACCGGGAATCTCCACAGGATACTGGAAAGAAAGGAACAATCCCTCACGGGCACGATCCTCGGGTTTCATATCCAAGAGGTTCTTCCCGTTGAAGATGGCCTCACCCTCGGTCACGGTATAGAGAGGGTTACCCGTAAGCACTGCGCTCAAGGTTGACTTACCAGAACCATTAGGTCCCATAATAGCGTGTATCTCACCATCCCCGATGGTGAGGTTGATACCTTTCAATATTTCTTTGCCTGCAATCGTTGCATGCAGATTCTTTACCTCTAACATTGTTTTGTCATTATTATCTTTAAAATGATGCAAACTCTAAAGTCTGCTCTTTTCTATCTAATCCTATATTTTTACTTTGCAAGGAAGATATATCTACCGTTGCGCCATATTCTAAGAAATGTTCCATAAAACGCTCAATATCTGTTCCCCAATATATCAAGCAACATGCCATAGGGGCGCCTTTACCTACATCTTGTCCATTTTCTAAAAAACGAAGCCTCGTATCATACAAAAAACAGATAGCATTAGCTTGTCCAAAAACAAATTTTTTCCAATGCCCTGTATTAGGAGCCACAGGAACCAAAGCAATAATATCTGCTCCATATTTTTTATGGCTATTCACACACTTGGCTAACCAATCTTTGATTGTTGTACCTCGTTCTCTATCAGAGCCGTAAGGAGGATTTACGTAAATAGTCTTGCTATTCCATTCTTCCTTCAATCCATCATTCTTTGGCAGCAACTATTCTATATCTGCATGAACCACAGAATATTCATTAGAGCAAGGGTCTAAACCAATATGACCGTTCCAAAATTGCTTTATCGCATTGACATATTTTGGCGGTGTACCCCAACTTTGACTCAAAGTATTAACATGTCTTCCTGCTGTCATTCTATTGCCTCCCACTTTTTATGTGTAAGTCCTATCAAGTTCCCAAAGCTCTTCCCGCTGCTTTTTTCGCATCCTTTGTATGCGAGAAAACAGTTTCTTTAAGAGTATTTTGCAATGTATCTATTGATTGATAACTCATTATATTTCTTTAAAAGGTTTATATTATCCCACCGTTCCCTCTAGCGATACGCTCAGGAGTTTCTGCGCCTCGACGGCAAACTCCATCGGCAACTTGTTGAGCACGTCCTTGGCATAGCCATTGACTATCAAGCCGACTGCCTCCTCGGTGGGGATGCCTCGCTGATTGCAATAGAAGAGCTGGTCTTCCGATATCTTTGAGGTGGTAGCCTCATGCTCGAACACTGCAGTGTCGTTGTGCGCATCCATATACGGGAAGGTATGCGCTCCACAGTCGCTACCGAGCAGCAAGGAGTCGCACGAACTGTAGTTGCGGGCATTGTCGGCATTGGAGGTGGCACGCACCAGTCCGCGGTAGGAGTTCTGGCTATGGCCCGCGGAGATACCCTTCGAGATGATGGTGCTCTTGGTGTTCCTGCCCATGTGTATCATCTTGGTGCCCGTATCAGCCTCCTGGTAGTTGTTGGTGACAGCCACACTGTAGAACTCTGCCACGGAATTGTCGCCACGCAGGATGCAGGAGGGATACTTCCAGGTGATGGCGGATCCCGTCTCCACCTGTGTCCAGCTCAACTTGGAGTTGACACCTCGGAGTTCGCCTCGCTTAGTCACGAGATTGAGCACGCCTCCCTTGCCGTTCTCGTCACCGGGATACCAGTTCTGCACGGTAGAGTATTTTACTTCGGCATTGTCCTTGACGATTATCTCGACGATGGCTGCATGGAGCTGGTTCTCGTCACGCATCGGTGCCGTACATCCTTCCAAGTAGGATACGTAAGCATCATCGTCGGCGATAATCAAGGTACGCTCAAACTGCCCCGTGTTACGGGCGTTGATGCGGAAGTAACTGCTCAACTCCATCGGGCAACGCACGCCCTTGGGAATATAAACGAAGGAACCGTCGCTGAACACCGCACTGTTTAATGCTGCGTAGAAATTGTCCCGATAGGGAACGACCGTTCCCAAATATTCCTTCACCAAGTCGGGGTGTTCCTTGATGGCCTCACCGATACTACAGAAGATAACCCCCTTCTCACGAAGTTTCTCCTTGAAGGTAGTCTTCACGGAAACGGAGTCCATGATGGCGTCCACCGCCGTGCCGCTCAACGCCAACCGCTCCTCCAAAGGAATACCGAGCTTGTCGAATGTTTTCTCCAGCTCCGGGTCTATCTCCTTGTTCTTGGGTTTCTTCGCCAAAGGGTCGGCATAGTATGAAATCTCCTGGTAATCAACGGGTGGCACATGCACGTGTCCCCACTTGGGCTCCTGGAGCGTCTTCCAGTATTCGTAGGCTTTCAGACGAAATTCGAGCATCCACTCCGGCTCTCCCTTCTTCTGCGAGATCAAGCGCACAACATCCTCGTTGAGCCCCTTTTCTATGATTTCAGTATGCACATCGGTCGTGAAGCCAAACTCGTATTTCTGGTCGATCACGTCCTTGACAACCTGATTTTGTTCTTTCTCTATTTCTGCCATGATTATATATCGAATAACCTTTCGTTATTTTAACCCTAAATAGGGATAAGCCTTTCACGGCTCATCCCTACCTTAATATTATATATGCAGAGCATGAACAAAAGGAATCTTCACTCTTCGTTCTTCACTCTTCACTTTCTTAAAGCTTCTGCTCCACCTCGATCTCCGTGAAGGTTTCGATGATGTCGCCCTCCAGGATATCGTTGAAGTTGACGAGGCTCAGACCACATTCCATGCCCGTGACAACCTCCTTGACATCATCCTTGTAACGCTTCAGCGCACCGATTTCCGCAGTACGGATCACGATACCGTCACGGATGACACGAGCCTTGTCCTTGGAGTGAACCTTGCCCTCGACCACAAGACCACCGGCGATGGTGCCCACCTTGCTGATCTTGAAGGTTTGCTTCACCTCCACCTGGCCTGTGATGATTTCCTTCTTCACCTTGTCGAGCATACCGACCATCGCACTCTTGATGTCGTCGATGGCATCGTAGATGATGGAGTATGTGTTGATCTCAACTCCCTCACGGTCGGCAGCCTTGCGGGCATCCGCCGACGGACGAACCTGGAAACCTACGATGATGGCATCAGAAGCAGAGGCCAGCATCACGTCGTTCTCGGAAATCTGACCCACGGCCTTGTTGACCACGTTCACCTGGACTTTCTCGGTAGAGAGCTTGATGAACGAGTCGCTCAAAGCCTCCACGGAGCCGTCGGTGTCACCCTTCACGATGACATTCATCTCATGGAACTCACCACGTGCGATACGATGGGAGATGTCGCCAAGCGTCAGACGCTTCTGGGTGCGCAAGCCCTGCTCGCGCTGCAACTGCTCACGCTTGTTGGCAATCTCACGTGCCTCCTGCTCTGTCTCGATGACATGGAACTGGTCACCTGCGGTAGGCGCACCGTTCAGGCCGAGGATGATGGCAGGCTCGGCAGGAGCGGCAGACTTGATGTTGGCGTTGCGCTCATTGAACATTGCCTTGACACGTCCCCAGGAAGTACCTGCGAGCACGATGTCGCCGACCTTCAGCGTACCGTTGGCAACCAGCACCGTAGAAACATATCCACGCCCCTTGTCGAGCGAAGACTCGATGATGGTTCCCGAGGCACGGCGGTTAGGATTGGCCTTCAGATCGAGCATATCTGCCTCCAGCAGCACCTTGTCGAGCAAGTCGTGTACCCCAAGTCCCTTCTTGGCACTGATTTCCTGGCACTGGTACTTACCGCCCCACTCCTCTACGAGCAAGTTCATGTTGGCCAAGTCCTCGCGGATCTTGTCCGGGTTGGCTCCCGGCTTGTCTATCTTGTTGATGGCAAACACCATCGGCACACCGGCAGCCTGTGCATGGGCGATAGCCTCCTTGGTGGTAGGCATCACCGAGTCGTCGGCAGCGATGATGATGATGGCGATATCGGTGGCCTGTGCTCCACGGGCACGCATGGCGGTAAACGCCTCGTGACCCGGCGTATCCAGGAAGGTAACCTTGCGACCGCTCTTCAGCGTCACACTGTAAGCTCCGATGTGCTGGGTAATGCCTCCCGCCTCGCCGGCAATCACATTGGTGTTGCGGATGTAGTCGAGCAACGAGGTCTTACCATGGTCAACGTGACCCATCACTGTCACGATCGGGGCGCGTGGAACCAAGTCGTTCTCGTCGTCCTCCTCCTCGCTCACGGCCTCCTGGACCTCGGCACTGACATATTCGGTCTTGAAGCCGAACTCCTCTGCCACCATGTTGATGGTCTCTGCGTCAAGACGCTGGTTGATGGACACCATGATGCCCACGCCCATCAGGGTGGAGATGACCTGGGTGACGGAGATGTCCATCATCGTAGCCAACTCGCTGACGGTAACGAACTCCGTCAACTTCAGGATCTTGCTTTCCTTCTGCTCCTGGCGGGCCTGGTCCTGCAATTTCTCTTGCACGGCCTCACGCTTCTCCTTACGGTACTTGGCGCCCTTCTTGTTCTGGCTCTTGCTGGTCAAACGGGCCAACGTCTCCTTTACCTGGCGTGCTACGGCCTCGTCGTCCACCTCTATCTGCCGCTGATTGCTGTTGTTATTGTTTCCGTTCTTGTTCTTGTTCTTGTTCTTTTTCTTCTTGCTGCCACCATTCTGGCCGTTGGAGTTGCCCCCGTTCTTGCCGCCATTGTTCTGGTTGGCCTCAGCGTTGATGTCCACACGCTCCTTGTTGATGCGCACACGCTTCTTGCGCTCACTGTGCTGCTGGGCAAGTTTCTCCTCGCGTTCCTTGCGGCGCTCCTCCTTCGACTTCTTCTTAGGGCGGGTGCTTTGGTTCAAAGACGCCAAGTCTATCTTACCCAGTACCTTAGGTTCGTTAGACGAGTATTTCTTCTCGCTCTTGAGGGTAAACACACCACTACCCGACGCATTCGTCTCGGCAGGTTGGGCAGCTTGCTTGGGTTGGTTGTCGTTAGCCTGATTCTGCATGACCTTTTGATTGTTTTGCTTCATCTGGCCGTTATGCTGACCACCGTTGGCTTTCTGCTGGTCATTTCTTTGCTGACCACCATCCCCATTGGTATGTCTCTCAACCTTGGAAGCATGATTCACTGGCGCATGGCTGACGGCAGCAGCCTCTTCTTTCTTTGTCGCCTCTTTCTCAACAGGAGCAACAGACTTTGCAGCAGGAGCCTTCCCGATGCTGTCCAAGTCTATCTTGCCCAACGGTCTGTATTGCTGCTGACCGCTGGACGGCAAGATGCTTTCGGCTCGGTTGTCCTTCTGCTCAGGCGCACGCTTCTTGTCCTTTGGCTTTTTGGGGAAAAGTTTCTCGGCCTGGTTGCGAACCTCCTTGTCCTGGCTGAAAGCAGCATTGAGAGCCTTGTACTGCTCGTCGCTCAACTTAAAGTTTGGATCAGCCTTGACCTCTCCCAATTCACTTTTTTTAGATAGGAATTCAACTGCCGTCTGAAAACCTATGTTTAATTCACGTAGTGCTTTGTTTAATCTGATGCTCATATATTATAATTTATACTCCTTTTCTCTTGATTCGCCGGTTCGGAACAGTTGCTTACTTTACTGTTCGAACTCGGCACGTAATACCTTCAATACATTATCTACTGTCTCTTCCTCCAGGTCGGCCTTTTCCACGAGCATGTCACGAGGGGCGTTGATTACTTGCTTGGCTGTATCCAGGCCGATGCCCTTGATGGCATCGATCACCCACTGGTCAATCTCGTCGGAGAACTCATCCAGGTAGATGTCCTCGTCTGCCTGGCTCTCGTCGATCTCACGGAACACGTCGATCGTATATTCCGTCAGCATGGACGCCAACTTGATGTTCATACCGCCACGGCCGATGGCAAGGCTCACCTCCTCGGGTTGCAAATAGACCTCCGCCTTCTTGTTTTCCTCGTCGATGTTCACGGAGGAGATCTTGGCTGGCGCCAAGGCACGCTGGATAAACAACTTCACGTTGCTGCTGTAGTTGATTACATCCAGGTTTTCGTTGCACAGCTCGCGTACGATGCCATGCACACGGCTTCCCTTCACGCCGACGCAAGCTCCCACCGGGTCGATTCGCTCGTCGAATGTCTCCACGGCAATCTTGGCACGCTCGCCCGGCATACGGGCGATGCGGCGGATGGCGATAAGTCCCTCGGAAATCTCGGGCACCTCAGCCTCCAGCAGGCGTTGCAAGAACAACGGGGAGGTACGGCTCAGGATAATCTTCGGGTTGTTGTTGTCGTTATCCACACGGGCAATGACGGCGCGTACCGTCTCGCCCTTGCGGTATTGGTCGGAAGGAATCTGCTCAGCCTTCGGCAGAATCAACTCGTTGTTCTCGTCATCCACGACAAGCACCTCACGCTTCCAGATCTGGTACACCTCGCCGGAGATAATCTGACCCACGCGGTCCTTATACTTGTTGTACAGGGAGTCGTGCTCCAATTCCAATATCTTGGATGCCAAGGTCTGGCGAAGGGTCAGGATGGCACGGCGTCCGAACTTGTTGAAATCCACCTTCTCGCTCACGTCCTCGCCAACCTCGTAGTCGGCTTGGATCTTGCGGGCCTCGGCCAGGGTGATTTCCTTGTTCTCGTCCTCCACGTCGCCGTCTGCCACCACCACACGGTTGCGGTAAATCTCAAAGTCGCCCTTGTCTGGATTCACAATTACGTCAAAGTTTTCATCACTACCGAAAATCTTGGCAAGCACATTGCGGAAGCTCTCCTCCAACACGCTCACCAAAGTAGTACGGTCGATATTCTTGGTTTCTTTGAACTCGCGGAATGTATCAATCATACTCGCTGTTATTTCTTGCTCTTTCTTAGCCATAGTTTATTTGAAACTTATTAAGTATTTTGTATATTTCACTTGATCCATCTGGAACACATGGTCCACCTCCTGCTTGACAGGACGTTTCTTGCCTTCCACCTTTACCTTTTCCTCGACGCCTACCGTGAAGTCGTTGCCATCTACCGCCTTCAGGATGCCTTTCACCTTCTGCCCGCCGGCATCAAGCACCTCCACTTCCTTTCCCACGAAGTTGACATACTGCTGGGGCACCTTGAACGGCTGTCCGAGTCCCGCTGACCCCACCTCCAGCTCGAAGTCCTCCTTCTCACGGTCCAGGTGGTCCTCTATGAACCGGCTCAGGTTCACGCAGTCCTCAATCCACACACCATCCACATGGTCGATTTCGACAACGATTCTGTTGTCTTGACTAATTTCGATGTCCACCAAGAAATAATCCTTATCTTGGAGCCACTCATCCACTAATGTTTTTACGACGTTTTTGTCAATCATATATTCCTTATTAAAATAAAATGAGGAACTCTTTGCGAGTCCCTCATTCCACTGAACGTTTGCAAAATTACGAATAATTTCGATATTATCCAAAAAAAATGCAACTTTTTCTTTCCTATATGCGCATTTTTAGTGGTTTGTGCGGTTTTTCGTACCGACATCCCCCAAAAAGGCTTCTGTTTTTAATCTTTTTTATCTCTCCGGATGCAATATCTTGGCATATTCCCCGGGAGAGGCTAGCAATCGCAACGCCTCCTTGACCTGCTTGTCGTAACGCAGGGAATTCTGGATGGCGCCGCCCTGGTAATAGTAAGCCGCCACAATGTCGTTTTCCAACAGGTGCTTGATGGTTTCCTTGTTGTAGTCCAGGTCCTTTTCCACGTTGTGGCTCAGCTTCTTCTTGAGTGCCTCAAACTCCTGCTTGGCATCGTCGTAATAGCCCTCGAACTTCGCCAGCTTCTCCAAGTCCTTCAGATACTTCTCCGTTTCCCTGTCATATTTGAAATGGGCTGCCAGGACCCTTGCCTTGAACTCCTCGTAGTCCTGGTCGGTCAGGGCGAATTCGGAGGCCGGGGCTATCGTCGGGTGCTTGGCGATGTAATCCACCTCATAGTTGAGCAGCACCTCGTTGCTGTCACGGGCACTCGCCAGGTAGAAGGCGATGTTGGGAAGCGAGTCGGGTCTCACCTCGACATCGGGCTTGACACCTCCGCCGTCACGCACTTCCCTGCCGCCCACGGTATAGAACACCTTCGTCAGCGAGTCGGGCACGTGCTCCACATAGCCTCCCTTGGCGTGCTTGTAGTTCAATGCCTGCACGCAACGGCCGCTCGGGATGAAGTACTTGGCCGTGGTCAACTTCATCTGCCCGTTGTAAGGCAGGTCCATCGTGGTCTGCACCAATCCCTTCCCGTACGTGCGCGTACCTAATATGATAGCGCGGTCATAGTCTTGCAGGCTGCCGCTGGTAATCTCACTGGCACTTGCCGTGTTCTCGTTGACCAGCACGACCATCGGCATCACGGTGTCCAATGGCTCCACGGTGGTCTTGTACTCGTTGTTCATACGCTGGAGTTTGCCTTTCATCGACAGCACGACCTTTCCCTTGGGCACAAACATGTTCACGATGCTCACGGCCTCCTGCACCGAACCGCCCCCGTTGTTGCGAAGGTCAAACACGAGTGCCTTCGCCCCCTGGCGCTTCAAGTCGATGAAGGCACGGCGCACGTCCTTGGCGGAGTTTTCCGTATAGCTGTTGAAGTTGATGTACCCCACGTTCCCCTGCAACATGCCGTAATAGGGCAAGTAAGGCATCTGGATGGTACGGCGCGTCACCTTCATCTTCATCTCCTTGCCCGTGCTGGGCCGTTTGATTTTGATGATGAAGGAGGTGCCCGGCTCTCCCCTCAGATGTTCGCTCACATAGGAGACGTCCTTCCCGACCATCGACGTGTCGGCGATGCTCAGGATGATGTCGCCTTTCCTTAACCCCGCTTCCGCGGCAGGCATATTCTCGTATGGTTCGTCGATGACCACCTTTCGGATCTGGTTGTTGTAACGCACCAAGGCTCCCACACCGGCATACTTGCCGGTAAGCATGCGCTTCAGCTCCTTCTGGTCCGACTCCGGGTAATAGGTCGTGTAAGGGTCCAGGCTCCCCAGCATCGCCTTGATGCCGTTGCCGACTACCTCGTCGGCGTCGAGCGTATCCACATACATCATGTCGAGGTTTTTGTAGATGGCGGTGAACACATCCATGTTCTTCGCCACGACAAAGCTATGGTCCTTGTCCTTTTGGGCGAAAATGGGCATCGCCGCCAGGGCCACCAAGATTGAAAGCAATATTTTTCTCATCTTTATGTTTATTACATGAATATTCTTATTTGTCCGCAAAAGTACTCATTTCTTGGCTAAAAATGTGCAAAATCAGCCAAAAACTGCCTTCTATCAAGCAGAAATCTGTAAAAAACACACTTTTTTGAAGATTTTCGCAAAAAAGTTGGAGAAAAATTTGGCGGAACCAAGATTTGTTTGTACCTTTGCAACCGCAAATAAGGAACAACACTTATCGCAAAACAAAATGCTTCAATAGCTCAGTTGGTTAGAGCACCTGACTGTTAATCAGGGGGTCGTTGGTTCAAGCCCATCTTGAAGCGCAAAATACAAAGCCTTGCAAGTTAAAACTTGCGAGGCTTTTTTGTTTCCCTCCACCGTATAGGAAGCATGGGATTCGTACCATGGCCTGAGCCTTCACGACATCGGGATTTTTGCGCATGGACCGGGATTTTAGTTCCACGTGATGGAACTGTGGGTTTCACTCGATGGAACTGCCAGTTCCTCGGGATGAAACTTTTCCGGGAGATTGTTGCTGCCCCTGCCTGCCCGAGAGGCACAAAAAAGCCCTCGCCTTGAATTCAAGACGAGGGCTTATGTATTAAATGTATGAAAAAGGAAGATGGCCCTAGAGGGCGATCTTGTATCCTACGGTCAACTGGAACACGCCGTTGCGATGGCTCTCGTTGTAGCCCTTGATGTCGTTGACCTTGCTGACACCCACATTGTAGCGGGCATCGACGATGATGTTGTAAAACTCGTAAGAGATGCCTACGGGGATGGAGAAGTCGAACGACTGGCAGTCGTCCTTGACGTCCACGTCCGTGTGCTTGTCGAATGATTCTCCCAGTCCTGTGCCGGTGACATCATACTTGTTCTTGGCGGAGAGCAGGAATCCGGGCTGGATGCCTGCCTTGACGGCAAATCCCTTGAAGAGATAGACGTTGGCAAGGATTGGCACGTTGAGGTAGGCAAGGCTCAGCTTGCTCTTGTCCTCGAGGCTCAAGTCGGAGCCTGTGACCGAAGCGTCCCTGCCCTTTCCTTGCTGTGAATAGAGCAGCCCGGCGGTTACGGCAAAGTGCTTGCTTACCTGATAGCCTGCCTCTGCGCCTGCCACGAGGCCAAGGATTGAGGTGCCGTCGAACTGGGTCTGGTAATTGCTCGTGAACTGATAGGTCTGTTGATAGGCATCGTTGGTCAAGGTCGCCGAGTTGATGCCGACTTTCGGTGTGATGGAAAAGGTCCCTGCCGCTGGTTGTGCGAAGGCACAGGTGGTTGCCAGGAGGGCAATGATGAATGTTGTTAATTTCTTCATATCGTCTGCTATGTTGGTTGGATGGATAAAATTACTTCATGGAGACGCCGTTGGAGGCGAACTCCCATTCCCAGGAATATTTGTTGAGCTTGTCGGCAAGCTGCTGAAGCTCTGTCGTGGTATAGATCTTCTTCACCATGCTGATTCTGTTGGAGTCTATGTGGTTGCCCTTTTCGTATCTATAGGACAAAACAGGATTGAAGCTGTCCTTGTCGGGGATGGAGGTCTTCACCGTGGCAACCAACTTGAACTCCCCGGAAACCGGGAACTTACGGATGGTAAGGGTCTTGGAGAAGTTGCCGGTCAACTTTGCGGTCTGTGCATTGCCGTTCTCGTCGGTATAGTTTACCGTAAGGTCGAAAAGGCTCAACAGGTCTTCGTTGGGTTCGAGACTCAGGCTCACCACCTGCTCATTTACCTTGTATTCATCATCGTCACTGCTGCAAGATACCATCATCGTGGCTGCGACCGCAGCAAAGAGAACTAGGAAAATAGGAAAAAACTTTTTCATTTTTTTTGTCAATTAATCGTTTGTTAAAAATTCATTTTTCTAAAATGGGAGGTTGGAGGGCGTCCCTACCCCCTCTAACCTCCCAAGTTTATATCAATAACGGAACTTCCGAAGTTTTATTGTTACTTGTCTTCGAAAGTTACAGGGTAAGCTGCCGGAATGTATGGATTGTCTGCATCGCGCGCAGTCATGTCACCAATGTATTGCGTCTTGTCGTTGTGGTATTCAACCCATTTTCTATTCACCTTTGTATCCTTAGCCCAATCTACGAAAGACGGAACAGTTCCATTGCCTGTATAGACATCACGGATATCTGTCAGCTCGTTGGGCCATGCCCAATTGAGCGGAAGTACGAGCATCTGGGGCGTACGCGCAACACCTGAATCGGGGTTGGGACCCAAAATACTTGTAATCTCGCCGTTGGCTTGCTGCACCTTAATATAGATTCCGCCATCAGACTCAGAACTAGTGGTAAATTCTGTCATAGAGAAATTTTCTCCCGTAGAAAAGCGGATGGTGTGTGATACATGCTCGGTGATGCTGAACGTGTTAATCATCTGCGAGGATGAGTAACTGTTTTCAGTTGTTCCGAAATGAGAGTGCCACTCTTTGGATATTTGCCCATCCTTGGTTGATGTCTTGCGCCACAGCCATGCAGGCAATGTACCGCCTGCAGCCACTGGCACGATGTCAGCATATTCGTAACCCGAGGTATGGTATACGCGGAACACAAGGTCGTTGAAATCAAAGTCGAAGGTGCCGCCAAGGTCTTCGCACGCCACCGTCCAACCAATAGATGCATCGGTGATTGGCTTCAGCTCATCGTAGGTGCAGATAACGAGGTCGTTGAAGTCGTTGTCGTTGTCGGGGTCATCGAAGAGAATGTAAGTCTTGGATGTTCTGTTTCCACTTGCATCTGAACTTACGTAAGTGGCAGTGGCAAAGTGTGCCTCTCCGTCATCGTTGAGAGACTGCTGCGAGAAGTATTTCTTGCCGTCCACCTCTACGTAGATACCATATATCACATTGTCGTTGAGCTTTACCTTGTAACCTTTGGATTGGATGCCAGCAGAATAGTCCCAAGTACGGCCTTCACCGAGGTCTATGCTCTTCTTGGTGTTGCCTGCAGCTACCCATTCTCTGGCAGTGCCGTCGAAATATTTCACCTCGTCACCTTCGTGGTCGGTGTAAACGGGGATTAATTTGGTACGTCCGTTTTGAAGATCGTGGTAATATACACCCACGGTATGTTTCTTTTCCGAATTCCAAAACACGGGATAGAACGTGTTGTAAGGAGACTGCGACTTGTTGAGGAAATATTCGGGAATATGGAACATGGCCTGTTGGGTGTTGTCTTCACCGTCAGTCAGTTTATTGAGAAGGCCTGTTGACTCCACACTGATGTTTTTCGCTTCAACTTCTTCAATAAACTGTTTATACAACGAGCCGGAGCCAGACGTTCTTGTCATCGCTCTGGTACCATCATTCTCAGTTTCTTTCGCGGCGCTCACCGTCTCACCGCTCTTGGCTGAGATGAACATACCGTCGAGGCTGACGAGGAAATTGTCGTCATCGCCCTTCATGCCCTCAAAGGTGATGGTCTGGCCGTTGGTCACGTCCTTGTAGTCGGCGGCAAGGCGGTACTCGCCGTCCTGCTCCTCATACACCTTGACGTGCGTGGGAGCGGCGCAACTCACGGTGATGGATTTCTGTTCCACCACGCTCCAGTCCTGGTTCTTGTCGAACTCGCCGAATTTCTTGTAGAACTCGCGCGCATACTGCTCGCTTGCCGGGATCACCTGGTCTTCCACCGAGCACGAGACCAGTCCGCCCACCGCAAGGAGCAGCGCAAAAATTGTTTTCTTGTTCATTTTACTTATTTTAAATTAAACCAAAAATGTAAAACCGTTTGTTTTACTTATTCAACAGATAATGGATGCGCACCTTCACACAACGGTTGAGCTTGGCGTTGAGACCGCGGGTGGATTTGTCGTTGACGGTACGGATGTTGCCGCCGAGTGTTCCCACCATGTAGATCTGCGAAGCCACGTTCTGCATGCCAGGCTTCTGCTTGAGCCACGAGATGACCGTGGCCGCGCGGTTCTGGGAGAGGGCGTTGTTGCGGTCCTGGCCCACCTGTGCGGCGTTGTCGCCCGTATAGTTGTCCTGGCTCGTGGCAAGTCCCTCGCACTGTATCATGGCGATGGTGCCGTTCTGCAGCACGTCCTGGATATGATCCACGGTGGCTGCGTCGGTAAACTGCGAGATATAGCCGTTGTTGCTGTTCATCGCCGCATAGACGTCCGCGAAGCTGACGAGTTCCTCGCCGTCCTCCACGTCCATGTTCTGGCGTACCGTCACGAGTCCGTCGTGCTGGTTGAGTCCGTATGACACCGTCTCCATGTAGTTGTCACGCGAGAGCAGGGTCTGGCCTTCCGTCTGCTTGTCGATACGGTACTGCCAGGTATGCTGTCCGTCGTAGATCGGTGCGTAATAGTAGCCGTACTTCTGGCGGAAGTCTGCCATGCTGTCGGCCTTGAGGCTCAGGGAGAGCGGCTGCTTCGACATCTCGTAACCACGTGGCAGGTTTCCCGTGTCGAACGTGCGGTCTGCGCCCTCGGTAGGAATATCGACCGTCGCCAAGCCCACCGGCGACTTGCCGTCCGCCAACCGGGCAGCCACCTGTCCGTTGTTCTCGTAGCGTTTCTGGGTGAACAGGCCGCCCGCCAGATAGTCGATGGCGTTCACGTCGCTGCCAGCCACCGTAGGCGCGTCGCTGCGGCCGGAGTAGTTGTTCGGATAGAACACGTAGAAGGTCATCGTGCGGTACGACACGTTCTTCGCCTTCACGGTGAGGATGTCGCGCTCACGGTAGTCACGGCGATAGACGGTCTGCGTGGTGCGCTTCCAGCCATTGCTCTTCTTCGTGCCGAGATACCAGGTGAAGCCCAGGTCGATGCCGTAGTTGCCGTCCCATTTCTCGGCGTAGTGGTCCGCCTGCCCGTACTCCAGGTCGAAGTTGGTCTGGTAGAACAGTCCACGGGCCTTCAGGTCGATGGAGAAGTTCTTGCGGGGCGTGAAGAAACGGCTGTACTGCAGCTCCAGGTGGCCGCTCCACTCGTTGTCGCTGCCGTAGCTGTGTGCGAAGCCCAGGTGGTGTACACCACCGATGCCGGCGGAGAACATCACCTGGTTCATGTGCTTGCGGCTGTAGTTGCCCTCATAGCCGAAGAAAAGGCGGGTAAGGTTGAGCATCACGTTTCCACTGATGTCCCACCAGCCCGTCTTCATCTTGCGGTAGGGTGTGTTGTCGGCGGTGAGCTTCACGTCGCCGTAGCCGTAGTGGCCGGTGATGTACTCGGTGTAGCCCCGCGAGTTGGACCGGATGAACTCCAGCTTCAAGGCGATGCCGGGGGTAAACCACTTGCCGACGCCCAGGCTCCAGTCGGGCGAAACCGTGCCCCAGAAGCCCGCCGTGCTGCTGTAGTCGCCACGGAAGGTGTGGGCACCCACCGTACCGAACACGAACCAGTTCTTGCCAAAGTGGTTGGTGACGACGCGCATCGGGTCATACACCGTGTCGGTCAGCAGCGTCACCTGCGTCGGGGCTGTGTAATCCACCGTGTCGGTGTAGATCACAGGATAGCCCTTGTACTTGTCACGCTGGGCGAAGGCTCCCGTCCAGGGCAGCATCGCCAGCGAAAGTAACATCAACAAATTTTTCTTCATAATTACAAATCTGACTTTTTATCTTCTTCTTGTTTCACACTCTTGTCATAGGCACAGTACTTCGAGTTCTGGCTGATGTACTCGGGCACCAGGTCCTTCATCAGCCTCACCGTCTGCTCCTCGTCGTAGGTACGCGCCACCTCTATCAGGCGGCTCACCTTCGTCTCCACCTCTTCCTTGCCATACTCGCGCACCTTGGCGCACTTGATCTTGCGGTGGCTGGTGGGCAAGACGGTCTCCTCGTCGTTGAGCACCTCCTCATATAGCTTCTCCCCGGGGCGCAGGCCCGAGATCTCTATCTCCACGTCGGTATGTCCGCTCAGCCGGATCATGCGCCTCGCCAGGTCGATGATGCGCACCGGCTTGCCCATGTCGAAGACGAGAATCTGCCCGCCCTGGCCGATGGTGGCGGCCTCAAGCACGAGCATGCACGCCTCGGGGATGAGCATGAAGAAACGCTGGATGTCGGGATGGGTGACCTTCACCGGCCCGCCCCGGCGTATCTGCTCGCGGAAGATGGGTATCACCGACCCGTTGCTGCCCAGCACGTTGCCGAAGCGCGTGGTGATAAACTGCGTCTTGCCGGTGAGCGACTGGCAGTATATCTCGCAGATGCGCTTCGAGCACCCCATCACGTTGGTGGGGTTCACCGCCTTGTCGGTGCTCACCATCACAAACCGCTCCACACCGTACTTCACGGCGAGGTCGGCTATCTTGCGCGTGCCGTCCACATTGTTGAGGATGCTCTCCACGGGGTTGTCCTCCATCATCGGCACGTGCTTGTAGGCGGCGGCGTGGAAGATGATGTCGGGGTGAGTCTCGGCGAATATCTTCTCCATGCGGTGGCCGTGGCAGATGTTCGACACGATGGTCTGCGTCTCTATCTCGGGGTGCTTCTCCCTCATCCACATGCGCACATCGTGGAGCGGTGTCTCCGCCTGGTCGATGAGCACGAGCCGCCGGGGCTTGAACTGCGTGAGGATCTTCGCCAACTGCGACCCGATGCTTCCCGCCGCCCCCGTCACCAGGATGCACTTGCCGGTCATCTGCCGGCTGATGATGTCGGTATCCACGACTATCGGCTCCCGGGGCAGCAGGTCTTTCATCTCGATGTCGATCAGCTTGTCACTGCCCAGGCCGTAGATGCCCATGTGGTTCTTCATGTAGCGGTCGTAGAATATCTTGATCGCCACCCTCATTCCGCACATCAGCATGACCGACAGGATGGCCTGCAGCGCCAGCACCCGGAACCGCATCTGTGACAGGAACGTTTCCACGGGACAGTAGATGCGCACCAGCATCACGATGGCAAGCCCCACGAGGAGTGCCACGGAGATGCGCACCAGGTCGGTGAACGTGCTCTTGCGCACGATGCCGCTGTAGGTGTGCAGCAGCCTGAACCCGACGAAATAGCAGGGCAGGCAGCACAGCAGGGTAACCAGCAGGGCGTTGAGGTGATGGAGCATGTGCGCCGGTCCGTAGTTGGACGTGAAGGCGAGGACACCTGCCAGCACCACGATCAGGCTGTCGCCGCCGAGCACATACCAGTAAGGCAGCGAGTCGCGCGACAGATACCAGTTTAAGAGTTTCTTGTGCAACATTCCTTGATTTCCTTTACAATATATTCTACATCCCCGTCGCTCACCATCGGTCCGCTGGGCAGGCACAGTCCCTTGCCGAAGAGCTTCTCGCTCACGCCATTCTCATACTTCGGGCAACCGGCGAACACGGGCTGCAGGTGGAGCGGTTTCCACAGCAGGCGGCTCTCGATGCCCTTCCCGTCGAGCCGCTGGCGCAACGTGTCGGCGTCGATGCCACACTTCGCCGCATCCACCGTGACGGTGTTGAGCCAATAGTTGCTCCGCTGCTTTTCAGAGGGTTCGGTATGGAGCGTGATGCCGTCGATGGCAGCAAAGGCTTTCCGGTAGAGATCCGCCACATGGCGGTGGTGCGCGATGTGGTCACGGAGCACGGTCATCTGTCCCCTGCCGATGCCGGCGCAGATGTTCGACATACGGTAGTTGTAGCCGATGTGTTCGTGCTGGTAGTAGGGGAACGGCTCTCTCGCCTGGGTGGCGAAGAATGTGGCGCGCCGCTTGGCTTCGTCGGTGGGACAGACGATGGCGCCGCCTCCCGACGTGGTAATCATCTTGTTGCCGTTGAAGCTCAGCGCACCATACTCGCCGTAGGTGCCGCACTGCCGCCCGTCGTACTCCGACCCGAGGGCCTCGGCGGCATCCTCCAGCACGGGGATGCCATGGCGGGCTGCCACCTCCAGTATCTCATCGACCATGGCGGGCATTCCGTAGAGGTGGACGGCGACGATGGCCTTGGGCTTCCTGCCCGTTTGGGCGATACGGTCGCGGATGGCTATCTCCAGCAGTTCCGGCGACATGTTCCACGAACCGGGCTCGCTATCCACAAACACGGGTGTGGCACCCTGATAGACGATGGGGTTGGCGGAGGCCGCGAAGGTGAAGCTCTGGCAGATTACCTCGTCGCCCTTCCCCACCCCGAGCATCACGAGCCCGAGATGGATGGCGGCTGTTCCGGCGGAGAGGGCAGCCACGTGCTTGCGTTCGCCGAGGAAGTTCTCCAGGTCTTCCTCAAAGGCGTTGACGTTGGGTCCCAGGGGTACCACCCAGTTGGTGTCGAAAGCCTCCCGGATGTATTTCTGCTCGTTGCCGCTCATGTGGGCAAGGCAGAGGAGAATTCTTTTTCTTTCAGTCATTTTTTCTATTTTGGAGTTAGAAACAACTTCTCGTTTCCAATGAGTTGACGCAGTGCTGGGGCAGGTATGCCTCCTCCAGATTGCCGAAGTGTTGCGGATGGATATTCTCGCCGTTGTCGAGCAGGCAGACGGTGGTCCAGCCGAGGCGGTTGGGGGCCAGGAAATCCTTGGCGGGGTTGTCGCCCACATAGACGAACCGTTCGGCCTCGGGGTGGCGTTCCATCACCCGGCGGTAATTGGCCTCCGCCGGTTTCTCGCTCCCTATCTCCTCGCTGATGATGATGTCCTCACCGGCTATCCAGTGGTCCAGCCCCAGGGCGGCAATCTTGTTGCGCTGCTGCACGGATCGGCCGTCGGTGATGAGGGCGATGGTGTGGCCGGCTTTTTTCTGCGCATCGAGCGTCGCCACGACCTCTTCTTCCAAATGGATGTCGGGGCGGTGGGCACGGTACATCGCCAGATATTCCTCCACGGGTGTCGTCACACCGAGCCACTCGTTGAGCCGACGGAAGGCGTTGCCGCCGTCTTTATAGGCTTGCAGCATCTCGGTGTATGCCCGGTCGGCAAGCCGCCGGTCGCCCTGCGCGGCATGGAGGGCTATCTCGCGGTAGGCCGACTTCAAGAAGTCTATCTCCTTGTAGAGCGTGTCGTCGAGGTCGAAACAGATTACTTTCATCCCATGATTTTCTTATTTCATAGTACGCTGTTTTTTCGTTATCCCCTCATCGGGAGGTAAAGACACGGAGGTTTGTAACAATCCGGTTGACAAGCATCATCAATGCCGGGTGGTTCACCACAAAGGTGGCGAAGTCGTATTTCGCACCTTTATATATATCGGGGTCGATGCGCGGTATGGGGTAGATGCC
>CAVBGK010000030.1:0-8039 GCA_963594995.1 Bacteroidaceae bacterium
AACAATCTTATGCAATGTACGGTACACTATAGGATTAGGGCAGCTGAATAGTTACTATTCAGTTTTTTTGTGTTAAATCTAAGGAAAGTCTTGCTTTCTGCCAGATAAAGTTGTATCTTTGCCTGGGGAAAAACTTATGTTCAAAACTGTCAAACATAAGTTCAGAACTTTTGAACTTGCATTCAGAACTATCGAACATAAGTTCGAAACTTTTGAACATAATGTTCTACTAGGATTTAAGACAATCATCCTGGCAGTATAGACAGATATCTCTGGGATGGGAAAATATTAATAACGAAGAAAGGAATAAGATATGCCGAAGTACAAGTTAGTGGAGATGCCCGATGTGCATAACAATGGCAAACGCAGAATTTACCCTAAGATGGTGGTAAATCGTACCATGTCTCAGGCAGACTTAATAGAGAAAATGAAGCTTTACAACCGTTCCTTGCCACCGAGTACCATAGAGATGGCGGTGTCGGAGGTGCGGGATATGATAGTGCGCCTGCTCTCCATGGGCTACAACGTAACCCTCGACGAGCTGGGTACCTTTTCACTGTCGCTCGCTTTCGAGGACGACAAGCCTACGGAGATGCAGAGCGACAACGACAAGATGGCTTATCGCAAGGTAGGCGTGAAGACAGTCAACTTCAAGCCTTCGCCAGGGTTGGTGAAGGACCTGAAGCGAGAGACCGACCCCAGTCTGGAGCGAGACATGGGTGGCGTGAAGGTAATCCGCAAGGAGTTTTATACCCGGGAGCAGCGCATCGCCCGTGCCTTGGATGTCATCGACGAAAACGGCTTCATCGGCCTCACCGACTATGCCTACATCAACAACTTGAGCCGTACCGCCGCCTCACTGGAGCTGAAGGAGATATGTGCGGAGGCGGATTCGCCCCTCCGCTCCACCGGTCTGCATAGCCACAAGGTTTGGGTGAGGAGGAAATAAGAAAAAACAATCGGACGGAACAAATATTTCCCATATTCTTGCAAGACTTACCCAAAAACTTTGTATCTTTGCAAAAAAAGTGATGGCAGTCATGATTATATGACTCATCAAAAAGGCAAGGTTATGGCACTGAAATTATATCCGATAGGAATACAGACGTTCGAGCGAATCCGCAAGGAAGACATGCTCTACATCGACAAGACGGAATACATCTACCGTATGTCTCATACCAGCGGCAAGTTTTTCTTCCTGGGGCGGCCACGTCGTTTCGGCAAGTCGCTCCTGGTTTCCACCATGCAGAGTTACTTCGAGGGCAAGAAGGACTTATTCAAGGGACTTGCCATCGAACAGCTGGAGAAGGAATGGACGGAATATCCCGTGATACACCTCGACATGAGCGGTGGCAAGCACATGGAGAAGGAACAGCTGGAGAGATACTTGGTGGCAGAGTAGATATCGTGCTGCTGACCAACACCCAGCTCTACATCATCGAGCTGAAACTGAACAAGAGTGCACAGACTGCGATGCAGCAATCAACCTCAAGAACAATGCCCGGCGTTTCGCCCTCTCTGGCAAGCCCATCACCAAGGTAGGCATCAACTTCGACTCCACCAAAGGTAATATTGAGGATTGGGTGATAGAGGGGGAAGGATAAGGGTCATACCGCAAGACAAGTTTTACAATAAGGGGCAAAAGCTACTTCAACCAGCTTTTGCCCTTTATGCATTCATGCAAGTAGCACTACTTACAAGCCGACCGTCATAGCCTTTCCGCTATAGTCCACGGTCTTGTTCGCCTTCATCGGCTGATTGCCTGCGCCGCTATCAGTGCCGACGAGCACGATGTGGAACTTGCGGTTCTGGATCATCCCCTTGAAGCTGCCCTTACGGGGGGCGATGGTCAAAGCGTGACCGGCATCATCCCAAGAGAACTTAATCTCCGAGAACTTGCCTTTCTCGTAATTATAGTTGTCGCCCTCGTCCTCATAGAGCGTAAACTCGCCGTTGGCACCCGGGTAAACCCGAATCTCCAACTCGTCCCACGGCTTCTCTGAGCTGTACTGCACCTCGGGGCCGAAGGGCAAGACGGTACCTGCCTTCACAAACACCGGCATGATGTCGATGGGGCAAAGGCGCTGGATGGTCTGACCGCCCTCATACTGTGCATTGCTCCAGAAATCATACCACTTGTTGCCCTGCGGCAGATAGACCTCAACAGGGGCGGCTGCCTTCTTCACGTCGGGATAGATGGTGTGACCCTTCTTCCCGCTGTCCTTCCATGTATAGAGCGGATCGGTAACGGGCTTCACCAAGAGGTTGCGGCCGAACAAGTACTCATCGTTCAGGCGGGAAGCCTTCTTGTCGGCGGCATAGTCCATCACCAAGGCACGCATCATCGTACCGCTGTTCTGCACACAGTCACCAGCCATGCTATAGATGTAGGGTAAGAGGCGGTAACGCAACCTTACGGCATCCACCATGGCATCATAGCACCAGTCTCCCTGCTTGCCAAACTCATAGAACTCGCTCACCATGGGCGAGGAACAATGGTTGCGCATCAGCGGCATGAAGGTGCCCCACTGCATCCAGCGGGTCTGCAACTCCTGCACGGCAGGGTTGGTCGCCTTCTGATCATATTCCCAATAGAAGAAGCCACCGAGGTCGGTGTTCCAGAACGGGACGCCACAGAGCGAATAGTTCAAGCCCGAAGGTATCTGCTGTTTCATCTCCTGCCAGGAAGCCACGATGTCGCCACTCCAGGAGAAGGTGCCGTAATGCTGGATGCCGAAGGCACCGCTGCGGGTCATCTGCAAGGAGCGTTTCCCGTTGCCCTTCATCTGGCGCTGATACTCGTAGATGCTCTTGTTGTGAACTATAGGATAGGCGTTCTTCACGCTGAGCCAGGAGCCGTCGTAGGTCTGACAGTCCTCGTCGCCAGCCTTTTCGAAATGGTCGGGCTCGGTGGAGTCGGTCCACCAGGCATCAAAGCCCATATTGTAGAGGTGGGTGAGATATTTCCAGTAGATTTCGCGAGCCTTCGGATTGTAGACATCGTAGGGTCTGGCATCGCAGTTTTGCGGCCAGGTATTGAAAGGCAGGAGCGCATTGATTTTCTGAAGCTCCTTGTATTGCGCAGTCCAAGGGCCGAAGGTAGGCCAAATGGTTATCATGAGGTGCGCATTGTTCTGATGTACATACTTCACCATCTCCTCCGGGGTCTTCAGGCGTGGCTCGCCCTGCAACTTCATGTTGCGCATATCGGCAGGGAGATACTTGTCATAGGCGGGGGCTCCCACCTTATTAATATAGTAAGGGTTCTGGAATTTCATCGCATTCCAGTTGGAGTCGCATCCCCAGTACTGCCAGTCCTGCACGATGGCATCCGTCGGGATTCTCAACTCACGATACTTGTCGAGCACGCCAGCCAACTCGTCGCTGGTCTTGTATCGCTCACGGCACTGCCAGAAGCCCATCGCCCACTTGGGGAACATGGTAGCCTGACCGGTCAACTCCCGGATGCTTGCGATAACACCATCCTGCGTGCCGTCCTTATACATGAAGTAGTAGTCGGCACAGGTGCCCACTTCGCTGGTGAAGGAAGTGGTATCCTTATCGTCGTCGAAGAAAGTCTTTCCGGCATTGTCCCAATAGAGTCCATAGCCCTTCTCGCTTGTAAAATAAGGAATGGCGGTATAGGTGTTGTGGTTCCAGAGCTCGACGTGGCGGCCACGCTGGTTCATGCAGGTGTCACGAAGTTGCCCCAAGCCATAGACAGCCTCGTCATCGGCAAGGCGGAAACTCTGCCTGATGCGCCATTTGCCTTTATTGGCAACATCTTGCCGGGCATCGAGGGTGGTCTTCGTGTCTGAGAGGAGAGGCTTCCCGTCCTTTGACAGGAAAGCTATCTCGCCCGTCTTCTGGTTGAGGCGGACAGTGATGTAAGGAGATATCAGACTCACGGTGTCTTCCTTCTCCTGCAAACTGATGCCCTTCACCTGCTGAGGTTTCAGGATGACAGAGTAGCTCTTCTTCTGCTTGGCGGCATCAGGAGTAACAGACTTGACGACGCGTACGATGGAAGGAGAATAAAACTCCACGGTAACAGTTTGGTTAGCCACCTTTACTACCTTGGTATTCGCTTCGCCCGAAACACCAGCCATGGCAAAGCCCATAAGGGCAATCATTGAAAAATTCTTTAGCATACTTTTTATATTATCAGGATGAATACTTGTCGTTTAAGATTTCGGTTGCAAAGATAATGCTAAAAGGCAGGAAACGGCTAAAACAAATGAAGATTCGATTGGCACATTTGTTGAATTATGCCCGAAAATCCCTTTATCCATGGGCTTTTCGGGCATAATGGATACAATATGTTTCATTTTCAACAAACATAATGATATGGTATTACTTGTATTCCGAAGGCAAGACACCAAACTCATTCTTGAAGCACTTGGTAAAGTAGCTTGGCGAACCAAAGCCGGTGCATTCAGCTATCTCATTAACCGTCATATTGCCTTCCTTCAACAAGGTGGCAGCATGCTGCAAACGAATGTTGCGGATGAATGTCACTGGGGTGGTATCAGACAAGGACTTCAGTTTCTTGTAAAGTCCCGTACGCTCCATGCAGAGGTCATTGGCAAGCTGCTCCACACCGTACTCGCTCTCCCGCAAATGTTGCTCCACCAAGGTTCGGGCTTTCGCAATGAATTCGGGTTCGGATTCTTCTGTGGCAGGTTCAGATTCTACTATGGCATTCTTTTTTTTCAAAGAATAGACCGTCCCTCCTATTGGCAGCAAGACCAAGAACACGACACTGGCGAAGAACCATTCCGACTGCCACCATGGCTGGCCCATCGTAAAGAACAAACCCAGCATCGGCGACACATAGACGAGCCCGTCGTTGTAGGTTCCCAGCCAAATGGCCCCTTCCCTATCCCGAAACACCGTATTGATGCCCGTGACCAATGACTTGCCATCGGGCAAGGACAGTTCCTTTACCTCTCTTGGCGTGTTACCCACTTTGAAATCGAACATCAGATAGCCTCGCCGACTACTTATCAATGCTTGGCTGTCAGACGACATATTCAAGGTATGCAAGACATAATCACAAGCAAATATCCTGGAGTATTTCCTGCGTTCAGGATCGAAATGCAAAAATATAGAAACATTCGTACGTTTCTCCACGTTATAGCCTGTTCTGATTTGATAGAACTGTCCGCTTGCTGTCTGCACGACAAGCGAGGTGGCCTGGTAGTAAAGAGACTCGTGAGGAGAATAAGCCCTGGAGGTATAGGCAAGTTTGCCATCCTTGAATGCCGCCACCACACCCGATGCATGGAAGGTATACACATACTTCCCGTCGGTATCCAAGTCCTGCAAACGCCCCCAAACATCCTTCAGCAAGACACGGTTCCCGTCCATGGCATTCATGGCTAAGCCTTTCCTTACCATCCAAACATTCCTCCTGCTTTCTACAAAGAGGTCGCCGATGCCGTCCTTCCCTATGGAATCCAACGGATGCACCAAAGGGACATTCCGCTTCAAATCGACACAATACACCTGATGGCAATCCTTTATCCATAGCCAGTCATGAGCATCAACATAGAGATGCGTCTGCCCATCATACTCTGACAACCCTTGGGCTTTGTCGGCAGAAAGCGGAATGAAGCGAAAGTGCTTGCCGTCATAGATATTGACACCCTTCCTGGTTTTCACTGCCAACCGGTTATCCGGCAATTGTATCATTTGTAGGATGTTATTGTCGGAAAGTCCGTGACGAGTATTGAGTACATAGAAACAGTCGTCCTTCCCTACCCTTTGCGCCAAGCCGGGCAAGCCCCCAGTCAAAAGGCAGAGAAGAATGACTCCCAATATGATTCCTTTCCTATTCATGCTCATCCACTTCCTTGATTTTTCTTTTTGCCGTATATGCTATACTTTCCACATCTATCTTGCAAAATTATAAAAAAGAACCGGACGGGACAAATATTTCCCGCATTATTGCAAGACTTAACGAAAAACTTTTGTATCTTTGCAGAAAAGTGGCGGCAGTCACGATCATACAACTCTTCAAAAAGGCAAGGTTATGGCACTGAAATTATATCCGATAGGAATACAGACGTTCTCTGAAATCCGCAAGGATGACAAACTATACATAGACAAGACGGAATACATCTACCGTATGGCTCACACCAATGGTAAATATTTCTTCTTAGGGCGTCCACGCCGTTTCGGCAAGTCGCTCCTGGTTTCTACCATGCATAGTTACTTTGAGGGCAAGAAGGACTTATTCAAGGGACTCGCCATCGAACAGCTGGAGAAGGAATGGACGGAATATCCCGTGCTGCATTTCGACATGAGCCTGGGCAAGCACATGGAGAAGGAACAGCTGGAGCGTTATCTGCTCTTCATCCTGTCCAACAACGAGCGCAAGCATGGAATCACGAAACTCTCGGATGGCGTGGCCGAATCACTAGGCGTAGATCCTGCCAAGGGACTCGGTGCATTCATCGACCCCAATATTCGCCTCACCAATCTCATCCAGATGCTCTATGAGAAGACGGGCAAGCAGGTGGTGGTACTCATCGACGAATATGATGCACCTCTACTCGATGTGGCTCATGAGACAGAGCAACTGGATGTATTGCGCAATATCATGCGCAACTTTTACAGCCCCTTGAAAGGCTGCGAGGCAAAGCTGCGTTTTGTCTTCCTTACGGGCATCACCAAGTTCTCGCAGCTCAGCATCTTCAGCGGGCTGAACAACATCACTAACATCTCCATGAATGATGAATACGCCGGTATCTGCGGCATCACCAAGGAGGAACTGCTCTCGCAGATGTCTGAGGACATAGAGGAATTGGCTCAATCGCAAGAGTTGACAACAGAAGAGACCGTCAGAGAGCTGAAGGACAATTACGACGGATACCATTTCTCCGCCCTCTCGCCCGATGTGTTCAATCCTTTCAGCTTGCTCAACTGTTTCGCCCAAAAGGAGTTCGGAGCATATTGGTTCGCATCCGGTACGCCAACATACCTTATTAATATGTTGCGCAAATTCAATGTGCGTCCTATGGACATAGGCAAAATGTATGCCAAGGTTTCTGCCTTCGATGCACCTACGGAAAACATGACAGTCATTACCCCTCTGCTGTATCAGAGTGGCTATCTCACCATCAAGGACTACGACAAGCTGAGCCGCCTCTACACCCTCGACCTTCCCAACAAGGAAATCAAGGTAGGCTTGTTTGAGAGTCTCCTGCCCAACTATCTCGAAGGTATGTATGCACAGAACGGCGATGTGGCAATCGCTCGGATGTCTGTACTGATTCGCCAGGACAACATGGACGGTGCCTTGCAACTGCTGCAAACGTTCCTTGGCACTGTGCCCTACTGCAACGTGACCAACTACGAGGGGCATTACCAGCAGATGCTCTTCATCATCTTCACCCTCCTCACTGCCTATGTGGTAGATGTAGAGGTTCACACACCTCATGGCAGAGTAGATATCGTGCTGCTGACCAACACCCAGCTCTACATCATCGAGCTGAAACTGAACAAGAGTGCACAGACTGCGATGCAGCAATCAACCTCAAGAACAATGCCCGGCGTTTCGCCCTCTCTGGCAAGCCCATCACCAAGGTAGGCATCAACTTCGACTCCACCAAAGGTAATATTGAGGATTGGGTGATAGAGGGGGAAGGATAAGTAACACTGTATTTATCCAGCCGTAGCTGGACAAAACAACACTTTGCGGATAATATTGCGGCCATTTGCTGCAATATTATCCGTTTTCTTTTGGCATTTCCAATCCTTTTCCGTACCTTTGCATCGTCATCCCATGGATGGCTGGCAGAGTGATGCTGGCTGATAAGTCCAGGGCTTGGCACTGTCATAACAAGAAAGACGTTCAACTACGTTTACCAATTGGCAAGGGTAATGTTAGCAGTATAATTCCTGCGCCTTTTCTTTTGATGGTTCTGTCATCTGCTTGCTAACCATAGTCAGGTTCTTGCAGACTCACCAACTAATAACCTTACTAAAGTTTCCCACCCCTATAAAACCAAGGTTTTTGCAGGAACAAGCCCCTG
>CAVBGK010000031.1:0-45419 GCA_963594995.1 Bacteroidaceae bacterium
TCTCTGAAAAACAACAAAAACTTTTTTGAAATTTTCTCAAATTGTAAAAGTTGGGTTAACTTATAATATAAACGAAGATAGCTCCGACCAGGATTAGCATAACGTTTCTTTCTGTTTTTGATAAAGGAGATATGGAGAATGTTGCGGATGCTTACATTAAGAGCTTAGTGAAAGAAGCTAAAGGATAGGTTAATCCCCCATTGCCAAACTTATTAAGAAGCTCGGCAATGGGGGATTCTACTTTTCTACTCCTCATCCTTGTTCAACTCATCCCCCATACGATACTTGATGTCGTAGTTGATGATGAAGTCTAACTCTTCCTCCGTAAAGCCGTAATGCTTCGCGAGGAGCTTGTCTATCTCGTCGATGATGGGCTTGGAAAGCTTCATGTAGAATTCGTCATATTCAACTCTTCCTGATGTTTTGTAGTTGTACACTCTCCTTTGACTTTTCTCAATCATGTCTTTAGATAGCTTATCAGCTAATGAACAAAGATTAGCATCTTCTTTGCTTTTTGCTGTATATTTAAGTGCAACTATCTCTGGCTTATTCAGATGATAGCAGTCTGAATTAGTAATCCACCAAATAAAAAATAGCGAACTGTTGAGAATGCAGCTGGCAATTTTTACTGATTTGCTATTCTCGAAAGAAATTGGTTTTAATTGGGTCGTAATACCTTCACCATCTCTTTCGCTTTTGAAATAAGGAATAAATGAATGCGAACGAATCCAATTAACTGGTGCATTGTGATATAAGCATTTTTCTTTGCCTTTTTGTGTATAGAAGAAAATTTGCTCTTTCCCCATTTTGGTAAATGCACTTATTACATAAGGAGATGCAACCTTTCCTATAATATTGCGATATGTATAGTGAGAGTCATCGTTGTATTTTATTCTTTTAAAAAGAATATTACGTTCCTCAGCATACCAACGAGTATATTTTGTAGAAAATGTACCGTTGTGTGCATTCGATACAATAAAGATGCATAAGCGGAACTTCACACCCTCAAAAAGTTTTTGAGGGTGTGCGTCTGCACTTAAATTTAAGTGCAGACGCAAACCGAACTTCTTGTAGAAGTTCGATACTAATGGAGCCATTCTGTCTGTACTATGTCCACTTAATGGTACAATCATTCCGATATAGGAAGCTTTATAACTAATATATTTAGTTCTTTCCATAACATAGGCATAGAGATTACCACAACTAATTGTTGTATAATTGTTTAGTTTGTAGAGATCATAGACTGACAGGCCTGTTTTTGTATCTTTCTTCATATATTCCACATACGGCGGGTTGCCAATGATAACATCAAAGCCACCATTGCCATGCATTATCTGATAATATTCTGCCAACCAATGGAATGGCTGGTGGCTTTTGAGCCAGTCCTCATAGGAGATTCCACCAACTGAAACCATAGAGTTATACAGCTTCTTGTTCAGCAAATCGTTCAGCTCTGCCAGTTTCTCCTTGAGCATCATCTTGGATTCCTTGTACTCGCTAGCCTCCTCCTGCGAAGTAAGCTGCAAGTCCTTGAAGCGATTGTAAGCACGAGCCACCACTTCCATCTTCAGCTCTATCTTCTCCTCGAATTCCTGCTTGGCAAACATATCGCCCTCTACGAGGTCTTTCTCCAATTCCTCCTTGGTGGCATACCCCACCAAGGTATTGCCACAACGAATATTGAAGTCGATGTCTGGCAATGGATCGAGACCGAGGTTGTCGAGTCTTGGGTTCACCTCCACCACTGCCACCATCTTCAGGAACAGGCGCAACTTGGCTATCTCCACGGCTTCTTCCATAATATCTACGCCATAGAGATTGCGAAGGATAATGCTCTTGTAGATGAAGTACTGGATGTTGCTGCGGTACTTCTTGTTGATTTCCTCCAGTTCTGCCACAAAGAGGTTCTTGTTCTGCTGGTGAAACTCCTCCATGCGAGAGATGCAGACCTCATAGAGCGGTTCGAGGATGTTCATCGCCGCAAAGAGGAAAGCCCCGCTTCCACAAGTAGGGTCGAGGATGGAGACGTGCTGCATCGCATGATAGAAATGCTCTACCAAGAGATGGTCCTTGCTATGCAAGAGCAAGTCGTAGGTAAACTGGCGGATGTCCAGGTTGTAGGTGATGAAGTCGTTTATTTCCTGTATCTCGCCAGAGGCTATTTTTCCCAATAGTTCTTCGCAACGCTGGAAACGCTCGATGGTCTCGCGCCATATTTCCGTGGGCAGACAGAATGGCTCGGGTGTTCGTTCGTTCCAGTGGCTGCGACGTTCCAAGAGCTGAGGCTTGCCGGTATCCACGCCCTCCGCAATCTCGCCCGGAATCTGTGAGAGCCAGTCTGCGGAATAGCCATGCTTCACGGCATCGTAGATGTATCGGTCGCCACTCTCCCGCAAGGTTTGCCAGATATAGCCGTCGCTCTTGAAGTCCTTGGCAGAGGTGGTTTTCTTGACGTCATCGAAGAGGAAAGGCAGGATGCAGTTCTTGCCGATATACTCGGTGATGTCCTCCTTGGTATAGTAGGCTCCCATCTGCGCGCGGTCGTTGATGTACTGCTCGAAGATGTAGCCCAACACATCCGGGTTGATGTCCTTGCCCGATGCCGTGATGCGGGTGTCGAGGTGCCAACGCCACTTGTCGAAGAAGTCGAACAGGTGGAGGAATGCCTCGTCGTCGATGTCTATGTCCTCAAACATCTTCTCTATGTCGTGGAAGTCGAACATACCGCCGTTGAGGTAGGGGATGCGCCCGTATTTCCTGGTGAAGGCTTCGTCCCTTTGGTGTCCGTTCAGTCCCTCATGGAAGAGATGAATCAGGAACCCCTTGTAGAAGGACTGGAAGAACTCGTTCTCTCCACGCTCTTTCTGTATGGCATTGAGCTTGTCGCGCAGGTAGTTCTCGTTCATGTCCAGAAAACCTTTCTTCTGGAT
This sequence comes from Bacteroidaceae bacterium, assembly GCA_963594995.1. Classification (GTDB taxonomy): domain Bacteria; phylum Bacteroidota; class Bacteroidia; order Bacteroidales; family Bacteroidaceae; genus Prevotella. Next base: position 2,931 of record CAVBGK010000031.1, read on the forward strand.
GAAGTAGCAGAACATCAGGCGGTTGAGCATCACGGAAGCATACCATTGCTTCTCCTTGTTCTTCTTGTCGTCGGCAATGTCGTCGTTGATGCCATGGATGAACTTCACAAACTGGGTGTGCTCTTTCCTGAAGCCCGCATAGAAGTCCTTGGTAATCTTCTCCGAGTTGACCATAAAGGCACCCTGTATGCGCAGCTTCACATCCATGATGGTAGTGGTCTCGTCGAGGTCGAAACTCAAGTCGTCTATCTTGGTATAGAGAAACTCGGCTTGTCCGATGCTGGTGTACTCGATGGTCACGATGTCTCGCTTCTCCACCTTGTTGACGGGTGCCACCCATTGGTGGTGCAAGCCTTGCTCCTCGATGTAGATGCAGATGTAGTCGTGGGCTTGCTGGCGCAGCTTGATGTCTATCTTCTTGCAGGTAGAGGCACTGGGTATCTTCTCTACTCTACACGTGAGGATTTGGAATCCGTTGCGCTCGGCGATGGATTCCATCCCGTAGTCGGTGTCGTCTATGCGAGGTATGCTGATGGAGGTGCTACCCTTCGGATTGTTCCATCCCATCTCGGAAACAAACAACTCCTGGAAGTTGGCTTCCTCTATGTATCGGTTGAATTCTTTTCTGTTCATTGTCATAAAGTACTAATGAATTCTTCACTCTTCGCTCCACCTCAGTCCCATGGAGCAGATAATCTTGGGTTCCTTGTTGCTGCTGGTGTCTTCGTCGATGATGCAGAGCTGGTTGTTCTTGCGAATGTCGAGTACGTATTCCACGAGGTCGGCGTTGCTCACATGGTTCTGTCGCATCATTCTGCCGAGGTTGAACTTGGCGTTCTCCTGCAGAGGATAGTTGTAGATGTCGTTGATGGCATATTTCAGTTCTTCTTTGTTTTCCTCTGAGAAGAATATATCGGCAGGCTTGTCGTAATAACGCTCCAGCATTTGCACGATCTTGTAGCGGGTACTGAAACGGTTGCCCAAGATGCCGCCTACGTGCGCCGTTTCGTCGCCGATGTTGTCTATCGCCTTCTTTACCATCTCGTAGTGGCAGTCGGCAGGCTCGACATTAGGCTCGTCGGCACTGCATTCCATCGCCTGCAAGATACGTTTCTGCGACTGGCTCACGATTTCGCCCTTGCTGTTGTACCAAGAGAGGACATCGAAGCCACTGCGGGTCTGGGCGTATGTGATGACACCGTCGCTCAGGCGGTCTTCCGTCTTCTTGGTGGCATTGATCATATTGCTCAGATGGGGGATGATGCGCTTCAGCTCCGGGTTGGCATCGGTGGCGCTCTTCCATATCTGGTAAGCTTGCGAAGCCAAATCTACATCGTTGTCGTCGGCATCGTCGAGCGAACCGCTCTTCTCGTTGTACATATCCCTGAGGTTCTGCTCGTTGCCCTCGAAGAAAACCTCGTCGCTACCCACCACGTTGGCAGCCTCATTGATACGGTCGTTCAGCCGTTGGCGCAACTTGATGACTTCTTCCACGCCATCGGCAGGGAAGAAGGAGTAGCAGTCGATATGGTCGCTCTGCTGTCCGATACGGTCCACACGGCCGGCTCGCTGGATGAGTCGGATGATGGCCCATGGCAAGTCGTAGTTGATGATGATATGGGCATCTTGCAGGTTCTGACCCTCGCTCAGCACATCGGTGGCGATGAGGATGCGACTCTGTTCTTCCTCTGGATAGTTCCGCTCGTTGCTGACAGGGGAGAAGTGCTCCACGATGCTGGTCGTGTTCTTGCTTCCGCCTGTGGCAATATCAATGTGCCCGATGCCTCGTTGGCGCAGTTGGCGGGTGATGTACTTGGCGGTGTCGGAGTATTGGGTAAAGAGCACCATCTTCTCGTCGGGGTAGGTCTGGGTGATGAGTTTCTGCAGTTCCAATAGCTTCTGGTCTTCGTCTGCATTCCATTTACCGCAAAGCTTTATCATGGCGATGATGTTGTCGCAGTCCTTCTTCAGATTCTGCTTCAATGTGCGCTTGAAGTACTTGCTGCTGAGCCAGCTTACATTGTTCTTCTGCTGCAGAAGCTCGTAATGCTTCTTGGCTTTCTCCTCGTAATACTTCATGTCGGTGGGAATCGTGAGGACGCTCTCGCCTCCTTCTCCCTCTTCTCCATAGCTTTCGCCTTCCTCGGCGCCAAAGATGCCATTGTTGTCCTCATCCTCCATAAAGTCGTCGGGCAAGGCATTCTCGTCGCCGATGGGCAAGGGCTGCTTGCTGTCGATGGCGTAGAGGAAGATGGCATTGCGCAGGATGTGGCGCTTCAGGGTGAGCAGGAAGGAGAAGCCGCTGCTGTCCATGCGCTTGAAGAAGGTGCTCTTGCAGAATCCCATCATGCGCTGACCTGCCTTCGAGAGGTTTTCTATCAGTCTCTTCTCTGCCACCGAGGCTTCCTGCGCCCTCTCTTCGCTCAGGTACTTGATGAGCCCATAGCGTGGCAACAGGAGATCTTCCATCAAGTTCACCATATCCTCGGAATAGAGGCGGCTGTACTGGTCGCCCTTTTCGGTCTTGAACTTGACGGCTTTCGGTATGCGCTCGGGGAAGTACGACTTGGTGCCGTCGGGGAACTGGAGATACTTTCTGCCGCTGCCGGCATCTTCCTTGGCAAAGTTGTTCTTGATGAATGTGCGGGTGCGGCGCACGAGGAACAGCTTCATCAGCTCGCTCCAGTCTTCGGCACTCTCGCTCTGCTCGAAAGCCTTGATGCTTCGGATGTGGATGTCGCTGTGCTTGCGCTGAAACTCCCGTTCGCCACCCAGGCTTTGGATATAGGCCTCGGGGCGGATGCCCAGGTCTTGGTCTTCGCTCAGGAAGAGCTTGAGCTGTGAGGCAAGGTCTGAAAACTCCTTGTTGTATGGAGTGGCGGTGAGCAGGAGGGTCTTGCAGTCCAACTTGTGTATCAGGTCTTGGATGTTGTGGTATCGCTTGCCGTTGCCATTGCGCAGGTTGTGGCTCTCATCTACGATGATGAGGCGGTAGTTCCAGGTGTTCTCCACGTCGATGGGCTTTTGCATGGATACGATGTCTGCCTTCAGGTCGTACTTCTGCTTGTACTTCGCCCACATGTCCTGCAGGTTGGCAGGACAGATGATGAGGGTGCTGCTGGCAAAGGTCATCTCGTAAATCTTGGCAATGGCGCAGGCTGTAATGGTCTTTCCCAATCCCACCACGTCGCCTATCATGGCTCCGTTGCGCTTGTCGTTGTTGAGATGCTTGGCGGCTATCTTCACGGCGTTCTGTTGGAAGTCGAAGAGGGTGTTTCGGAACTCGGGCGGGAGAGTGAACTCCTTGATGCCCGAGCGTGCCTCTTGGCTGAGATGATACACTGTCTTGAGGTATATATAATAAGGTGGAATGGCTTCTTCGCCAGCCCAACTGTGGTCTATGGCATCCGTCAGCTCCTTGGTGATGTCGATGCAGAACTTGTCGTTCCATCTGGTGTCAAACCATTCTGAGAGTTTCTCGGCACTGTCGCTGTCGCCAAACTCTGCATTGAGCTCGCCTTGGCGGGTCAAGCCCGAGTAGGTGAGGTTGCTGCTACCCATGATGGCTTGTATCTTGTTGAAGTTGTCGTCTGGTCGATGGGCAAGGTAGAGCTTGGCATGCAGGGGCTCCCGCAGATAGAGCTTGACGCAAACCTTCTCTTCTTTCATCTGTGCGGAGAGACGGCGGAGGGTCCACTCGTCGTTCTTGGTAGGCAGTCCGAGGAGCAGTTGCTTCTTGAAGTCGCGGGCTATGGCTATCTTGCACTTATTGACATACTCTGCGTCGGGCAAGGTCTTTTTGCCGGAATAGAGGCTCTTGACAAGATCCTCGTCTGGCCGGTGCATGCCTATCAGGAGTCGGCAGGTGCGAAACTTGCGGTCGTTCTGTTCATATACATAGTCACCGGAGAGCTGGTCCACCTCGTTGACAATGAGGTTCCACCCGCGTAGGTTGAAGTAACCTACGCAGAAATCAACGCGCTTTACGCCTACGTTGGTAATAATGCCTTGGAGACCATCGGTGAACTTGGTCTCCAGGTTGTCGTAGATACGAGCCATGGGATTGTTGTATATGTTAAAGGGTACAACAATCTCCGGCAGTTTCAATGTTTAGATTCTTTTGCATATTGGTAGGAGCATTAAATCTGTTGATGAAATCTGTGAACTAATAAAATCTTTTCCTTCCGCCTTGGCGGCAAGGCCTCCGAGGGGATGTGTACAAAAAGAGCGTACCCTCAGCCTTGTGCATCTCAATACAAGGCCGCTCCTACCACAGATAGCCCACAGACGAAATACTAAAGGTGAGGATACGCCATATCATGGCGTATCCATTCTCACTTTTAGTTCATCTGTGTAGAATTTTGCTTTTGGTAGGAGCTATTCTGTATTGAACTTCCAGTCGAATCGATACGAATCTAATCGTTAACCCACGAAAACATGGCAGGCTCGGCATCATGCCTCCCCATACCACGCTGCAAAGATACCAATTCTTTCTGACGCCACAAAATTTTCCCGCCACTTTTTCTCCCGTTTTCCTTTGCACTTTCGCCATAAAAGCGTATCTTTGCAACCGAAGAACATAAAAAAAGGAGAAAGTATGAGCTTGAATGTTACCAAAATTTTATTGACAAATTACTGAATTTTTCGTGGGTGTCCCAAATACTTCCTTGACCCCACTTTGAAAATTACCTCGGGACGTAGAAATTTTTCCCTCCCGATGTAGGAATTTTTCCCTCCCGATGTAGTTTTTTCTCCATCGGGAGGGAGTATAGCAAGCGTTGTGATATTTTTTTACATTCACTGATGTGCAGTAAAGAAGTGTGCGCTTTTCCTATGTTTTGCATTTCAAGGTTATTTTGTCAATAAAACATCATAGTCGGGAATGTCTTCCAGAAATACATATTTTTTACTCTCGTAGTCCATCTGGCATACGTAGTGTTGCAGGCCGTTGCTAACGACGAGGTAGTCCACGTGCAGGAGCATATTGTAGATGGAGATTTGGTCGAATACTTTCTGCGTGATGGGTATGTGTGGGGCCTTGTATTCGATGATCATGCGAGGTTTCAGTTCGCGGGAGTATAGCACGCTGTCGGCGCGCAGTACCTTGTCGCCTACGGAAATCTGAATTTCGTTGGCAAGCAGACTGGTAGGGTAGCCCTTGTGCTCCACGAGAAAATGCACGAAGTGCTGGCGCACCCATTCCTCGGGCGTGAGCGTGACGTACTTCTTGCGCAGAATGTCGAATATCATCGGGTGCTCTTTCGAACCGCGGAGCTTGATGTCGAAGGGAGGGAGGTTGAGTCTTGTCATGTTTTTACACCTTAATTATATATAGTTTTCTACACCTTATTATATATAGTTCAAAAATATTTTGTACCTTTGTCGCAAAAATAAGAGTGCAGAGCTATCATGTTGTTCTCTGCAAAGATACAAAAAATATCGCAATGGCAGAAAAAAAACAAGCAATAACTTACGAGTCGGTCATGAAAGACCTCAAGGCTCGCAACTTCTCGCCCGTCTATATCTTGATGGGTGACGAGTCGTACTATATCGATATCCTCTGTGGGTACATTGCCGACAATGTGCTCCAGCCCGAGGAACGCGACTTCAACCAGATTGTGCTCTTTGGCGCGGAGACCACAGCGGCGCAGGTCGCCGACCAGTGCAAGGGTTATCCGATGATGGCTGAGCACCGGGTGGTGATTGTGAAGGAGGCGCAAAATTTGCGAAATTTCGAGGCAATCGAGAAGTATCTCGAAAATCCGGTAAAATCAACCATCTTCGTGATGACCTACAAGAATGGTTCCATTGACCGTAGAAAGAAGTTGGTGCCACGTGCCGAGCAGGTGGGGGTTGTGTTTGAGAGCAAAAAATTGAAGGATTACCAGCTGCCCGGATTTGTGGAGACTTACATCAAATGCAAGAAGGCGACGATAGAGCGGAAGGCGACGCAGATGGTGGCCGACCATGTGGGAGCAGACCTGAACCGCCTCACCTCCGAGCTGGACAAACTGCTCATCTCGCTCCCGGAGAACGACCGCAGGGTGACACCCGAGATTGTGGAAAAAGTAATAGGTGTGAGCAAGGACTTCAATGCCTTCGAGCTGCGCAACGCCATTGTGAACCGTGATGTATTCAAGGCAAATCAGATTATCAATTATTTTGACAGCAATCCGAAGAGTGGTTCACTCTTTGCGATTCTCCCAATGCTCTTTTCTTATTTCCAAAATCTCATGCTTGCTTATTATGCGCCCAACAAGCAGAACGAAAATGAGCTTGCAAAATTCCTGGATTTGAAAAGTTCTTGGGCTGTGCGTGACTATACCGCAGGAATGAGAAACTATAATGGAGTGAAGGTGATGCAGATTATTGACAAGTTTAGGGAAGTGGATGCCAAGTCGAAGGGGATAGGAAACCCGAATACTGGGGCAGGAGAACTGATGAGGGAGCTTGTGTTTTTCATCCTTCATTGATACTCTTTCTTTCCTGTTCTTGTGATGTAAAAAACTATGTTTCTCGTCTTTGAGTTTTCTGTTTTTTCTAGGGTAGGGGAGAAGTATTTTTATAGATTGCAGTAGTATGCAGTAGGGTGATTCTTGGGGGAGTCACCCTTTTTTTGTTAGATGGAAGGTATGGGAAGGGTATGTCATCGTTTGCAGGAAGTCAAGAAAAGAGCCTTCTGCAATGTAAATATCACTGAAAATAGGTTGGTTTGAGCTGTTTTTCACTCTAATATTGGTAGTTTTGGAGCAAAAAATCCTGTATAAGCAGGCTTTTTATATTTTTTAAGAGCTAGAACGAAGACTTTTCGTGAAAGGGTGAGAATGTCGTAAATGAAAGGAAGTCAGATAGTTGTGTGTGGCAAACGCTATTGGAGGCCCTCAAAAATTCCGAATTTGGTCCTTTGTTTACCATTTGGCTGGAATATGCAAAAAATAGAAAAATAGAGCATTCTCGAAAGTGTAGAATTCGTTGTTTGCAATCGTTAACGTTTACGTTTTGAAACTTTGCATTTTTAAATCTGCAAGGATGTAAATCTGATTACACTTTGCAAACGTAAATTCAAGAAACTGAAATAAAGTAATATGTGTTTAGGTTTATAAATGTAAACGTCTTGTTGCGATTTGAAAATGTAAAGCGAATAAATATACGTTTGAATATTTGAATATATAAATGTAAGAAACCCAAACGATTAGTGGCGTCAATTCTTGTATCTTTGGCAAAATAACTCTTAGATGTTCTTGTAAAATGGATATATGTGCTATATTATATATATATATAAGGTATATGTATAGATGACCCAATATATTTGTAAATTACGCTAAATAAAACCTTTGTAAACAAAATGGATTTACAAATTTAAATCTGTAAATTGTAGGTTGAAAACCAACGGTAACGCCAAAAGGTTTACAAATTTAAATGTTTATATGTAAAGTTTAAAAAGCTAAATTATTCATAGAATATTTGTTGGAGTCAAAAAAAAGCTTTACCTTTGTAAACGCTAAGGAAATGTGATGAAATCACCCCTAAAATGCTTTACGTTCCGAAAAAGTATATCTGGTGAAGTCGAAAATCGGTCTCCTCGCTACGCTCGGAATTCTTAAATAATGTAAAATCAAAACAAACCCTACAAGTCATGAAGGATAGAATCAGACTCCTTATGGAGGACCAGAAACTCACCCAGCAGAGTTTCGCGCAACTATTGGAAATCTCAGCTGCTCAACTGAGCGGAATCTACAACGGTCGTACCAAGCCGACCTTGAATATCGTCGATGCCATCCATCGCAAGTTTCCTCAGGTGAGGACAGAGTGGTTGCTCTACGGAATCGAACCGATGTATATGGGGAACGCATCCCAAACTGGTGGAGAGCCTCCTGTCATAGAGGCTGCCCATCCCAAGGTCGAAGCACTCTCCTTTGACTTTTCTGACGAGAAGGATGATGTGGCAAATGCCCCTACCGCCCTTCCTGCTCAGGATGTGCGATCTACCGCTGCCCCTCAAGTGGAACAAGGCTCCCTTTTTGGACAACCTTCCGGACACGGTGTAAATTGTACACTTAAAAAAACGACACGAGAAGATGCGAAATATATTGACAAACATCAGCGTAAGATTACCGAAATACGTATCTTCTATGATGATCAGACATGGGAGACTTTCGTACCGAAGAAATAAGTCGGTCAAGGTAGGAGTTGGAGGTAAAGAGGTGGATGTTAATCTTTAATAAAGTGAAAATATATCGCCAATCTTACCTTATTGTCGAAAAATAACATTACCTTTGCAGAAAATATACTAGATCGTTAAGATGAAAAAATACATTTTAGACCTCAAGGTCGTTTCGGTGGAGTCACAGAGTGACAAGCATGTGTTGATTAAGCTTACCGACGATAAACCTCTTCCCGAGATTGTGCCGGGCCAGTTTGTGGAAGTGAGGGTGGAACATTCGCCGTCCACCATGCTTCGCCGCCCTATCTCTATTAATAATGTGGATCGTGAGAGTAACCAGCTCTGGCTGCTCGTTGCCATGGTAGGCGACGGAACGCGCCAGTTAGGTGCCTTGAAGGCTGGTGACACACTCAACTGTGTGATGCCCCTTGGCAATGGTTTTACGATGCCAACTGAAAAAGGACAGAAGTTTCTTCTTGTGGGAGGAGGTGTAGGTGTGGCACCGCTGCTTTATTTTGGTAAGTGCATCAAGGATATGGGAGCGGAACCCGTCTTCTTGTTGGGCGCTCGTACGGACAAAGACCTTTTGGAGCTGGACGAGTTTGCCAAGATAGGTCGAGTTTGTGTCACGACAGAGGATGGTAGCGCAGGCGAACAGGGCTTCGTCACCAACCATTCCATCTTGCAGCACGAGCGGTTCGACATGATTTCCACTTGTGGTCCCAAACCGATGATGGCAAGTGTGGCACGCTACGCCCAGAAGGCGAACGTGGAATGCGAGGTCTCTCTGGAGAACAAGATGGCGTGCGGTGTGGGGGCTTGCCTCTGCTGTGTGGAGAAGACCGCCCAGGGCAACCTGTGCGTTTGCAAGGATGGGCCGGTCTTCAATGTGAAGAACTTGATGTGGAGTCTCTAGAGGCTTGTGAGGAGTTTCCTCACGGTAGAGAGTGAAGTGGTCTATTTGTAAAGAAAAAGTGAAATGATATGGCGAAAAGAGTAATGATGTTTGTCAAGAACTTTCGCTATGTTCCAAAACAAGAAAAATATGGCATCGTTAAGTGTAAACATACATAACTTAAAATTGAAGAACCCCGTGATGACGGCATCAGGAACTTTCGGCTATGGCTTGGAGTTCGCTGACTTCGTGCCACTGGAGGAAATCGGCGGCATCATCGTGAAGGGTACCACCCTGGAGCCACGTGAGGGCAACGACTATCCTCGTATGGCGGAGACCGCACAGGGGATGCTCAACTGTGTGGGGCTGCAGAACAAAGGTGTGGATTATTTCTGCAAGAACATATATCCGCAAATCAAGGACATTGGCACCAATATGATAGTCAATGTATCGGGACATTCCCCCGAGAGTTATGCGGCCTGTGCGGCACGTATCGACGAACTGGAGAAGATTCCTGCCATCGAACTGAATATCTCATGCCCGAACGTCAAGGACGGTGGCATGGCTTTCGGAGTAACGACCGAGGGGGCTGCCAGTGTGGTAAGGGCGGTGCGCCAGGCTTATCATAAGACGCTTATCGTCAAGTTATCGCCCAATGTGACCAGCATCGCAGACATAGCCAGAGCCTGTGAGGCGGAGGGAGCGGATTCCGTGTCACTCATCAATACGCTCATGGGTATGGCGGTGGATATAGAAAAGCGACAGCCGTTGCTCAGCATCCGTACGGGAGGTCTGAGCGGTCCGTGTGTCAAGCCCGTGGCACTTCGTATGGTGTATGACGTGGCTCATGCCGTCAAAATTCCAGTCGTAGGCTTGGGCGGTATCTCCACTGCCGAGGATGCCATTGAGTTCCTGATGTGTGGAGCCACGGCGATAGAAATCGGCACGGCCAACTTCATAGACCCGGCGGTGACCAAGAAGGTCAAGGATGGCATTAGTGACTGGTTGGACAAGCATGGTTGCACTTCGGTGCATGAAATTATCGGAGCTATCAAATAGAAGTTCCAAACAATTGTACAGAATATTCTTGAATTGTCACACATAAAAAAATAGATTTCATGTTGTCAGATATAGAAATTGCAAAATCAGTGAAACTCCGTCCCATCAATGACGTGGCAGCTGAGCTCGGAATCAAGGAGGAGGAAATTGAGAATTACGGACGGTACATCGCCAAAGTGACGACTGGTGCCATCGACAAAAAAAAGTTGGAGAACCATCACCTCATCCTTGTCACCGCTATCAGTCCTACCAAGGCCGGCAATGGCAAGACCACCGTTAGTGTGGGACTTGCCTTGGGCATGCACCAGATAGGGAAGAAAGCGGTGGTGGCACTGCGTGAGCCTTCGCTCGGTCCCTGTTTCGGTATGAAGGGCGGCGCTGCCGGAGGAGGCTATGCACAGGTGTTGCCAATGGAGAAAATCAACCTGCACTTTACTGGCGACTTCCATGCCATCACAGAGGCGAACAATATGATTTCCGCCCTGCTCGACAATTACCGTTTCCAGCACGAGGCGGAGGGCTTCAAGTTGAAGAAGATATTGTGGCGTCGCGTGATGGATGTCAATGACCGTGGCTTGCGACGCATTATCACCGGTCTAGGCCCTAAGGACGGAATAGAGACGGAGAGTGGTTTCGACATCACGCCCGCTTCTGAGATAATGGCCATCATGTGCTTTGCCACCAGCGTGGAAGACCTGCGTCGGCGCATTGACAACATCCTTTTGGGTATCACCGAGGATGACAAGCCTTTCACGGTGAAGGATATGGGGGTAGGCGGCAGCATCGTGGCCCTTTTGCTGGATGCTCTGAAACCGAACCTGGTGCAGACTACGGAGGGTACTCCTGCCTTCGTGCATTGCGGACCGTTTGCCAATATCGCCCATGGATGTAATTCGGTGATGGCTACGGCTGCAGCTCTTGAGTATGGTGACTATGCCATCACGGAGGCTGGTTTCGGCGCTGATTTGGGTGCGGAGAAGTTTTATGACATCAAGTGTCGCAAGACAGGACTTCAGCCCGACTTGACAGTCCTTGTCGTCACACTTCAAGCTCTGAAAATGCATGGTGGTGTGGCACAGGAAGATATCAAGAAACCCAACGTGGAGGGAATGCAGAACGGCTACTGGAATCTTGACAAGCACGTGAGGAACCTGCAGAGCTTCGGGCAGACCGTGGTCATCGCTTTCAACCAATTTGCCACCGACACCCCCGAGGAGATGGAGGTATTGCGCAAGCATTGCGAGGAGATGGGATGTGGATTCGCTGTCAACAATGCCTTTGCCGAGGGCGGCAAGGGAGCAGTGGAATTGGCAAACCTCGTGGTGAAGACCATCGACGAGCATCCGTCGGCCCCTCTTTATTTTGCCTACAAGGACGACGAGCCTGTGGTGAAGAAGATAGAGGATGTGGCCTTCAATCTCTATGGGGCCGGGGCTGTGACTCTCAGCGAGTCGGCAGAGGCAATGATAGAGGAAATCAAGAAGTTGGGTGCGGAACGGTTCCCTGTCTGTATCGCCAAGACGCAGTACAGTTTCTCCACCGATGCCAAGGCGTATGGTCCAACAGATGGATTCGAGCTCCATGTACGCGACATCACCGTCAACATGGGTGCGGAGATGATTGTGGTTATAGCGGGGCCTATCATGCGTATGCCAGGCTTGCCCAAGAGCCCGCAGGCAGAGCGCATCGACGTGGTGAACGGCGAGATTGTCGGTCTGTCGTAACCCACATTCCAAAGGATTAAAGAATAGGGATGCTAAGCGTAGCATCTCATTTAAATAAGAAACAAAAAATCGGCTGTCTTGCTTGGGAAAGTAGGATGGTTTTCTTTAACTTAAAATTTAGCAGTAGCATGACAATCACATTAATCATATTAGTTTTAACTGTTGCCATGTTCATTTGGGGCAAGATCAGGGCCGATATCACGGCTCTCGTTGCCTTGGCATCATTACTCGTTTTCGGAATACTTACTCCTTCTGAGGCTCTGGCGGGCTTCTCTTCTCCCATTGTCATCATGATGATTGGGCTTTTTGTCGTGGGCGGCGCCATCATGCAGACTGGGCTTGCCAAGCTCACGGGCAACAAGCTCATGGCACTCTCACATGGCAATGAAACTGTCACCTTTCTTCTGGTGATGCTCGTCACCTCGTTTATCGGGGCTTTTGTGAGCAACACTGGTACCGTGGCACTGATGATGCCTATCATCATGAGTGTGGCGGCTTCCTCGGGCCTGCAGTCCTCCCGTTTCTTGATGCCGCTTGCCTTCGCAGGTAGCCTGGGTGGTATGCTCACCCTTATCGGTACGCCGCCCAACCTGGTCATCGATGAGACACTTACGGGGGCTGGCTATGAACCGTTGGCTTTCTTTTCTTTTTTCCCGGTAGGTATCATCGTGATAGCCATCGGCATTGTCGTGCTCATGCCTTTGAGCCGTGTGTTCCTAAATAAGAAGGGGAGTGGGAAGGGAAAGAAAAACAAGGTGAAGTCGCCAGATGACCTGGTGGATGAGTACAAGCTGATGAAAAACCTCCATAGATACATCGTCCCGAATGGAAATGGACTCGTCGGAAAGAGCCTCCGGGATCTGGACATCCAAAAAAGGTATGGGGTGAGTGTGATTGAGATTCGGAATGAGAAGAAGTCTCGTCTCGGAATCGTGAAGGACGTGAACCAAAATATGGCGAAGAGCAACAGTGTGATAGGGGAGCACGACATTCTCTACGTGATAGGAAACGAAGAGAGGATGGGGCAGTTTGCCAAGGAGTGTGGATTGAGGAAGATGAAGGACGTACACATCGACTTCTATGACCTGGGGCTTACGGAAATCGTGGTCATGCCGGAGTCCAATTTCGTGGGATTGCGTATTGCTGATGCAAACCTGAGAAAACGTTTCGGTATCAATGTGCTCGGTATCAAGCGTGGCGAAGAATACATCACAGAACGGCTTATCGAGAACAAACTCCACGTGGGTGACGTGCTCTTGGTGCAAGGGGAATGGAGCAATCTGGCCCATCTCTCTTCCGATACAGACAACTGGGTGGTGCTCGGGCAACCGGAGAAGAGCGCCGACAAGGTGCTGCTGGACTATAAGGCTCCCTTGGCTGCGGCAATCATGCTGTTGATGGTGGCGATGATGGTGTTCGACTTCATCCCAGTGGCTCCTGTCACTGCAGTAATTATCGCAGGGCTCCTTACCGTGCTCACGGGATGTTTTCGCAATGTGGAGGCTGCTTACAAGACCATCAACTGGGAGAGTATCGTGCTGATAGCAGCCATGATGCCTATGTCAACGGCACTGGAGAAGACAGGTGTGTCTGCATGGGTGTCGCAGACCTTGGTCGATAGCCTTGGTACGATGGGACCGGTGGTTTTGTTGGCTGGCATCTATTTTACTACGTCACTCATGACGATGTTTATCAGCAATACCGCTACAGCCGTATTGATGGCACCGATAGCCTTGGTGGCAGCGCAACAGGTGGGTGTAAGTCCCTATTCATTCCTGTTTGCTGTGACACTGGGTGCGAGCATGTGCTTTGCTTCCCCATTCTCCACGCCGCCCAATGCATTGGTGATGAAGGCGGGTGGATACAGTTTCATGGATTATGTGAAGGTGGGCTTGCCCCTGCAGATTATCATAGGTGTGGTCATGACGTTTGTTCTCCCCTTGCTCTTTCCTTTCTAACTCTTCACTTTTCATCAAAAAGACAGCCCACTGGTGTTTGGCAAAGTGGGCTGTCTTTTTACTATTCCTTTTTCTGTATGGCAGTGGAGGAGGCAAGGCTGAATTCGCAACCACAGTAGAGTTGGTTGTAGAAGTTGTTGAGGTGCAATAGTTCGTTGCGCCTCATTTGCAATCCTCCTTTACGCCAGTTTTGTTCCCACCACTTCACGTCAGGACAGTCGCTTGCGGCAACGTTTCCCGCCATGTCTATCTGTCGAATGTTTTTCCATCGTGATGAGGCTAGGGTGGTGGTGAGGATGGAAAATCCATGCTCTTGGGCATAACGGGCTGCACGATGCAAACGGTATTGGAAGCAAACGGAGCAGCGGGAACCTCGCTCAGGTTCATCTTCCAGTCCGGCAACAGTTTTCCGCCATTCCTCATGATTGTATTCGTCCTCAACGTATGGAACGCCTTGGGCTTCTAAGAAACGGATAATCTCATGCTTGCGAGTCTTGTATTCTTGCAGTGGGTAGATGTTGCTGTTGGAGAAAAAGACAGTTGGTTTCATGCCATTGCGAAGCATACATTCTATGATGGCGGAAGAGCATGGGGCACAACACGCATGCAACAAGACGGAATGTCCTTCTGCGCTACTGCCATCAGGTAGAGTAAGCTTCAAATGTTTGTATTGTTCTTCTGGAAGTATTTTCATGTCATATTGTGATTCATGTAATTTTGCTAATAGTCATTTTCGAGATTTGTTTTGCATATATTCCTTATAAAGCAAAAAAACAAATGGGGTACAATCTCACGACAACCCCCATTTGCCCAAATATATGCGAAAACTGATGCAAAGGTACAACTTTTTTCTGTACTGTCAAACTTTTTGGAGCTTTTTTGTGGAAATTATCAAAAAATAGGCGATATTTAACTTTTCCTTAGCGGAATGTTAATGATTGTTGGCGATAAATAAGGTGGGGGATGGAAGAGGTTCATGCTTTTGTGAAGTGTCGGAAAGTTCCACTTCACAAAAGCATAGTGTTTTGTGCATGAGGAATTAGTATTTGAAAAGATAGTCCATGAGTATTTCCTGAGGGTTCTTGGCGGAACGATAGACGAAGCGGAATGAAAAGTGTGCCTCCTTGTATTTCTTCAATCCCGGATTGTTGTCAAGCGACTGCTTCTGGATATTGTACAATTGCTTTTGGTTGGCTTTGATGACTTGTGCATTGTCCGCTTTTCCGCGTAAAGTCATATAGTAAATATAGGAACGTGTTGATTTGTCAAAAACAGTGCTGTCTGTGCGCCCACCATTGACAAAAGGAGTGGGACAAAACTTCTCCGTGTATTCCTTGGCTTCACGGGCCGCCTTGTCCTCAAGACTCTCGGTGCATGACACCGCCAGAGCTAGTGTCGCTAGGGTAAAAACAATCTTTTTCATGTGCTACTTTTGCTTTTTAATGGGTGCAAAGTTAATACAAATCTGTGATACATCAAAGATTTTGTCTATATAAATTCATTTCTAGTTTGAAAATGTTGCCTAAAAATTTGGTAATATCCTAAAAATAAGGTAATTTTGCAACCTAAAGAGTGAAAAGATTATATGGAGAATATAAATAGCATAAGAAATTTCTGCATTATTGCACATATTGACCATGGTAAAAGTACTTTGGCAGACCGTTTGTTGGAAAAAACCCAGACCATCAAGATTACGGAAGGGCAGATGCTCGATGACATGGATTTGGAGCGTGAGCGTGGCATTACCATCAAGAGCCATGCCATCCAGATGGAGTACAAGGCTAAGGACGGACAAACTTACATCCTCAACCTCATTGATACCCCGGGACATGTCGATTTCTCTTACGAGGTTTCCCGTTCCATCGCTGCCTGCGAGGGGGCTCTCTTGGTTGTCGATGCGACACAAGGAGTACAGGCGCAGACGATTTCCAATCTCTATATGGCTATCGAGCATGACCTGGAAATTATCCCTGTCATCAACAAAATCGATATGCCTTCAGCCATGCCGGAAGAGGTCGAGGATGAGATAGTTGACCTTATCGGTTGCAAGCGCGAGGACATCCTTCGTGCGTCAGGCAAGACTGGCGAGGGGGTCGAGGACGTGCTGGAGGCGGTGGTCAATCGGGTGCCAGCTCCAGTAGGTGATGCCAAGGCTCCGTTGCAAGCCTTGATTTTCGACTCTGTGTTCAATTCCTTCCGTGGTATCATTGCCTATTTCAAGATAGAGAACGGTACCATTCGCAAGGGTGACAAAGTGAAGTTCTTCAATACGGGCATGGAGTATGATGCCGATGAGATTGGTGTGCTCAAGATGGATATGATACCTCGCGGTGAGTTGGGTACAGGCGAAGTTGGCTATATTATTTCCGGCATCAAGAATGCCACGGAGGTGAAGGTGGGCGATACCATCACTCATATCGCACGTCCTTGCGAGAAGGCCATCGCTGGTTTCCAGGAGGTGAAGCCGATGGTCTTCGCCGGTGTTTATCCTATTGACCCTAGTGACTATGAGAACCTTCGTGCTTCACTCGAAAAGCTTCAGCTCAACGATGCTTCCTTGACATTCTCTCCTGAGAGCTCGGTGGCTTTGGGTTTCGGCTTCCGTTGTGGATTCTTGGGATTGCTCCATATGGAGATTGTGCAGGAGCGTTTGGACCGTGAGTTCAATATGGATGTCATCACTACTGTGCCCAACGTGTCTTACAAGGTATATGACAAGCAGGGGGGGGAGAAAGAGGTGCATAACCCATCGGGATTGCCGGACCCTACGATGATTGACCATATCGAGGAACCATATATCCGTGCTACCATCATCACTGCTACCGACTATATCGGTCCTATCATGAAACTCTGCCTGGACAAGCGAGGAGAACTGATCAACCAGGAGTATGTGAGCGGAAATCGTGTGGAATTGCACTTCATGCTGCCGCTGGGCGAGATTGTCATCGACTTCTACGACAAGCTGAAGAGTATCTCCAAGGGGTATGCTTCCTTCGACTACCACATCGACTCCTTCCGCCACTCAGACTTGGTGAAACTTGACATCTTGCTCAACGGCGAGCCTGTGGATGCTCTCAGTACCTTGACCCATCGAGACAATGCGGTGAGCTTCGGTCGCAGAATGTGCGAGAAGTTGAAGGACTTGATACCACGCCAGCAGTTCGACATAGCCATCCAGGCTGCCATCGGAGCCAAGATTGTGGCTCGTGAGACGGTGAAGCAGGTACGTAAGGATGTGACAGCCAAGTGTTATGGTGGTGACGTGAGCCGTAAGCGCAAGTTGCTCGAAAAGCAGAAGAAAGGCAAGAAGCGTATGAAGCAGATTGGTAATGTGGAAGTGCCCCAGAAAGCCTTCCTTGCCGTGTTGAAACTAGACTAATAACATAAAAAAGGGGGACAAGAGAAATGCCTGAATTTAAGAACATGCCTTTGACGCGGGATATAGCAAGAGAACTTGCCCGCAAGTACAGTACGATGACTCACGACGAGTTGGACGTATTGGAGAGTCTTTTGGTGCCTATTAAGTATGGGAAGGGCGAGAAAATACTCCAAGAGGGAGAAATTTGTCGCAACATCTCTTACATCGAGAGAGGTTTGGTTCGCCAGTTCTATTTCAAAAATGGAAAAGAGGTGACGGAGCACTTGGGTGTGGACCATTCGATATTCATGTGCATTGAGAGTTTGTTCCGTGAGGAACCGACACGGTTGCAGGTCGAGGCTTTGGAGCCGACGCTTGTCTATGCCTTGCCGAAAGCGAAGTTGGAGGCTGCTGCCATGCGTAATGTCAACATCCAGATGCTTTATCGTAAGATATTGGAAGAGAGCCTGATTCTGTCGCAGGTACACGCCGACTTGATGCGATTTGAGTCCGCTCCCAACAAATACAAGCGTCTTTGTGACTTGAATCCTCAGGTGGTGCTGCGTGCGCCTCTGACCTATATTGCCAATTATCTACAGATGACGCCGGAGACCTTGTCTCGTATTCGTTCGGGTGTCTTGTTGTAACCAAAGGCTATATAGAAGTATATGAAGGGTATCTTTCCATTGGGGAAGACAGGTTCGTGGATGGTGTCAATCTGTATGACCAACCTGTGGTGATAGAGGATGATGTTTGGTTAAGGACGAATGTGACCAAACTTCTTTCTGAATGAGTCTCCATAGGGTAAGAAATAATAAACTGCCCTGTAAAGGCAAGAGCGTGTAGCAGATAGCTTTTGCCTTTACAGGGCATATTCCTATTTTTTATTCTGTATAGAGGAATCGCTTGATGCTCTTCTTGGGAGTCTTCTCAAACTCTTCCTCATGGATGCGAATCTCTGAAACCTTGCTATAGGCAGGAATCATGGTGTTCAGCTCCATACGGTTCTGCTCCATGATTTCTTCCAGTTCCTTTCTTCCGAGGTTTAAGGTCTGTGCCTCATCGAAATCTGGGTGGACGAGACCTACGAGCTTCTCGCCCTTCTGGATGACAACGCTCTCGTTGACCAGGGCTAGCGAATTTAGCTTGTCCTCGATTTCCTCAGGATAGATGTTCTGCCCATTGGCACCGAGGAGCATATTCTTGCTGCGCCCCTTGATGAAGACGTTGCCGTCGCCGTCCATCGTGCCAAGGTCGCCAGTGTGGTACCAATTGTCCTTGTCGATGGTTGCGAGGGTAGCTTCCTCGTTCTTATAGTAACCGAGCATCACATTCGGTCCCTTTGCCAGGATTTCTCCCGGAACATTCTCTGGGTCATGGGAGTCAATGCGTACCATCATGTTCTTGGCCGCCTTGCCGCACGAGCCCGGCACGAAGTTCTTGTAATCCTCGTAGCAGATGATAGGCGCACACTCGGTTGCTCCATAACCTACAGTGTATCTGAAGCCAACGCCATGCAGGAATGTCTCCACCTCTTGGTTGAAGGCTGCTCCGCCAATGATGACCTCATAGAAGTTGCCGCCAAAGGCATTGGTAACCTGTTCACAAATCTTCTCGCGCACCTTCTTGCTGATTACAGGCATATTGAGGAGCAGACGCATGCGGTTGTTCTGTATCTTTGGGAACACTTTCTTGCGGATAATCTTCTCGATGACCAAAGGGACGGCGATGATGACTGCCGGCTTGATGCGTCCGAAAGCCTCGGCAATGATGGCTGGGCTAGGGATGCGGGTCAGGTAGAAGACGTGGCAACCCTTGATGAACTCGAAGATGAACTCGAATGCCATGCCGTACATGTGGGCCATCGGAAGAATACTGATGACGGGAGCTCCTACGTAGAGTTTCTTGCCCAGCACAGTCTCGGCAAAGTCGGCATTGCTCCAAAGCGCACGGTAAGGTACCATTACTCCCTTGGAGAATCCGGTGGTTCCGCTGGTGTAGTTGATGAGGGCCATCTCGTCGGGACTCTGCTCTATGTAGTATTGTATGTGCTCCTTGCGAAAATACTTGGGGTATTTCACGCCGAACATCTCGTTCAGATGCTCACGGGCATAGGTCAGCTTGTCTGTACGTGATACGACTAGCGAGTAGTCTGGTATGTAGATGATGCCTTCCAGTCCTGGCATTTTGGTCGCATCGACTTGTGTCGCAACGACATCTCCCACAAACAGGAGCTTGGCATCACTGTGGTTCACGATGTTGTGAATCTGTTCGGGCATGAACTCGTGCAAGATGGGCACAGCCACGGCACCGTAAGTGAGGGTAGCCAAGAAAGCTACGGCCCAGTTGGCACTGTTGCGACCGCAAAGGGCAATCTTGTCACCCTTTACCACGCCTGAGTTCTCGAACATGATGTGCAACTTCTCTATCTTGCGAGCCACATCGTGATACTGCAAGGTAGCTCCCTTGTAGTCGGTAAGAGCATCCATGTCCCAATGGTCGATGATGCTTTTCTGAATGAGTGCGTTAAAGCTAGGTATTTCCATTACTTTTTGCTTTTACTGATCCTGTTTCTGAATGCTAGCCTAGACGGCATCGTGGTACAGGTAACGTTTAATAGATTTTTTTGCAGTTTTCTCGAATTCCTTGTCATGCAATACGATGCGGGAAATCTTGGCGAACGAAGGTATCATAGCGTTCAGTTCTTTCCGGTTCTGTTCCATGACGCTTTCCAGGTCTTCCTGGCTGAAGCCAAGGGTGCCGGCTTCTTCCATGTCTGGGTTGACTAGTCCGATGAGCTTGTCGCCTTTCTGTATGATGATGCTCTCGTTGACCATTGCCATCGAGTTAAGTTTGTCTTCTATTTCCTCGGGATAGATGTTTTGTCCGTTGGGACCGAGGAGCATATTCTTGCTGCGCCCCTTCACGAAGAAGTGGCCGTCCTTGCTGATGGTTGCCAGATCACCTGTGTGAAACCAACCGTCCTTGTCGATGACGGCGTCCGTGGCTTCTTGGTTCTTGTAGTATCCCTTCATCACGTTGACTCCGCGGCAGACGAGTTCGCCCGGTATATGTTCGGGATTGTCACTCAGTATCTTCACGTCCATGTGTTTTACTGCAATGCCGCAGCTGCCGGCGACATATTCATCTTGGTTGGCAAAGGTGATGAACGGAGCTGTCTCTGTCGTGCCGTATGCCATGGCTATCGGGAAGTTGATGTCAAGGAAGAAGTTCTCTATCTCCTTGTTGAGCGGAGCGCCGCCGACCACGACCTCGTAGGCGTTTCCACCAAACTCCTTGAGTACAAACTCGCATACCTTTTCTTTGATGCGCTTATTGATGACTGGCATATTCATCAAGAGTTTCGCCTTGTTGGTTTGTATATGTGGGAAAACCTTCTTTCTTACTATTTTCTCTACGACCAGCGGAACGGCGAAGATGATGTCAGGCTTGATTTCTTTGAATGCCTGTGCGATGAGTGAAGGGCTGGGGAGACGTGTCAGAAAGAATATGTGATTGCCTTGTACCATGTTGAAGATGACATCTGCCATCAGACCGTACATATGTGCCATTGGCAAGGATACCAGTACATTGCTGTTCTTCTGTAATTTGGGCGCAATGGTTGTCAGCATATAGTCGAGGTTGCCCCACAAGGCACGGTAAGGTAGCATCACTCCCTTGGAGAAACCGGTGGTTCCACTGGTGTAGTTGATCATGGCTAGTTCCTCAGGTGCATCCACATGATACTTCACGTGTTCCGGTCTGAAATATTTGGGATATTTATGACCGTACATGGCGTTGAGATTCTCACGTGCATAGGTCAATTTCTCGGAACGTGAGAGCACGAGCGAGAAGTCCGGCAGGTAGATGACCCCTTCCAAGGCGGGCATTTCTTCAGTGTCGATTTCCGTAGCCACGACATCGCCCACAAGGAGCAACTTACTCTCGCTGTGGTTCACGATGTTATGAATTTGTTCTGGTTTAAATTCGTTCTGTATGGGAACGACTACAGCACCATATGTGACAATTGCCAGGAAGGCTACGCCCCACTGGCTGCTGTTTCTGCCGCAGATTGCTATCTTGTCTCCCTTCTTGACATCGCTGTTTTCAAACAGGATGTGGAGCTTCTCTATCTTTCTTGCCACATCATGATACTGAAGTGTTACTCCCTTGTAGTCGGTAAGTGCGTCTAGATGCCAGTTCTTGATGATGCTTTGCTCAATATACGAGTTGAAACTTGGTATTGAATTCATTGCACAATTTACAAAATTTTGTGCAAAGATACCATAAAATCTGCACAGTACAAAAAAATATGTGCACTATTTTACAAAACGATGAAAAAAAGTGAGTTTTTATTCCATAATTGTCCAAAACTAGGCAATTATGGAATAAATTCCTTGGATATTTGGCTTGTCTTTCCTCTCTAGGGTAGAGGACTCTAGGTGACTTATTCGTATCTCATGGATTTTGCCGGATGGATGTGCGAAATCAGATAACTGGGGGCTACGAGTATGAAGACACTGATGAGCAACGTCGCTATGTTGAGGGCGATGATGCAGAACCAGTTGAATTCTACAGGCACAGTGCTTACATAGTAGGTTTGTGCATCAAGTTTGACGAGCCCTGTCAGTTTTTGAATGCCCAATATTCCCAAAGCCAGGATGTTTCCGAAGAGCATTCCCCTGCCGATGATGAATGCGGCAAACCAAAGGAAGGTGTGCCTAATGGTCTTGTTGTGGGCACCCAAAGCTTTCAGCACACCTATCATGGAGGTGCGTTCCAGGATGATGATGAGCAATCCGCTTATCATGGTGACACCAGCCACGGCAAGCATCAAGCCAAGGATAACCCACACGTTCAAGTCCATCAGGCTGAGCCATTGGAATATTTGTGGGTTCAACTCTCTGATGGTGGCGCTGCTGTAGGTTTCCCCATAATGGTCTACGGTGCGGTTCACCTTGTTGATGATACAGTCTTCTGTGTCTTGTAGTTTGTCGAAGTCTTTGACTGTCAGTTCGGCGCCGCTCGCCTGGTCTTCTTCCCAGCCATTCAGCTTTACAGTGGTGTAAAGGTCGGTATATACCATCACCTCGTCATATTTCTTCAGATTAGTCTGGTAGATGCCCGATATGGTGAATCGGCGGGTGCGTACGCCGTTGGTGTCTATGAAGTAGGCAAAGATACGTTGTCCGCATTTCAGTCGAAGTTTGTCTGCCATCAGCTTGGACACTAGAATCTGGTTGTGGCTTGACTTGTCATCAAACTTCGGGATGCTTCCCTCTATCATGTTCTGGTGGATGAAAGTGGAGTCCCATTCCGGACCGACACCCTTGAAGCCCACTCCCAGAAAGTCTTCGTTGGTTTTGAGGATGCCTTCCTTCATGGCGAAACGCTGTACATGTCTCACGCCAGGCATTTTCTTCAGCACCGTTATCATCGAGTCGTTTATGACCACGGGATATTGGTTCATCTGCTGCAAGGTCATAAAGTCGGCGACCTGTATGTGGCTTCCAAACCCGATGACCTTGTCGCGGATGGTATGCTTGAATCCCAAGACCACACAGACGGACGCTATCATCACTGCCAGTCCGATGGCTACGCCGGCTGTGGCTATATGGATAGCAGGGCGAGAAACTTTACGTTTGTCGCCCTGGTCGCTGTATAATCTCTTGGCTATAAAAAGAGGAAAATTCATTTATGACTTACAATTTATAATTTTTACTCAGAACAATATTTGGATCTGACGTAAACTGTGCACTATAAATTTTTAATAATACATTTGCCAGCTAATCAGACTCCTTCGTCTTCCACTCTCCCTGGATATGCCTCCAAAGCCTTGGCGAGGACGAAGAGGGCACGGTTTAAGTCATCTTTCTTCAGTACGTATGCCATACGTACTTGGTTGCGACCTGCGCCAGGGGTAGTATAGAAGCCTGAGGCAGGAGCCATCATCACGGTCTCTCCCTCGTAATTGAAATCTTCCAGGCACCAACGGCAGAACTTGTCGGAGTCATCAATTGGCAATTTAGCTACGGTGTAAAATGCTCCCATCGGGATAGGGGAATAGACTCCGGGAATGCGGTTGAGACCATCGATTAGGCACTTGCGTCGTTCCACGTATTCATCATACACGTCACGATAGTATTCTTCCGGTGCGTCCAAAGAGGCCTCTGCTACCAATTGACCTATCAGTGGAGGGGAGAGGCGGGCCTGGCAGAACTTCATCACGGCCTTGCGAATTTCTGCGTTCTTGGTGATAAGAGCACCCACGCGGATGCCGCATTCACTGTAACGTTTGGAAACAGAGTCGATGAGCACGGTGTTCTGCTCGATGCCTTCCAAGTGCATGGCACTGATGTATGGGCTGCCTGTGTAGATGTACTCGCGATATACCTCGTCGGAGAAAAGGTACAGGTCATACTTCTTTACCAAGTCGCGAATCTGGTTCATTTCACGACGTGTGTAGAGGTAGCCGGTAGGATTGTTCGGGTTGCAGATTAGGATAGCACGTGTGCGCTCATTGATGAGCTCCTCGAACTTCTCCACCTTAGGCAAGGAGAATCCCTCCTCGATGGTGGTGGCGATGGTACGGATTTTGGCGCCCGCCGAGATGGCGAATGCCATATAGTTGGCGTAAGCTGGCTCTGGCACGATAATTTCGTCGCCAGGGTTGAGGCAGCTCATGAAAGAGAAGAGTACGGCCTCAGAACCTCCCGATGTGATGATGATGTCATCAGCAGTTACGTTGATGTTGAATTTCTTATAATAGCTTACGAGTTTTTCACGATAGCTCAGGTAGCCTTGGCTAGGGGAGTATTCCAGAATGGTACGGTCGATGTGCTTCAATGCGTCAAGACCGCATTGAGGGGTAGGTAAGTCGGGCTGACCAATGTTGAGGTGGTAAACCTTGACACCACGTTTTTTTGCTGCGGCAGCCAAGGGAGCCAACTTTCTGATAGGAGACTCTGGCATTTCCAAGCCGCGTACTGAAATTTCAGGCATCTTATTTTCTTCTATAGTAATTATCTTTTGTGCGAAAGTAGATTACTTTTCTTTCGAATAGTGCTCCAACTTTGCATTTGGTTGCAAAGGTAATGAATTTCGATGAGAAAGTAGAATGTTCATAAAAGAATTTTAGTTTTTTCATAAAAAACGCTTGCGAAAGTTGCTTATGTGCTTTCTTTTGTATAACTTTGCATGGAATTTTCAAATTATAAAATAAGATAGAAATATGAGAGCAAGAACAGGCACTTGGTTTACGACCAAGGTAAAATATCAGAGGGCTCAGGAAGACGGCACTGAGAAGGTGGTCTCTGAGACTTATGTGGTGGATGCGTTGACCTTTACGGAAGCAGAGAGTTGTATCATCGACGAGATGTCGGTCTATGTGAGCGGCGAGTTCCACGTGGCTGGTATTACTAAGTCTGCCTTTGGCGAGATTTGGTTCAGTGACGTGGATGATGATGACAAGTGGTACAAGGCGAAGCTTCAGTTTATCACCATCAATGAGGAGTCAGAGAAGGAGCAGCGCAGCAAAGTTAACTATCTGGTTCAGGCGAAGTCTTTGGCTCGTGCCTTGAGATACATCGACGAGGTGATGGGCAAGACGATGAATGACTATGATACGATAGCTATCGCCGAAACGCCTATCATGGATGTCTTCGAGCATGTGTCTCCTAAGGGCAAGAAGGAGGAGAAAAACGATGTCCCTGAGTATGAGCAGGAGAATGCTCAGCCTAAGGAAGCGGAGTAATTGATATGTATGACGTAAAAGGAAATCTCCAGGATGTTCTCGGAAACTTGCCTGATGGTGTACGCCTCGTGGCCATCAGCAAGTTCCATCCTAATGAGTATATCGAGGCGGCATATGAGGAGGGACAGCGTGTCTTTGGGGAGAGTCAGGAACAGGAACTTGCCAGGAAGGTGGAGTCGTTGCCCAAGGACATTGAATGGCATTTTATCGGTCATCTCCAGACCAATAAGGTGAAATATATCGCTCCTTACATCGCTATGGTGGAGGCGGTCGATAGCTTGAGGCTCTTGAAGGAAATCAACAAGCAGGCTGCCAGGCATGACCGGGTGGTTAAGGTGCTTCTGGAACTTCATATTGCTGAGGAGGAAACCAAGTATGGCTTGACGCTTGATGCCTGTCGCCAACTTTTGGCGGAAGGCGAGTGGCGTGAGATGGGGAACGTGCGGATTTGCGGTTTGATGATGATGGCATCGAATACGGATGATGAAAGTCAGATCGCCAGTGAGTTCGACACGGCTGCTCGTTTCTTCGATGAGGTCAAGGCCCAATATTTTGCAGCTGACGATGCCTTCTGTGAGAGAAGCTGGGGGATGAGCCACGACTATCGAATTGCTGTCAGGCATGGATCTACCATGGTGAGGGTCGGGACGACCATCTTCGGTCCGAGAGTATATTAAGCTATAGATGATATGAAACACAAGAAGGGGATTTTGCCTGATGGCAAAATCCCCTTCTTGTGTTTATGGAGTCGTTAGAATGTATATTTCAAACCGACTTGTCCACGCCAGCGACTATAGTAATCGCTGTAGCTCTTGTAGGCATATGCGCCCGTGAACTGGTACTTGCCGTCGCCTTGGTAGTTGACAGGTGAGTAGTACGAACCAAAACCGTCTCCGTAGGTGTGTCCCCAGTCTTTGTTCAGAAGATTGCCCACGTTTAGAATGTCGAATGTCAACTCAATCGAGTTGATTTGGCCTGCAACCTTGAAACTGTATTTCTGTCCAAAGTGTACGTCGAAGTGATGCTCGAAAGGAAGGTTGTCGGCATAACGCTCGTAGTACTGACCACGGTGCTTGCTCAGGTATGAGTCATCGGCAATCCATTTCTTCAGCATCTCGCGCTGCATATCCTGGGTCAAGGTTGTACCTGAATAGTCTGCGCCAAACATTCTGTTGGTGAAGGTGTTCTTTTGATACTTGGTCTCCTCGAATTGCATCTTGTCTATCTGTGCGTCGGTAGGAATGTAGAACAGGTCGTTGCCCTTGGAGCCGTCCTCGTTGACGTCGCCATAATAATAATAAGTGTAAGGAGAACCGCTCTTGGCCTGGTAAATCACACCGATGGTTGTCTGCCATGCTTTCTGTGCACCATATTTCGCGTGATAGTAGGCGGATGCCTGGATGCGGTGGGGCACGTTGTAGGCTGAGTTGCCTACCTCCAGGTCGTTACAGTCACGGTAGGTGTATTGGTATGTCCATGAACTCTTGGCTACAGATGAACCGCCGTTGGCAGCACTTCTTGACTTGGTCCAGGTATAGCTTGCCATCAGGTCAAGGCCGAAGTTGAAGTGCTTCTCTGCTTTCAACGACATATTGACTGTGTAACCCTTTGAGGTGTTGCCCAAGGCATAGACACCGGCGATAGGTGTACCTTTCACGACACTTTGGTAGAGAGGACGGTTGTCCCAGTCATAACCATATTTCTGTGCGAAGGTCTGGCCGGTCTGCTCTTGTGCAAGGTTTTTGTAGAGGATGTCGTTCAAGGTCTTTGAGTAGATGGCCTCTGCTGTCCAGTCGATGCCAAATAGGTTGAAGTCGAAGCCTAGGTTTAGGCGGAGGTTTTGGGCGAACTTGAAGTTCTTGCCGCATACTGCCACGTCTTGGCTACCGGAGGCTGCCGTCATGTATTGGGCGTTCTGCTCCTGCTTGGTGGGGTCAAGGATTAACTGCAGTCCTTTGGTTGAGGAGTTGTTGCTGTCGTATGATGAAATCTGTAGGCCTGTACCCGAGAAATTGTTGCTTACCCATACGAATGGGATTCGGCCAGTGAATACTCCGGCGCCTCCACGAAGGATGAAGCGGCGGTCGTTGTTGATGTCCCAGCGGAAGCCTACACGTGGTGAGAGCATGGGTGAGAACTTGAGCTTGTCATTGGTCTTCAAGCCCCAGCCCATCTTGTCAGACAGGTCGTTGAAGTCTTTGTTTTCGGCTGGTGTGTCGAAGAATACGGGGATGTCCAGGCGCAAACCATAGGTCAGGGTGAAGTTGTTGCTTGCTGCCCACTTGTCCTGTGCGTAGAAGCCGAACTGGCCGGATGAGAACTCTGAGGCCCAGTTGGGGTCGCCTGTGATGTCTGTGTTGGCGTGACCGTAGCGGAACTGGTTGATGTATGCCTTGGTCGGGTCGAGTGTCCCGGCCATGTAGTCATCATAGTAAGCCTTGAAGTTGTCGAACCCCTTGAAGGTATAGGAACCGAACTTGTCTGAGATAAACATGTTCTTGAAATGGTAGAACTCATTGTGGGTACCGAAGATGAAGGTGTGGTTGCCGTGCAGCCAAGTCAGGTTGTCTTCGAATGTCCAAATGTCCTGGTTCAGATAGTTGGCTTGGGAATTTCGCTCTGTGCCCAGATTCACGGTTCCGCTGCCTACGCTTGTGATGGAAATCATCGGCGAGTTGGCCTTGATGTCGCGGCTGTCACGCACTCTCACGAAACTGGCGCGTGCCTCGTTGCTGATGACTGGAGAGATGCGGCTCTGCAACTCGGCGATAAATGAGTTGGTATTGCTCTTGAAAGGATAGCTGTAGCCGTAGGAGTTCAGGCTTGAAGAACTTCCGCCACCACTCAATTGCTCTGCTTTGACAAGGCTCCAGCGGATAGCGAACTTGTTGAATTCGTTGATGTTCCAGTCGAGTTTCACGCCTGCCTTGTCACTCTTGGTGTAGATGTCTTGGTTGCTGAAATAGTCTGTATATTCCAGTCCCTGCTTCTTGGCCATGTCCTGCAACATGCTGAGTATCTCCTTGGCTTGGTCTGTGTTGACCTTGGAGTTGCCTGAGTCGATGCCGTAAAGGTTGGGATACTGCTTGTTGGTGTGTTCGTAGTTGGCGAAGAAGAAGAGCTTGTTTTTGATGATGGGGCCGCCGATGGTGGCGCCTGCATTATACTCTTCCTGCTTCTGGTACTTGGGCGCATAGCCTGTGCCGTCGAGGTATGGGTATTTGTTTCCTATGAGACTCTGGTTGTTTCCGTAGAAGTAAGCCGAGCCGTGGAACTGGTTGGTGCCACTCTTGGTGATGGCATTGATGGCACCGCCCGTGAAACCGCTCTGGCGAACATCAAAAGGTGCCACGCTTACCTGGATCTGCTCGATGGTCTCCATGGAGACGGGTTGGGTGCCTGCCTGGCCACCGTTGCTGCCGTTGGATGCCAAGCCGAAGACGTCGTTGTTGGCGGCACCGTCAATCATGAAGTTGTTGTATCGGTTATTGGTTCCAGCGAACGACATCGTTCCTGAGTTGGTAACGGTCAGCTGTGGATTCAGGCGAGCTACGTCGGCGATGCCGTGTGTGATGCTTGGCATATCATTGATTTGCTGCGCATTCATGCTCGTTGCCGCTCCTGTACGGGAGGCGGCGAGTCCTGCCTTGCCTGACACCACGACTTCCTGCAACTCATGGGCGTCATCCTTGAGTGTGCAAGACAGGTTGGTGCTTTCGCCCAGGTTCAAGCTCACATTGCTGAAAGTCTTGGTCTGGCTGCCTACGTAGGAAATTTCTACTTTGTATGGACCTCCGGGACGCATGCCTTGGATGGTATAACGGCCGTCCATGTTGGTGACGGCACGATAAACTGTACCAGATGGTTGGTGTGTGGCCGTGACAGTAGCTCCGATGACTTCCTCGCCACCGGTTGTCACCTTACCACTGATGCCAGATGTGGTAATCTGTGCCATTGCAGTGGTAACCATGAAGGCCAGCAAAGCAATGAGTAAATGCAATCTTTTCTGCATACCTTTCTTTTAAATTGATGAATAATGTGGGATGTTGCCCCCTGTTTTGTTATTATGCCGCAAAATTAAACATTTTTTTTGAAAAAATAATCTTTTGCAAACATAAAAATGCAGGTGTAATCGAAAAATAATAAAAAAAGATGCACTTCTTCGATCGGTCGATGAAGTGCACCTTTGTATTTTCTTCTATGCTTTCGGTTCTGTTTTGCACCTACAGCCTAGTTGGTTCTCTTGCGAAATCATTCTTAGTTGAAGATGTAACGAATAGAGAACTGTACCGAGTAGGTCGAGTTGAAGCTGGTGTAGTTGGTGTAGGTCTTGTCCAAGATGTTCTTGCCGTTCTTCTGGAACTGGTAAGCATTTGTCTTGGAGTCATACTTCAGCAACGACATGTTGTTGACGCTCTTGTAAAGACCCCAGCTGCTATTGAGCAAGTTAGCCAGGTTCTTGATATCTACGCCAAACTGGAGCGTGTTCTTTTGCCCGCCTACGTTGAGGTAGAAGTTCTGGTTGAACTTGAAGTCCAGCTGATGGTGCCAAGGCATTACGGCACCACCACGCTCAGCATATTGTCCCTTGTGGTTCTTGAGATACTTATCCTGTTCAATGTAGTTCCAGAAATCTTCCTTCTGCTGCTCTGCTGTATAGTCACCGTTATCGGCGAAAGTCCAAGCCTCAAGAGCCTCACGAGAGTTAGGAATGAATATCAGGTTGTTTGAACCATAGTCGTTTACGATGTTGCTGGTCATGGTGTAAGAATAGCGTGTGCAGCTGTAGCCGCCTGCATAACCGATGTTCATGCCTTCATAGACAAGGCCAACTTCAGAACCGAAGTTTCTGCCGTAGTCCTTCTTGTAGGAAGCGGAGATGAGCAGACGGTTAGGAGCTACGTATGTACCATAACCCAGCTCTGTCTCGTTGTTGCCATTTACTGAGTAGCGGTTGTTGTAGTATGCTGAAGATACCTGGTCGCCCACTCCATCGCCGTACGACTTGGCCTTGGAGTAAGTGTATGAGGCTGAGAGGTTCAGACCAAAGGCGAACTTCTTGGCCAAAGATGCTGTGATGGAATAATAATATGCCTTGTTGCCGGCATTGGTGATCATGTAAGGGTTGATGCTGGAATTGCGAGAGTAGTACTTGCGCTTGTCACCAGAGTTGGCAAGGTTGGCGGTATAGCTCTCACCGTCCCAGTATCGGTCCACGTTGACAACTGTGGCAGGATTGAAGTCGCGGCTATATATGCCTTCCAGGGAGAAATCGATGTCATAAGGCAACTTGACATCGACAGCCAAGGAAGACTTCCAGGTGGCGTTCATCTTCAAGTCCTTGTCGATGATCGTAGGAGTGGACGGAGCTGCAGCATCGTCACGGTTCACTGTCAAGCCTTGCTTCTGCAATGCTGCAAGCTGGTCTGCCCTGTTGACATAGAACTTGTCCATCAGGTAGTTGGCACCCGCATCTGTGGTCTTGTTATAATAATAGGTATATTGGCCACAACCGGCATTGCCTACTGCTGATACCAACCAAACGAAGGGCAGGCGACCGATGAAGTAACCTGTACCGCCACGTACTACCAACTTGTGGTTGCCGAGTACATCCCAGTTGAAGCCGATGCGTGGAGAAATAGTCAAAGGTGCGTCTGGCAACTGGTCGGTTGTGTAGGTATGGCTATATTGGCTCACGCCGTCTTTCCATTGCATGGCTGCGAAAGCCTTGTTGTAGTTGTTCTTCAACTTGGGATAGATAGGCTGCTCGAAACGCAAGCCGGCTGTCATGCGGAAACGGTCGGAGAAGTTGACCTGGTCCTGGATGTAAGCGGAGAACTGGTTGTACTTCATTGTGGCGTTAAACTGGTCGCCACCGTCCATAGGGAAGGTTACGCCGTATGCGGAAGGAGCGCCGCCTGCCATGAATGCCTCGGGTGAATCATATACATAGTAACCGGCGGAAGCGGCGCCGAAGCCATTTACCGCCTTGTTGCTCTCATACTGCAAACCAGCTGTGATGTTCTGGATTCCCCATGCCCATGTTGCTTCGTCAGTGGCCACGAATGTCTTTACCTGACGGAGGTTGCCCTGTGTGAATGGGTCTGGACCGAAGCCCATATAGTAAGCACCGTCTTTCAGGATATCCAAGGTTGGGAACAGACCACCTACGTATGAACGTGGCTCGTCCTGGTAAGAGTAGGTCAGGCGGAGTGCATTATGGACACCTCCCCAGATTGAGTTCCACTCACCTGCAACGGAGGTGAAGTTCTTCTCCTGGTAGTAGCGGGCACTCTCGAAATAAAGACCGGAGTTGGCTGTACGGCCAGCTTGCGACTTTCCACTTGAGATAGATACCCCATCTGATGTACCTCCAGGGTAGATGGAAGAGTCCTTGAAGGGAGTGGTGGAGCTGGACGGGGCGCTTGAATCCTTGTCGTGGCTCTTGGAGAAACGGAAGTTCACCTTGTTGTTCTCGTTGATGTTCCAGTCGATGCGAGCCAAGAACTTATAAGAAGGGGTATCGAGCGAATACCCCTGGTAACGGCCCGGGTTATAGCCGTATGTCGTGCCCAGGTAGTTGAGCATATTGTCCATGTCGCTTGCCAATGGGCGGTGTACGGTGCCTGTGGAAGGGCTCCATTCGTCGGATGTACCGGTGCGGGCGGTGCCAGAAGGACCAGCGGAAACGTTGGCCTGGTACTCGCCGTTGACGAAGAAGAATAACTTGTCCTTGATGATAGGACCGCCGATGCTGGCACCCCAGGTGGTGGAGTGAGACTGGAGGCGGGTCAACTCGTAGTCGTCAACCTTGTTGCCCTTCAAGTGAGCATTGGTGGTGTACATATAAGCTGTTCCCTTGAACTGGTTGGTACCACTCTTGGTCACGGCGCTGATGGCACCGCCTGTGAAACCGCTCAAGCGAACATCGTATGGGGAAGAAGAAACTGAAATCTGATCCAGGGCATCGAGAGAAATTGGGGAACCGTTGCCAGGGAGGTTGCCGCCAATACCGAAGGCGTTATTGAAAGCTGCGCCATCGACTGTCACGTAGCTCTGACGGTAGTTACCACCGCCTACGGAGAAACCGCTGCCCACGTTGGCTCCTTGGGGAGTCAACTTCAAGAGGTCGTTCATGCTACGGCTCACTGTGGGGACAGCCTCGATCTGGTCGGCATTGATGCTCGTTGTGGCACCGGCACGATCTGTGCGCATGTTGTTGTTGCGTGAAGCAGAGACCACTACTTCCTGGAGCATCTCGGAGTCTTCTGACAAATTCTCGTTCAAAACCGTGTTCTCGCCGAGGGCAAGGCTTACGTTCTTTTCAGACTTTGTCTTGTAACCGACATAAGAGACCTCCAAGACGTATGGACCGCCCGGACGCATACCTTGGATGGAATAGCGACCATCCATATTGGTCACTGCACGATAAACTGTTCCGGAAGGTTGGTGAACAGCCTTGATAGTCGCACCAATGACATCCTCGCCGTTTGCGGTAACTTTGCCGCTCATGCTTGAGGTTGTAATCTGTGCCATTGCAGTGGAGACCATAAAGGCCAGCAAAGCAATGAGTAAATGCAATCTTTTCTGCATACCTTTTATGAAAAATTAATTAATAAAGAAGGGAAGCTCCCTTTTGATGTTATCGGCTGCAAAATTACTAAAATTATTCAACAAATGTGTTACAATTATATAA
This sequence comes from Bacteroidaceae bacterium, assembly GCA_963594995.1. Classification (GTDB taxonomy): domain Bacteria; phylum Bacteroidota; class Bacteroidia; order Bacteroidales; family Bacteroidaceae; genus Prevotella. The sequence continues at coordinate 35,538 of CAVBGK010000031.1, forward strand.
AAATGTGAAGAAAAGTATTTATATGCAACAAATATATCGGAAATATAAAAATGTGGTAGCAAAGTGTAAAATAATCAAAGAAAAATGCTACTAATTGAAAAATAATTCGTATTTTTGCAAACAGATTAGTTCAGGATGTAAGTTTTTGGTAGTATATCTGATGAATAATCTGTAAGAAATAAAGAATGGAGTTATTAATTTAATAGTGAATAAGATGATACTGGACATTGAAATGTTGAGAAGCTTCTATGCTTCGTATTCAGCAAATGTAGCACAGGCCAAGGCTACCGTGAAACGACCTCTCACTTATGCAGAGAAAGTTCTCTTTGCGCATCTTTTTGAACCCTCAAAGTTGAGACCATTTAAAAGAGGTGTCGAATATGTCGATTTCCGACCAAACCGTGTGGCTATGCAGGATGCGACTGCCCAGATGGCTCTCCTCCAGTTCATGAACGCAGGCAAGGACAAGGTCGCTGTGCCTGCGTCGGTCCATTGCGATCACTTGATTCGTGCTGATGTGGGGACTACACAAGACCTCTCTGAGGCTTGCAAGACCAACAAGGAGGTGTACGATTTCCTCAAGTCTGTCTCTCAGAAATACCATATTGGCTTTTGGGGGCCAGGTGCGGGTATCATCCATCAGGTGGTCTTGGAAAACTATGCTTTTCCGGGTGGCATGATGGTGGGCACAGACTCTCATACTCCTAATGCTGGCGGTCTCGGTATGGTAGCTGTCGGCGTGGGCGGTGCCGATGCCGTCGATGTCCTGACGGGGCAGCCGTGGGAATTGAAGATGCCTCGTCTGATTGGTGTCCACTTGACGGGCAAGCTGTCGGGGTGGGCTACTCCCAAGGATGTCATTCTTGAAATATTGGGTCGCCTTACCGTGAAGGGTGGCACTAATGCTATACTAGAGTATTTCGGCGTGGGTTTAGACAGTATTTCTACCACTGGTAAGGCGACCATCTGTAATATGGGCGCGGAGCTTGGCGCTACTTGCTCTATCTTTCCGTTCGATGGGAATGCGGATGAGTATCTTCGCAAGACGGGGCGTGAGGAAATCGCCACACTCGCCCAGCAGAACGCAGCAGAGTTGAGGGCCGATGACGAGGTGCTTGAGAATCCTTCTGCCTTCTACGACCAGATTGTGGAAATCGACCTGTCCAAGGTGGAGCCTCATTTGAACGGTCCCTTCACGCCCGACGCTGCGACTCCGATTTCCCACATGAAGGCGAAAGGTCCTGCCAACGACTATCCGATGGTTGTGGAAGTGGGCTTGGTGGGCAGCTGCACCAACTCTTCTTATCAGGACTTAGCTCGTGCGGCAAGTGTGGCGCGCCAAGCTTTCGAGAAGGGAATACAGGTGAAGGGACAGTTGATCATCAATCCGGGTTCGGAGCAAATCCGTTATACGGCTGAGCGTGACGGCATCCTAGATAACTTCAAGAAGATAGGAGCCTTGATTATGACCAATGCCTGCGGTCCTTGCATCGGCCAGTGGAAACGGCATACCGATGACAATATGCGCAAGAATGCCATCGTCACTTCGTTCAACCGTAACTTCCGCCGTCGTGCTGACGGCAACCCGAATACGTATGCGTTCATCGGGTCGCCAGAGTTGACGGTAGCGTTGACCATCGCAGGCCGCCTGGACTTCAATCCCGCCGCCGACACTTTGTTGGACAAGGATGGCAACAGCGTGATGCTCGATGCGCCTACTGGCTTTACCTTCCCTCCCAAGGGCTTTGGCGTGGAAGACAAGGGCTTCATCGCTCCAAGCGAGGCGAATGCGAATGTCGAGGTGGTCATTGCCCCCGGCAGCAACCGACTCCAGAAGCTGGCTCCTTTTGCTCCTTGGGACGGCAATGACTTGGTTGATATGCCCCTGCTCATCAAGACGGAGGGCAAGTGTACTACCGACCATATCTCTATGGCGGGTCCTTGGTTGAAGTTCCGCGGGCATCTACAGAATATCTCCGACAATCTCTTGATGGGGGCTGTCAATTCCTTCAATGGCGAGAGCAACAAGGTGAAGAACCAGGTCTCTGGCGAATATGTAGAGGTCTCTACGGCAGCCAAGGATTACAAGGCGGAGGGTATCAGCAGCATCGTGGTGGCTGAGGACAACTATGGTGAAGGATCTTCCCGTGAGCATGCCGCCATGGAGCCTCGTTTCCTCAACGTGAAGGTGATTCTCGCCAAGAGCTTTGCCCGCATCCACGAGACCAACCTCAAGAAGCAGGGTATGCTTGCGCTTACATTCTGCAACAAGGACGATTATAATAAGGTACAGGAGGATGACCGTATTACCCTGGCTGGATTGAAGGATTTCGCCGCTGGTAGTAAGTTGACCGTCACGCTCAAGCACAAGGATGGTTCCGAGGACAGCTTTGAGGTGGAGCATACTTACAATGACACGCAGATAGCGTGGTTCAAGGCTGGATCTGCACTCAACTATGCTGCGAAGAAGTAATTGATAATGTACAATTGGCTTATGAACAAGGAATATTTGATATACAAGCTAAGCGATGAGGTCAAGAACTCATGCAAGATAGACAAAGAGGCTTTCAAGAAATACAACGTGAAGCGTGGCCTCCGCAACGAGGATGGGTCGGGTGTGCTTGTCGGTCTCACCAACATCGGTAACGTCGTGGGCTATGAGCGTGATGCCGACGGCAAGTTGACTCCCACGCAGGGTAAGCTCTATTATCGTGGCTATGAGCTCGATGACCTCGTGTCTCCGCTCTTGAAGGAGAAGAGGTTCGGGTTTGAGGAAGTGGCATTCCTGCTGCTTTCCGGTCAGTTGCCCGACAAGGAGGAGCTGCAGGCCTTCCGTGAGTTGCTGGTTGACAACATGCCCCTTGACCATCGTACCATCACGCATATCATCGAACTGGAGGGAAGCAACATCATGAACATCCTGGCTCGCTGTGTTCTGGAGATGTACACCTTCGACCCGAATCCTGATGACATCAGCCGTGACAACCTCATGCGGCAGGGTATTGAGTTGATAGCCAAGTTCCCTACCATCATAGCATACGCTTACAATATCTACCGTCACTCTGTGCAGGGACGTAGTCTTCATATTCGCCATCCACGCGAGAACCTCGGTATAGCCGAGAACTTCCTGTACATGATGAAGCACGAGAACTATTCCGAGTTGGATGCTCGTATGCTCGACCTGCTTCTCATCATCCAGGCTGAGCATGGTGGTGGTAATAACTCTACCTTCACTGTGCGTGTCACCTCGTCCTCACGCACCGACACCTACAGCTCCATAGCCGCTGGCATCGGCAGTTTGAAAGGCCCCCTCCATGGTGGTGCCAACATCAAGGTCATCAATATGTTCCATCACCTGAAGGAACAGATCAAGGACTGGAAGAACGTGGAGGAGTTGGACGTGTATCTCACCCGCATGCTCCATAAGGAGGCTTACGACAAGACGGGACTGATATATGGCATCGGTCACGCCGTCTATACGCTCAGCGACCCTCGTGCCGTGGAGTTGAAGAAACTAGCCGGTGAGCTGGCGAAAGAAAAGGGTAGGGAAGACGAGTATGAGTTCCTCAAGCTCATCGAGCAGGAGGGCATCAAGTGCCTGCAAGCTTATCGTGGGGGAAACAAGCCGGCTTGTGCCAACCTCGATTTCTACAGTGGATTCATCTATGAGATGATTGGCTTGCCACAGGAGATTTACACCCCCATCTTTGCGATGGCACGTATCGTAGGCTGGACGGCTCATCGCATCGAGGAATTGAACTTTGATGGTCGCCGCATCATCCGTCCTGCCTATAAGAATATCTTGGGCGAGCTGGATTACACGCCGTTGGATGAAAGATAAGTGGAAAGACAGTCCGCATTGGTGGTAAGGCACTAGTTCTCTTCTGATGGCAAAATCAAGTAAATGGGAGTTTTTCGAGTAAAAATCGAAAAAACTCCCATTTACTTTTGTCCGTTCGATTTTTTACGGTCGTTTCTACGGTATTTTTACGGCAATTTTGCGACAATTGCGACAATTTTGCGACATTTTTACACCTTACTTGTAGCTTGTAGAACTTACTTGTGGATGGACTTGCTCCAATGACACAGATTTGTTATTTCTACCTTATATGTCAAGTGTGATGTTTGTAAGTACTTGTTTTGTAGCTATTTATAAAAGAAAAATGGTAAAATAACCTTTCGGTCGTCTCACCATTTCTTGTAGTTTTTCTTTGTGATTCCGTTGGGGTTCGAACCCAAGACCCACAGCTTAGAAGGCTGTTGCTCTAATCCAACTGAGCTACGGAACCAAACCAGTCAAATTTGCTAGCCAATTGCTACTTGCGGCTGCAAAGGTACTACATTTTTTTGGAACAGCCAAATATTTTCAAGAATATTTGACTGTTCCCCTATAACTTTTTATCGTTGCGTTTTTTACCCCTTTACACATTACTTGCTGAACAATTCATCAAGTAAAGTGTAGAATGCGGGATCCTCACCCACGATGGTCTTTACAATCTTACCCTCTGGAGAGAGTACAATCTTGGTAGGGAAACCCTGGATGCCATATTTGCCCAACACGTTGGCGGCACGTTCCTCCTCACCGTTGGCACGTGGATTATACACATGCTTCCAAGGCAACTCATGCTTCTTCACGGCATCTTTCCACTTCTGTTCGGTATCATTGCAATCCACACCTACAATCTCAAACTTGCCGGCGTACTTCTTGTAATATTCCTTCATCTGCGGCATACCCTTGATGCACCAACCGCACCAAGACCCCCAGAAGTCGAGGATGACATACTTGCCACGCAAGCTGGAGAGCGTGAAGTCGTTGCCGTCAATATCTTTCAGCGTGAAGTCGGGGGCCTCCACACCGGCAGCCTGCAACTTGGCAGCCTTCTCCTCTGCTTCCTTCTGTGCCTTCGCACGGTCGATGAACGGCTGGTAGTATGCCTTCATGCGACCACTCCGCACGGTTTCGGAAAGCATACCCGCCACCTTCTCCATCTCCTCGATGCTGTCAAATTCCGGCACGAGCGTAGCTGTAGCCTCCTCGTTGGCATGCTGACGGATGTAAGCATAGTACTTGTCGGTCTGCTCCTTCTTGAGCGAAGGCATTTTCTCACTGTAAATCTTGTACACCTCTTCCTGCTTGGCGCCATTCGCCATCAGTTTGTCGAGGGAATCGTTCAGGGCCGTCATCTTCTTTAGGCTCTCCTCCTTCATCAAGTCGAGCACATGATATTGCTTGTAGAATGTGCTGCCCATAATGTCGAAACGAGTCTTGACATCGCCAACCAGCTCTGCCTTCTCGCCAGGAACAGCCACAATTTGGCACATGGTACGGTCGGTGCCACGAATGGCCCCCGGGGTAGCGAGATACAAATCCTTCACTTTGTCCAGGGTGGTGGCATAAGTGAACTTGTCCTTCTTCACCATCACGGTGTCCATCTTGACACCCTGCCCCTTGAAAACGATGACCGTGTCACCGAAGTTCTTCAAGTTTCCTTTCAACTGAAAAGTTCCGCTCTGTGCCATGGCTGCCGATGCAGAAAGCACAAGAGCTGCGCTCAAAATCAAACTCTTTCTCATTTTATTGTTACTGTATTAATTGTTTCGTTCCATCCGAAAAGCATGAGGATTCTCCACTCTCCGTTTTTTCATTCTTCACTCATATACTCCGTCGTGTCATCAATGCCTGCCTCAGCGAGAGCCTCCTTGCGCTCCACGCAGGTGCCACACTTTCCACAATGCTTCCCGCCACCCTTGTAGCAGCTCCAGGTCTCGGCATAGTCGATGCCCATCCGCTTTCCGATGCGTGCGATGTCGGCCTTGGTGATGTTAGTGTAAGGAGCGCAAACCTGCACGTCCACGTAGGTTCCGGCCTGCGCCGCCTTGTCGATGGCATCGATGAACTCCGGGCGACAATCCGGGTAGATGGTATGGTCTCCACCATGGTTGGCAATGAGCACCTTTCTCAGTCCGTTGCTCTCTGCGATGCCTACGGCGATGCTCAGCATGATGCCATTGCGGAAAGGAACCACTGTCGATTTCATGTTGTCCGCAGCATAATGCCCCTCCGGAATCGCATCGGCACCTTCCAGAAGACTGCTCTTGAAATACTCGTGCATAAAGCCTAAGTCGATGGTGATGTGCTTGATGCCTAAGCGACCGCAGTGCATCTTGGCAAAGGGAATCTCACGCTCATTATGGTTGCTCCCATAATTAAAACTAATGCCCAAAGCTATCTCGTCTTGTTTGTCATAGAGCAGTGTGATGCTGTCCATTCCTCCGCTCACTATTATAACAGAATCTTTCATCTTGTTTTTCTTTTTTTATAGGATAGACCTCACACCTTATTGTATATGAGCGTACCCAGTATATCAAGGATGCCTTTTATATAAGAACGCTACCAAACGGCAAAAAGGTACTGCCTTTAACCTACTTTAAATTATTTATTCTCTTTTTACCTTTTTACTCTTTTACTATCCGAACAGGCATCTCAGGGCCTCTTCCACCTTCCTCACAGGATGAATCTCTATCTTGTACTTGGAATGCTCGAAGCCCGAGTAGTTGTACCGGGGGATGATGATATGCTGGAAGCCGAGTTTCTCCGCCTCTGCGATACGTTGTTCGATGCGGCTGACGGGGCGCACCTCGCCGCTCAGTCCCACCTCGCCCGCCATGCACCATCCGGCCTCTATCGGCGTATCGACATTGCTGCTCAGTACGGCGGCTATCACACTCAGATCCATCGCCAGGTCGGTGACACGCAGTCCACCGGCGATATTGAGGAATACGTCTTTCTGCATCAACTTGAACCCCACCCGTTTCTCCAGCACCGCCAGGAGCATATTGAGCCTGCGTTGCTCAAAGCCCGTGGCTGAACGCTGGGGAGTGCCGTATGCTGCCGTGGAAACCAGGGCCTGCGTCTCCACCAGGAACGGGCGCACACCCTCGATGGCACTGCTGATGGCGACACCCGAAAGCCCGTCATGGTCTTCGGTCAGGAGGAGCTCCGACGGATTGCTCACCTGCCGGAGTCCGCCCTGCTGCATCTCGTAGATACCCAGTTCCGAAGTGCTCCCGAAACGGTTCTTGATGCTGCGCAGGATGCGGTACATATAGTGCTGGTCGCCCTCAAACTGGATGACGGTATCCACGATGTGCTCCAATATCTTCGGTCCTGCCAAGGTTCCCTCCTTGTTGATGTGCCCGATAAGGATTACCGGGATGCCGCTCGTCTTGGCGAAACGCAGGAGGGCAGCCGCACACTCACGCACTTGCGACACACTGCCCGGACTGCTATCGACATCCTCCGTGGCTATCGTCTGGATGGAGTCGATGACCACGATGTCGGGGGCCACCTCCTGGATGTGGGAGAAAATCTTTTCCAGGGAAGTCTCGCAGAGGATGGAGATATGGTCGAACGCTGCCCCGGCGGCCAATCCTTGTACCATGTCCGGCATCGCCAGAGACCGCGACAGGCGGTCGGCGCGCAACTTGATTTGGTGCGCACTCTCCTCGCCGCTCACGTAAAGCACCTTTTTCTCCGGGATGTTCAAGATGGTCTGGAGGGTGAGCGTACTCTTTCCGATGCCAGGCTCACCACCCAGCAAGGTGATGCTCCCTTGCACCATTCCGCCTCCCAGCACCCGGTTCAGCTCTGCGTCGTGCATGTCGATGCGAGGCTCGTCATGCGCCGAGATGTCACGCAATTTCAGGGGCCTGGCCGCCCCGTTGGAGGCGCGCACGCCGCCAAACAGGGTTGCCGCCCCGCCGTGTCGCATCGTCATGCCTGCGTTGCGGGCAGCCTGCGTCCCCGTGTCCCCGGCCACACGTATCTCCTTGAATGTATTCCACTGGCCGCAACTGGGGCACTTGCCTATCCACTTGGCCGACTCCTGCCCACAGTTGCTGCAAACGTATGCTATCTTATCTTTTGCCATAAATACAAAGATACTGCAAATCCCGGCAATAACGCCGAAAATTAAGATTTATTAAAAAACATTTTGTTATATAAGATAAAAGTAGTACCTTTGCAGACAGGTTTCGGATAACGAAAAAAATCACATATATAAGTAGGTATAATGAAAGCATTTGCAATCAAGTCAAGCTTGTTTTCCTGTCTGAAGACATACAACAGGAAGACATTTATGTCTGACCTCATGGCAGGTATCATCGTGGGCATCGTGGCCCTCCCTCTTGCCATTGCGTTTGGTATCGCTTCCGGCGTGACACCCGAGAAGGGTATCATCACTGCCATCGTGGCAGGTCTCATCATCTCCGTCTTCGGTGGCAGCAAGGTACAGATTGGCGGTCCCACGGGAGCATTCATCGTCATCATCTATGGCATCATCCAGAAGTATGGGATGGAGGGGCTGACCATCGCCACCCTCATGGCAGGTCTCTTCCTGGTTCTCTTCGGACTGCTCCGCCTCGGCACTATCATCAAGTACATCCCTTACCCCATCGTGGTGGGATTCACCAGTGGTATTGCCGTCACCATCTTTACCACCCAGATCAAAGACCTCTTCGGCCTGACTTTGGCGAGCAATCCTTCCGACTTTATCGAGAAGTGGGGCGTGTATTTCCAGAGCTTTGACACCTTCGACCCTTGGTGCGCCCTCATCGGCGTGGCGAGCGTCGCCGTCATCGCCATTACCCCTCGTTTCAGCAAGAAGATTCCGGGGTCGCTCATCGCCATCATCCTGATGACCATCGTGGCCTTGATACTCAAGCAGTTTGCTGGCGTGACGAGCATCGAGACCATCGGCGACCGTTTCTCCATCAGCAATGAGCTACCTGCCGCTACGGTGCCCGACATGAGCTGGGACACCATCAAGAGCCTGGTCTCCCCAGCCATCACCATCGCCATCCTCGGTGCCATTGAGAGCTTGCTCTCCGCAACCGTTGCCGACGGTGTCATCGGCGACCACCACGATTCCAATACCGAACTGGTGGCACAGGGCTTGGCCAACATCGCCTCCCCCCTCTTCGGCGGAATCCCCGCCACTGGTGCCATCGCCCGTACGATGACCAACATCAACAATGGTGGCAAGACCCCTGTCGCCGGCATCATCCATGCCGTTGTCCTGCTGCTTATTTTCCTCTTCCTCATGCCTCTGGCACAGTACATACCGATGGCTTGCCTGGCCGGCGTGCTGGTTGTGGTGTCATACGGTATGTCAGGCTGGCGTTCTTTCAAGGCGTTGATGAAGAATCCGAAGAGTGATGTCACCGTCCTGCTGATTACCTTCTTCCTCACCATCGTCTTCGATCTCACGGTAGCCATCGAGGTGGGTCTTATCATCGCCTGCCTGCTCTTCATGAAGCGTATGGCGGAGACCACGGATGTCAAGGCGATTACGGGTGACGAAATCGACCTCAACAAGGAGTTCGACTTCCTCTCCACCAACCTGGAGCACTACACCATCCCCAAGGGCGTGGAGGTATATGAAATCAACGGTCCGTTCTTCTTCGGCGCCGGCAATAAGTTTGAGGAGGTGATGGCTGCCTTCGGCGACCGTCCTCTGGTGCGTGTCATCCGTATGCGCAAGGTACCTTTCGTTGATTCCACGGGTATCCACAACCTCACCAACCTCTGCGAGATGAGCAAGAAGGAAGACATCCAGGTGGTTCTCTCGGGAGTCTGCGAGAAGGTGAACGCCCAGTTGGAGCATGCCGGTTTCTACGACTTGCTCGGCAAGGAGAACATCACCGACCACATCAGCAAGGCCTTGAAGCGCGCTGAAGATATTATAAGATTGAAAAATTGAAAGATGGAACAAATATAGAGAATCTAACCCAAAAAGAGGATGTGCAGCAAATGCACATCCTCTTTTTGTTTGACTAGCATGTGTGTTGTCTAATGGGTGCAAGTCCCTAACGAGCCCTAGT
>CAVBGK010000031.1:45429-87182 GCA_963594995.1 Bacteroidaceae bacterium
ACAAGGGTGTCCGAGGTGACTCGGAATCTGAAAGAAGTCAGCGGCAAACATCTGCCCCAACGCACAGAAACTTGATTTAAGTTCTCCATTTTAAGGCTACAAAGGTACAGAAAAGTCTTCAGATAATCGAAAGTCAAGATATAAAAAACAAAATAATGATTTTTAGGTATTGCGAATTTGTCTAAATAGTCGTATCTTTGCAACCTGAAAACATGACAAAGGAAATATGAAAGAGAAAATACATTTGGGTAAGACCGTAGGGTCTTTGTTGATTATCCTGTTGTTGATGCCGCTGGGGCATGCGCTCATGATTATCATGGAGCATCTCCTGGAGCCTACTGTGCTTCATTACTCGGCTTTCATCATGGGCTTCGTCGGACTGGTCATCACCATCTGGGGTGTCTTCGTGAAAGGTGATACCAAGCAGACGGTGTTCGGAATGACGGGAGCGTTACTGTTCTGGACGGGATGGGTAGAGTTCCTCTTTGCCTATTATGCTCAGCGATACGGCGTACAGTGCGACCTGGTAGGCAATGGAGTAGTGCAGACGGTTACCGAGTATGTGAATGGTGTGGGCGTAAACCATACCTTTACCATCAACGGAACTCCGCTGGAGAATTTCACTCGTGCAGAACTGAAGGAGATTCGAGGCTCTCGTCCTGAGTATCTCATCATGCCTGCCACCTTCGGTATGTGGATGATGTTCATTGTGATGTATGTGTTCTGCACCCGCACGGGGTGTGACTTCATCCGTTGGATTCAGAACCACTGCGGTGTGAAGGATAGGGTGGAGCTTCGCCCGATGGCGCATCATGCCAGCATCGTAACCTTCATGGAGTGGAACGTGATGATGTGGGGCTTGTACCTCGTCTTGATGTTCTGTTACGACCCCGTGTTCCTCGGAACTACGCATCCTGTAACCTATGGTGTAGCCATCTTCTGTCTGATAGGTGCTGCACTGATGTTCAAGAAGCAGTTGCACATCGGCAGTTGGGGCAGAAACCTACGTATGTCGCTTGCCACCATCATAGTCTTCTGGACAGCCGTAGAGGTGGCTGCCCGCAACGGATTCTTCAAGGAGATATGGGTAGATCCAGGCAATCACGTGGTCGAGATGGTCGGAATACTAGTGGTGTTCATAGCCCTCATCGTGGGCTTCTGGTTCTATTCGGGCAGAGACCAAATCGGTGAGGAACAGACAGCCTAAGAGGTTCTGGAATTGGTAGAGCGAAATTGCCATAGAGGTTGAAAATCATCATTTGTAGGTATTGTCTGTATGGGAAGGACTTCGTATCTTTGCAGCCGCTTAAATAAGTATTCACTATAACGTAATTTAGAATTAATAAAACATGAAGAAAATCTTTACTCTCTGTTTCGCCATGATGATGGCGATGAATATGATGGCACAGATGCCAGGTGCCATGAAGTTTGCTGGTGCCGCAGATATGCAGGTGAAGGCCTTTGGTGTAGATGTGCCACTGGCAAGTGATACTGTCGTGTTCTCCATGAACGGCATGACTTCAGGTAATATCACCTTCCCGAAGTTACAGTATGTTATGGGACAGAATGCCATGATAATTCCATCTTTCGAGGTTAAGAATGTAGCTTTCACCATGGCTAATATGGTGGTAACTATGGCAGAACAGGATTTCTCTACTACGACTACAGATGCCTCTGGTGCAGAGAAGACGGTGGCAGGCAAACTCTCTGGTACTTATAGTATGGCTACCAATAAGATGTCGATTACTGCAGAGTTCAAGTATGGTACTATGCTAGCTGCGATAACCTACACCATCGATGGTTACTACATCAAGGAAGTGACTAGTGCTATCAATGTGAATGTGGGTGGAGCCTATGATTACGAGAATGCATCTGTAACCTATAATGTACGTAAGTATAAAGATGGCGACGTAGAGAAGGTAGACGTGGAGGTTCCTACCTATGCACTGGAAAATACGCTGATGGGAAATCTAACTCTCGGTTCTTATATCGTTAAGGGGTTAACATACGATGAGAGTAAGGGAGGTTTTTATCATGACTATGCCAACGATGGTCTGAAATTCTACTTCAAGGCAGAAGGAAAGAATACTATGGAGGGTGACTATGAGTTTAACCCTGACATGGCCAACAGTATTCTCGTAAAGTATGATGAAAAGGGTAAAGTGTCAGATATTGTCAACCAATTCCAGATGGGTGCGATGCCTTTCCCTATCACCTCTACTTTCAAGACTACACCTACTGCCATTTCTTCCATCAAGAACAACTCCGTGAAGATGGATGGCAAGATGTGCAACCTCCAGGGACAGCGAGTAGGCGAGAGCTACAAGGGTGTAGTAATCGTAAACGGCAAGAAGTTTGTGAAGAAATAAGTCATAGATGAAGAAAATATCTTTTAAGAAAAATATCGTAAATACCGTTGCAGGCATGGGCGTTTTGATGCTCACTGCCTGCAACGGTATTTTTGATGGTATATATGATGAACCGGAGGAGGAAATTATTCCTGCCAAAGGACAGTTGGTGATTGATGCAACCAGTTGGACAGACTGGTATTATGTAAACCTCGACCAGTTGCACCAGCTAACAGTGGATGGTGATGAAGCAGCCCTGCTAAAGGCGCAGACGGAATTCCAGGCTTATCCCATCCCTATGGAGGCTACGGGTGAGAAAGACGAAACTGAGGCGGGACACCAAGCTGCCACCGCAGCGCAGAAGCCTGGACAATATATGTACTGGTTTGATGCCCTGGGAGAAGGATTGCAGAACAATGCCTTTCGCCATTTTGTTCCTACAGAAAGCCAGCCCGAGCCTGAAACATGGAGCTTTGCGGTGCATCGTGACAATGTGCGTACCAATGGGGCTGCCGTGTTGGAGACAACTTATACCTCAATGGATGAAATGCCTGAGACCAGCGAGTCTTTTCATGACATGCAGTTTACAGAAGATGAATGGTCGGAAACTGATGTTTGGGACAGCCAGGAACAGATGTTGTTGTGCCTAGTGCCATCGCAAGGCATCAAAATCAACAAACTGCTGTCATCATGGCTTTCTATCATCAGTATGCCACCTCCTACCTATGGGCATAATAATCATGTGTTCGTACTCCGCTTGAAGAATGGAAAATATGCCGCTCTTCAATTGGCCAACTATCTGTCGCCGAAGGGCACGAAGTGCTATCTCACCATCAATTACAAGTACCCTTATTAATACAATAGTACTTAATAAAGTGTAAAAATATAGATTATAAAACTAGAAGAAATGAAGAATCTCTTATTCTCCATATTGCTGGTATCGCCTTCCACGACTATGGCTGCAAGTTTGCCTGATGTGAAGAAGGAGGCCATCGTGCCTATCGCCAACGAAGCTGACTCGGTGAGCCGTGAGCACGACCTCGATGAGGTGGTAGTCACAGGTACCCGTACCCAAAAGTTTCTGAAGGATACCCCGATACAGACCCGTGTCATCAATGCCAAGGACATAGCCCGACTCGATGCCACCAACGTGCAAGACCTTTTGCAGCAGGAACTGCCAGGCGTGGAGTTTTCCTACGCCATGAACCAGCAGACGCATCTCAACTTCTCTGGTTTCGGAGGGCAAGGCGTACTCTTCCTCGTAGATGGTGAGCGACTGGCAGGTGAGACTATGGACGATGTAGACTTCACCCGTCTGAGTATGGACAATGTGCAGCGCATAGAGATTGTGAAGGGTGCTGCGTCGGCACTCTATGGCAGCAATGCCACAGGCGGTGTCATCAATATCATCACCAAGCGAAGCATGGAACCTTGGACGCTCAACGTGAATGCCCGCTACGCCAAGCACAATGAACAGCGATATGGTGCATCTTTCGGACTGAACGGCAAGCACTGGAACAATATGCTCAATGCCAACTTCACCAATATGGACAACTATGACGTGCATAGTGCTGCTAACCCAGTGACCCGTGTCATCACCACCATCTATGGCGACAAGACGCTGAACCTGAAAGAACAGTTGGTGTGGAATCCTGTGAGCGGATTCAGTTTGACAGGACGGGCCGGCTACTTCTTCCGTGAGACCGTACGTTCGGCAGAACAACCCGAGCGTTATCGAGACTTTACGGGCGGACTGCGCATGAACTGGACCATCAGTGCCGATGATGCTCTGATGGCAAGCTATGCATTCGACCAATACGATAAGTCAGACTATCAGCGTATCACCCGCAAGGATATCCGTGACTACAGCAATGTGCACAACTCGTTCCGCCTGCTCTATAACCATAGTTTCGAGGGAGGCGACATCCTGACCATTGGCTCAGACTATTTGCACGACTATCTTTATAATACCATGCTGGAAGGAACTTCTCGCAGGCAAGACTCCTTCGATGTCTTTGCCCAGTACGACTGGCGCATCACCGACAAATGGGAGGCAGTGGGAGCTGTGCGCTACGACTATTTCTCGGATGCCAAAGATTCGCACGTTACTCCAAAGGTCAACCTATGCTACAAGCCCATCAGCGACTTGGCCATCCGTGCCGGATACGGCATGGGATTCCGTGCACCTACTCTGAAGGAGAGGTATTACAACTTTGATATGTCGGGTATCTGGATTGTCGAGGGTAATCCAGAATTGAAGTCGGAGGTGAGCCATAACTTCAATCTCTCGGCAGAATATACTAAGGGCGCCTATAACCTCACGGCATCGGGATATTATAATAAGGTGAAGAACAAACTGGCAACCTCAGCCCCTTACTTTAAGTCGCAGAGCGATAAGTTGCCTTACCTGCCATACGCCAATCTTGCCGACTATAGTGTGTATGGTGGCGAGATCGGGGCACAGGCAAAATGGAGCAACGGCATTTCGGCTCGCTTGACTTACGCCTATACCCATGAGCAGTTGCCTAAGGATCAGGAGGGCAAAACTGTCAACAACCAGTATATCCCAGCCCGTGAGCACGCCCTGAATGTGCGTATGGATTACGACCATCAGTTCAGCAAGCACTACGGACTGAACCTTGGCTTGCAGGGTAGAGTGCTGTCGGGTGTGGACAATGTAGAGTACAAAAACTATTATGACGTAAGCGAGGGAACGGTGACGGTATCTTATCCTGCCTACACGCTCTGGAAACTCTCGCTAGTACAGCGTTTTGGCAAGGCAGTCAAGGTGAATGCTGCATTGGATAATCTCTTTGGTTATAAGCCAAAGTACTATTATCTTAATAGTCCATTGACGGATGGTGTTACCTTCCTGGTCGGAATGTCGATTGATATCGATAAATTGTTCTGAAAAGAAGGATTTCAATTCCCCTTTTCCCTAATAAAATAAAAAAGAGGATGATACGAAATATCAGCCTCTTTTTGTTTGACTAGCCATCAGATTTACCCAGCCTTTTTATCTATTATTGCATTTTTTTCTCCAGAAGAAGTGCCATATTCTAAAGAAGGGCTCACTCAATGCTTCCGATGGGTAATGTCTCAACAACCTTGCATCCCGGTACAGGCGTAGGAGGTTATGCCCCAAGGCTCCATGCTTGAAACCATCCGCCCCCACCTCGTCGCTCCCCCAGGCATGACGTTCATCATGATGGCCGAAGTTGCCGCCTATGAGGATTTCATCCAATAACAGTTTGCCACGTCTTTTGTCTATCGGTGCTATCATCTCGCTTTCCGACATTCCCAACACTCGATGCAACACATACATCACAGCCCCGGCAAACTTCCACAGCCCCAGGTGCTTCAGTTCACCCTGCAAGACTGCAAGGTGCTTGGTGCTTCGTTCATGACCCTTCACGACATAATAGTAGTCCAAAACTTGGCGCAACCCTACTCCCTCATAGAAAAAATGGTGATAGAGATGCAACAACTGATAAACCACATTGAAGGACTGGGTGGGAATGGCTATGGAGCCCACCTGTTGAGGTAAGTCCACCAAGTTAGCACACTGCTCCACCGCTTTCTTGCGCAGCCAGTTTTGCAACCGTCTGTTATGGACAGGATTATTCAAGATGGCAGGCGTGGAATGCAATTCCATCATAACCCCATTGACAGCCAACACGATATGGTTATAGCTCTCTTCTTCCACTTGTCCCATCTCCCGGGTGATAGACGCAGCCATCTCCCGGATACTCTCACGAGAAGTGTCCACCCAGACATCCACATCCCCTGGCATACGAGAGAAAGGATTAGGGTACAGCAAGGCATTGCCCTGCCCTTTGAGGATGCAACAGTTGCGCCCGGCAGCTTTCACCTTATTATATATATAGACAGAAGCCTTGTTGATTATTCGATTTTGCTTAGCGATCTGCTGGCTGTTTGCAAACCAGGCCAAGAGCAAGTCACGTTCGGGAGCCACATCCTTTGGAAGTTTCTGAATGCCTTCAAATATGACTCCCAGCAAAGTCTGCTTCTTGGCAAACTCAAAGAAGTCATACCAGTCCATATCCTTCAGTGCGGTCCCATCCAAGAATCGCTTTCCTTCATCCAATCCCAGGGAGAACTGGACAAACCGAAAATAAATCTCGTACTCCATACTTACTCCCTAAAAAGAATGTTCCAAAGGAACAAGGTGTTGCCTATGATATACCTGCGCCACATACGCTTAGGCTCCTTCAACAAGCGGTAGAGCCACTCCAGCCCATGTGCTTGCCACCACAGGGGCGCACGTTCGACGGTTCCGGCGAAGAAATCAAACACCGCTCCTATCGTTCCGACATGGCAAAGAATGTCAAGCTCGCTCCAATGGGAGTAAGTCCACTTTTCCTGCTTGGGGGCAGTCATGCCTATCCAAAGCAAGTCGGGGTTGGCTGCATGGATGGCAGCGATGATGGCCCTGTTGTCTTCCTCGGAGAACTCTGGCTTGTAAGGAGGCGAATAAGTGGCAACCTTCAAGTGGGGATAGACTTCGGAGGCACGTTTCACGATGAGGTCGAGCACTTTCTGCGAGCTGCCCATGAACATGACCGTCCCGCCTTTCCTTTCGAGCCGTCCCATCTCGAACTCAAACAAGTCCCATCCGGCGATTCTCTCCTTGGGCTGCGACTTTGCCTTAACCCAGCGACAAGCATTCACGATACTGACCCCATCGGGAATCAACACGTCACCTTTGGAGAGAGCCTCCGCAAACAAGGCATCCTTACGGGCCGTATTGTAAGAATGGGCGTTGATCGTGTTAATCAGCAGCTTGCCCTCTGGCAAAGAGGCCAACCCATCCTTACTTTCCAATATATCTAAGTTTTTTAATCGAAACATTTTCTGTTTTTTAATATATAGCTACAATATCCATCCGGATTTTTACTCGCCCATTCCACCTTACGGAAATTCACTTTGTGAATGGCCACATGGGCAACCAAATCTTCCCAATCCTCGGCATACCATGTTCGTGCAAATGCGTCACCAAGGAACATACTGAAACGGCTGTTGATTTTCGGTATCCGCCTCTCTATCTCTGGATAGGCCCTCAACGACATGCTCAAGAACAAGTGTATCAGATAATAGTCTATCGTACAATCATAGTCACGCCAATAAGCAACGAGCATATCATATACCACCATGGCAATCTCGCTGCCTGGGGGTACCGCAATAAACCAACTCGACAACCCTGACGGTTGCTTTTCTCCCCGCCTGTAATACCGGAAGATGGTAAAAGGACTGTCAAGGATGATTTCCCTTTGCTTTTGCAAAGATTCGTTCGAGAACCCCGTGCAAAACACGGAAGCATCCAGCCAAATCCCCCCATATTTCTTCAAGACTGCCAAACGCAATATATCACTAAACAAAGCGGCAGGCATCTTCTTGCTTACATATTTGTCGATGACAAACTGAGGTATATCTACCCATTCATGACAATTGTCCAAGGTAAGTATGCGTTGTTCGAAACCTTCCCAACACTTTCGTTGCGAAGCCAAACAGATGTGGATGAAGTCGGAAGCTTGGTCAACACCTTGCAACCAACAAGTCCAGATGATAGGCGGCACCTTGCCATACGCCTTTTCCCTTTGCCGAGAAGCCAAGACTGCCTCCCGCAAAATATGGCTATATTTTGCCGTCAACTCTTTCTCGACTACCGGGAATATGACGGAATAGATATTCTTGGCCGGACGACACCTCAATACACATTGCCACAAAGCTCTGACGAGAGGAAACACCAACCCCATGCGGGCATATTCCCTCAGAAGTCGGAAACCTCCGAATTCCCAAAAGCGAATCCAAAATCGTTTGATGTCGTATAGCTTTGTTGAGGTCATTTTACTGCAACTTGTATTTCGTCATGTATTCTTCTGTTCGGGTATCCCCGAGTTCCTTGGCTTTCAAAAGGTTCTTCTTGGCTTCCTCCTTGTTGCCTTTCTCGGCCTGCAGGATGCCGAGCAGAAGATGGCCGTCGGCATATTCGGGAGCCAGGTCGATGCAGGCTTGCGCGGCCTTGATGCCCTCGTCGTATCTCTTGACCCGGAGGTCAAGGCTTGCCCACTCGGCGAAGTAAGTCGGTTCCTTCGGGTTGAGATAGCAAGCACGGGCGATGTCGAGCAACGCCTGTTGCCACTGCCGTACTTGCAGCTCACATCTATAGCGGGCGTAGAAGAAGGTGGGCGCCACCGGGCGGGCGATGCTGTCATACTGGTTGTAGTCTGCGAGTGCCTCACGATACTTGCCTTGCGCACCGAGGAAATTGCCACGGGCCAAGTAGTAGGGAGCGACCATTCCCGTGCGACTTCCTACGGATACAGCACTGTCGAGAAGCACCTTGATTTCATCGGGAGAGGCGTTCAGCTGGCTCTTCGACTGTGCGGCCTCGTACCATACCTCACCACTGTTCATCGGAGTCTTGGTCAGGCTGATGAACAGGTCGTAGGCTTTCTGGTATTCTTTCTTCAGATAGTTGATTTGAGCCTCCTGGTGCTTGTAGAGCGGCTCGGCCTTGATTTTGTAAGCCGCTTGCGCCTCGGCAATCGCCTTGTCGGCGTTCCATGATGGATAGATGGAGTCGCCCTTGTATGCTACCTTCTGGTAGATGAGGTCGGCATAGTTGGAATGGGCGTCATCCTTGTTGGCCGACTTCTTGATGCTTTCCTGCATGAGCTTGTCAGCTCCCTCGAAATCATCCTTGCCAGCCAGGATCTGCGCTTTCTCCTTGTAGCCGAAGGCTGAAGTCGGGAACTTGTCGATAAACTCGTTGGCATACTTCATGTAGTCATCGTCAGACCTCTGTCCTTTGTTGAGGGTCATCATGGTGACGGCATCTTGCTCCTGGTCGGGCAAGGCTGTGCGGATTCCGCTTTCACGAAGTGCTGCATCGAGGGTAGAGAGGCCTGTGACATGGAGTTGCTTGGCAAAGTTGGCGTCGATGGCTGTCACCGAACCATTGTTGTGCATCAAGGCGATAATCTGTCCGTTCTTGTTGACAAAGGGACAACCTACGGCATTCTCCGGCGCAGTGTTGCTGAAGATGTAGTAGTTGTAGGTGGTGTTGAACTTTTCCACGCTGCTGATTTCCTCCTGCTGGTAGGCTGGTTTCTTGATGGAGTAGGGCACGAGCCATACTTTCTCGCCCTGTGTGCTGGCATTGGCGGCAATCGTAGCTCCCACCGTGTTGCCTTCCACCCGAAACTTTGCCATGTCGTAAAGTTCGTTGGCACCCATGATGGCATCTACCTCCATGGATTTGCCGCTGGCATCCACGACGGTTGCCTTCACGGCACCGATAAAGGGCTTGAAGGTGCTGATTGCAGTACCCTTGTTGTCGATAAACACTCCTTGGGTAGAGGCGATGATACCGCCGTCCTTGTTGAAGGTAGTGAGCGTAAACACACTCTTGGCAATCTTCTGCACGCTACCCGGTTGTGCCAGGAGGGAAGATGCTCCGACCATCCATCCCAGCATAGTGATATATAACTTTCTCATATTCATCTTTTTAACAGTTCCTTGGCATTGGCAAGGGCAGCCTCGCTGATATCGCTTCCGCTGAGCATCTGCGCAATTTCCTGTATGCGCTCGTCCTCCGTCAGTTCGGTCATACGGCTGATAGTTCCGTTCTCTGTCTCTTCCTTGAGAACCTTGTAGTGATGCTTGCCCAAGGCGGCAATCTGTGGCAGGTGGGTGATGGAGAGCACCTGTCGCTCGTGGTTGCCCATCTCCACCATGATGTTTGCCATCTTTTCGGCAATCTTGCCGCTCACACCCGTGTCTATCTCGTCGAAGATAATCGTAGGCAACTTGACGGCACCGCTGATCATTGCCTTCAAGGACAGCATGACGCGGGCGATCTCACCGCCCGACGCCACTTGGGTGACGGGCTGGAGCGGAGTGCTCTTGTTGGCGCTGAACAGGAAGTTTACCTTGTCGGCACCATCGTGGCAGAGCGGTTTCCCCGTGAGGCAGATGCTGAACCGCACGTTGGGGATGCCCAGTGGGATGAGGCGTTGCTTCATCTCTTCCTCCACTTTCTTGGCGGCCTTCATACGGATGGCAGTCAGCTCCCGTGCCTTCTCCTCGGCCTTCTTCCGCAGTGTTTCCACCTCCTTCTCCAGCTCCTCCACGTCTTCGTCGCTGTGGTCGATATGGGAGAGCTGCTCCTTGAGCTGGTTGTATGTGACGATCAGCTCCTCCACGTTTTGTACGTGGAACTTCTGTTGGAGGGAGTTGAGTGTGTCTATGCGGTCGTTGATATCTTCAAGTCGTGCCGGGTCGAAATCCACGTGGTCAACAAGCGAGTTGACCTCCTGTGCGATGTCTTTCAGTTCGATGTAGTTGGAGTCAATTCGGCTCGCCAGTTCCGTCACCTCGGGAAACACGTCCTTGATGTCGCAGAGTTGCTGGTAAGCCTCCTTCAGTTTCTCCAGCACGCTGCCGTCATCACCGGAAAGCTGGTTGTCGGCTTGGTAGAGTGCCGTCTTGATGTCCTCGGAATGGCTCAGGGTCTCGTATTCCTGTTCCAGTTGCTCCTGCTCGCCCTTGACGAGCTTGGCTTCCTCCAGTTCCTTGAATTGGAATCTCAGGAAATCCTCGTTCTCACGGTTTTTCTCGATGTCGGCTTTCAGCTGTTGCAATTGTCCGTTGGCTTTCTTGTATTGTTGGTAAACGGCTTGGTAGTTCTTGACCAGTTTGCCATCTTGTGCGATGATATCCACCACGTTGAGCTGGAAGTCCTCCTTTTGCAGCAGGAGGTTCTGGTGCTGCGAGTGGATGTCAACGAGCTGTTCTCCCAGCTCGCGCATCTTGGTGAGGGCTACGGGAGTGTCGTTGATGAAGGCGCGGCTCTTGCCGGCTGCGGTCAGTTCACGGCGAATGATGGTGTCTTGCAGGTATTCTTCGATGTCGTTGTCATCGAAGAACGTTTGCATATCATACCTGGAGAGGTCGAAGTGCGCCTCGATGATACATCTGTCCCTGCCGGCCTTGACGGTCTTGGAGTCGGCCCGGTTGCCCAGCAGCAAGCCGATGGCTCCCAGGATGATACTCTTTCCGGCGCCCGTCTCGCCTGTGATGACGGAGAAACCGGGGTGCATCTCGATGTTGAGTTCATCGATGAGCGTAAAGTTCTTGATGTATAGTTGTTTGAGCATGATGATTCTTGTTTGTGACGTAGGGCAATCCAGCCGGGGTTATTGCTTGATTTTGTCCCATGAGCTGTTTTGCGAGGGGTTGATGGAGAAGAGTATCTCGTAGATGCATTCCTTTTCCTTTTGGGTGCCCTTTCCCTTGTAGATGTTGGCAAGCTCGTCTTTCTTGTAGTCAGTCCATATCTGTGGCAGCAGGCTGAGCGGCTTGTTCTCCTTGGCTTTCTTGAGGTTCTCCTCGATGGCGGTGGTTATCTCCGTCCTTCCCCGTTCGGCGTTGGTGGCCATCTCGTCGAGCCCCTTGCGGTAGTAGTCATACTGCAGTTGCCGGAAAGGCTGCATACCCCCGTCCAGGTAGTCGGAGATGATGGCGTAGCGGTTGCGGCTGTTGTCGAAGGCTTTCCATCCGGGGTAGTCGAGGTTCTGGGCGTTGTTGGTCAGGTTCATGCAGCGTTGCAGTATGTCCTCGCCTCCCATGGGGGAGAAGGTGTCGAGGTCAAGCCCGATGAGCAGGTAGGCATAGTAGGCGAAGAGTGCCGTCAACTGGTTGTCGAGGGTCTCTTCGTTGAATTCCAGTTGGTCGAACTGTGCAAACTTGAACACGAAGTTCTCATCCACATTGTTATATATGGTGCTCGTGTAGGCGGAGTTATATACTGGTCGGTTGGCTTGTATGAGGGCACGGCAGGTAAAGAGGTTCTGGTCTTTGTCGTATTTGCTCACCGTGAGATTGAAGTTGCAGTTGATGCGCTCGTTCTTCTGAAACTGCAGGTTGGTCCATTGGCGTTCGTTGACAAACTGCTCCAGCGTTTGCTGCAGGTTGTCGAACACTGAGTTGTCCGTGCCCGAGATCTGGGCATGGTTGATGGTAATCTTGGCTTGCAGTTCCTGTGCAGGAGAAGATGTGGAATGGCAGCAACAAACCGCCATACCCACCACGAAAACCGACTTACAGCAGTTGCGCCAGTTCGTCGATAATGTCGCCGGCCACTTCAGTCTTAGGCTTTTTCTCATATTCTTTCTTTCCCTTTTCTGAAATAATCGTTATCTGGTTCTCGTCCGTGCGGAAGGTGGTGCCTGGGTTTCGGGTGGAGTTGAGTACGATGAAGTCGGCGTTCTTCTTCTTGCGTTTCTTCTCTGCGTTGGCCTCCTCGTCATTGGTCTCCAGGGCGAAAGCCACGATATGCTGGCCTTCCTTCTTCATCTTGCCCAGTGC
This sequence comes from Bacteroidaceae bacterium, assembly GCA_963594995.1. Lineage (GTDB taxonomy): Bacteria > Bacteroidota > Bacteroidia > Bacteroidales > Bacteroidaceae > Prevotella. The sequence goes on from CAVBGK010000031.1 coordinate 58,170, forward strand.
GGCAGCGATGTCGTGGGTCGGCACCAGTCGAAGCTCCAGGTCGTCTTTCCCGCGCTTGATTTTCCGGTCGGCTACCTCGGCAGGACGGAAGTCTGCCACGGCGGCGCATAGGATGGCGGCATCCACCTTGCCGTTGCCGTCGGTCTGGGCGAAAGCCCCAGTGGTGGCGTTGTACATTTCCTCACAGCTCTCCACGTCGATGCGGCGGATGCCTTCGCTGCAGGATAGCGACACGGGACCCGCCACGAGCGTAACCTGTGCACCTCGTTGCAGGCATTCCTCGGCCAGGGCGAATCCCATCTTGCCCGAGGAATAGTTGCCGATGAAGCGCACGGGGTCTATCTTCTCGTAGGTGGGACCGGCGGTGATGAGGATATGCTTGCCTTGCAAGTCCTTATGGGCTGAATAACCGTCGGTATCGTTGCCGTTGGCCTTGGCTTGCAAGTCAAAGAATTTGTCGAGATAGTCCACGATGACCTCCGGCTCTTCCATGCGTCCCTTTCCTTCCAGTCCGCTGGCAAGGAAACCGGAGGCTGGCTCCACGATGAGGTTTCCGTATTCTTTCAGCTTCGCCATGTTGGCTTGTGTGGAGGGATGCTTGTACATATCGAGGTCCATGGCTGGAGCCACGAACACAGGAGCCTTCATCGACAGGTAGGTGGTGATGAGCATATTGTCGGCGATGCCGTTTGCCATCTTGCCCATGGTGGAGGCGGTGCAGGGGGCAATCAGCATGGCGTCTGCCCAAAGTCCCAGGTCCACATGGGAGTTCCAAGTGCCGTCGCGCTGTGAGAAGAACTCGCTCACGACGGGCTTGTGGGTCAAGGCGGAGAGGGTGATGGGAGTGATGAACTCTTTTCCGGCAGGCGTGATGACCACTTGCACCTCAGCACCTCGCTTGATAAGTCCCCGTATGATGAGGCACGACTTGTAGGCGGCGATGGACCCCGTGACGCCCAGTACGATTTTCTTTCCTTTTAGCATAAGTCATCAAGCTCCTAACTTCTTGTTGAACTCACGCAGGCGGATGCGAGTGAGCACTTGCTTGGTGTTGTTGGTGAAGTCGCTGCCCAATACCCATGTGAAATAACCTGGGTCCTTGACCAGGATTTCGGCAACGTCCCAACCTTTGTATTTTCCGAAGTTGAACACCTCGTGCTTGCGAGGCTCGCCCTTCTCATCGAGGAGTACATTGCCGTTGGCATCCTTCACGTCCTGCCAAACGATGCGCCCGGCGAAGTCCACGTTGTCGTTCTGCTTCGAGAATGCCGCCAGCTCGTCCATGTCATTGTTGAGCACCCGGTCTGGCTCTTCCTGTACGCCCGGTGCATACTTGTCAAGCTCTCCCATGAGCACCCGGTAGGTCGCCTCGGTGTCCTGGTCGGCGCGGTGAGCCTCGAAGTCTTCCTCCATCTTTCTGCCACAGAAGAACTTGTATGCGGCGGCTAGGTTGCGGCGCTCCATCTTCATGAAGATGGTCTGTGCGTCGATGAGTCGGCACTTCGAGAAGTCGAAGTCGATGCCGGCACGCAGGAACTCCTCTGCCAGCATAGGCACATCGAAGTGGTTGGAGTTGTAGCCGGCGAAGTCGCATCCCGTAAACTCCTTGTTGAGGTCTGCCGCCAGCTGCTTGAAGCTAGGGGCGTCCTTCACGTCATCGTCGCTGATGCCCGTCAGTTCCACCACCTCTGGTGGAATAGGCTTTCCGGGGTTGACAAACAGGTTCTTTCGGATTTCAGAGCCGTCAGGTTTTACCTTGATGTATGACATCTGGATGATGCGGTCTTTGACGAGGTCGAGCCCCGTGGTCTCCAGGTCGAAGACAACCAATGGTTTGGTAAGATTCAGTTTCATTTTCTTTTTACTTTTTTACCCTTTTACCTTTAATCGTTGAGCAACATCGGCATGATGAGCATCAGCACGTCCTCGTTTTCTGGTTGCTCGGCTGGTACGACGATGCCGGCACGGCTGGGGTCGGCAAGCTGGAACACCACTTGGTCGCTGGCTAGGTTGTTGAGGACTTCCTGCAGGCTGCTTCCCTTGAATCCGATGCTCATGTCGGTGCCGGAAATTTCGCAGGCAATCTGCTCCTTGGCGGAAGTGGCGAAATCCAAGTCCTCGGAAGAAACCTCCATGTGGCTGCCGCTCATGCGGAGACGTACCAGCTGGCTGCTCTCGCTGGCGAACGGCAACACGCGGCGGAGAGCACTCAGGAGAGCTTTGCGGTCAACGGTGAACTCGTTGGGGTTGTTGGGTATCACGGAGTTGTAGTTCGGGTAGCGTCCCTCATAGAGCACGCAACGCAAAGAACCGTCGGCAAAGAGAATCTCCGCACTCTTGTCATCAAACTTGATGGTGACATCGCCTTCCTCGCGTGAGAGGATGTTCTTCAGAAGTGTGGCTGGCTTCTTGGGGAGGTCGAAGGAAGCCGGAGTCTCGCTCTTGATGGTGAAGTTTTTGTTGCGCACCAACTTGTGTCCGTCGCTGGCCACGATGTTGAGGGAGTCTGGGGTCAAGTCGAAGTAGATGCCGTTCATCACGGGGCGCAACTGGTCGTTGGCCGTGGCGAAGATGGTACGGGAGATATTGTCGATGAGGATGGCTGCGTCGATCGTAACGCTGTTGGCTGCATCGTTCACGCTCTGTGTGCGAGGATATTCCTCGGCGTTCTGGGCGGTGAAGTTGTAGAGACCGTTCTGGTAAGAGATTTTGATGGCATACGATTCGTTGTCTATGTCGAACTCAAGGGGTTGCTCCGGCAGCTCCTTCAAGGCATCGGTGATGACGCGGTTGGGGATGCAGAACTCGCCGTCTCCCTCGCACTCGGTGAGGGCGATGGTGCTCTTGAGGATGTTGTCGCTGTCACCGGCGGTGATGGTCATCTCCCCATTGGTTACTTCGAAGAGGAAACAGTCAAGGATGGGGAGGGAATTCTTTCCGCCGATGACCTTGGCAAGCATGTTGAGTTTGCTGCTGAGAGCAGTGCTGGATAATGTAAATCTCATGAGTATTTATTTTAATATTGTTTTCTTTTGTATTGTCGAATGCTTTGTTTATATGTTATGATGTATAACGAGTACAAAAATACAAAAAAACTTGCTTATGGACAAAAAAAAAGAGGAAATGTTTCAATTATTGAAGTATTTTTAGTAATTTCGCAGTCTGAAAAGTAATATTAACAAAAGAAATATATGGAATTACAAGGAAAGGTCATTGCCGTTTTGCCTGAAAGAAGCGGTGTCTCTGCCAGAGGCGAGTGGAAGGCTCAGTCGTTTGTCATCGAAACGCATGAGCAGTATCCTAAGAAATTGGTGTTCGACGTGTTTGGTGCTGACCGCTTGGCTCAGTTCAACATACAGAGTGGAGAGGAAATCATGGTGTCTTTCGACATTGATGCCCATGAGTATCAAGGGCGTTGGTTCAACAGCGTGCGCGCCTGGAACGTACAGAGAGTGGACCCTAATGCCGTGATGGGCGCGGTGGGTGGTATGCAGCCTGGTGCCGCTCCGTTCCCTCCAATGGGTACAGCCGCTCCAGCCGGTGGTGCCACGGCTCCGTTCCCTCCGGCCCAGCCTGCCGCAGCTCCTGCTGCCGACGCCGGTGGCAGTGCGGACGACCTGCCTTTCTAATCCCTTTTCGGCCAGATATGATTTGCGCCCCTGCAAGCTGTGTGATTGCTTGCAGGGGCGCATTGTATATGTATGGGGTCATTCCTCCCATAGATTCCCGTTGTTGTATCTTTTGGAGGCGGCCCAGTCGTCACCGTCTTCATCTTTGGGATGGATGTTGTCGCCTGCTGTGTCGATGGTGTTGATTCTCATGCAGTCTGATTCTGGAGTATATGCCAGTATCTTCGTGCGTGGTGAGATGTAGTTGGTTCTTGGATTCTTGGTCTTCATGTGTGGTCCCTTTCTCTAGGTCTAAGTGGATATTTTTATTTCACCAGCACTTTCTTGCCACTGGCGATGTAGATGCCTTTGGGCAGGCTTTCAAGCGACTTGGAGTCTTTTGCCACCAACTTGCCGGTCAGGTCATAGACGCATGAGGTGTTGTCGGTTTCTTCGGATGAAATTCTGCCTATCCCGGTGGTCTCGCCCATGGAGATGACTCCATTGATGGCAACCTGTATCTTCTTGGCTTGGTTTTCTGTCTCTGCCTTGGTGGAGGTGGCGAGCCAACCCCTGAATCCCTTGCTGTGGCTAGCCTTGGAGGTGTTGTAATACCACAATCCGTCTGATTTCAGATAATAGGAGTGTACTGGGATGATGTTCTTCTGGAGTATGTATGTACCCTTGAAGGTGACGAGACTGTCCGTGCCAAAAACTTCGGAGCCTTCGTCTCCCATGATGTTGGCAACGTAGTCTTCGTTGGAGCCATAGCGCCCGTCGATGGCGTAGTAGGTAATGTCTTTGCCTAGATAGATGTCATCGCTTGCGCTGCTTGTGATTTGGTTTTCCACATTGAAAGGGGTTGCTCTCTCCGGCTTGATGAGGTAAAGTGCCCCTTCCTTGATGCCGTCTTCCGTTTTTACGAAGTGGATGGTTCGAGGCGTGTCTTGTGTGGAGCCTATCAGTTTTGATACCAGGGTCTTGCTTCCGAATACGTTGCTGATGGTGGTGGGGCTGACGGAGAAGGGCAATACGATGGAGTTCCATTGGCCTTCATATAGTGTGCGGTGCAGGAAAATGGTGGACTGCTCAGACTTCGCAACCTCGGTATTTTGGGTGTTCATGTAAGTGATATTGTCAAAGTCCTCATTCAAAATAACCTTGTTGTTGAAACCACCCTTGAACTGTAGCTCTATGTCATCGATACAAGTCCAGGTTTTCTCGTTGCCACCTGATACCTCCACGCCGAAGGTGAGCGGGAGCACTTTGTTGTTGGCATCCTCGCCCACGAATATGTCGATGGAAAGTTCGTATTGGTTTTCCGATACCAAATAGGCGGCGGTGATGTAAGCGTTCGGATAGGAGGTTTCATCGGTGGTTGGGCGGTCGATTTGCATAGTATTTTGGCTTTCTGCGGACTTGTCGCCTGAAGTGGCGAAGAGCTTGACGGCCAAGTTGGGGGTTGTGGTTGTTTGCGAAGTGTCTGTTGATTTTGTTGCGTCAATCTCGGCAGTGGTAAAGATGTGTGCCTTGATGGTATATTTACCTGTGGTTGCAATGTCATCGATGGTCTGGGTGATTTTTCCACTTGCGCCATGGATGTGGGCTGCCCATAGGCCACCGTAAGTCTTTTGCAGGGTATCGTCAATGCCTAATCCGTTGCCGATGTAATATTGGGTCGTGGTAGATGAGGCGGGCGCCTCTTGTTCGCCGCCGTTTGTGAGCGGGTTGCCGTCAGCGTCTTTCCAGTTGTCCACGTCCGTGGCATTGCGGGCGAAATCATTGTCTTTCACCAGGTAGGTGCAAGGCTCGGTCTTGGTGTCTTCGAATGTCTGCTTGGATTCTGCTGCCAAGTCAATCAACTTCTGCTCTCTTTCTGATTGCGACACCATGATCCATTTGTCGTTGTCGCCAACATCAGTAAGATTGTCTTTGGTATAAATGCATATCGGATAGCTGGAACCAGACGTTGTGCCTTCGACCTTTTGTCCCACCATGAAGTAGGCGTTGTTGCTATAACTGACTTGGTATTGGTTCGTGCCATCGGAGGTGTCGCACTTTGTGAGGTTGTAGCCGCACGGGTTATTGTGTCCTGACAGAAAATACAATTGGTAGTCAGCGCCGGCGTCGCCGTAGTCGCAATAGTTGGTAGGGTACAAATAACCATTGTCTGTTTCTTCTGCCTTGAGCATGGATTGGAAATAGTAACAGTTCCATTCCGTGTTCTTGCTGATGAGGAAGGGAATGCCGACATCCGAGAGCGTAGCTTCCACACCCCAGTTTCCGCCACGTCCGAGCCATTTCTTCTGTCCGACATTATAAAAATACACCTGCCTCTCCTTCTCCACTGAGCTGTTGACCGCCTCGTCTGGGATGATGCCCGTCCACTCGATGGTCGCATTTTCGTCTGCTGTGGCGTTTACCCCATGAAGGGCTGCTATCAAAAGTATCAAAATAACGTGTTTCATTTGCTTTTATCATTAATATTACTAAAGAGTGTAGATGATTCCCGGAATGGCAAAATGATGCCTATTGAGCATTGAAATATTATTTTTAATTGCAAAGTTAGTGAATTGATTTAACAAAAGCGAACAATTCTGTGCAAAAGATGTTAAAAATATGTTTTTGCAAGTTGAGAGCCAGAAACTTTTGTAAGTTGGGTGCTCTTCCTCAAATTGGATTCCTGTTTTGATGATATTTTCTTAACAAAGCTGGAGGGATATGGAAATCCCTCCCGATGTAGGAGAAATTGCATCGGGAGGGAAAAATTTCTGCGTCGGGAGGCAAAAAGTTTTATGTCCCGATGTAAAAATGAAAGTGGGGTAGGGCCCCTTGACATTGGGGCTGGAGCGGTTCTTGTGAGCGGTAGTACTTTTATTTTACATCTTGCCGTTCAGTAGGGGTCTCTTTTCTTCTTCTGCTCTCGAAGAATTGTCGGGAGGCAAGGAAGAAGAGGGCGACACCGCAAGCGTTCTCCAGGGCAACCATCCAAAATGTTGCGTTGTAATTGAAGTGCTCTGCCACGACTCCACCCAGCAGGCAACCGATGCCGAAGCCCAGGTCCCAACCGGTGAGGATGCTGCTGTTGGCTGTGCCTCGCTGGTCGTGGCGTGCCACGTTGATGAACATGTTGAGGAAAGCTGGGTAGAGATGCCCGTTGCCCAGTCCGATGAGGGCGGCGGAGAGATAGTAGGCTATTGGGTGATGCCATGCCACGAAGAGGATGAACCCCACTAGTGACAGGCACATGCCCTCGGCGGCATTCTGGGTCAACTTGCCTTGGCTCAACGCCTTGCGGCCCTGCAGGCGGGAAAGGAAGAGACCCATGGACAGGATGGCGAAGTAAGTGCCCGTGCCCCCCGTTATGCCCAGTTCCTCCTTGCTGTAGATGGCGAGATAGTTGCTCAGTACTCCCCAGCAGAAGCCAAACATGGCTATGTTGACGGCAAGCAGCCAGGCACGTGTGAGGAAGAAACGGTCGAAGGACAGTTTCTCCTTGTTCTTGACGATTTCCTTCTCGGGAAGCCTTACCGTACCGGCGATGATGACCGAGGCGATGGCTACGGTGAAAGCTATCCAGAACAGGAGCATATAGCTGCCCATGAGGTTGTGCAGATAGATGCCTACGGAAGGGGCTATCGCCATGGCGAAGTTGTTGCTCAAACCGTAAAGCCCCACGCCCTCGTTGCGTCGGCTCGAAGGCAAAACGTCGATGGCACAGGTGCTGTTGGCCACGGTGACCGCCCCGAAGGGCGCACCATGGAGGGTTCGGCAGATGGCAAACATCAGAATGGTGCTTGCCGCGATGTAGCCGGCAAAGAAAACTGCAAAGGCCCCCAGGCAAGCCATGAGCACTTTCTTCCGTGAGAAGCTGTCCACCACATAACCGCTGAAGGGGCGGATGAATAGGGCTGCCACGGTATAGCCGCTCAGTACGATGCCTATGGTGTCTTTTGTGGCGCCGAAAGTCTCGCTCAGGTAGAGTGGGAGGAGGGGCGTAAGAAGATAGAAGGCGAAGTACAGCAAGAAGTTGGTGGTCATCACCTTCACGTAGTTTGCGTTCCAAAGTTTTTCTTTCATGTCTGCCATTCCTCTTTTCTTGTTCCTTGTCATTTGCCGGTTTCCTCCAACCAAGCGTCTATGAGGCGACGGGCGATGGACAGTTTTTCAGGAAGAACCGGCAGGTTGTCTTTCGAGAACCACTTGCCACGGGAAAGTTCTTCTTTCTGTAGGTGTATCTCTCCATCCGCGTAGTCGGCGGTAAAGCCTATCATCAGACCGCTGGGGTAGGGCCATGGTTGCGAACCGAAGTACTTGAGGTTGGTGATGGTCAAGCCTGTCTCCTCCATGACCTCGCGGTGTACCGCCTCCTCCAGGCTTTCGCCAGTCTCCACGAAACCTGCCACCAGGCTGTCGAAGTTGCCCTTGAAGTTGCGTGCGTGGACGAGCAATACTTGTTCCCCCTTGTGGATGAGTACGATGATGGCGGTGGCGAGAGAAGGCCATACAGACTTGCCGCAGTTGGTGCATTTCTTGCTGATGTCGGTATCCATCTTCATGGGAGCGCCACACACGCCACAGAAGTGTGTGTTCTGGTCCCAATAGTTCAGTTCCTGGCACTTGCCTGCTTTCTGGTAGAGGGCAGGTGGGAGTTTGTAGTAGCTGGGGCGGAGACCGCACATCTCGTATTTCGGGTTGTCGGTGATTGGCTCAGGTACTAGGAAGGTTTTCACCTCCGTGCCATCTTCCATCGGAGTGACGTTGAGGATGTGTGTCCAAGTTTTGGTTTCGAAGGGGCATTCCTCACCGGATGGAATCGTGTAGGTTCCATCCTCTTTTTTTTCCAAGACTATGTCGGTCTTGCAGAATATAAACCAGTATTTCATTTTCTTTCTTGTGTTTTCTTTCCAAACAATAGTTCGAAATCCCTTTCCGCCGCTGGCTTCACCCAGTTTTCAGGTACAAACTTCCAGTTGTTGTTGGCCTTGGCGTCAATCTCTCCCATGCGGGAGATTTCCTCCATGAGGTAGAATCTCTGGTCTTTCTCCGAGCGGAATATGATGCGACTGTCGAGGGAGTCCTTGGGAATTCCTGCGCCACGAGTCAGCAGCTCACCGCCGCCATTGCCACGGTAGCTGTTTACTGCCACATGATACCATTTGTTCTCGTCGAAAGGCTCGCCGTTGCTCATGCGCAGGATTTTCACTTTCTCGCCATCAGGCTTGGTGACATCCACCTCGTAGTCAATGCCGGCGGCAGAGTCGAAGTTGAAGGAGAAGTTCTTGAAACCCAATCGCTGTTGGTCGCCGTATGTTTTCTCGTCGAGCAGGAGCAGGTGGTCGCCGGGACTTTTCATCGTGTTTGCCCAAAGGTCGTAGCTCATCTCCAGGTGCTTGCGAATTTCCTCGCCCGTAAGGCGCATGACGTAGAGCCCGTTCTCATATTTGTAAAGGTTGAACATGTCGCTCACCCGGATAGGGCCCGCCTTGATGACCGCATCCATCTGTAGAGGTGCGTTGAAGGCAATGTCTGCCTTGGTAATCTGGAGCATCAGGTTGAGGATGAAGTCGTTGAAGGCACAACTGCCGAAGAATGACTCACGGCTATAGATGGTGTTCTTGAAGGTGCCGATTTCCTTGCTCACATACTGATCGACCTCGTCCATCTGGGGCTTGAAGGTTGTCATGAACTTTTCGTCGATAGGACATTTTGTCACATCGGCCAACTTGCCGTCGACAGACTTGTGCTGCAGGATGTGGGCAGTCTTTCCGTTCACTTTGTGCTCGTCGATGGTGACGGTGATCTCGGCATCAGCCACGCTCATGGCGTTGTTGGCAGGGTCGAGGCACACCACCTGCTTGCCGGCATCGTTGGTGATGGTCTCGCAGCACTTGGTGTGGTCGTGGCCGAAGAGTACCAGGTCGAATCCCGGCACCTCCTTGGCAACACGCATGGAGGCGTCCTCCTCGTATTCCGGTGTGACGATGCCGCCGCTTCTTCCGCTGTGGAAGAGACCGATGATTACGTCAGGCTCTTCGTTCTCTTGCAGGTATTTTACCCATTTCTTGGCACACGTCACCATGTTCTCGAATCGGAGACCGCTCCAGAGATTCTCTGTCAGCCAGTTGGGGATGGCAGGAGTCAACATGCCGAGCACGGCTACCTTCACTCCCTCGCGGTTGAGGATGATATAAGGTTTTACGTACGGATTGCCTGTTTGGGTGTCGATGATGTTGGCACCAAGCACTGGACAGTCCAGCTCCTTGATCCACTTGTCATAGACGGCATGTCCCGTCTCCACGTCATGATTGCCAAAGGCCTCGGCATCATACTTCATGTAGTTGACCACATCCGAGGCTACGTTGCGAACCTGTGTGTTGATGTAGTTGTAATAGTAGCAAGTGGGCTGACCTTGCAAGATGTCACCGTTCTCCAGGAGAATCAAGTTGTCCTTGTAAGTCTGTCGCAGGGAATCCACGTATGATGACACGCGTGCCAGGGAACCAGCTTTCGGCTTGCGGTTGATGAAGTCGTAAGGGAAGAAAGAACCGTGAACATCGGTGGTCTCGATGATTCTCAACTTGACGGTACGTTGTTTTGCCATGATTGCGTTCGGATTAAGAGTTAGTGCCACGAGCAGCGCAGCCATTAATTGTTTCATATCTGACCTCTTTTATATATTAATAATGTATTAGCGAACGGCAAGCCCAGGGCAGGAACCGTTGCCTTCCTAGGGGTAATTCGCCGTTCAGCGATGCAAAATTACAAAAAAGAAATGAATACGGCATAGTTTTTGTTGGATAATTGCCAAAAACAATAAAAATGGAGGATTCAGATTATGGCATTTGTAGATTATTACAAGATTCTCGGTGTTGACAAGAACATCCCTCAGAAGGATGTGCGTGCTGCTTATCGCAAACGTGCCAAGCAGTTCCACCCCGACTTGCATCCCAACGACCCGAAGGCGAAGGCGAAGTTCCAGGCCCTGAACGAGGCGTATGATGTGATTTCTGACCCAGACAAGCGCGCCAAGTATGACAAGTATGGCGAGCAGTGGAAGAACGCCCAGGCTTATGAGCAGGCTGGCGGTGGCTTCGGCGGCGGAGGTGGTAGTCCTTTTGATGGCTTCGACTTCAGCAGCTTCGGTTCTGGAGGCAGTGGGTTCAGCAGTTTCTTTGAGAACCTCTTCGGTGGCCGCAACCGTCGTTCTGGCGGCAATGCCGGTGGCGCAGGCTTTGGAGGATTCGGAGGTGGCTTTGGCGGAAATTCCGGCGCGGGATATGGCGCAGGCCCAGACTTTGGAACAGGTGGCTGTGGGGGCGGTTGTGGACAGAACGCCCGTCAGAGCAATGGCGAGATGAACATGAACGTTAATATCGACATCTATACCGCCTTGCTTGGGGGGGAAGGAATCGTCAAGTTGAGCAATGGGTCTAAGATTAAGTTGAAAATCAAGCCGGAGACGCAGAATGGTACGAAGGTACGGGTGCGTGGCAAGGGCTATGACCGTGGTGATGGAACTTTCGGCGACTTGATCATCACCTATAACGTGAAGTTGCCTACGGATTTGAATGAGCGTCAGAAGGAACTGCTCAGACAGATGAGGGACGCAAAGTAAAGGCAAAAAGATAAAGACCTCCGAGGAAAACCGTTTTCCTCGGAGGTCTTTATCCTTTTGTTTGGCTTTATTCCCCAGTTGTGACTTTCGCCATGTTGAAGGCTGAAATCTTACCGTCTGGTGATACGGTGGCATTGATTTTGTAGTTGTTCTCAGTCTTGCTGCCGTCGGTCTTGTCAATGTCTTGCCGGGCAGTGAACTGTACTTGGAACTCGTACTCTTGGTCGCCAACCTCACGCTTCTTCACTTGGTAGTCGTTGTTGAGGTGCCAGTTCATATTTGTTACGTCTTCCTTGTATAGTTTGTGCATGAAGGTAATGACATCCGACTTGGTAGCGGAGCCCTTGCCGAGCAGAGAAGACAGGATGTCCTCGCAGGTGGCGGTCAAGCCGTCCTCGTTGCGAGAGTTGATGCTCTGGAAGAACTGGCGGAAGAGGCCGCTGATCATCTGGCTCTCCTCGGGTTGCACCTCACTGCTCTTGATCTTTTTGAGAGCATCCTCAGCCTCTTCTATATGCGATCCGTCGGCGTGGGCGTCGAGGTAGGCCTGGTAGCTGTCCACGGAGTTTTCCTTCTGCGCCACTTGCCAGTCGATGGAGTCTATCTTGTTCCATGCCTCCTGCTTGTGAGGAGAGTTGGGATATTTCTGGAGATAAGCTTCCAGGGCATCCTTCGAACCGCTGACAATGGCATTGGTCCAGTCTTTGTCTATCTGTTGCAGCATGTTGAGGTGTGCCATGATAGAGTCGCGGTGAGCCTCGTCGCCATCTTTGTAAGTGTCGAGGTAACTCTGGAGCACCATCGGGTCGCTGCTCTGCATGGCGTACTCGTAAGCCTCTTGCTCCTTGTTCTTGTTGGCACTGGCATAGAAATAATACAAGATGCCACAGACGAGAACGGCAAAGATGAAGGAAATAATCAATATGGAGTGATTGCTTTTTTTCTTCTTTTCTTCATTGGGTGGAAGTTGATTGCCGTTTCCTGCATCACTTTTGCGGTCGGCAGGGGCAGGAACTGGCGAGCTTGCTGGTTGGGGCGTTGGTGAAGCCGGCGGCACAGTTGGTGCTGCCTGTTGGGCGGGAGGTATGGATACGTAGGAAGGGCGATGGCAGTTGGGACACATCTCCTGTTCCTTGAAATATATCTCGCCGCAATTAGGGCACTTGGTAACCTTGCCTGCAATCTCTACGCCGCAGCTGGGAAAGACAGGTGCTTTGTCGCTGATTTGATGTCCACACTCGGGACATTTTATAATTGCCATACTTATGATTTGATTTGTAATTTATAATTAACAATTTGTCTTCTATCATGTTGAGTGTTGGATTCTTCACTCTTCGTTGTTCACTTCCCCTTTATCTGTGTCGGAACCGTATTTCCCGGAGTCGGTGCTTCCCCATGAACCGGCTTTTGTCGATATAGCCATTCACGCCGTTGAGCCGCCCTTTTCCAGTGTATTGCCACATCTCGAAGTCTCTTCCGTCACGTAGCACAGGTTCGCGCTTGGTGTATTGCGCTATCATGAGCTTGTAGCTGTCTAGTTTGCCCAGCAGATAGTTGTCGTAGAAGTTTGCTCCCGTGTAGATGAGGGGCTTCTGTTTGTAGGCTTTCTCCACGAGATGGAGAAACTTGAAGAGGGAGTCGCAAAACTCCTCTGTCCCCAGGTTGCTCTTGGTCTCCACGTCTATCATGGGGAGAAGGTCTTGATCGCCAGGCCGGCATTGCGCCATGAAGTTTTCCAGCTGGGTTTGCTGTGGGATGCGGGCGCGATAGAAATGGTATGAACCTACTTTCAGTCCATATCTATGTGCCAAGTCTATATTTTGCTTGTATTTGCTATCTACGTTGTTCCCCCCCTCGGTCGCCTTTAGATACACGTATGCCATCTTCGAGTTGTCGCCCACGGTCTCCCAGAACACATTGCCCTGATAGTGGCTGAGGTCGATGCCGTGTACATGCTGGCATGTATCCTCGCATTGCACTTGTGCATGGATGCCAAGGGACAGGAGGGTTGATACCATAGTGATAATTAATTGCTTCATAATGCAAAGGTACGAAAAACGCCTGACATTTCTGCCAGACGACTCCTATTTTTATATATATTTATATTTCTGCGATTCATTCCTCGATTTCGGAAAGCGACCGCAGGAAGTTGTTGACAAAATTGCTGGTGGTTTCTATCGGCGCATACCCAAAGTATCGCATGCTCCGTTGCAGGTTCTTGCGCATGGTACCTCCAGTGGTGTGTACAAACCCAACTTGTGACTGCTGGAACTTGATGTCCTCCATGTCCTTGATGTTGTAGTACAGCGAACGTAGGGTGAGTTTGTAGGCACCTCGTTCCACAGTCCTTACAAATGGAATCTCGTCTTTCTCGAAGTCGAAGAAGGTGATGAGCACACTGCCTTCCAACTGGGCCATGCGCTGGATGTGGAGTTTGTTGAGCCAGTTGTCCAGCTTGACGAAATCCACCTTGTCTCCTCGTGTGCGCAGGTACTGGCCTAGCTGGATGATGCCGCGCAGACTGATTCCTCCAGAGTACATGGCGTTGATGTTGCTGACGATGAGCCGGAGCAGATAGATGGTCTCCATGGACGTATCGATGGCATGAGGCTCGTCTTGCTGAATCTTGATGAGGCGACGGTTGAGGAAACTGTTGTGCATGGCAACCTCGCCAGAGGGAATCGCATTCAGGTTTTTCATCATCTGGGCTATCTTCTTTTTCTTGAAGGTAGTCATCGGCTCCAGCTCTTCTTTCGTCCCAAAGTTTTCGGAACGTAGCTGTGAGAAAAGATTTTTCTGTAAAAAGTCCATAAGCTAACTGTATCTTTTAGGAAGTCGGAAGACAATGGCTAACAGAGCCGCCACGCCGATTGCCATCGGGTAATATAAATAAGGTACGATGTCGAGAGGGCTAAGTCCTGACAGCCCAGCGGCCAGCAGCATTTGCACGCCGTATGGAATCAAGCCTTGCACCGTGCAGGAGAAGGTGTCGAGGATGCTCGCAGCCTTGCGGTTGTCAACTCCGAACTTGTCGCCAATCTTCTTCGATATGTTCCCGACGGTGAGGATGGCGACGGTGTTGTTGGCGGTACAAATGTTCACCATGGAGACGAGGGCGGCGATGGACAGCTCGGCGCCACGCTTGCTGGTTACGTGGGCGGTAATCTTATGTATGATAAAGTCGATGCCGCCGTTCTCACGGATAATCTCCAGCATGCCTCCCGCCATCATGGCGATGATGATTAGTTCTCCCATGCCGATGACACCGTTTCCCATGGCGGAGAACCAACCGAAGAGGTCGTAGGAGTCGGAAGAGCCAAGGGTGTTTCCGGCGATGCCGATGATGCCGCAGAGGATGGTTCCCAGGGTAAGCACGGCCATCACGTTCATGCCTGCGATAGCGGTGACAAGTACCACGAGGTATGGCAATACTTTGAAATATTGCACCTCCTCAATGTGGGTGGGTGCTTTCGTTCCTGCACCTAAGAAGGAATAGATGACAAGGATGATGATGGCCGCCGGTATCACTATCAGGGCATTGACCCGGAACTTGTCGCTCATCTGGCATCCTTGTGTCTGGGTCGCCACGACGGTTGTGTCGGAGATAAATGAAAGGTTGTCACCGAAGTAAGCCCCGCCTACGATGATGGCCACTGTAAGGGCTAGGTTCGCATCCACAGAGTGAGCGAGCCCGGCGGCGATAGGGACGAGAGCCACGATGGTTCCCACGCTTGTGCCTATGGACAACGAAATGAAGCAGGCTGCGAGAAACAATCCTGGTAATATCATGCCGGCAGGCAGCACGCTGAGAGCGAAGTTGACGGTGGCATCAACTGCCCCCATCGCCTTGGCCGATGCGGCGAAAGCTCCTGCCAACACATATATCCACAGCATGAGCATCAGGTTGCTGGCTCCTGCCCCCCGGCTGTAAGTGTCGATGCGCTTCTTGATGGGTATGCCTCCAGAGATGGCCACGGCATAGATGCTGGAGAGCATGAATGCCACGGTGAGCGACAGATTGGTGTCCTTATGGCTCTCCACGGCGGAATAGCCCGTGAAGAGAGCAATCATTGCAATCAGTAAAATCAGAGGCGACAATGCCAGCAATCCTTTTTGGTTACTCATCCTTCTTGTAGTTAGAAGTTGGGAGAAAGAAGGTTGGAAATGCCATGAAGTCCTAACCTCCAGCTCCAAACTAGTTTATAATGTTACTCCATTCTTGAAGATGGAAATCTCACGATAGCCATTGTATTCGTTGCGAGCTTCCTCGCCACTGGCCACTGATATGATTTTGTCGATGAACTTGCGTACGAGGGCTTTCATCTCCGTGCCCTCTACAAGCTCGCCTGCATTGAAGTCAATCCAGTTAGGCTTGTTCTTCGCCAAGGTGCTGTTGGTGGAAATCTTCATGGTTGGTACGAAGGTGCCGAACGGGGTGCCGCGACCCGTCGTGAAGAGCACCAACTGACATCCGGCTGAAGCTAAAGCTGTCGCTGCCACGAGGTCGTTGCCAGGCGCGGAGAGGAGGTTCAGGCCCGTTGTCTCCAATCGGTCACCATACTTCAATACACCACTGACAGGGGCGCGACCGCACTTTTGGGTGCAACCGAGAGCTTTGTCTTCGAGGGTAGAAATGCCGCCAGCCTTGTTGCCAGGAGAAGGATTCTCGCCCACAGGCTCGCCATGGCTGAGGAAATACTCCTTGAAGTCGTTGATGAGGTGTACTGTCTTGTCGAACAAATCTTTGTTCTCACAACGGTTCATGAGGATGGTTTCAGCACCAAACATCTCTGGTACCTCTGTCAAGATAGAGGTGCCGCCCTGCGCTACGAGCCAGTCGCTGAACTCGCCTACCAGCGGATTGGCGGTGATGCCGCTGAAACCATCGGAGCCGCCACATTTCAAGCCAACGCGCAACTTGCTTACAGGTACGTCTTCACGCTTGTCGTTCTTGGCCTTGCCATAGAGGTTGCGGAGAATCTTCATGCCTTCTTCGAGTTCGTCACCTTCCACTTTCTGGGTGACAAGCAGTTTGATGCGGTCTTTGTCGTAGTCGCCAAGCATCTCCATGAAAGCGTCTGGCTGGTTGTTCTCGCAACCGAGCGAGAGTACGAGCACCGCGCCTGCATTGGGGTGAAGGCAGATGTCGCGGAGCACCTTGCGAGTGTTCTCGTGGTCGCCTGATAGCTGCGAGCAGCCGAAGTTGTGGTGCCAGGCATGGATGGCGTCGATGCCCTCGCATCCCGTCTCCTTCTTCAGGAGCTCCACCAGCTTCTCTGCTACGCCATTGACGCACCCTACGGTAGGAACCACCCATATCTCGTTTCTCACGCCAACTTCGCCATTCTTGCGGACATATCCCTTGAAGGTGCGGTTTTCCTTGGCAATGTTCAACTGCTCATCTACGGGGGTGTAGGTATATTCCAAAGTTCCGGCCAGATTGGTCTTGAGATTGTTCTCGTTGACCCACTCGCCCTGCTTCAAGTCTTGCTTGGCATGGCCGATGGGGTAGCCGTACTTGATGATGTCGGTTCCTTCAGGAGTGTCGTCGATGAGCACCTTGTGGCCTGCCGGAGTGTCCTGCAACAGGGTGACGGACTTGCCATCTACCTCGATGGCTTCGCCTTTCTGCAATGGGCGAAGACAAACCACTACCGAGTCGGCAGGGTTGATTTTGATAAAGCTTGATAGTTCCATTTTGTAGTCTGTTTTATATTATGTATTAATGTCTTTGTATAATCATGTTCTTGTGGGAAAAATTTGATTTCCCTTTCTTCTACAGTTGCGTTCGACGGTAGAAATCTACATTCTCTTTCATCAAAAGTTCGATGGGCATATAGTTCACTGGTGTTACCTTCTTCTTTAGCACGAGGGCGCGGAAGAGAGTCTCTACACAGTTGTAGCCTTGCATATAGGCATGCTGGGCGATGAGGAAGGAGATGCTGCCTTCGCGCAGGCATCTGGCGTTCTTCTCCACCATGTCATATCCCATGATTTGCACGTCACGGCGGTTGGTCTTCAGTAGGAAGTCGCCTACGATGTGTGCCTTGGAGGTAAGGGTGATACAATGATGCATATTCGGATGAGTGTTGAAGAATTTCTCCAGCATCTTTCCGTATTCCGTGCGTGTGCCGTCGAGAGGGAGGTCAAGGTCGATGATTCGCACGCTAGGGTAATGGTCGTGCATATAATGGCGGAAACCCACCTCGCGGTTGTCCTGCTGCTTGCTGACTACCGTGCCATCCTTGGTCTGGCGCATCAGCATAATCTCTTTCTCCTTGCCCGCAATCATCATAAGCATCTTGGCGGCGAAGAAACCGCTGCAGAAGGAGTCCTGCCCGAAGAAAGACAAGGGCTTGAGGTCGGGCATGTAAGAGTCGAGCATGATGAACGGAATGTTCAGGTCATGCAACTGTTCGGTGAAGTCACGGGTCGCCACCAGCGTGGATGGAACCACGATTACCCCCTCGGGCTTTGCCTCCACTATGGTTTTACCCTGCTGGCGGAATGACTCCTCGCTCGAACGCTCATAGAATAGAATCTCCAAGTCTATGTGGAAATCACGGCGTGTTTCCTCGCATTTGCGTGCCCCTTCCTCAATCTCTTCCCAATAAGCCTCCGATTCGTGCTTGGGAATCAGAAGGTAGAAGGTGTAAGACTTGTTGTACGCCAGTGCGCTGGCGTACATGTTTGGTTGGTAATTCATCTCCTTGAGAGCCTGTTCCACCTTCTCGCGGGCAGGCTTGGAGACATTCGGGCGTTCGTGCAGGACTCTATCTACTGTTCCCACTGATACGCCAGCCCGCTCGGCGATATCCTTTATTCTGATTTTTTCGGCCATAGCTTTAAGAGTTTGGTTGATTGTCATAGCGGTGTTGTGTGCGACCACAAACCGACAAATTCGGCACAAATATACAACAAAATTCTGAATTGTGCGAATGCACAGCACTTTTTTTGCTGAAAAAAACAAAAAAACTTTGATTTTGTTTCGTTATTCGGGAAATTATGCTTATTTTTGCCACGATGATTTGGATATCATACAAAAACAACTATAAAGAAACAAATTAAAAACAATTCAAAACAATGGCAAAAATTGTAACATTAGGTGAGATTATGCTTCGTTTGTCTCCAGAGGGCAACGACCGTTTTATTCAGAGTGATTCTTTCCGTATCATCCCTGGCGGTGGTGAGGCCAACGTAGCAGTGAGTGTGGCAAACTACGGTCACGAGGCATACTTCGTATCTAAGTTGCCTAAGCATGAGATAGGTCAGATAGCAGTCAATGCCTTGCGTCGTTATGGTGTGAACACCGACTTCATTGCTCGTGGAGGTGACCGCGTGGGCCTTTACTATGCAGAGACAGGTGCTTCCATGCGCCCTTCCAAGGTCATTTATGACCGTGCACACAGTTCTATCGCTGAGGCTGACCCTGCTGACTTTGACTTCGACAAGATTATGGAAGGTGCCCAGTGGTTCCACTGGAGCGGCATCACTCCTGCCATTAGCGACAAGGCTGCTGAATTGACTAAGTTGGCTTGCGAGGCCGCAAAGCGTCATGGTGTGACCGTATCGGTTGACCTCAACTTCCGCAAGAAGCTATGGACTTCAGAGAAGGCAATCTCTGTGATGCGCCCTTTGATGCAGTATGTGGATGTTTGCATCGGCAACGAGGAAGATGCTCAGCTTTGCCTGGGCTTTAAGCCAGACGCTGACGTAGAGGGAGGCAAGACCGATGCAGAGGGATACTACGGTATCTTCCAGGGCATGATGAAGGAGTTTGGCTTCAAGTATGTCGTTTCTACTCTACGTGAGTCTCTTTCTGCTACCCACAATGGTTGGAAGGCTCTTATCTACGACGGCAAGGAGTTTTATCAAAGCAAGCACTATGACATCAACCCAATCATCGACCGTGTTGGTGGTGGTGACTCTTTCTCCGGTGGCCTGATTCATGGTCTCCTGACCAAGCCCAATCAAGCTGAGGCTTTGGAGTTCGCTGTTGCAGCTTCAGCATTGAAGCATACAATTCCTGGTGATTTCAACCTGGTGTCTGTTGACGAAGTAGAGAGTCTTGCCGGTGGTAATGCCAATGGTCGTGTACAGAGATAATAATACATTTTAAAATACATAAAGTAAAATAATGGCAAAATTTAGCAAAATGCAGGTCATGGCAGCCATGAAAGAGACTGGTATGGTGCCTGTTTTCTTCAACAAGGATATCGACATTTGCAAGAATGTCATCAAGGCTTGCTATGAGGGCGGTGTTCGTGTGTTCGAGTTCACTAACCGTGGCGATTTCGCTCATGAAATCTTCGGCGAGTTGGTCAAGTGGGCTGACAAGGAGTGTCCAGAGTTGATCTTGGGCGCGGGTACTGTGATAGACGCAGGTACAGCTGCTCTCTATCTCCAACTTGGTGCCAACTTCATCGTAGGTCCAAACTTCAACCCGGAGATTGCTCCTGTTTGCAACCGTCGTTTGGTTCCTTATTCGCCAGGTTGTGGCTCGGTTACGGAAATCAACAATGCACAGGCTGCAGGTTGTGATGTAACCAAGGTGTTCCCCGCAGGCAACGTGGGTGGTCCTTCGTTCGTCAAGAACGTGATGGCGCCTTTGCGTTGGAGCAACATCATGGTGACTGGTGCTGTAGAGCCAACAGAGGATAACCTTACCCCTTGGATTAAGGCAGGCGTACTCTGTGTGGGTATGGGTTCCAAGCTCTTCCCTAAGGAGACTGTAGCCGCCGGTGACTGGGCTGCCATCACCGCTAAGTGTCAGGAGGCTCTTGGCTATATCGCCAAGGCTCGTGCATAACCTCTTTTTGCGTCATGCAATATAATATGTCTTGGAAATATTAGTATATTGAGATTTACATATTATAAACTATATAGCAGCACTATCACTTTCTTGATGATAGTGCTGTTTTTCTTTTCAGCTTGTTCTCCGTCTCACAAGGAACGTGTCGATGAGTTGAATAGTCGATCTTATGCTTATCATTACCGTAACCTTGACTCTGCTAGAATCTTAGCGCGTGAGGCATTGAAGTTGGCTGATGATTATAGTGCCGGATATGCGGAGGCATGCAACAATCTTGCCTTTGTGGAGATGGCTAAGATGAACTACAAGGAGGCGCGTAAGTGGCTTGACCTTGTGGATGCGAGGAGCAACAATCAATTGGAGCTTCTCGTGGCGGATGTGCAGAATATGCGTATTTGTCAAAGAGAATCCCACAACAGAGATTTTTATACTTATCGGGAGCGTGCCATGGCTCGGTTGCGGCGCATCGGGGAGGAGGCCAATAACTTGCCGGATAGGGAGCGTCGTCGTATTGCCTATGCAAAAAGTGAGTTTGATATAGTGGATGCCACCTATTTTTATTATGTAGGCTTGGAAGAACCGATGATGAAGGCTCTCGGAAACCTAGACCCTGATGCCATTGAAGGTGACAGCGCACAGTATCTCAACTATTTATATAATTTTGGATCGGGAGGTGCAATCACAAAAGGAACGGCAGAACAGATAGCCCAGACTGAGTTTGACTATCTGATGCAATGCTATATGTTGGCCTCGGGGGGGAGTACGGCCTCACAGAATGGAGGAACGCCCGGCGGGTATCCGTATTGGGAAGCCAACGCCCTGCAAGCCATCAGCGAGCATCTGCAAAATGCAAAGATGCGGGATTTTCTTATCAAGAACAATCTCCCGGCAATCAAATATCTCAACGTGGAACAGATGCCCGATTCTCTTTTGGCAGGTAATCTGGCGCAGCGTGCGCTTAACCTCTTCTTGTCGTATGGCGATGTCTATCAGATCGCCGGAGGTTATCGTACCTTGTCGGAATGTTACTTTGCCATCAGGGATTATCAGTCGGCTGGTGACTGCTTGTTGCGTGCTCTCCAGATTAACAAGGCGGTCAGTGCTGCCCCCGACTTGGTGGCTTCAATCCGAGAACGGCTGTGCTTGGTGTATTCTGCCATTGATGACAAACCCAATAGCGATTACAACCGCAATATCTATCTCGACCTGCAGGAGCAGACACGCCAAGACAGGTTGCTGGAGGCTCGTGCGGCGATTCTGGACGATAATGCGACCCAGCTCAACTGGATGATTGCGGCGGTGATAACGGTCATCGTCTTGGTTACGCTCTTGCTTTATGTCTTCGACCGGATGAGAAGGAGGAAAATCAAGCAGAATCCGCTGACTGGTCTTCTGGAACCGTTGGAGGAATGGAAACAACGCAACTCGAAATATATCGAAGAAATCACGGAGAGAAGGGAGGAACTGGAAGAGGAACTTCAGGTGGCTCGTGTGCATTTGGCTGACAACAAGAAACGTAACCTCGAGCAACGTGCCAAGATTTCGCTCGTCAACAGCATCTCCCCTTTCATAGACCGTATGATTCATGAGGTCAACCGGCTGGTGGATGGAAAAGATACGGAGGAAGTCAAGCAAGAACGTTACCAATACATTTCGGAGCTAACCGACAAAATCAACCAATATAACCAAGTCTTGACCCAATGGATTCAAATGCGTCAAGGAACTTTGAACTTGCGTATTGCCAGCTTTCCGTTGCAACCTCTCTTCGATATTGTTAAGAAAGGAGAGATGGGATACCGGATGAAAGGTATTACCCTGGAGGTGCTGCCTACGGATGCTATGGTAAAGGCAGACCGGACGCTGACCCTTTTTATGGTGAATACAATAGCTGACAATGCTCGTAAATTTACTTCCAAGGGAGGGAAGGTGATAGTTTCGGCAGAGGAGAAGGAAGAGTATGTGGAGGTGTCTGTGGCAGATACGGGAAGGGGAATGGATGAGCAACAACTGGCTCATGTCTTTGACCGAACTTATATGGGGGGACATGGTTTTGGGCTTCTCAACTGCAAGGGTATCATCGAAAAATACAAGAAAGTGAGCAGCATATTTTCCGTTTGCCGTATAGAGGTCGATAGCGAGGTCGGAAAGGGCAGCGTATTCCGTTTTCGTTTGCCTAAGGGAGTAACACGAAAGTTGATGATGTGGCCCGTTTGGGTGGTATCGGCTCTGTGGGCATCCTGTTTGCCTATGGGGGCGCAAATGCAAACCAATGGTAACGAAATCGTCAAGAAGACGTTGCACCATCAGCATACGAAGGTTGAAAACCAGGCTTCTTCAGACTTGCAACGTGCAGACGATTTCGCCGATAGTGCATATTTCAGCAACATCAACGGAACATACGCCCGCACCTTGCAATTCGCCGATTCGTGTATTTACTACCTCAACAGACATTATCTTCGTCTGTACCCACAAGGGAAGGTTCTCATGGTAAGTAAGCCAAACGTATCGGATGCTGCGGAACTGAAGTGGTTTGAGGACAGTGTTCGCACCAATTACAATGTGATACTCGACGTACGAAATGAAAGTGCCGTTGCAGCCTTGGCCTTGCACAATTGGTCGCTTTATTACAGCAACAACAAGGTATATACCCAACTCTTCCGTGAGCGGAGTGCCGACAACACGCTTTCTGGCTATGTGCGCACGATGCAGCTGGCGAAGAATTCGAAGACGGTGGCAGTCATCTTGCTCCTGCTCCTGCTTTTGCAGTTGCCGGTAGCTTATTATTTCCTTTACTACAGACATGTTGTGAGCTATCGTTTTGCAGAAGACAGAGTCAGGGAAATCAACAGGCTATTGTTGAGTGACCTTTCTGTTCCCGAGAAGTTGTTGCAGATAGACAAGCTCTGGGACCAAAAGGGAAGGACTTCTCATATTACGGAGCGGCTTGACAAGGTGGTAGAGGATATTAAGGAAGAATTGAGAAAGGGGCAAGGTGTGTCGAATGACAAGATTGCTGACAACCAATTGTTGGAAGACGAGGTGCACCGGGTGAAATATGAGAACGGAAAACTCCATGTGTCCAACCTTATACTTGACAATTGCCTCTCCACGCTCAAGCATGAAACGATGTATTATCCTTCGCGTATCCGGCAACTGATAGAGGAACATCCGTCTGACGTGAAATCTCTTCAGGAGTTGGTGGATTACTACAAGTCACTCTATGCGATGCTCAGTGCACAGGCGATGGAACAGGTGGAAGGAAATGTGAAATACGATAAGTATCTCTACCTATACCTCACGGAGTTGATGAAAGGCAACTCCCGAAACTCTGACCAGGGAGGGCAGGTGTTGCCTGGAACTCCGTACGGCATCCTTTATGTAGTGCAGAAGGACGTAGCGTATGATGCCCAACTGCACTCTCAGCTCTTTACCCCTCTGACCTCAGACTTGCGGTATTTGCTGTGTAGGCAGATTGTACGTGAGATAGGGGAGGTGACCAACCTGCGTGGTTGTGGAATACAGGCTAAGGCAAGTGAGGAAGGTTTTCTTAGGATAGAGGCTACTTTGCCTGCCAAAATGCTTTGGGTGAGTTGAAGGCATGGATAGAAAGTAATGTAATGATAGAATCATAATGCAAAACAGATATGGACAATTTTAAGGTAATCATAGTAGAGGACGTTCCCTTGGAGTTGAAGGGTACGGAAGGAATTTTCAAAAACGACATTCCGGAGGCGGAAGTCATCGGAACGGCAGAAAATGAGGTCGCCTATTGGAAACTCATCAAGCAGCAGTTGCCGGACTTGGTATTGCTAGACCTCGGACTTGGTGGTTCTACGACGGTGGGTGTGGAAATATGTCGCCATACCAAGGAGCAATATCCTCATGTGAAGGTGTTGATCTTTACGGGTGAGGTGTTGAACGAAAAACTGTGGGTGGATGTCCTTGATGCCGGTTGCGATGGCATCATACTGAAGAGTGGTGAGTTGCTGACGCGTGGCGATGTGGCTTCTTGCATGAGCGGTAAGAAAATGGTGTTCAACCAGCCTATCCTTCAAAAGATAGTTGACAGGTTCAAACGCAGCGTCAATAGTCAGTTGATGCGTCAGGAAGCCTTGGTCAATTATGAGATTGATGAGTACGACGAGCGGTTCCTTCGTCATCTGGCCCTGGGCTATACGAAGGAGCAAATTACGAATCTTCGGGGTATGCCCTTTGGGGTGAAAAGTCTGGAAAAACGCCAGAATGAACTGGTTCAGAAGCTATTCCCGGACGGCAACAGGGGCATGGGCGTCAATGCGACTCGCTTAGCGGTGAGAGCGTGCGAGTTGCGCATCCTCGACATCGACAACATAGAGCCCGATGAGGAGTAAATCTTAATGAAATGGTGAAAAGACAGAAACTGTTTTCATACGTAGCTTTTTGGTTGTGTGTGGGACAAATTGTACTGATGCTTTCCTCGTGGCTATTGACTGCTGCTTGGCCTGAGGATTTCTCTCACTCTCTTTTGAGTGCGGAAGGGATTCGGTGGTTCTTCGGTCAGTTTCAATATACGCTAGCCTCGCCATTGCTGGTGTGGCTTATGTTGTGTAGCATGGCTAGGGGGATGTTTGCGTCTAGTCGCATTTCCCATTATAATCATCAGGAATACCGTCATCGTTTTGCGATGGGGGTAGCTGGCTTCATATTAGGGGTATTCATTCTCGTCATCTTGGCACTGACATTGTTGCCTCATGCCATTTTGCTCAATGTGATGGGTGGTTTGGTGCCAAGCAGTTTTACGCAAAGCATCATCCCTTATTTGGCTTTTTCTGTAACGGTGGTCTGTGGAAGTTATGGGCTGATAAGTGGCAACATCAAGGGAATAGAGGGTATTTTTGATGCTTTGAGACTGGGTGTTGTTTTTGGCGCACCTTACTTGGTGCTTTATGTTTTTGCGGCGCAATTATATCATTCGTTTTTATATTTGCTGTAAATCGGGTAAATCTCATTGCTTCAGGAACTTCCGAAAGAAAAGCGGAATCATGGCAAATGAAGCAAAAAGAAGGCTTCCCATTCTCTCCATATAGGAGAAGGGAAGCCTTTGTGTTAACTCTCTAATTTTTTTCGTATATATTTGTAACTCTCTAACATCTTTTACTTTATATATCTAGATAGCATATAACTCTCTAACTATCTTCTTTTACTTATGTCAAAAATTACGGTATAGTCTCTGGTATGTTTTATCTGCGGCCTCCGAAGCTGCTGCCATTGCTGTGGCCCCCACCGCCTACATTGCCTCCACTGCGGCCTCCGCCAAATGAAGAGTGGCTGCCACCTCCAAACGAACCGGAGTTGCTAGGTGTGGAGCGAGGGGTGAAACTCTTGGCTGAGTTGGAGTTGGAGCCGCCTCCGAATGAGCTCGTGTTGTTGCGGTTGCTGCCAAATGAGCGGCTAGTTGAGTTGCCTCCGAATGTCCCCGTGTTGTTGCGGTTGCCGAACGAATTACCATTGCGGTTTCCTCCGAAATTCGAACGGTCGCGTGTGACGGTGGTTCGAGTGCTGCTCTGTGGACGGCTGTTCATGTTTTGCGGACGGCTGTTGTTGGTGGAGGTACGGTTGCCGAACTGGGGGGTGTTGGTGCGGCTCATGTTGCCAAAACTCTGTCCGCGGCCGAAGTCTCCACGGTTGAAACCGTCGCGCATGCCTATCCTTTGTTGACCGCCTGGTCGTGGACCGCCAAACTCACGTCCGTTGTACCAACTTCTACCTCCATTCATTCTCCAGCTGTGTCCTCCATGGTAAGACATATAGAACTGAGGCCGGCCAAAGAAATAGTAGTCACGGTGTGGATAGCGTGCGTAGATGCCGAAGTGCCAGAAACCACCGTCCCAATAGAGTGGGCGATAGAAATAAGTGGCATTGAGATATGAGCGATACTGCCAGTCGAGGAGAATATAGCTCAAGTCTAGGTTGCGCTGGCGCCAATAGACTCCGTAGAGGTCATCGACACTGTTGACCCCCATCAGGTAGTCAAGGTTTATCTCGTAGGCTGCCTCATATTGGTCGTCTGTGAGATTGAGTTCGTATGCCATCTTGTCGGTGAGGAAGAGGGCTTGTTGACGTGCCTGCTCGTAACTCATTGCGGAAGCGGAAGTCACGGTCATCGTGATCATTGCCACCAAGGCTACTATAAACTTTTTCATAATTGTATGTCTTTAAAAGTTTAACTTCTTGTTGTTAATTTCTTTTTTTTGTAAACCAAAAAGCTTGCATCTTCTAGTTTACGATGCAAAGATAGGGCAAAATATCGTCATGTCGAAAGGTTTTTCCCTAAAGGGGGAGGGGAAAATCCCTAAAGGTTATCTTTGAGGGAAGTTCTTATATAATAAAAAGATGTCATCTTCCGTTATACTCTAAAATAAGAGAAGTTAAAACAGATGAAATTCAAAAACAGACAATTCTCAGTTCTTGGAGCCTTGCTTTTGCCTCTTGCTGTTTCTGCACAATATGCTTGGCAGGAGGGAGGAGAACCTGACAAGCTTGATTTGGGCAAGGATTTGACTTATCAGGTAGAGATGCAAGGCTCCCTTTCAAAGGGAAAGACACCATTGTGGCTTAATGCCAATAAGCATGGACTCAGTTCGCTGGAAAAGAACAATGGCTATTTGCGGGCGAGTGTGATACGTCCGCTTCATGCTGATTCGGCTCGCCGTTGGGGCTTTGGGTATGGCTTGGATGTGGTTGCGCCAGTCCATTACACGAGCCAAGTTGTAATACAGCAAGCCTTTGTGGAGGCTCGTTGGCTGCATGGGGTGCTGAGCATTGGCGCCAAGGAATATCCTATGGAACTGAAGAACCAGTCCTTGAGTAGCGGTAGCCAGACTCTTGGCATCAATGCCCGTCCTGTTCCGCAGGTGCGTTTGGCTTTGCCCAAGTATTGGGCACTTCCGATTTTTAATCATTGGGTACAACTGAAGGGGCATATCGCTTACGGCAAGATGACAGATGACAACTGGCAGCATGACTTCACTCAATGCAAGTCTAAGTATGCCGACGGCGTGCTCTATCATAGCAAAGCGGGATATTTGAGAATAGGCAACGAGGATGTTTTCTGCCCAATCAGTCTGGAGTTAGGCTTGGAGATGGCTGCACAGTTTGGCGGTACACCTTATTGCAGTTCTTCCGAAGGAATGGTGCAGGTTCCTACGGAGGGGGGCTTGAAGGGAATGTGGCATGCTTTTGTGCCTGGTGGCGCCGATGCGACCGATGGTGCTTATGCGAATGTGGCTGGCAACACCTTGGGTAGTTGGGTGTTCCGTCTCAATTATGATGCTGACACCTGGCGGTTGGGATTTTATGGTGACCATTTCTTCGAAGACCACAGCCAGATGTTCTTCCTTGACTACGACGGATATGGTGATGGAGAGGAGTGGATGCAGCGCAAGAAACGGCGTTACTACCGCTATAAGCTCAAGGACATCATGCTTGGTGCAGAGCTGAATGTCAAGTATGGAAGATGGCTTCGCAACATCGTGTTGGAGTATATCTACACCAAGTATCAGAGCGGTCCTTACAACCACGACCACACGGTGAACATTCCCGACCACTTGGCAGGGTGTGATGGGTATTACACCCATGGCATCTATACGGGGTGGCAGCACTGGGGACAAGTAATCGGCAACCCATTGTATCGTTCCCCGATATACAATGAGGATGGTATGTTCGACCTGAAAAACAATCGTTTTGTGGCATATCATCTTGGTTTCGATGGCCAACCAACGGATCTTTTTGACTATCGTGTGCTTGCCACATACCAGAAGGGATGGGGTACTTACCAAAATCCGTTCTGCAAGATGCATCACAATGTGAGTTTCCTTATCGAGGGCGGATTTCGTTTCAACCATGGTTGGAAGGTGCGCGGGGGATATGGCATGGATTTCGGCAGCGTCGAGATGTTGGGGCATAATGCTGGCTTTCAGTTGACGGTAAGCAAGGCGGGGATGTTAGGCTCTAAAAAGTGAGATATTAGATTTTAATAAGGGACATAAAAGGAAAGAGTAATGATATATCAAATCAAGAATAAGTGCCTCGCCGCCGTGGGATTTCTCATGGCCCTTGGAGCGACAGTATCTTTCTCTTCTTGCGAGTTGGAGTCTAGCAAGAACGGAGATTTGGATGGCTTCTGGCATTTGGAGAGTATAGACTCTTTGGAGAATGGAAAATGTGTGGATTTTTCGAAGAAGCGTGTTTTCTGGGGAGTTGAACATAAATTGATTGCCGCTCGGGAGAATGACTTGGGGATAGCAAGTTTTTATTTTCGTTTTGAGCAAACTTCCGATAGTCTGAAGATTACTGAAGTTTTTCTGAACCATGGTCATCAAGACAACGGAGAGGATGGCGGTGATATTCCGCAGGGTGATGTCACTGATGATTTACGGTATTTTGGAGTCAACCAGATTCCAGAATGTTTTGCGAAAGAGGCTCTGAGTGGTAGCAAGATGGTACTGAGGTCGAAAACCTTGCGTTTGAATTTCCGAAAGTTTTAGCTATGAAGAAGAGGGTGGGGCATTATTGATGATGCTCCACCCCTTTTGATATTAGGTATTTTGCTTGGGAAATTGCAAATTTTTATTGACAAATGGCATTTTTTGGGGCAGTATGTCCGACGGTCTCCCTTACCCCACTTTTAAAATTACCTCGTGATGCAGGAATTTTTCCCTCGTGACGCAGGAATTTTTTCCTCCCGAGGTAATTTTTCCCGCCTCGGGAGGCGGCAATGTCCGCCTTGCGAGATTTCTTTACATTAATAATGGAATGCGCCAGTGTGTGCGCCCATGCCTGTGTGCGTGAACGTGCGTATGTATATAATAAAGTGCGAGGTGTGTTTCTGTTCTCTTAAAAATAAACGAATGTTAAAAACGTATTGTTTTTGTAATTTTCCCGCCGAAAAATTTGGTGGGTTGCGAAATAGTTTGTACTTTTGCACTCGCTTTTGA
>CAVBGK010000032.1:0-34230 GCA_963594995.1 Bacteroidaceae bacterium
CCTACCCAATAGGCTAGAGGCTCTGCTTTTGGGATGGGGGCTGCTGAATAGTTACACTGAATAGCAACACCTTATAAATATCCTTAAATAACACATAGCAAAAATAGAACATTTAGTTTTTTTGACTATCTTTGCACGGATGACAAACCGAAAGATCATACATATCGACATGGATGCCTTCTTTGCCGCAGTGGAGCAAAGAGACCATCCCGAACTTCGGGGCAAACCGATAGCGGTGGGGTTCGACGGTCCGCGAGGTGTGGTCTCCACTGCCAGCTACGAGGCACGCAAGTGGGGCGTACATTCCGCCCAGTCCATCATCCAGGCCAAGCAACGATGCCAGGAGCTTATCATCGTACCCTGCCGGCACGAGCATTATAAGGAAGTGTCGGATCAGATTCACCATATCTTCCAAGAATACACCGACCTCATCGAACCCATCTCCATCGATGAGGCATTCCTCGATGTCACTCATAATAAGAAAGGAATGGAGATGGCGGTGGACATCGCCAAGGAAATCAAGGCTCGCATCAAGGAGGAGACAGGGCTGACCGCCTCGGCGGGCATCAGCTACTGCAAGTTTCTCGCCAAGGTGGCTTCCGACTACCGCAAGCCCGACGGCATCTGCACCATCCATCCCGACAAGGCACTCGACTTCATCGCCCAACTGCCCGTGGAGGACTTCTGGGGTGTGGGGAGGAAGACCTTACAAAAGATGCACTTCATGGGCATCTTCAATGGTGCCGACCTGAGAAAGGTGTCCGAGACTCATCTTGTGGAAGTGTTTGGCAAGGCAGGCTACATCTTTTACAATTTCGCCAGAGGCATTGACGAGCGCCCCGTCATCACCTACAGGGAACGCAAGTCGGTGGGGTGTGAACAGACTTTCCTCGAAGACATCTACACCAAGTCGGCAGTCATCATCGAGCTATACCATACGGTCATCGAACTGACAAATCGCATCGCGAAAAGTGGCTTTGAGGGAAAGACCCTAACCTTGAAGGTCAAGTTTGCCGACTTCACACAGATTACCCGAAGCATCTCACAAGGAAAAATCTTGAAAAAGAAAGACGACATTCTGCCTCTCTCCAAGAAATTGCTCAAACTGGTGGACTATTCCTCTGCCCATCCCATCCGTCTGTTGGGACTTTCGGTAAGCAACGCCACATCAGAGGAAAACCCAAACGCTGGCAAGGAAAACACGATTAGGAAAGCCGAATACATCGAACTAGAACTGGAGTTCGAAGACTAGTAGGGAAGGGCTACATCTTCCCTACTACATCTTCCCTACTACGTCTCCTGGCAACATACCGAACTCATCCTTGAAACACTTAGTGAAATAAGATGGCGAGGAAAAACCTACATCATACGCCACTTCACTAATACTCATGCTACGGCTTTCGAGCAGTCGCTTGGCTTTTGCCAAACGAGCTTTGCGAATCAAATCAACCACAGAA
Source organism: Bacteroidaceae bacterium (assembly GCA_963594995.1). Taxonomy (GTDB): domain Bacteria; phylum Bacteroidota; class Bacteroidia; order Bacteroidales; family Bacteroidaceae; genus Prevotella. Next base: position 1,458 of record CAVBGK010000032.1, read on the forward strand.
GAACCTGTCATCGCCTTCACCTTGCGATACAACTGCACCCGGCTCAGGCCTATTTCCTTACCTATATCCTCCACACTGAAATCTGCATCGGAAAGATGTGCCTGAATGATGTCATGAAGCTGTTTGACAAATTGCTTGTCGCGCGGTTCAAGACGATTCTCGTCTTGTTCTTGGACAACGGATACCGAAGACTTGGCCTGCTGAAGAATGTGTTGGTAATGACTTTTCAGAACCATACGCTGTTTCAAAAGGTTATCGATGCGAGCAAGCAAGACCTTGCCGGAGAACGGTTTAGTGATATAAGAGTCGACACCATGTTCGTATCCATCTGCACGTTGCTCCTCCAGATTCTTCGCCGTGAGCATGATGACAGGAATGTGCGAAGTGGCCATGTCGGCCTTCAATAGCTCGGTGAATTCCAGACCATCCATCACGGGCATCATCACGTCACAGATTACCAAATCAGGCACCTCTTTCTTAGCTATCTTCAAACCCTCATGACCATCAGAAGCCTCCAAGACGATATACTCTCCCTGAAGAATGGTTCGTTCGTACCGCCGAATATCATTGTTGTCATCAATGATCAACAGAGTTGGCTTGTTGATATGCTCGTCCACTACCTGCTGGAGTTTTCCACCATTCTTGTCAGCTTCGTCGATATATTGCAAAGTATGCTCATCTACAAGTTGGCTAGCATCTATAGATGAGGAAGTTGCAGAGTTATCCACAGTCTTGTCCATATTGTGGACAACTTCCCCTTCCTGCATTCTTGGAATCACGAAATAGAAATCCGAACCTTTCCCTAACTCACTCTCTACCCTAGCCTCGCCATGATGCAATTCCACAAAAGACTTGACCAGAGCCAGTCCGATGCCCGTTCCGCTGGCGGCTCCCTTAGCCTGGAAGAACCTCTCAAACACTTGCGCAACCTCTTCTTGTGCGATACCCTTGCCAGTGTCTCGCACATCCACCCGGAGAGTATCGCCATCTCCACTCTTCAGAGAAACGAAGATGTCACCACCTGTTGGTGTATATTTCAGTGCATTGCTCAGAAGATTGAACACAACACGCGCTATTTTCTCCTCATCAGCTACGATTTCGGGAGAAGAAACATACAAAGAGGTGTCCAGATGAAGCCGGATGCTCTTGCGCTCGGCGGTCAAGGCAAAATCTCCAATCCATACATGCAAGGCTTTCACCACGTCAAAGCGACAGAGCTTCAGTTCCATCTTGCCATTCTGAATTTTGCGGAAATCGAGTATGGAACCGACCAATTGCTGCAACGCCTTGGCATTGCGCTGCACCATCTTCAAGAGATCTCGGCTCTCGCCCTTGATGCCTTTGTCCTCCAACAACATCTCCACGGGGTCGGCAATCAAAGTCAAAGGAGTACGAAGTTCATGACTGATGTTCGTAAAAAACACCAGTCGTGAATGGGTCAACTCCATCACTTCCCCATTCAGCCGTTTCAGTTCTTCATTTTTTCCTTCCAATTCTCCATTCACTCTCTTCAACTCGCCATTGGCATTCGCCAACTGCTCATTGAGACGAGCCTTGATGACATAGCCCCTAAAAATAGATACCGCCGCAATGATACAGACCAAGAGAAAACCGACCAAGCCAATCAACAAGAACTTTTGGGAGTTATAATCGGAAAGATATTGGTCAACTTGCAGGTGAAGTATTTTAAGATTCTTGGCCTGCCGCTCCGAGTCCCTAGCCTCCATCAAGGTAAGCTCGGCATTGTCTTTAGTAATGATGGAGGTACGCAGATAGTTGTCACGTTCGTAAGGCTGCCGTTTCAGAATCTTCATCGCCAACGAGATGACCTCATCGCCCTTCGTGGGGTAAAGATAAGAAGCCTCAAACACCCCATCGCGCACTAACTCCAGGCCACCGCCCTCGGTAGCCATGGCATCCACGCCTGTATATTTATAAGGACGTTTCACCCCCATCTGCCCGACAGCCACGTAAGCACCCCATGCCATCCTGTCGTTATGAGAAAACACATAATCAAAGTCCTGCGTCTTTTCCAAAATACGTTTCATCGCCTTGATTCCGCTCTCTTCCTTCCAGTCGCCAGCCTCCGAGGCGACGAGTTGTATGGCAGGACATTTCCCAATGGCATCCATAAAACCACGATGACGCTCCATGGCTGGAGAAGAACCTTCCAGTCCTCGGATTTCCACAATGCGCCCTTTGCCATGAAGTTGGCGAGAGATAAAATCCCCCATCGACTTGCCGATGGCATAATTGTCACATCCTATGAATGCCGTGTATTTATCCGTGTTCGCCTTTCGGTCATAGAGTATGACAGGAATGCCTTTGTCGTAAGCTCGTTCTACAGCCTTGGAAATGGCGCTCAACTGGTTCGGGGAGACAACCAACAAATCTACTCCCTCATCGACAAACTGGTTCACCTGCTTGTTTTGCAACACATTGTCATCATTCGACGAAGCCAGCCTTACAATGATTGAGTCGTTGAGATACTCGCCTGTCTTGAGTTCATCATTGAGTTTGTCACGCCAGATGTCTTCAGAGCATTGCGATACTCCGACAACAAATTTCTTGGGTTGCTGATGACATCCCAACACCAAACAACCCACTGCCATATATATAATAAGGTATAAGAAATGCCTTACCATCTTGATTCTATCTCTTTCCATGATTGTCCCCAAAAATTATTATTGCGCACAAATATACGAATTTATTTTGAAAGTAGAATAATTTTATCCATAATTTTACGCACATACCAAGAAAACAAGAATTCGTTGCTTCAAGGTCTGTTTTCCATACAGAATGCCTGCAAAGCGTTAAAGTTTGGTTAGCATAACGATTTTGTTACTTTAAGATTTGGCAAATTATAACTTTATTTACCATTGCATCGTCCAATGAGGACAAAGCGACTTTTATATTTATTGCAACAACATGAGATACAGTGAACTGTACAAGAAGTTAAGGAAAGCGAGATGCTTTCCACTTCGTCATGGTGGTCGGCACGACAAATGATTCAATCCTGCCAATGGCAAGGAAAAGCCTGTCGCCCGACATGGAACGACAGAGGTTCCGCAAGGAACTCTGAAATCCATCTATCGACAGCTCGGGCTTTAAGCCCGGGTTGTCCCTCATGGCTCATGGATGGCAATGGTATGAAGTCGCTTTTGCTTTGATTCAACTATTAATAATATAAAGGTATGGCTAGAAAGGTTACAGTGATGGTGGAGACAGGCAAAGATTTGTTTGCTTGCTTCATGGCAAAGGATTCTGATGATTTGAGATTAGGCTTGTGTGGCGACGGCAAGACGGCACAGGCCGCCATAGAGGACTTCTATGTTTGCCGTGACGAGGCTAGGCAGGACTTTGAGGAGCAGGGCAAGAAGTTCCCTGATTTGGAGTTCCATTTCGTCTTTGATGTCGGGGCGTTCTTCAACTACTACCCTCTGAGCATCTCGGCTTTTGCCAAGTATATCGGCATGAATGCCTCGCTGCTTCGCCAATATGCAGCGGGTATCAAGGTGCCACAAGGCAAGAGCTTGGAGAAAATTCGCCAAGGCATTGCAAAAGTAAAGGGAGATATTGATGCTGGTATGTTGATAGATAGACCAGTTCTACAATATGTTTAAAGAACAGTTCGGTCGGCTACTATGCCGATTGTAACTATTCAGCTGCCCCCATTCCAAAAGCAGAGCCTCTAGCCTATTGGGTAGGGGGCAGCTGAATAGTTACTTTACTGACCAATGTTATTAAACACGCTATCGTCCCTTTGTCGTTCCTGGCAGAAACGACAAAGGGACGATAGCGACTTCTCGACATCATACCCGACTTTTGTAGCGGGGGTGGGACCCGAACCCACGACCTCCGGATTATGAATCCGACGCTCTAACCAGCTGAGCTATCCCGCCAAGCAGCAAAGTGATTTCTCATTTGCGGGTGCAAAGGTAACACAAAAAATCGGACTGAACAAATTTTTCCGAAAGTTTTTTCAAAAAATCTGCATTTTTCATTTTTCCCACTCCATTTTATCCCATTACACATCTATATTTTATATAAAAACTGCAAAAATGAAGGCTAATTTATTTTTTTGTGTTACCTTTGCAAACGATAAGGAGTTGAGGAATCTTTCACCCAACTTCAACACACTAGAAAGAAAATGCTTCGAATCAAGAAATTAGACATATTTATAGCCAAGCAATTCGGATTGCTCTTCGTTGGAACTTTCTTCATCTGTCAGTTTGTGCTGATGATGCAGTTCTTATGGAGATATATAGACGAACTCATCGGAAAAGGTCTTTCCATGGAAGTCCTGGCACAGTTCTTCTGGTACATGGGACTGTTTTTGGTTCCACAGGCCTTGCCTTTGGCAATTCTGTTGTCATCACTCATCACATTCGGAAACCTGGGCGAAAGTTCAGAGCTGACAGCCATCAAAGCTGCCGGCATCTCACTGATGCAATCCTTCCGTTCGCTCATCGTCATCACCTTCTTCATCATGTTTGGTTCTTTCTACTTCCAAAACAACATTGGACCCAGCGCCAACATGAAACTTACACAGTTACTCATCTCCATGAAGCAAAAGAGCCCCGAGCTAGAGATTCCAGAAGGCATCTTCTATGACGGAATCCCCAATTGCAACCTCTATGTGCAAAAGAAGGACATCAACACGGGCAAGCTATATGGTGTCATGATTTACCGAATGACCAACAGCTACGAGGATGCAGCCATCATCCTCGCCGACTCAGCCATGCTTCAAAGCACCGCGGAGAAAAAGCACTTGTTGTTAACACTTTGGAGCGGCGAATGGTTTGAGAACATGCAAAGCAGTGAATTCGGCAGCAGCGCAGCTGTACCTTACAGGCGAGAGACATTCATCACAAAACGGATTGTCCTTGACTTTGACGCAGACTTCAGCATGACAGACGCCACGTCACTGTCCAACAATGCCAAGGGGAAGAGCTTAACACAGATCAGCTTTGCAATCGACTCACTGAACCAAGTATATGACTCAGTAGGCAGGAATTTCCTCGCAGACGCCAACGCCCGTTACTACAGAATGCCCAAGCTTTGCAAACGAGACTCTGTAGCCGCCATCAAGAAAGGCATGACAAAAGCTTTCAACATTGACACATTGTTCAACAAGCACTCACAGGACGAAAAAATGCGAATTGTCAACAATGCCTTGGCCGAAGTACAGCAAGAGACAAATGACCTCGACTTCAAGGGCATGATAACCAATGACGCAGACTACATCATCAGACAGCACCAAATAGAAGCCGTAAGCAAATTCATGCTGGCTCTCTCCTGTTTGATTTTCTTCTTCATCGGAGCACCTTTGGGAGCCATCATCCGAAAAGGCGGTCTGGGATTCCCTGTCGTCATCTCCGTACTCGTATTCATCGTTTACTTCATATTGGACAATACAGGATACCGTATGTCAAGGAGCGGCATGTGGGCAATCTGGTTTGGAAAAGGATTGGCTACCGCCGTAATGGCACCATTAGCCATGTTTGTCACATGGAAAGCCACCAACGACTCAGCCGTATTCAACATGGATGCCTACAAGGAATTCTTCATGAAACTGCTAGGCTTACGCTTGAAGAGACACATCTTCGGCAAAGAAGTCATCATCAACGACCCTGACTACAGCAAGGACTCGGCAAGACTGGCGCAAATCACACAAGACATCACAACATACAACAAGATACACCACCTGAAACGATTGCCAAGTTTCACCAATGTATTCTTCAAATATCAACCCGACCACGAAATCGACAGGATCAACACTGAGTTGGAAGATGTAATCGAGGACTTGACCAACACCAAGAACAAGTATATCTTGCATGCCATCAACAAGTACCCCATTCTCTCCACCAAAGCGCACACCCGGCCTTTCGAGCGGAAATGGCTAAACATCACAGCTGCAATTCTATTCCCCATTGGCATCCTACTATACTTGCGAATGTGGAGATTCCGCATGAGGTTAGTACGCGACCTAAAAATCGCCGTCCAAACCAACGATGAGATCATCAACAGAATTAAGGATATGTAACTAAATAAATAAGGTATCAAGAAAATGGCAGATTCAAAACTCAGCAGCATAGAAGAAGCTGTACAAGACTTTAAAGAAGGAAAGTTTGTCATCGTAGTAGATGATGAAGACCGCGAGAATGAGGGAGACCTGATCATCGCAGCAGAAAAAATAGACGCAGAGAAAGTCAACTTCATGCTCAAGCACGCTCGTGGTGTGCTTTGCGCTCCCATCACCATCAGCAGATGTGACGAGCTAGACTTGCCACACCAGGTGTCTGAGAACACATCTGTACTGGGCACACCGTTCACAGTCACCATCGACAAACTCGAAGGCTGTACCACCGGTGTATCGGCGCACGACCGCGCTGAGACGATCAAGGCCCTGGCCTCCCCCAGTTCGACCGCACAGACCTTCGGTCGCCCAGGGCACATCAACCCACTTTACGCCCAAGACAACGGAGTTCTCCGACGCAGCGGACACACAGAAGCTGCCATCGACCTTTGCAAGATGGCAGGCCTATACCCAGCAGGAGCATTGATGGAAATCATGAACGAAGACGGCACCATGGCAAGGCTGCCCCAACTTTTGGAATTTGCTGAGGAATGGGGACTTAAAGTCATCTCCATCAAAGACATGATAGAATACCGCCTGAAGAAAGAATCGCTCATAGAGGTTGGCGAAGAGGTTGACATGCCAACAGAAGACGGGCATTTTCGTCTGATTCCCTTCCGCCAAGCCAGCAACGGCCTTGAGCACATGGCACTCATCAAGGGAGAATGGAAGGAAGACGAGCCTATCCTCGTAAGAGTACATTCGTCTTGCGCAACAGGAGACATCCTTGGCAGCAAAAGATGCGACTGCGGCACGCAACTGCACAAAGCCATGCAAATGATAGAGAAGGAGGGAAAAGGCGTTGTCGTCTATATGCAACAAGAAGGAAGAGGCATCGGCCTAATGAACAAGATTGCCGCCTACAAGCTGCAAGAAGAGGGATACGACACGGTCGATGCCAATACCCACCTAGGGTTCAAACCCGACGAGAGAGACTATGGGTGCGGCGCACAGATGCTCCGACATCTCGGGATACACAAGATGAGACTCCTCACCAACAACCCAGTGAAACGGGTGGGACTCGAAGCTTACGGTCTTGAAATTGTAGAAAACGTTCCCATTGAAGTGGTTCCAAACCAATACAACGAGCGTTACCTCAAGACCAAGAGAGACCGTATGGGGCACACGCTTCACTTCAAATAAACGAAAAAGATGTTATTATTTCACGACAACACGTGAAATAATGATACTTTTTCTTCGCCAAAAGAAATAAAATGCTTAATTTTGCAAGCGAATTGATACTTTAACAAAAGATTTGAATTATGGCACAATTATCTGATCGTCTAAACAGATTGGCACCGTCAGCAACTCTGGCGATGTCACAGAAGAGTAGTGAAATGAAAGCTCAAGGAATCGATGTTATCAACATGAGCGTAGGAGAACCAGACTTTAACACACCAGAGAACATCAAAGAGGCTGCCAAGAAAGCCATTGACGACAACTTCTCCAGATACTCACCTGTTCCCGGCTATCCTGATCTACGAAAAGCTATTGTTGCCAAACTCAAAAACGAGAACAGCCTAGACTATACAGTCAACGAAGTCATCGTTGGCACTGGCGGAAAGCAAGGTATCTGCAACGTCATCCTCGCTCTCGTCAACCCGGGCGACGAGGTCATTATACCTGCCCCATACTGGGTAAGCTACCCGCAAATGGTCAAGTTGGCTGGAGGTACGCCAGTCATCGTCAACGCAGGTTTCGACCAAGACTTCAAGATGACAGCGGAACAGCTTGAGAATGCCATCACAGAGAAAACCAAGATGTTGATTCTTTGTTCTCCAAGCAACCCCACAGGCAGCGTATATTCCAAAGAGGAGTTGGCCAGACTGGCAGAAGTCCTCAAGAAACATCCAGAAGTGTTCGTCCTTTCCGACGAGATTTACGAACACATCAACTATATCGGCAAGCACCATAGCATCGCGTCAGAACCAGGCATGAAAGACCAGGTCATCATAGCCAATGGCGTATCAAAGGCCTATGCCATGACTGGTTGGCGCATCGGTTTCTTAGCGGGACCGGAGTGGGTTATCAAGGGATGCAACAAACTACAGGGCCAATACACCAGCGGTACTTGCTCCGTAAGCCAAAAAGCCGCCGAAGCCGCTTACACCCTCGACCAATGTGCCGTAGAAGAAATGCGCCAGGCATTTGAACGCCGCCGCGACCTCATCGTAAAATTGGCAAAAGAAGTGCCAGGGCTGGAAGTCAACATGCCACAAGGTGCTTTCTATCTCTTCCCAAAATGCAACAGCTACTTCGGCAAGAGGTACGACAAATACACCATCAACAACTCAACCGACTTCGCCATGTATCTCTTGGAGGAAGCCCATGTCGCAACTGTTGGCGGAGATGCTTTCGGAGACCCAGACTGCTTCCGCATGAGCTATGCCACAAGCGATGAAAACATCGTGGAGGCCATCCGCAGAATCAAGGAAGCATTAGGCAAGTTAAAATAAGAAATTAAGCTGTCAAGCAACACTTTTGGTGAGAAAAAACAAAGAATTAACGAGATATTTGGATAAATTTTGAAGAATATCTCGTTAAAACTTCTTAATTAGGTGCTCAGTTCTTATTAAATTATTATCTTTGCCAAAGATTGACGAAGGATGATAACCCGTAAGTGTCAAAAACACCTAAGGCAAGCTAAAACAAAAAGAATATAAATAAATTTATTAACTAATAATTTAAAAAGTAAAAATTATGGCAACTACAAAACAAGCAGCCCCAGCTAAGAAGTCTGAGGGCTTTCAGGGAGTAAGAGGCGCATTCTGGATCATCGTGGTATGTGCAGTTATCGCATTCACATTGTTCTTCACATGGTTCGGAAACGACATGCACTTCCAGGATCCAGGTACTAACGAGCACCCAGCCGACATTTGGGGTACAATCTTCAAGGGTGGTGTTATCGTGCCTGTAATCCACACATTGTTGCTCTCTGTATTGGCAATGACTATCGAGCGCTGGATGGCACTCAAGACTGCAACTGGTACAGGTGCACTTCCTAAGTTCGTGGCTAACATCAAGGCAGCCTTGAACGCAAACGACTTCGCTAAGGCAAACCAGCTCTGCGACAAGCAGAAGGGTTCTGTAGCTAACGTGGTACGCGCTTCTTTGAACGCTTACGCTTCTATGGAGAGCGGTGCTAATGCAGCATTGAAGAAGTCACAGAAGGTAGCTAAGATTCAGCAGGCTCACGAAGAGGCCACTCAGCTCGAAATGCCTACATTGACAATGAACTTGCCAATTATCGCTACAATCGTAACTCTTGGTACTTTGACAGGTCTTCTCGGTACTGTAACTGGTATGATCAAGTCATTCTCCGCTTTGTCTTCAGGTGGTGGCGCTGACTCAGCAGCACTTTCTGCAGGTATTTCTGAGGCTTTGATCAACACTGCATTCGGTATCTTGACTTCTTGGTGCGCCGTTGTTTCTTACAACACATTCACCAACAAGGTTGACAAGTTGACATACGCACTCGACGAGGTAGGTTACTCAATTGCTCAGACATACGAAGCTAACCACACTGAAGAGGCTTAATTTTTGCTAACCCTTTAAAATTTTATCACTATGGGTAAAGTAAAAATTAAGAAAAACGATGTGTGGGTCGATATGACACCTATGGCAGATACCATGACCCTGCTGTTGACCTTCTTCATGCTCACCTCCACTTTCGTGAAGAACGAGCCTGTCAAGGTGAATACGCCAGGTTCTGTATCAGAGATCAAGGTGCCAGAAAATGGCCTGCTGACCATCTTGGTAAGTCCAGAAAAGGATGCCGCAGGTAAACCTACTGGCGAAGGCCAAGTATTCATGAGTATAGACAATACCGACCAACTGGGTTCTACACTAAGCTCAATGACCGGTAACTTTGGTGTGACTCTTTCTGCAAAGCAGATTGAGACATTCAAAAGCGAGGGTATGTTTGGTGTACCTATGAAAGAACTCAGCACCTATCTGGCCATGGGCGCAAACAAGCGTCCACAGTACATCCAGACCCAAGGTATTCCTCTCGATAGCATCAATGGTGGCATGAGCGAGTTCCAGCAATGGGTAGATGCTGCTCGTACCGTCAATGAGGACATCAAGATTGCCCTGAAGGCTGATGCAACTACACCTTACAAGACAGTGAAGAAGGTGATGAACGAGCTCCAGGACATGGACGAAAGTCATTACTATATGATTACACAGTTAAAGAAACAGGGGGACGAATAAATGGCAAAGAAAGAAAGCAAACAGAAAAAAGCTAATGTCCGCGTAGACTTTACGCCTATGGTGGATATGCTCATGCTTCTTATCACGTTCTTCATGTTGTGTACATCATTGAGCAAGCCCCAGACTATGGAGCTGACAATGCCAAGTAATGATGAGAATACTCAGGAAGACCAGAAGAACGAAGCGAAGGAGTCTGGCGCAATTACGCTTTACTTAACAGCAGACAACAAGATTTACTATGGTGCAGGAACTCCTAAGTATGAGGATCCAAACTGGATCAAGGAAACTACTTGGGGGAGCGAAGGCATCAGAAAGGTATTGAGAGAGCATACCACAGGCGAAGGTTTGCACCCAGTGGAACAAATCATGATTGCGGTAAGAGCTCTTAATGCTGAACGTGCAAAGAATCCAAATGCAATGCCAGACAGTATTTATCAGAAAAAGTTGAGCAAGATCAAGGGTGGCGAGGTGAACGGTCGCAAGATTGAGACTCTTACCATCGTCATTAAGCCAACTGATAATGCTTCATACAAGAACATGGTTGACGCACTCGATGAAATGCAGATATTGAACATTGGTACGTATGTCATCGACAAGATTAGCGCAGACGACGAGAAACTTCTCAAGTCTAAAAGCGTGAAGATGTAAGATGAATACTAACAATTAAAACAAGAAAGAAATGGCAAAAATTGATCTTTACGATCCCAAATGGGTCGATATGGTTTTCGCTGGAAAGAACAAGGAGTATGGTGCATACCAGCTTCGCAAGGGTACTTCCGGTCGAAACATCAAGTCTCTTCTCATCTTGATCATTGCTGCAGCACTCGTAGGCGGATTCTTGGCTTGGAAAGTTATCGAACAAAAGCAAGCCGAAGAGCAACAAGCTTATATGGAAGCGATGGAGTTGGCAAATCTCCAAAAGCAGGCCAAAGAGGAGAAGAAGAAGCCTGAGCCTATCAAGCCAAAGGTTGAACAAAAGAAAGAGATACCTGTGGCTCGTGAAACTCAGAAATTTACTGCACCTGTCATTAAGAAGGATGACCTTGTGAAAGAGGAAAACCAAGTTAAGCAGATGGATCAGTTGGACTCGAAGGTAGCCGTTGGTGCCGAAGATAAGGAAGGTGTTAAAGACCGTACTGTCGAGGCCGTGAGAAACGATATCGCCGTCGCAGCTCCCCCTCCACCACCTGCACCAAAACCTGAAGTTGCAAACAAGGTCTTCGACGTTGTAGAGGAGATGCCTTCATTCCCTGGTGGTCAGGGTGCATTAATGCAGTTCCTCAGCAGCAACATCAAATACCCAGTTGTGGCTCAGGAGAATGGCGTACAGGGGCGTGTAATCGTTGGATTCGTCGTAGAGAAAGACGGTTCCATCACAGATGTCAAGGTTATGCGTTCTGTTGACCCTTCACTTGACCGTGAAGCTCAGCGCGTCGTTAAGGCGATGCCTAAGTGGAAGCCAGGTAAACAGAATGGTTCTGCTGTACGTGTAAAATATACTGTACCTGTTGTATTTAGATTGCAGTAATAGAATGAAAAGAACATCTTATATTTTTATAGGATTGACAATGTTGTCTTTGGCTTTCTTCGACTCTTGTGGGCAGAAGAAAGCCAAAGATGGCAGAACAGACACACCGACATCGGGGACGATTCAATTCGTCGCCGATGAAAGTTTAAGTCCTATTATCGATGAAGAGAGAAGCCAGTTCGAGTTTGAATATCCCAAAGCCAAGCTCAAGCCACTCTATACCGATGAGGTGACAGGACTCCAAATGATAAAAGATTTCAAGACTACTCTTTTATTCACGACCCGTGCTTTAAAAGACAGTGAAATTGCATATCTCAAATCGAAAAGCAACATCACTCCCTCTGTATTCCCTATAGGCTATGACGGATTGGCATTTATTGTCAACAAAAACAATAATGACACTTGTTACACCGTCAATGACCTGAAACGCATCCTAACCGGAAAGGCTACCAAATGGAGTGACATTATCCCTGGTTCCAACAGAGGAGAAATAAAAGTTGTATTTGACAACACACGGTCGGCTACAACCAACTTCGTTGTTGACTCTGTGCTCCATGGAGAAAAATTTGGCACCCAGATTATGGCTGCCAACACTAGTAAACAAGTTATTGAATACGTTGACCAAACCCCAAATGCCATAGGAGTCATTGGCTCTAACTGGTTAAACGACAGAAGAGATTCAACAAACTGTACATTCAAGAAGAACATCCACGTCGTATCGGTATCCGTCAAGGATCAAGCCACACCAATGAATAGCTGGAAACCTTACCAAGCTTACTTGCTCGATGGCAGATACCCTTTCGCACGAACATTATACGCTATTGTTGTTGATGGACACAAGGCATTGCCTTGGAGCTTTGCCAACTATATTACGAGCCCTAAAGGGCAATTGATACTCTTCAAAACAGGTCTGCTACCCTATAGAGGGGATATTACTTACAAAAAAGTAAACATCAACAAATAAGGGAAAGCAATAGAAAATAATATAGATAATTCATGCGATAAACATTGTATATAAAAAAGTTGAATTATGAAAGCAATTAAATATTTAGTAGCAGGAGCATTGATAATGGGATTATCCGCTCCAGTGATGGCTCAGGATGTCAACTACAAAGATGCTCTGAAGCCTATAGAGACAACTTTGAAGGCTGGTAACTCTAACCCAAAGGAGTTGGAGAAGACTTTAAAAGACTACCAGAAGGAGTACAAAAAAGACCCAAAGGCTCTCGTAGCACTTGGCAACATTCTTGCAATGAACAAGCAGTACGACCAAGCCAACGTGGTTGCAGACGCTGTCATTGCCAAGTTTAAAGACTATGGCGATGCGTACATCTTAAAAGGTGACATCTATGCCATGCAAGACAACGGTGGAGAGGCTGCCACATGGTACGGACAATGTATGACAATGGATCCAAAGAATCCACAAGGTTACATCAGCTACTCAAATGTTTATCGGAAAATCGACCCTGTAGCAAGTGCAGAGGCCTTGAACAAGTTGAGAGAGATAAACCCAGACTACCCGATAGAGGCTGAAGCAGGCCATAACTTTTTCAGCGCAGGCAACTACGACAAAGCATACGAGTACTTCTCAAAGGCCAAACCTAGCACATTGGAAGAGTATATCTACTATGAGTATGCTTTCACTGCATACATCCTCAACAAGAAAGAGGAGAGTTTGAACCTTTGCCAATCTGGAATCCAAAAGTTCCCAAAAGACGCAGCTATGCAAGTACTTGCTATGCGAACAGCTGTGGATTTGAAAAAGTTTGACGAGGCTTTACAGTATGCAAATGTTGTCATGAACACTGACTCAATCAAGAAAAATGCAAGTATCATAAGCTACTATGGTATGGCTTTGGCAGGAAACAAACAGTACAACGAGGCCATCGGGCAATACCAAAAGGCGTTGGAGATGAAAGCTGACGACCCTAAGCCACTCCAATACATCTCAGAGGCATACAAAGAGATGGGAGATGAAGATAAGGCGTTGGAGTACAACCAGCAATATATGGATAAGAATCCAAATGCGGCACCTACAGACTTCATGAAATTGGCTGAGATTTACATCAACAAAGCCAAGAAAGACCCTGCCAAGAAGGTAGAGAACATAGACAAGGCTATCGACGTATATGCAAAATTGGCTGAGAAGTATCCTACTCTCAAGCCATTCGCCAAACTGCAGGAAGGAAACACTGCATTCCAGAATGAGTTGGATGACAAGGCTATCACTGCATACCAAGAGGTCATCACAGAGTTGGAAGCAAAGCAGTGTGACGCCGACGAATTGAGCTACTTGAAGCAGGCATACCAGTATATGGGCTTTATCTATACGTACGACAAGCAAGACTTCGACACTGCTAAGCCTTATTTTGACAAGTTGCTAAAGCTTGACCCAGACAACAAGATTGCCAAAGACGCATTTGAGAAAGCTGGTATTCAGCTTGGCGCATAACAAGACATATTTATAATAATATAAGGGTGTATTAAGATAATACACCCTTTTTATTTGTAAATAACAGATCGACACAAAAAGATAAAAGAAAGTTACACACAAAAAAAGAGCGACTCCCCAAAGAGAATCGCCCTACATTGTTTTATGTAACTAAAAGTATCTTTCCTTATATTAAGGAAGACTGATTGCCTCGTTAGGGCAAACATCTGCACAAGTACCGCACTCTGTGCACATGTCTGGGTTGATAGAATACTTGTCGCCCTCAGAGATAGCTCCAGCTGGGCACTCGTCAATACATGTACCACAAGCGATACAATCGTCACCAATTACGTAAGCCATAATAATAATGTTTATAATGTTAATAATATTTTTGTATCATTGCACTAGGCACGTTAGCGTATAACATACGCAATACCTACTTTTGACGATGCAAAGATAGGAAATATTTTCCATACTACCTACATTTAGGTATAACTTTTTTCGTAATTTATACGCATTCGAAATAAAGGAGAGTTTTGGAATCGTTTCCGACATCTATCGTTAATATACCCATTGAAAAGAAAAGATGCAATAAGATGGCAAAAATAACGTTAATATATTATTATAAATCATCAACTCGTATGAAAAGGATTATATATATCTTCCTGATTTTTAACATAGCTATCACAGCAAACGCACAAGAACGTACGGTAGAAAACCGTCCCTACACAGACTTGCGTCCCTTCCACTTTGGTGTATTGGTAGGCACGCATTTACAAGATATTGAGTTCCTGAATGCCGGTCCTGTCACCTATACCGACGAAGACGGAAATGAAGTCAATTCAAATGTTACTGTTGATCAAGATAGGTGGGACCCTGGCTTTACGGTTGGAGTTTTAGGAGAGTTTAGGCTCAGCACACACTTCCAGTTTCGCATAGCACCAGCCATGTACTTTGGCACAAGGCACCTCACATATCACAATCTGTCTCCCAAGGAGGGTGAAGAAAAACTTGAAGACAAGCGACAAGAGATGAAAACTGCATACATATCGTCAGCATTCGACCTCATTTTCGCTGCACCTAGATTCAACAATCACCGTCCATACATCATGGCAGGAGTCAACCCTATGCTGAACCTCAGTGGAAGCAAGGATGATTATATGAAATTGAAAAAGACGGATATCTTTTTGGAAGTTGGCTTGGGATGTGACTTTTACTTACCCTTCTTCAAACTGCGCCCAGAATTGAAATTCATGTATGGTCTGACCAACACATACGACAAAAATCATATCAACCATGTTAAAGACAAAAGTATGTTGCCTTACACCATGGCGGCAAAAGAAGCCCATAGCAAAATGGTAGCATTGACATTTTACTTTGAATGAGGCATCGTACACTGCATAGAAAACGAGTGTGCCAGCAAGCTTCAAAACTTGCCACGCACACTCGTTTAAAAATTCTCAAACCTAGTTATTCTTCGACTTCCCAACGGAAAACACAACCATTCTTCATACCAGCATCCGCCCCCTTGAAATCTGCAGAGTACGGACTTCCATCCTTGGGATGTTTACCAACATAACGCTGAGTCTTCAACGACAAAAGCATACAATGGTTGTAAAGCATGTCTTGCCATACGAAATTCTCAGCCTTTACCGCATCGGTTGTCAAACGAATATCGCCAGAAAGTCCGGCGCCGGCAACATACACATATCTACCATCTGTTGTTCTGAGGTGGACCATACCCTTGCCTGCATCCACAACCTCAAAGGTGACCTCTGCACGCTTATCATTCTTGTTCCAAGAAGAGTGAATCAATCCATGACGAGTGGCATCCATCAAGTTGCCATCGGCAAGGTTGAAGAAACGCACCTTCTTGCCAAGAGGCAGATTGGCAGAACGGTCGGCCATCGGCTCTTCGACCGTGAAATCATCGAAGTCGGCTACACCACCATTTGCACCATTCTTGTTTAAAGCATAGAGTGCCACACGCACACCCTGGAAGGTCTTGAGCTGATAAGGTGAAATCATCTTTCCACCGATATTTTCCCAAGTCGTTCCATCGAGTGAGTAGGAATACTGCAACTCGCTCTTATCGTAGTCGCCCCACAGTCTGAGCCAAACCACCTTATTGTTCTTTGCCAAAGCCTTCGTCACCTCTTTGTTTTCCCTTTGGTCGTAGCAGCGCAGCGTGAGTCCTTGGGCCGATTTCAAGACACCCAAGGAGGCGTAAGGCATATTGATAGCACCAAGACCAGCCTCATCACCTACCTTCAACCGGGAAATGTCCAGCTTGACAGACGTATAGGACACGGGGCCGATAGCGCGCTGGGTGAGCGAGTTCTTCGCCCAAAGCAACTGCTTGGCGGGCATGGAGTGCAGACGCAGCCATCCCTTTCGCTCCTTGTTGAGCGACCACATCTTGTCATCAGGATTATGACTCCACTGCCATACGGGCTTGAAGGTCTTGCCCGAGAAGTCATCGCAACGGTCGTAGGGAGCCTGTGGAGTCTTTACCTTGTCATTGGGCTTGAACCAAGTACGGGGCGAACGCCCCAGGTTTTTCTCCAGTCCGAAGTAGGGCCAGCCATCCACCCAAGTTACAGGCGAAAGACACGTGGTGCGCCCCACGGCATTGAAGTCTTGCATCGAAACTCCCCACCACTTGCCGTCGGGAGCCTCTACGATGCCACCCTGATGAATGGTGGAACAGATGAGACGCGTATCCTCTGGTTTGCCTGTCTTAAACTGGAAGCCGTCCTCAGGTATCCGAGATCCTAAGCCTACATTGTTAGTCGTCCAGGCAGCAGAATAGCCAAACGACTCCCGCTCGCTGATGACACAAGTCTCGTAAGGTCCCCAGATGCTCTTGCTTCGGGCGCACTGCATTCGTCCCATCGGTGAATAATCGGCAGAGAGGATGTAGTACATTCCGTTGATCTTGTAGATATGGTGTCCCTCACCCATGGCATTTCCCTCGGGGATAACCACTTTCTCCGAACCCTCCACGGGACCGCTCAGATCGGGTTTCAACTCCGTGATGGTCACATTGCCATACTTATGCACGGCATAGATTTTCCCGTCGTCGTCGAAGAGCACAGAGAGGTCGTAGATGTGTCCCTCTATCTTCTGGTGCTTCCACGGTCCCTTCGCTGAGTCGGAGATAAAGACCTGCAGCCCGTGTCCGTTAATATTGGAAAAGATATAGAACTTACCATTGTGGTAACGGATTACGGGAGCCCAGATGCCCTGACCGTATGCCTCCTTGCCATTACGCAGGTTGAAGTCGTCGGAATTGTCGAAGCGGTCGAAGCAATAAGACGAGAACTCCCAATTCACCAAGTCCTTGGAATGGAGCACCACGAGTCCGGGCACAGAGTGCATCGTGGTTCCAGCGAGGTAATAGTCCTCCCCCACCCTGATGATGTCGGGGTCGGAGAACTCGTCATAGAACAAGGGGTTGGTGTAAGTGCCGTTGCCATTGTCTGCCGACCACGACTGGGCATTCGTTCCAAGCGGCATCCCCAAAAGAGCCACGAGGTAGCTTGCGATTAATATTTTCTTTTTTACCATCATTCTGTTGTTAGGTATTACTTATTAAATTCGGCACAAAGATACTAAAATAATATCGAATGAGCCATTTTTCCGCCATTTATCTTTCAAACTTCCACCAATCAAAGGTAAAAAGCTTTCCTCCCTTATTGCCCTTGAAGACAAAATAGAGGTTGTGCTTGCCTGTGACTGACTTTTGCACAGGACAAGAAAGCGTCTGCCACTTTTCCCATCCTCCCGTGTGAGGGACAGAGAGCGAAGCCACCAACTCGCCATCCTGTTTGTCGGCATGCACTTCTATCGTACCGCCCTGCAAGGCACTCGCCACACAAGCCGTAAATTGCCGAGGGGCAGTATCGCCGAAGTCCACTTCCCTCACCTTCAGATAGTCGCCTGTATGTATCTCCGAGATATAGACTCCAGTCTCGTCATTCCATTCCGACTTCAATCCCTTGCTGTCTGCGATGGTCTCTGCCTCGGTGCGCAGATAGGGGTTGAGCGTACCTATTGGGCTTACCCCTTCACGAGTATGATGAATGATGGGGAAAGTGCCATCCTCGTTATACTTGAATTCCTCGATGGCTACACTACGTCCGAATCCACCGCCCAACTTTCCTGTATGATAAACGAAGTAAGAATGTCCCTTGAAATCCACTACGCCAGTATGATTGGTAAAGGAGCCCGTATTCTCCAAGGGCATAATCTCTCCCATGTACTTCCAGGGACCAAGCGGTTTCTTGCTCATGGAGTAAGCGATATGTTCTGGCACACCTCCTGCGGCATAGAGCATATAGTAGTTCTTGCCCCGCTTCATCAGCCAAGGTCCCTCCGTATAGCAGTCCTTATATTTCACGGTAGAGTCACGCTTCTCTACATCGGGAGCACCGAAACCTTCGATGGTCTGGGTTATCATCCCCACTTCACCCTTCTCGTCCACTCGCTCCTTGGCTTTCACACCGCCCTTGAAGCTCACCATATCCTCATTGAGCCTAGCATAATAGAGATGTGGATTTCCCCAGTAGAGATAAGCCTGTCCGTCGGTGTCGATGAAGACGGTGGGGTCGATGTTGTCCCATTTGCCATTGTCGAAAAGGGGTTTGCCGACAGCATCCTTGAAAGGCCCCGTGGGCGAATCTGCCACAGCCACTCCGATAGCCATACCTCCGCTCAACTTAGAATGGGCGCAAACATACCAGTAGTACTTGCCATTGCGTTCGATGGTTTGGGAAGCCCAAGCCCTACCATCTGCCCAAGAGAAAGACGAGAGATTGAGGGGAGCACCATGGTCGGTCCAGTTTACCATATCAGCAGAGGAATACACACGCCATTCGTTCATCCAGAAGAAGTCGGCGCCATCCTCGTCATGCCCCGCATAGATATACATACGGTCGCCATCTACCATCGGGGCGGGGTCGCCTGTCAGTTGCGTCTGGATGATAGGATTCTGGGCAAACGCTACACTATGAAATGCCATGCCCAAGCAAAGGGCTACTAATTGTTTACGTTTCATCATTATTTAATCGTTATTTAATCGTTATTTAATCATCATTTAATTTCCAGCTACTACTCGTTTTCCAGTTGCAAAGGTAACCAATAAACAAGAAAAAGTCTTTATCTTAGGTATCAAATACTTTAGATAAAGACTTTTCCTTTTATTTTGCGATGACATTCTCTTTTATACTGCTCGGTTTCCCGAAGTAGCAGTAGCGACTGTTGTCGGGGTTGATGATAATCCGCTCCAACACAATTTCAGGACTCATCATCCAAACCTTGAGATGATTCACCTTACCTGCAGCGATAGGCAACTTGATGTCGAGCCAGCGCAAGTTGTCGAATACCTCGTTTCGCATACCTCGTCCTGCCCCATTCAGATAGAGCGAACGGTTAGGAACGGGCAGCGCGGTCAGCACGTTAGAACGCTTCAAGTTGGAAGGCGTGTACTCCATGAAGGTATCCACAAATCCCTTGCGGGCATCCACCTCGATGATTTCCCCATCGTTCACGGAGATGCCGATCTTCAATCCCTTCTCCGGATGAATATCCTGGGTGGGCAGAATGCCAAGGCAGAATACTGCCGAATCCTTGCCACCTGTATAGAAATCATACTCCAGGCAAGCTGTTTTCGGGGTATTCACCTGCCCTGCCGACGGATTTCCCTGATAAGTATCAGCACCCATACATCCCTTGCCACGACCTAAATCTGGAAGGAAAGTCCACTTAGGGTACCCTTGCGTAGCAATGTTCCTGGAACAAGCGTACGACGGGATAGAAATTTCCCCTTCAGTCGAGATATAGGTAAGTTTGTTGTCATTAGCAGCCATGATGTCTGTCACATCATTCTTTACAGCCTTCACCTTGACTACAAAGTTCTGCCTATTGCCCTTAATCTTGACGGTTCCCGAGCTTTCGCCCAATGGAAGCCGGTTCCAGTCTATGGTGACTAGCTTTCTCTGTTCCTGCCCGGAAGAAGAGGCATCTTTCAAGACAATCCACTTATCGCTTACGGCAACTTTATACTTAGCCTTTTTCTCTCCCCGGTCGCAGATGTCTATGTATTGTTCTTCATTATTGCCAGTCTCGAATGTAGGGAGCGATGCCTCAGCACTCTTGCCTTCCATGACTGTCTCACTGCCTTCCAAGGCAACAGCCAGTTCGGCCTCCTTCTTCAGGGTAACAGTATCCATTGGAGGCAGGATGTTCTTCTCCGGCATAAACCACTCCTTGTAGCCGATATGCTTGTCGAGCATCATACCCTTCCACTTGCCGTTAGCCATTACCTGATTATAATAGTCGGCCATCTGACGGTCTTTCTCGAAAAGCTGATGGGCCTTCTCGGCGTAATCATTAGCGATGACTCTGCCCTGTTTGGCATATAACTGGTTCATACCGGCATAGATGTAGATTTGCGTCACACCGGCAGATGCTACCACCGGGTAGTAAACCAACTGGTAGAAAGCATCCTGAGCCTCGGCAGGAATCTTCGCCTTCAATGCCTCTGCCCTATCAGCCAAGTCTTGCCAAAGTTTCAGCAAGCGTTCCGCCTCATGATAGTTTACGATGCTGAAGTAGTCGGTGGTCTCCACCTCTGGCTTCCGCCACAGGTTGTACTTGGTGTACTTCGCCATCAAGTCGGCAGCCTCGGCGGCATTCTCCTCTCCGAAAGCCTCAGCGGTAAAGCGGTTCAGATAATCCATCTCCTCGCCAGCCTTGATGTCATCAGGATTCCAGGCATAGTGCATGATGAAGTCGATGGCAGACTCACGGGGCTTCAAGTCGCCCACATTGATAATCCAGATGCGGTCGATACCCGTCTGGTAGGCCAGGTTCAACTGCTCACGCATCTTAGGAATGGTGGTGGTGTTCACCCATCGGTCGTTCCACGGACCGCCATTCATGTCTATATGATAATACAACCCGAGTCCACCCTTTCTGTTGCGTTCCTTCTCAGGACCGATGCGGCGGATATAGCCCCAGTTGTTGTCGCAGAAAAGGAGCGTCACGTCATCGGGAGCCGTCAAGCCTGCATCATAGTAACGCTGCACCTCGGTATAGACTGCCCATAGTTGCGGGATGGCCGAAGGGTCCTTGCCATATACCTTGCGGATAATGTAACGCTGCCCTGCCATCACATCCTTCAGGGTCTGGATATTCTCGGCATCGTCGCCCTTTCCCATTGCCACATCGCCATCGCCACGCATGCCGATGGTAACAAGGTTATCATACATCTTGTTGCGCTCCATACCCTCATAGAAGAAACTGTCGATTCGGGCACGGTTGGTGATGTAATCCCACGGTCCCACCTCCTTGCGGCGCTTGCGGTACTCGTGGTGAGAGCGCATCATCGGTTCATGGTGTGAGGTTCCCATCACGATGCCATACTCGTCGGCGAGGAAAGGGTTCATCGGGTCGTCCTCATTGAAGTTGCTGCTCCACATGGCAGGCCACAGATAATTCGCCTTCAGGCGCAACAAGAGTTCAAACATGTGGGTGTACATCTTGGAGTTGTTGCCCCCGAAATGCGTGCGCGCCCAGGTACAGAACGAAGGTTCCTCATTGTTGATAAAGATGCCACGGTACTTCACCTTGGGGGATGGCTGCATATATCTACCTTTCTTGATATATAAGGCAGAAGATTTCCTGGCTGGCACGTCTGCCCACCAATACCAGGGCGACACGCCTATCTTCTCCGAGATGTCGTAGATGCCGTAGATAGTGCCACGCTTGTCGCTGCCCACTATGTAGAGATTATTCTCGTCGCTCTGTATGATGTAAGACTCCCATTGGCCCTGGATGTCGTCCACCCTGATTTTGCCTTGTTTCACCAGGGCATCAATCAGCGAACTCTTGCCGAGTGTTCCCACGACAACGGTTTTTGGGGCAATCGCCACAGCTGGCGTAGACTTGGAAGATTTCTTCTTGCCAGCAATAGCCTTTGTTTCAGCGACAACCTCTACCTCCGAAGCCACGCCCGTCACGCGTTTGATGTCTGCCGCCAAGTCGTTGGCCGCCCTCACCACTCCCTTCCAATCATCGGAAGCCACACATATCTGAGCCGACTTGCCATGGGCTGCCAACTCAAATTCCTCCCCCATTCGTGAATGGGTCACATAGTCGGTTCCTCCTGCATACACGCCAGTTGCGGGTATGCAAAAGAGGAGTACCGCCAAGAGTTTCTTGATTCGTCTCATAGATTTTTGCTTGAATAATAAAAGGTGTATGTTCTTCCAACCTCCGTCTCCAAGTCATATTCATAGACCTTGGGCACCAGTGCCTTGACGCCAGCTTCCACGACAGGATTCTTGACCGGCTGCTTGATGCCGGCAGTAGCCAGGAGGGCATTCGGACAGGTGCCTTGGGCAGGCTTCAGGCCTTTCGCCTTCAATGGCACATAAGAGCGGATGCGCAGGGTGCCGCCTATCTTCGACACGACCTTGGCAGTAGAGAGCCTACCGCCCTTCCACTCCATATCCACCACAAAGCCGCCACGGGCGCAAAGTCCCTTTACCTCACCTTTGCCCCATGCATCGGGCAGGGCCGGCAGGAGATGCACGGCACCGTCATGACTCTGCAAGAGCATTTCGGCGATACCTGCCGTCACCCCGAAGTTGCCGTCTATCTGGAATGGCGGATGGGCATCGAAGAGGTTGGGATAGGTTCTGCCATCCTTTTTCTTGGGGTTCCAAGGGTCTTCCGCTGCAGGCAGAAGGGTCAGCATATTGCAGATAATCTTGAAGGCATGGTTTCCGTCGAGCATACGCGCCCAGAAGTTGGTCTTCCACCCGAGGCTCCATCCTGTGGCCTGGTCGCCGCGCTGCACCAAGGTATTGGCGGCGGCATCGAACAGCTCTGGATGGGCGAACGGCGAAATCTGGTTGGACGGGTACAAACCGTATAGATGCGAGATGTGGCGATGCTCGTTGTGAGGGTCGTCGGCATCTGTCATCCATTCCTGTAGCTGCCCGTACTTGCCTATCTGCATCGGCGGCAAAGAGTCGATGGCTTTCCGGTAGGCAGTTCTCGACTCTGCATCCTCGCCCAGTATCTCTGCTGCATGCAGTGCATTGCTCAGTGCATCGAAGGCTATCTGGTTGTCCATCGTACACCCAGCCGTTACCGCCGTCCCCTTCCCTTTAGGACCTTGCTCAGGACTCACCGACGGTACGGTTACCTTCCATGGTGTGCCCGGCATGGGCTGCATATAGTCGAGGTAGAAGTCGGCCGCACCTTTCAGCACAGGATACCACAGGCGCAGGAAGTCCTTGTCGCCCGTATAGAGGTAGTGCTGCCAGAGATGGGTGGAGAGCCAGGCGCCACCGTTGGGGAACATGCCCCAGAATGCGCCGTCCACCACACCGGCAATACGCCAGATGTCCGTGTTGTGGTGCGCCATCCATCCCCGGCACCCGTACATCTCGCGGGCTGTCTTGCTTCCCGTCTCGCTCAAGTCCTTGATGAGCGAGAAGAGGGGCTCGGCATTGCGGCTCAGGTTGGTTATCTCGGCTGGCCAATAGTTCATCTCGGTATTGATGTTGATGGTGTACTTGCTGTCCCAAGGCGCAAACTTGTTGTCGTTCCAAACGCCTTGCAGGTTGGCTGCCTGTCCGCCGGGCTGAGAGGATGATATAAGGAGGTAGCGACCGTAGTTGAACATCAGTGCCACCATCGCCATGTCCTTACTGCCGGCAAACTGGTCCAGCCGCCGGTTGGTAGGCAGCGAGGCGTTGCCGTCCGTAGGCAAAGACAAGCTAACCGTACCAAACTGCTGCTGATACTTATCCACATGTCTCTTCAGCAACTGTGCATAAGTCATCTTTTTTACCTTATTTATATAGTCGGCATTGCGCTGAGTCGCATTGCCCGACACGTCATGATAGTTTACGAAGTTGGTGGCGGCACTCACGATGACGGTAGCCTCCGTGCCGTCGTTCCGCATCTCAGCCACGCACTCCGCCGTGAGGGCAGACTGGATGCCCTCCTGTTCCTGCCCCTTCACCATCAGCTTCATGCCATTGGCAGTGGCCTGCGTATGATGCTCAAAGGGTGCATCCAACTTGAGGTCCAGGGCGAGCTTGCCTTTCTTGCTCGCCTTGACATGGCAGACGAGCACGCCGTCTACCAACGAGGCGAAGGTAGTACGGGTATACTGCACCCCGTTCACCACAAAGCGGGTGGTTGCCACGGCCTTGGTCAAGTCCAGTTCACGCTGGTACTGCTCCACCTTGCCTTGCAGATTCATCTTGACGTGCAAGTCTGCCATCGGCAAGAACCGCATGCCGCTGGGACCAGGTACGAAATACTTGTTGACGAGAGCCTCTGCCTCCTTCTCCTTGCCCTCGAAGATGAGCCGTCTCACCTCCGGCAGATATGCCAAGGCCTGCTTGCTGTTGTTGTCGTGCGGACCGCCGCTCCAGAAAGTCTCCTCGTTCAGTTGGATTCTCTCGTCGAGCGTTCCGCCAAATACCATCGCCCCGAGGTGCGAGTTGCCGACGGGCAGTGCCTCCAGCCAGTGACTGGCCGGAGCATCATACCAAAGTTTGGTGGCATTGTCTGACTTCATACCTTTTGCCAAGCTAAGCATCGGCAAAAGGGCCAGAACCCATGACAAGCACCAAACCTTCTTTCTAACTAAAAAACACAACATATTTCTTTCTATTCCTTGTGATACTCAAAGCTGTCCACATCCACGTAGCCGCCGCTCTGTTTGGTGGCGTAGTTGTAGATGGCGAAGCGGGTGCCCATGAAGAGGCGGCGGTAGTCGTAGACCATCTTGAAGTCCTGGATGGCGGGGGTCCACGTCTTGCCGTCTGTACTGTATGATAAGGTGGCGAGGTCCTTGTGCAGACGGAAGTCGGCGGCTATCTTCAGATAGACGGTATCCGACTGCAGGGGCTGGCGGTACACTATCTCGTGCAACACCTGCGTCACCGCCTTTTCCTTGTCGGTGAGCGCGACATTGTCCTTGAAGCCCATGATGTACGTCTTCTCGCCGTCCTTTACTATGGAGAGCAGGGCGGCATCGCCTTGGAACGCGGCAAAGCCGGCCACGTCGCCGTCCTTCATCTGGCTTATGTCCATCTTGATGATGCCCTCGCAGGTGGGACCCTCCATACGGGTGGTCAGGGTGTTGGGGGCTAGGAAGAGGTCATGCGCGAGGCGGCTGGTCTTCAGGCGTAGGAAGCCCTTGCGCTCGGTGAGCGACCAAGCCTCGTCTATCGGGTTGTGGTTCCACTGCCATTGCAGGTCGAGTTGATTCTTTCCGAAATCATCGCTATATACGATGCCCTTGCCCTCATAGCCTTGCACGGGTTTCTGCATCACAAGCGGGATATTGCCTTGTGCATCGCCCAGCATCGGCCAACCGTCCTTCCAAGTACAGGGTTCTAGGGTCAAGACTCTGCCCACACCGCCACGGTCTTGGAAGATGATGCCATACCAGTTGCCATCGGGGGCATCCACGATGGTGCCCTGACCTACACCGTTGAAGCCTTCGAATTCCGTTTCAAGAATCACCTTCTTCTCCCAAGGTCCTTGGATGTCATCGGCACGATAGCACACCTCCCGGCGAGGATGTCCCTGCGTCCAGGAAATCATCAGGAGATAATACTTGCCGTTGCGCTTGATGACGCGGGACCCCTCCAAGAGTCCTTTCTCATCCGCATCACGCTGGAAGATCTGGCGATGACTACCCTCCACCACGTCTGTCAGGTCGCTGTTGAGCTGCACCAACTCTCCTGTACCATAGAACACGTACGCCTTGTCATCATCATCGAAGAAGAGGGCGGCATCATGGAAATGGCGCATACGGCTATGAATGGTCCACTTGCCCTCGATGTCATCGGCGGTACAGATATAGGTCTCACCGCCAGGTGAGTCGTTGGGCGCAAACAGTGCATAGAACTTGCCCTTATGGTGTTGCAGGGAAGTAGCCCATTGGCCACGCCCATACACCGTTCCCTCCCTCATATCATACTTAGGCGAGTCGGTAAGCTTCGGGAAAATGTAATTCACAGTTTCCCAGTTCACCAAGTCCTTCGATTTCATAATAGGAGCTCCAGGCATCAAGTGCATCGTGGTGCTTACCATATAGAACGCATCGCCTACACGGATTACATCAATATCGGGAACGTCTGTCCAAAGCATAGGATTCTCAAAACTACCCTTTTCTATCGTCTGAGCTTTACAGTCCGATGCCATGATACCACAAGAGAAAAGTGTCATAACGACAGATAAAATCATTTTTTTCATTGTATTCATTATGATTTGATTCAAAAATAATTATTCAAGCAAAATTATTGCTCGCAAAGCATTGCAAAGATAGTTCTTATACTGCAAGTTTATTTTACGATATGTAGCAAATAATTTAAATTTATACCTTCAGCCGTCTGTTTTTCCACATTTTACATGATTTGCCTCAGCCTATGAAACATTTGGCAATGTATTTCTTACATAAACTAAAACACCTTTGTCATAATTTATTTATCTTTGCAGAACAAAAAAAGAAGATTATCTTATGAGAAAAAACAACCTGAAGAAAAATATCGTTTACTGCCTCGCTCTGTTCACTGCACTAGGAGCAAATGCTGCCGACCGTTTTGTTAGTTTCCAACAAGGCAACCTGCTTCTCAACCCAGGCGAGAAGGTAAACATCTACCAAGATGCCAACGACTGCAAGGGGGTGGGCTACGCAATACAAGCTCTCATCAAAGACATACAGAATGTAAGTGGCAGCAAAGCATCAGTCAACAATGATGCCGTCGCTGCACTAAGAGAAGCCAGCACGTCCAATAAGACAAGCATCATCATAGGAACCCTTGGGCACTCCGCAGTCATCGACCAACTCGTCAAGAAGAAACTGCTCAACGCCAGTCTCCTCAAGGGAAAACGAGAAAAATTCATCATCACCATCATCAATGACCAACTCGTCATTGCCGGCAGCGACCGCCGCGGCACTATCTACGGCATCTACGAACTGTCGAAGCAGATGGGAGTATCGCCCTGGTACGACTGGGCAGACGTACCCGTGGAGCACCACGACTCCATCTTTGTCAACAAGGGTATCTACACGGACGGCGAACCCGCCGTGCGCTACCGCGGCATCTTCCTCAACGACGAGGCCCCTTGTCTCACCTCCTGGGTTAAGAACACCTATGGCACCAACTATGGCGACCACCGTTTCTACCAGCGAGTGTTCGAGTTGGTACTCCGCTTGCGAGGCAACATGATGTGGCCTGCCATGTGGGGTTGGGCGTTCTATGCCGACGATGCGGAGAACGAGAAGACGGCAGACGAGATGGGTATCATCATGGGTACCTCCCACCATGAACCGATGGCACGCAACCATCAGGAATACGCCCGCCACCGCAAGGAATGGGGTGCATGGAACTACCAGAAGAACAAGGAGGGACTGCAAAGGTTCTTCCGGGAGGGCATCAAGCGGATGAAGGGTACGGAACAAATCGTAACCATCGGAATGCGTGGCGACGGCGACGAGGCGATGAGCGAGGAAGCCGACACCCGACTGATGCAGGAAATCATTGCCGACCAGCGCAAGATTATCGCCGATGTCACCGGCAAGAAAGCCAGCGAGACTCCGCAGGTATGGGCCTTATATAAAGAGGTATTGGATTACTACGACAAGGGGATGAAGGTGCCCGACGACGTAACCCTCCTGCTCTGCGACGACAACTGGGGCAACGTGCGCCGTGTGCCCAATACCCAGGAGCGCAAGCACAAGGGCGGTTGGGGACTGTACTATCATGTCGATTACGTAGGTGCGCCCCGCAACTCCAAGTTTATCAACGCTACCCCTGTGCAAAACCCTTGGGAGCAACTCACCCTTGCCTATGAGAATGGTATCGACCGGCTCTGGATTCTCAATGTGGGCGACCTCAAGCCTATGGAGTACCCCATCAGCCAGTTTATGGACATGGCATGGAATCCTAAGCTGTATTCCGTTGACCGCATCACCGACCACGTAAGAGATTTCTGCGCACAGCAGTTTGGCGAGGCGCAGGCAGAGGAAGCTGCGCGCATCCTCAACCTCACCTGCAAGTACAACGGCAGATGCACCGCCGAGATGCTCGACAAGAACACTTATCATGTGGAAAATGGCGAATGGCAAGCCATCGTTAACCAATATCTGCAATTGGAGGCAGATGCCCTCCGCCAGTACAACCGTCTGCCCGATGCCTATCACGATGCCTATCGCCAGATCATCCTCTTCCCCCTGGAGGTGATGAGCAACCTGCACCAGATGTATTTCGCACAGGCAATGAACCACGCCCTCTACGCACAGGGCAACCCGAAGGCCAACGAATGGGCCGACGAGTGCGAGCGGCTCTTCAAGCGCGACTCGCTCATCTGCGACTTCTATAACACGAAGATGGCCCACGGGAAATGGAACGGCATGATGACCCAGAAGCACATCGGCTACACCTCCTGGAACGACAATTTCGAAAAGGACACCTGTCCGACACTCTACCGAGTGGCAGCAGGGAGTGTCATCTCCGGGAAGAACGGCGTGGTAGAGATAGAGGCACCTTATTATAGCGACAAGACAGATGCGCCTGCCACGGCAAAGGGAGCAGAGGGTGCCAAGTGGGTGGAGATTCCCTTCATGGGCAAGAGTCTGGCGGGCATGACCCTGATGCCATATACCCAGCCCGTAAAGGGAGCGAGCATCTCCTACAGGTTCAAGCTGTCTTCTGCAGGCTATAAAACGCAGAAAGTACGCATCCATGTCACCACCAAGTCCACCCTCGACTATCTGAACAAGGGTGGCATGACCTACGGAGTAAGCATCGACGGCCAGCAGCCCGTCACCGTCAACTTTAACGAACGGCTGAACGAGAAGCCCGAGAACATCTACGACATCTACTACCCCACCATCGCCTCCCGCGTAGTTGTCAAGGTAGTAGAGATGGAATTGCCTGCCACCCCAGACGGCATCCATACCCTTACGCTTACCCCCAACGACCCGGCCATCATCTTCGAGAAGATAGTGGTGGATGGTAAAGAACTGTAACCCAGACTCGCAGGAAACCAAAGAAATATAAAAAAGCGACGTGCCCCACGTCGCTTTTTGTTCTTTTATGATGAAGGTTTCAAATAAAAGTAGTATATTTGCAGAAAAATTCAGCGTATGGCAAGAAAACTATATCCTTTGGGCATTCAGACCTTTGAGCGAATCCGGAAAGAAGACAAGCTCTATATCGACAAGACGGAATATATCTATCGCATGGCTCATACCAACGGTACTTATTTCTTTCTGGGGCGTCCCCGCCGTTTCGGCAAGTCGCTCCTCGTTACCACATTGCAGAGTTATTTCGAGGGCAAGAAAGACCTTTTCAAGGGACTTGCCATCGAAACATTGGAGCAAGAGTGGACGGAATACCCTGTGCTCCACTTCGATTTGAGCGGCGGCAAGCATATGGAGAAAGACCAACTGGAAAGATATCTGGCATTCATCCTCCAAGCAGAAGAGCGGAAATGGGGTGTGGAACATCCACAGGTGGATGCCAACAATCGTTTGTCAGAACTCATCGATACCGCCTATAAAAAGAGCGGCAAGCAGGTGGTAGTGCTCATCGACGAATATGATGCGCCCATGCTGGATGTAGCGCATGAGAAGGAACAACTAGACGTGCTTCGCAATACGATGCGCAATTTCTACAGTCCCTTGAAGTTTAGTGAGGCAAAGCTCCGTTTTGTTTTCCTCACGGGCATCACCAAGTTCTCGCAGGTAAGCATCTTCAGCGAGCTCAACAACATCACCAACATCTCGATGGTTGATGAGTATGCCGGAATCTGCGGCATTACCAAGGACGAACTGTTGACGCAGATGTCGGAAGACATCGACATGCTTGCAGAGGCACAGGAATTGACCAGGGAACAGACGATTGCCAAGCTGAAAGAGCATTACGACGGCTATCATTTCTCGGGTGTGTCGCCCGATGTGTTTAATCCATACAGCTTGTTCAACTGCTTCTCAGAGCGGAAATTCGGCAAGTACTGGTTCAGCTCGGGCACGCCGACATACCTGATTAACATGCTCAACAAGTTTGACGTGCTTCCTACCGACATCGCCCCCATGGAGGCCACAGCCTCGGCATTCGATGCGCCCACGGAGAAGATGAAGACCATCACGCCGTTGCTGTACCAGAGCGGGTACATCACCATCAAGGACTACGACCGTGACATCGACCTCTACACGCTTGACATCCCGAACAAGGAAATCCGCGTGGGGCTCTTCGAAAACCTCCTGCCCAACTACGTGGACGGCATCTATGCCGAGCGTGGCGGTGTGGCCATCGCCCGCATGTCGGGACTCATCCGCCGCAGGGACATGGACGGTGCCCTGCACCTGCTGCAGGATTACCTAGGCACCGTGCCTTACTGCAACGTAACCAATTACGAAGGCCACTACCAGCAGATGCTCTACATCATCTTCACCTTGCTCACAGCACTGGTGGTAGATGTGGAGGTACATACCCCCAAGGGCAGGGTAGACATGGTGCTGCAAACCAACGCCGACCTCTACCTCGTGGAACTAAAGCTCAACAAGAGTGCCCAGGCGGCGATGCAGCAGATCAACCTCAGGAACTACCGCCAGCGTTTCGCCCTCAGCGGACTTCCGATAACGAAAGTGGCCATCAATTTCGATTCCACCACGGGTAACATCGAAGACTGGGTGATAGAGCAATAAAGAATATACATCTCTACCCCAAGACTATCCGGTATGCAAGCACAGTACGAACAGTTTATGTATAGCCTCATCCTCCACTTCGGGCGCAACCCATATTTCAAGCGCCGACGCGGAGACTTTCTTCTTCCTCCTGAGGAACAGAAAACGACACAAGGCAAATGCTAGAAAAGGTGGGAGCAGACTCCAAAATGGACTTCGACAAATATGAAGAACACATCAATTGGAAAGCCTACCCCTTACACCTTAGCTGGTACTCCAGTACCGCCTATAAGAGTACTGCAGTACCACCCTAGCGGTACTGCAGGAGATACTGTACCCTTGCGCCATTACTAGCCTACTCTATCAGCTTAGTATATAGTCTGACAGCTCCGCCACGCACTCGCTCTCCGTCATCTTCGTGCCAAAGCCATAGGCTTGCATCACGAGGCGGTCGTTGGTACATTATCTTACTTGCCCTGTTTCTATTTCATTCTCCAAATAGGAGAAAACGTACACTGCGCCCTCATAATACAAGCCGCAGGCGGGATTGCACAAGCGCTTGTAGGTTTCGGAAGCATACAGCTCGTCAAGGGCTTTCTTCATGTCCCACCCATACTTCTGCATCAACATCTCCACCAATTCGGTAGAGAGACATTCTATCTGAAATTGCATGTCCTCACTCATAATCAAATCTTCTTTAAATAACCAACCGCCTTTTGAGTTCCAAAGAAATATTGAATAGCCGGTTTTTGAAAGCGCAACTCCTCTACCATCCTTTCCATGCTTATATAGCCTTGGATAAAACGCCGCATTTGCAGACCAACCGTATCGTCGGCAATTGGTCCTATGACTATGTCGTAAGAATGGGCAGCCTTTGTTGTCAGATTTCTTCTATTCATCAAAATAAACTCTGCCCACTCTACGGAATAATCCTCGAAAACCTTTACAGACAAAGTGGAATCACTTGTCAGCAAGTGGTCGTCAAACAGAAAGGCATTGACTACCGGTTCCCCTTCTCTCAACCTTTCGGCAGTACGAACTGCCATCTCCATCGCTTGTGCTCTATTGGGATTCAAATAAAACCTACAACCGAAATCCTTTCCCTTGCGTGAATGGGTCAAGTCTATCTCGTCTATTGCGACATTACTTCCATGATACAACTTTAGCATGCCAATCGCCCTCCATTCTTTTGGCACAATACCGTTATATCCTCCACAGCATCCTCTATAGACAACGTATGCTCTGCAGCATAGCAATCTATCAGGAAGTCGATGCCCTTAAACCTGCGCAAATAAGCATAAGCTTGCGCCAAACTCAATTCAAAGCGATTGGCAAAAGCACCGACACAGCAGTTTACATATTCTATAATATTATGCGTCAAATCCATATTTCCCTAATTCGTTTCTTCTAAATGCAAAGATACACCGAATAGTTGAATGTGCCAAACTTTTTGGGCATTTTCTACTCTACCATCTCCCCATACCCTCTGAACAGCTCCGCCACGCATTCGCTCTCGTCATCTTGGTGCCGAAGCCGTAGGCTTGCATCACGAGGCGTTCGTCCTGGCGGTGGGCCTGGAGGAGCTCCTAAACCAGAACTTCTTGTATGTTGGCTTGGCATCAGACTTCTCGGTTTCCAAAAACTGGTGGTCAAAGTCTACATCATAGGATTCACCTTCCTTCAAATCGCCTGTTGCCAGCAGGCAGTTTAGGAGTAAAGTGTTAAGCGTGT
>CAVBGK010000033.1:0-74447 GCA_963594995.1 Bacteroidaceae bacterium
AGCATCTGAGCCAAGTTGCGGTTCAATTCTTGTCTATTTTCTGCCATAATTCTATTATTTTAATGTTTTATGGCTGCAAAGGAAATACTTTTTGAGGGAATACGAAAATATTGTTCCAATATGTGCAAAGATTACGTCAATTTGTATAATTCCCTTATCCCTGTTCTGACACCAAGAAACTTCTACTGCTTCCTGAAAAGCGTAGGCGTTGTTCCTTTCATCTTCTTGAAGAACTTAGTAAGATGGGCTTGTGACGAGAAGCCGAAGGTATTGGCTATCTCCTGCACGGTGTGGGTGGTAGTCGATAACTCTCGCTCTATCTCCTTCACGATATATTCATCGATGATTGCCTTAGGTGTCTTGCCCGACATACGACGAGTTACCTGAGCGAGATAACGGCTACTCACATTGAGTTGGTCGGCATAAAAATGCACATCGCTATAAGTTCGACAGAAGTTGTTCACCTGCGAGACAAACTGATTATAGAGTTCGGGGCTGCGACCTTGGAGATTACTCTCACGAGTCAGTTCCACATTAATGAAATCGCTTGCCATAGCCAAGGCATCATCGAGTTTTTTCCCCTGATTGAGATACACTGCCAGAGCGGAAGAGAAGCGATTGGTGAGACCGTGAGAGTTGGCATTATCGAGCAAAAACACACGACTGATTCCCTCTGCCGACTTGTCTTGAATGCCCGAAAGACATCGAGAAGAAGCAGGAAGTAAGTCTTCTTGAAGGATTTCAAGTTCCTTTTTTCTTGCAACAATGAGCGAACATAACGGAAGAAGGCGATACTTGATTTGGGTCACCACATCTTCGGTCATCAGAGCATCTCCATTACTCGACCAGATAATCGGGTCATAAATGATATAATCAGGACGATATTTGGTCAAGGCATCTATCAATACTGCCAAGGTATCCACCCTACGAATCATACCCAACTTTACGATACGAGGCTGAATATCATTCATGATAGCCTCTATCTGACCCGATACAATCTCAGCAGGAATATCAAAGAATTCCTGGATTCCCAAAGTATTCTGCACGGTGATAGAGGTTATCGCCGAAACAGCATAACCTCCCAACTCAGAAATCGTCTTGATGTCTGCCTGAACTCCCGAGCCGCCCGTGCTGTCGGAACCCGTAATCGTCAATATCGGCTGAATCTCTTTCATATAATCGTAAACACTTGGATTCGTCACTCCTCTTTCTTCACTCATTACTTTCTCATATACTCCGTAGGAGTCATCCCGAATGCCTTGGAGAAGCATTTTGAGAAATAGCTGCTGTTAGAGAAACCTACCATGTACATCACCTCCGAGACACTAAACTTACCTTCGTTCAGCATCATCGAAGCCTTGCGCATCCGCAGTTCTCGGATGTACTCCACGGGTGTCATTCCAGTTGTAGCCTTAACCTTGCGATAAAGTTGTTTGCTGCCGATGCCCACGATTTCCTGCAAAGTAGTGACTTTGAACTCCGAGTCTATCATGTGTTTCTCTATCGCCTCCGTGACTTCCCTCAAAAGGCGTTGGTCAGCCTCACTCAATAGCTTTTTCTTCGGTTCTTCGGATACGCCAACAGAAACGACTGGGATTGAAGTCCCACTAACATCGAGAGGGTTGTTCACCAGCCCGGTGATTTCTTCGAACGAGCGTTTTGCCACAGCCGCCCTCAAACGCTTGCGAATCATGTAGAAGTTCATCGCCCACACTGCCAAGAGGACAACCAACAAGAGATAGAACATCTTCGCCCATACAGTAAGATACCAAGGAGGCAAGATGGAGATGTCCAGCGAAAAGACCTCATCGCCCACATGTCCCTCTCCATCCACCACACGTACCGTCAGGTGATAATCGCCGTATGGCAAACCATTATAAGTGATGTCTATATTATCACCATCCATCGTGCGCCACGCATGGTCGTTGCCTTCCAGTTGACAGGCATACACGTCCGAGGTATGGTTGGCAAAAGGCAGGTCGGACAACTGTAGGGTAAAATTGTTCTCACCACTCGCCAATGTCAACTTTTTGAGATAACGTGGAGCGAGATATGAGCCTGTGACATCCAAGGAGTCAACAATTCCTCTCTGCATACTCACCCCATTCACGACAACGTTTGTCAATACCAATGGCATCGGGCGCACTCGTGGCTGTACATTTCTCGCATCGACAGACACAAAGCCATCATTGCCCCCCATGACAACCTTTTTCTTATGGGCTGAATAATAGATTGCCAAAGGCTCTACCTCTGGAATCTTGAAACGCATGGTCTTGCCATACCGGCTGAAGATGCTGCACACCTTGCCCGACACGACCCAAACACTTCCATCCACCTCTGTCATACAACTCACCTTCTCCGTTGTCTCCCATTCCTTTATTACCCGGATGCCGTCAAAACACCTGATAGCAGAGTTTCCTCCCGTCCAAACACAGCCCTCATGATCAACCATCAGATAACTGACCAAACCTGCATCTTTGACATGGCTGACCTTTCCATCCTTCGGGTTTATCCTGTCCAAGCCCAAATTAGAAGAAGCCCAAATCATACCTTCCCCATCCATAACAAGTTGACCGACATGCAATCCGACCAAGGTATTCGCCCCTACATCCGAGATATGCACGTCGGCTACACAGCTTGCAGCCGAACTCCCTCCAGTCCCCCTCACCACTTGCTTCAACCTTCCCTTGTCTATCACAAAGACGCCCCCCATATAAGAGGCAAGCCACATCCTTCCCATGCGGTCTTCCAACACGTCGTATGCCCATACGGTGGAATACTTTCCGCTTTTGTCATAGACGATGACATTGCGCATCCGACGAGTCGTCTTGTCATAGAGATGAAAGCCATGGTCGGTTGCCACCCACACATCACCATCATGATCCTCATAAAACTTCCTAACACGATTGTGGGCCAAAGGAAAGGTCGGATTGTTCTGTTTAAACCAAGCCACCTCGCCCCCCAAGGAATGCACAAGACCATTGGTACCGCCCATCCACCAGCCCCCCGCCCCGTCTTGCAGGATGGCATGGAGGCAGTTTCCTTCGCCCGACTTCGTGATACTTTCCCAAGGAAAATACTGATAATAAGCAAACGTCACCAAGCGAGACAACCCATTGTCGGTACCCACCCAAACATTCTGCCACTTGTCCACATAACAAGACCATACGATATTGTTGGGAATAGAATAGGCATCGAACGAATTATGGATATAATGAGAAACCACCCCGTCGCCTGACACCACATACAGCCCATTGTCCGTTCCCACATACAAATTGGATTTTCCATCAAGAGCCAAGCATTTCACCGAATTTCCTGCAAGTGACTCCACTGGGGAAAAAGTCCGCAACGAAAGGTCTGCCCGATAAAGAGCGCCTTCCACCCCCACCCAATAGCAATTTCGTTTGGAGTCATACGCCAAGGCATTGACAAGTGGTTGTTTTCCTGTAACTATTGGAATCAGCATCTTGCGATAAGAATTCTTTTGGGCAAAAGAAGTTTTCTGGGAGCCAACCGTTTCCAGATAAAGTCCAGAGATAGTTCCGACAAGCAAGCCTTTTGGGGTACCTAGAAGGGCATAAACCCCACTGTCATATTTCGCACGGGGGGTTGCCCTGTTGACCACCCTCTGTTCTCGTAAGAATTTGCGCTGATTGAGGTCTTTGATTTGTCCAAAGATGGATGAAACTTGATAATGATTGCTCTTTACGTCATAAGCTAAAAGTCCGTTGCCAGTCGCCAAATACAAGCTGTCACCCTTGAACGACATCGCATTGACACGAGTCCGACTTGCCGTATGCTCTACAGAGAGAGGGTAACCATGATAACCATCATAGCAATAAAGTCCGTTCTCCGTTCCCAGCCACATCAACCCCATCTTATCCTGGGCGATACTAAACACCGTTTGGAAACCATCGAGCGAAACATTCACAAAACGTTGTGCTGATGTGGGCAAAACTGCCCACATCAGCACAAGCCACAAAACCTTGACGGCTATATTTCTCGCTCTCTTCATTCGTTGGTTCTTTAGCATTACGACGGCAAAATTAATCATTTCTCCCGTAATATCCAAAGAAACTGCCCGAATTGTTGCCACAGCCGCATCAAGCACTTACTTGCTAAGCAAGTGCAAGCTTTTCGAAATACCCCTCTTGGCATCTTTTACGGTAAGCGTGATGTTACCTTTCTGCATCTTGCTCTGCACAATAACCACAAGCTTGCCTGAGAAAAGTTTCATCTGTGGTTGGGTGAAAGATTCCAAAGAAGTGGCATCACCATTACAAGCAGCCTTGAAAGTTCCTGCACCACTTACCTCGAAGGCCAATTCATCGTTGGCAAGAGGACACTCGTTGCCATCCTTATCCAGCAAACTAACAGTGACGAAAGCCAAGTCTTTCCCATCTGCTTTCAAGGTATTCTCCTGAGGATGCAGTACACCATTTCTGGTAACGTATCCCATCCGTTCGTTGTCAGGACATTCTGCGACCAACTTGATTTCGACAGGTTCTCCTGCGGTACGCCTAACATCCTCGCCCACTTTGTCACCATATTGATTATAGGTAACGACACGGATTTCTCCAGGCTCATACACTACATTGTTCCAACGCAGGCGATAACGGTCGAGACGGCTGGACTTGTCCTTACGGACACGTCCCTGACTCTTGCCATTGACAAACAATTCTCCCTCTACGCCATCGGTATAGCAATACACAGGCGTCACCTGCCCTTCGCGCCCCTGCCAGTTCCAATGAGGAAGGAGATGGGTGGTATGTTGGTGTTCATTCCAACGAGCACGATACAAATAATATCGGTCTTTTGGTATTCCAGCCAAGTCGCAGATTCCGAAATAACTGCTTCGTGACGGCCAATAGGTATCATATGGCGAAGGCTCGCCCAAATAGTCATACCCCGTCCATACGAACTCTCCAATCACCCAACTATAGTCATCCTGCATTTTCCAATCATCATCGGGCAGGTTGCTCCACGAACAATACTCAGTGTCATAGCTGCTGCACTGACCGTCGGCATACGGAACGTTGTCCTTGTAACGCACCACTACGGGGAATTTATACACGCCACGGGAACTAACCGTCGATGCGGTTTCCGACCCCAGGAGAAAACCCTGCGGCAACTGACCGATGCTCTTGTTGTACTTATGCACACGGTAGTTGAAGCCAGGCACATCCATCGTCTGGGCAAAGCCAGACTTTAGTGCGGCCTCAGCCTTGTCCATACCCTGCGTAACAGGACGTGAAGGATCGTACTGGTGGCAGAGGTCTTGCAAGTGTCTGGCTATCTGCTGCCCTTCCTTGCTCCACTGCTCGGGTATCTCGTTGCCGATACTCCACATGATGATGCTCGGATGGTTGCGGTGGTGTTTCACAAGATTGGTAACGTCCTTGTCGCTCCACTCCTTGAAAAACCGAGCATACCCATTCTTGCACTTGGGGTAAATCCACATATCGAAGCTCTCAGCCATCACCATCATACCGAGGGAATCACAGATTTCCATTTGCATGGTACTTGGCATGTTATGGGCGGTACGGATAGCATCGCATCCCATCTCTTTCATCATTTTGATTTGACGGATGAGGGCTGCCTTGTTCTCTGCAGCACCCAGAGGCCCGAGGTCGTGATGCAAGCAGACGCCCTTAATCTTTCGAGTAACGCCATTGAGTTGGAAACCATTCTCCTTGCTAACAGAGACAGTACGGATGCCCGTCTTCACCATCTGTACATCTG
Organism: Bacteroidaceae bacterium; assembly: GCA_963594995.1. Lineage (GTDB taxonomy): Bacteria > Bacteroidota > Bacteroidia > Bacteroidales > Bacteroidaceae > Prevotella. Next base: position 5,743 of record CAVBGK010000033.1, read on the forward strand.
CCACTTTCTTCCCCTCGTACCTCGTAAGTTTCACATTATATAAATAAGGAGACTCAGGAGACCAAAGTTGAGGATTCAGAACCTTCAAGATGGTCTTGATTTCAGGAGCATCTCCACAGACCGTTTGCTCTGCCACGGTATTGCCATCCGTGTCGGATAGAGTGACTACGGTACGCCCCCCCTTGCCTATTTTTCCTTGCAAGAGTGCATTCACCTCAATCTCCGCCTCAGTCTTGGAAGCCGAAAGAGTTCTCACAAAGGTGTCCCAACTGGAGAAGTTTTCGTCTCCATAGAGTTCCACCTTGACAGGGCGATAAAGTCCACCGCCCGGATACCAACGACTGCTCTCCTCCACATTTTGAAGGTGAACTTCCACCTGATTTTCCTTGCCACCAAACTTCACATACGGCGTGATGTCTATACGGAAGGCATTGTAGCCATAAGCCCATCTGCCCACCTCCTTGCCATTCACACTTACCACCGGCTCGCTCATGGCACCATCAAAGACCAGTACGGCACGCTTGTACCCCTTTGGCAGGGAAAGGTTCATCTTATACCTTCCTTCTCCTATCCAAGGCAGGGCACCCGACCGTCCCGACTTCTCCGTTTTTTCTTTCTCGCCGTTCTGCTCAATCGCAACCATCTGCAAGTCCCATTTCTTGTCGAACGGTCCCGAGATGGCCCAATCATGAGGAACCGACACGAAAGACCACGTCTTGCCATCACGGGAGAATTCCCATGACGGCAAGTTGATTACCCTGTGGCTTTGTGCCACGCTCATCGCTGAGAGAGTCAAGGCAAAAGCCACCAATGTCATTTTCTTACAACACATCATATATTATCATTTTTTACTTAAAAGCCTCGAGGGATGCAGTAGGCTTTCCGCTGTTGCCGAAAGCTCCCTTATCGTAGCCTTTCCAGCTGTTATAGCATTCTGGTTCCCAATAAAAGACACCCTCGCAAGTGGATATTTCCTTGCAGCCATCTATCGCCATCTTCAAGAACGGAGCGGCATTTCCAGAGTTCCATACCATACCTATCTCTGAGATAACCACATCACAGTTGTACTTATTGGAAAGAGTCTTGATGTTGTCGAGACAGTTTTCAGTCACCTTCTCCCATGTCTGGTCTGTAATCCAATCAGGATAAAGCGACATTCCGATGACATCCCACTTACCTCCATTCTTTTTCAATCCGTCGAACATCCAAGTGTATTGGCTAAGTTTGTTTCCTTTGTCGAGGTGAACAACTACCTTTGCTCCAGGATAGACAGACTTTACGGCATCATAACCTGCAGTGACATAAGCAGCGAAGTTTGCCATATTGTCAGAAGCCTTTCCTGTCAACGTCTTGTCATCATTATTCCAGAGCATACCGTCCGTGGTCTCATTGCCTACCTGCACCCATTCCACATCTACACCTCTAGCCTTCAAGGCTGATAGTATGTCCTTGGTATGGTTGGCAATCGCCAATTTCATTTCTTCAAAGCTACAGTTCTTCCATGCGGATGGAACGCCCTGCTTGCTAGGGTCTGCCCAAGTATCACTGTAGTGGAAGTCTATCATCAGGCGCATACCTAACTGTTGCGCTCTCCATGCCTTGGCAATGACATCGTCCTTGCCGCACCATTTCTCTGTTGGACTCACCCATACTCGGAGGCGGATGGAGTTCATCCCAAGGTCACGAAGGAGCGACATACACTCCATTGACTTTCCGTCAGCGTTGTAAAACTTCACCCCATTATCCTCCATCTCGGTGAGCCAAGAGACATCGGCGCCCTTGGCAAAGCCTGTCATATCGTATGTCTTCTCCTTTTCTGGAGTGGTGCTATCATCGTTGCTGCAACTTGTTCCTGTGAGGGAGAACAAGAGTGCTGAGGCCAGCAACACGGCTTTTCCTAATAAATTCTTCATTGTATCGTCTATTTGATTAATTCTACTATTCATATTTCCAAGTCATGGTGTCCAAATCCACGGTGACAGTCATCTCGCCGCCCGTAACATCGTCCTTGAACCAAAGATCCCAGAATCTTCCTACAGGGCATAAGCATTTTATTAGGTTTGTTGATTTATTAAAAATCGTTGGTTGCAAAAGTACCTAATAATAGCCAAAACCAAAGACAGAAATCAGACAAAGATAAAAACAAAACGGACAAAAGCCTTGATTTATCGGGCTTTTTAGCAACCGTATTGCTGGCTATTGGGTTAACATAACGAAAAAGCCGAATCTCGTTACGAAGATTCGGCTTAAGAAAAGTGGTACCACCAGGAATCGAACCGGGGACACAAGGATTTTCAGTCCTTTGCTCTACCAACTGAGCTATGGCACCAACTTGCATGATTTCTCATTTGCGACTGCAAAGGTAGCACATTTATTTCATTCTACCAAATTTTCAAGAGTTTTTCTTTCAAAAAAGTTTAAAATTCCCTATTTTATTTTGTGATATATATAAAATAATGTAACTTTGCAGCCGATATGGAATCAAGTGCAATAGCGTATGGTCGATATCTCGGGATTTAGCGCAGTTGGTAGCGCACGTCGTTCGGGACGATGAGGTCGCTGGTTCGAGTCCAGTAATCCCGACTAGCCTCTTATCTACAATTCAACCAAAGGATATGCTTAAACTAAAAGACTTTTTTTATCTTCAGCGCAACGATCGGCAAGCCCTCCTAGTTTTGCTCGGTATCATTATTGTATGCACCACTCTCGTCATTATCGTTGGCAGAACAAGCCCTTCTCCAAACGACTACCATTCTTCATCGAGATACGGCAATCAAGAAAATAGACCTACAAGAATTTCCGGAAAAACAACAAAACAAGCAGAAACCGAACAGCACCCATTATATTATAAGGTGGATGGAATACCGCACGAGTTGTTCCATTTCGACCCTAACACTGCCGACAGCACCCAACTACTCAAACTCGGTCTGCAAGCATGGCAGGTAAGAAGCATCTACCGCTATCGGGCCAAAGGAGGAATTTTCCGAGACCCCTCCGACTTTGCCCGGCTCTATGGATTGACCAAAAAACAATACGAAGTATTGGAACCTTATATAGAAATAGGTGAAGACTATCGTCCTGCATCGGACTATTATGGGAAAACGTCTTACCATAGCTATCCAAGGAACAATCATAATCATTCTCAAGACATACCGAATGGAGACAAGAGAAAAACAGAAAAGCTCCCACCAGAAGAAAAAGTGTATAGCTATCCGCACAAACTAATCCCTGGACAACAAATCTCCATCAATTCTGCCGACACGACCGAACTAATGAAGATACCAGGCATCGGCAGCTATTACGCCAAGAGCATCGTCCGATACAGAGAACAGCTTGGTGGTTTCGTCTCTCTATCCCAGATCAAAGAGATAGAAGGGATTCCAGACTCAGCCATTCCCTTTATACACATAGATTCCCATGGAGTGAAAAAACTCAACATCAACCAACTCACGCTCAACCAGCTTCGCCGACATCCCTACATCAACTTCTACCAAGCCAAAGAAATCTGCGACTACCGCCGCTTACATGGTCCCATCAAAAATCTGCAAGAGCTAAAGCTTCTCAAAGACTTTCCACCAGCAGAGATTGCGAGACTAGAGCCTTATATTGATTTCTAGCGAAGAGCCTCATTTCTATCACAAGGCTATGATTTCCTAGAACACGCCCACCTGATGCAAGAATATTGCCAATATGCAGAAAGGACAGATGAAACGAATCATCACAAGATAGACACCAAAGAGTGCCCCCTTCGCTGTGCCCCAATTGGTAAACTCATCCTTAACCACTTCCTTCGGAACGTACCATCCCAAGAAGACACAAGTGGCAAAAGATGCCAAAGGCATCAAAAACTGCGAAGTCAGATGGTCACAGAAATCCAAGAAGTCCATCCCCATAAGATTCAACTCTGGCACAGCTCCACATGATAACGCACAGAAAATACCAATGACACAACATGATATCGTCTCAACCCAGGCGCCCTTGGCACGACTCACCTTCATCTCCTCATAAAAGAATGCCGTACCTATTTCATGCATCGATATCGTAGATGTCAATGCAGCCAACACCAACAAAGCGTAGAAGAGAACCGAGATACCATAACCGACAAACGGCAAAGAGCCGAAAGCCTGCTGGAATACATTCGGAAGTGTAATGAAGATAAGCGAAGGTCCACTGTCGGGATTCACTCCCACAGAAAAAGCCGCTGGGAATATCATCAGGCCCGCCATGATGGCAATGACCGTATCAATGAACGCAATCTGAGTAGCCGCCTTCAACAAGTTGGTCTGCCTATTGAAATAAGAGGCATAGGTACACAAACAAGCCGTACCCAGACTGAGCGAGAAGAAAGCCTGCCCCAGAGCCTCCAACACGACACTTTCATCCACCTTGGAGAAATCCGGCTTCAACAGAAACTCCACTCCCTTGAATGCCCCAGGAAGAGAGAATGAGGAAATCATCAAAATAACCAATAGCACAAAGAGCATGGGCATCAATATCTTGGATGCCCTCTCAATACCATTGCGCACCCCTTTAACCACCACTCCATGGGTAATCAGGACAAAAGCAATCGTCCAAAGCGCAGGTTTGATGGGGTCTGACGAAAACTCGGTGAAGTACCGTTTCACCTCGTCCACATCACCATGGATGCCACCAATCAATGAAGCGTAGAGGTACTGCAGGCACCAACCAGCCACCACCGCATAGAATCCAAGGATTATCATGGAAGTGAACACGCCCATATAGCCGATGACGCCCCAAGGTTTGCCTCCAGCCAAATTCTTGTAAGAACGAGCCGCATTAGCTGCCGAGTGGCGACCTATGATAAACTCACCAACCATGCCAGGAATACCCAACATAAAAATACATACCAGATAAATGAGAATGAAAGCCGCACCACCATTCTGCCCCGTCATGTATGGGAAACGCCAGATGTTTCCCAATCCTACTGCAGAGCCAGCCGTTGCCAATATGACACCAAGTTTGGTGCCGAAACTTCCTCTATTTTCCACTTTTGCCATATAATATAAGCGCTATACGTTAGTACTCCTTATCCTAGAAGCCCGAATTGATTAAGGAACACCAGCAAGATGCAAATCGGACACACAAACCGGACCAAGAACAGATATACACCAAAGAGGCTACCCTTCAACGTGCCCCAGTTGGTAAATTCGTCCTTCACGATTTTCTTAGGTACATACCAACCTATAAAAAGACAAGTAAAGAAACCTGCCAAGGGCAAGAAAACCTGTCCCGTAACAAAATCAAACCAGTCAAACAATGCTTTGCCTCCAAAAGTCAATGTATCGGTCGCTCCCAAAGACAAAGAACAGAGCGCACCGATAATGGCGCAAGCAACCGTCACGATGACAGCTCCCTTTTTTCTATCAATCTTCAACTCCTCAAAGAAGAAGGAAGTATTCACTTCATGCAAGGACATCAAAGATGTCAATGCCGCCAAAGACAACAACACATAAAACATCAAAGCCACAACCCACCCGATTACAGGCATAGAGGCAAACGCCTCATTGAACACATTCGGCAAAGTAATGAAAATGAGCGAAGATCCACTGTCTGGTGACACCCCTACCGAGAATGCCGCCGGGAAGATCATCAATCCTGCCAAGATCGCCACCAGCGTGTCAATCACGGAAATCTGCAAAGAAGACTTCAATATGTTGGTCTGGCGACTGAAATAAGACGCATATGTACAGATACAACCCATACCAATACTGAGCGAATAGAAAGATTGCCCGAGGGCACCCAGAAACACTCCTCTATCAAACTTTCCGAAATCGGGCTTCAACAAGTATTCCACTCCTTGGCTGGCATTCGGCAAGAGGCATGCTGCCACGACAATGACCAAGAGTAAGATGAACAACGTGGGCATCATCACCTTGGATGCCTTCTCTATACCACCTCTAACCCCATGGATAATCACGAAATGGCATATCAGGAAAATCGCAATCGTCCACAGCACAGGACGAATCGGGTCGGCAGAGAACTCCTTGAAATAATTTGTGACGAAAGCAGGATCGCCATGCAGCTCACCCATGATGGAAGCATAAACGTACTGCAAACACCAACCAGACACAACGGCATAATAACTCGTTATCAAGAATCCCGTGAACACCTCCAGATACCCAATCCATTTCCATGCCGTTCCGTCGGACAACTTGGTATAAGCACGAGCCGTATTCGACGCTCCATGCCTACCAATGATAATCTCAGAAATCATACAGGGGATTCCCAAGATTAACACACATATTATATATACCAAGATAAAGGCGGCGCCGCCATTCTGCCCTGTCATATATGGGAAACGCCATACATTTCCAAGTCCTACCGCTCCACCTGCCGTAGCAAGAATCAAACCTATCTTACTACCAAAACTTCCTCTATTAACTTCTGCCATTGTAATTCTTACTCTTTAATTCGAGTGCAAAATTAAAAAAATATTTGCACTTAAACGCATAAAATGAAAGTAAAAATGGCAAAAACCGAGCATATTTTGTCATTTAATCCGTTATCGGTACTCTTCTGGCAATGTATTTCGCCAAATCACAAACGGAAAGCCCAAAAGATGAGAATTATAAAAACGCTTGTCGCCCGTCACTTCCGGCCCAATAAACTCCGGCTTCTCGAACAGCTCGTTCTCATCAGACAATTCTACCTCCGCCATCACAAGTCCTTCGTTGTCGCCATAGAACTCATCGACCTCGAACGTATGTTCACCACTCTTTACGAAATACCTGCGCTTGTCTATCATGCCCCCCTTGCAAAGTTGCAAGAGATGCAGAGCTTCGTCCATCAGTATTTCCTTCTCAAACTCATAACGAGTCATACCGCCATTCACCGATTTTCCCTTGATCGTCAAGAAAGCCTTGTCATCACAGGTACGAATCCTCACGGTAGCACCGTCAGCCGGAATATATCCCTGTCGGATATGGCTACTAGAAAAGGCGGCGCTTTTGTATGCGTCGCCCTTCTTGACGAGGAATTTTCTTTCTATTTCCAATCCACTCATATTCTTTCAAATTAAAAGTTAAAAGCCAGAAGAGTTCCTTATTCTTGTTCCACTCTTACGCATTCATTGTTGCATATATCATAAAGATAATGGCAAGAACTATCAAGCCCCCGAATATCCACTTGATGACTTTTTCACCCTTCACCGCCTGCTTTTTCTCATAAGCGGCATGTTTCGCTCTTCTCAATTCCTTGTTACTGCTCATAGTCTTTTAATATTATTAGGTTGTTATTAGAGAGGGACAAGCTATAAAGTATCCCTCTCGTTCTTCATTCTTCACTGTCGGTTGTCGGGAACTCCATGAGAAATGCCTTGACAAAGCCATCTATCTTGCCATCCATCACGCCATCCACATCGGATGTCTGATAGTTGGTGCGGTGGTCTTTGACCCGGCGGTCATCAAACACATAGCTTCGTATCTGACTACCCCACTCTATCTTTTTCTTGCCAGCCTCTATCTTTGCCTTCGCCTCCAAACGTTTCTTCATCGCCCGGTCATAGAGTTGACTCTTCAAAAGCAACAATGCTTTGGCACGATTCTTGGGTTGGTCACGAGTCTCTGTGTTCTCGATAAGAATTTCCTCTTCCTCTCCCGTATCCGGATCTGTGTACCAATAACGCAAGCGGACACCAGATTCCACCTTGTTGACGTTCTGTCCACCAGCGCCACTCGAACGGAAGGTATCCCAAGAAAGTTTGGCAGGATCGACAAACACCTCGATGGTTTCATCCACCAACGGAGTAACGAAGACAGAAGCAAAGCTAGTCATACGCTTACCTTGAGCATTGAAAGGAGATACACGCACCAAACGATGTACACCATTTTCGCTCTTCAAGTAGCCATAAGCATACTCACTGCCCTCGATGGTCATGGTAACACTCTTGATGCCAGCCTCATCACCTTCCTGCATATCTGTGATAGTCACCTTATACCCATGAGCCTCCGCCCAACGCATATACATACGCATCAGCATCGAAGCCCAGTCCTGGCTTTCCGTGCCGCCAGCTCCCGAATTGATTTTGAGCACACAGTCCATCGGGTCTTCCTTCTGGCGCAGCATATTCTTCAACTCCAAATCCTCTATCGCCTTGGTAGCCTTGGCGTAATCGGCATCCACTTCCTCCTCTGTCACCATTTCATCTTTAAAGAAATCGAAGGCAAGCTGGAGTTCATCGGCATAAAGGCGAACTTCCTTGTAGCCATCAAGCCATTTCTGTATGCCCTTCACCTTTTTCATCTGCTCCTGCGCATACTTAGGGTCTTCCCAAAAGTCCGGTGCCTGGGTACGGAGCTGTTCCTCCTCGAATTCTACTTTTTTCTGGTCTATATTCAGATAGCGATGGAGTGCCTCTGCTCGCACCATCACATCCTTCAACTGGTCAGCTGTAATCATTAATGTATAATTTTCTATTTATATCCTTTACTCTGCGTACATCTTGTCAATCTCCGCCTTGTAGTTCTTGTTGATAATCGGCCGGCGAATCTTCAATGTGTTTGTCAACTCTCCCGATTCCATGGAGAAATGGTGAGCCAAAAGAGTGACACGCTTGATTTGCTCATAATAAGCCAAATGTTGCTGCAATATCTGAATGCGCTCCATCAACATCTTCTGGATTTTTTCATTGGCACATAAGTCCTCACGACTATCGAAAGCGACGTGATGCTCACGTGCCCATTCCTCTACCATCCTGAACTCCGGTACAACCAACGCCGAGACAAATTTGCGTTGGTCAGCAACGACAGCCACCTGGTCGATAAACTTATCCACCAAGAGCAATGCCTCTACCTGTTGGGGGGCGATATACTTGCCATTCGAGGTCTTGAACAGGTCCTTGATACGCTCCATCAGGTACAGCTCTCCATTCTTCAGATAACCAGCGTCACCCGTGTGGAAGAAACCATCCTCATCAAACACCTTGGCATTGGTCGTGTCACGATGATAATATCCCTTGGTGATTGTCGGCCCCTTCAAAAGCACCTCGCTGTCCTCTCCTATCTTAATCTGAATGCTAGAAATTGGACGTCCCACAGAGCCGATTGTAAACTTCTTGTCGAGATGGTCGCAAGATACAGTGGCAAGACTTTCCGTCAATCCATAGCCGACCACCATACCGATGCCAACGGAGTGTACGAACTCCTCAACCTCGGGACTTACATACGCCCCAGCCGTCGGGAAGATGTTCGGGTTCTCCAATCCCAACTGCTTACGCACAATACTCAAGATGGTCTTGTTGATAATCTTGTATTCTAGTTCCAATGTCAAAGGAGGACGCTTGCCATTTGCCAAATATTCCACATTGCGCTTGCGACCTACCGCAAGGGCGTGATAGAAAAGTTTCTTCTGCACAGGACTGGCATTGTCCATCTTCGCCTTCACTGCTATATACACCTTCTCCCAGAAACGTGGCACACTACTCATACAAGTAGGATGCACCTCTCGCATACTCTCCTGTATCTCGTGAGGATTCGTATTGATGAAAAGACGTGCTCCCACGCTCAAGGCGAGATAAGCCCATCCACGCTCGAAGATATGGGTGAACGGCAAGAAATTGATGACACGGTCTTTGGCGCTGATAGGCACACACTCGCCATTCGCCTCCAAAGCCGCATGATACTGCCCATAAGTCAACATCACACCCTTGCTGTCACCGGTTGTGCCACTGGTATAAAGGATATTGGTCAGGTCATCCATCCGGGCTTGCTTGTAAAGTTCCTCCACTTCCGTTTGACGAGGAAGATTCTCCCCCAACTTGATGAAGTCCTTGAAATAGAGGGCTGCTGGGTCATGGGTGCTGATACGCACACTGGAGTCAAAGATGACGATGCGCTCCAATGAAGGGCAGAGAGCAAAGATGCGATGCGCCTTGTCGTACTGTTCCTGTTCACCCACAAACAGGAAGCGAACCTGGCCGTCATTAATCATATATTGGATTTGCTGCTCACTACTTGTGGCGTAGAACGGAATAGAGCACACTCTCACACCGTATGCCCCAAAGTCGGTGTACAGATAATGCACACAATTCTGTGAGAACACAGCAATCTTGTCCTGGGGCTTGGCTCCTAGGTTAAGCAAGGCGTTGCTAACTTGTTTCACTCTCAGCGAGAACTGGTCCCAAGAAACCGTTTGCCATTGATCACCACCAAACTTCTTGAAGGTAAGTGCAGGCTTATCCCCATATTTCTTGGCCAAATCGTGAATCAGTACTGAAAGGTGACTATTGATCTGCATAAGCTTCTATTTTTATATTGGTGCAAAGATAATAGAAATCATAGACAATACAAAATAAAAATGGCACTTTTTCCATTTCGTCTGCTCTTTTTTTCGTAACTTTGCCACGAATTTTAAAAACAAGAGAGATTATGATGACACTAGAGACATACGTAAGCGATGCCGTGGAACTATTGAAAAAGCTCATCTCCATCCCCTCCGTCAGCCGCAACGAGAAGGATGCCGCCGACATCATGGAGCAAGCTATACGTGACTACGGGTTCACACCTCACCGTGAAGCCAACAACATTTGGACGATTGCCCCTCATTACAACGAGAGCAAGCCAACCTTGCTTCTCAACGCACATATCGACACTGTGAAGCCTGTGGAGTCTTGGAAAAGAGACCCATTTTCTCCAACCATTGAAAAGATTGCCTCGCAAACTTCGGGTGATATAGAAGACACCCTCTTTGGTTTGGGAAGCAACGACTGTGGGGGAGGTCTTTGTTCACTCCTGCAGATATTCAGGCTGCTGACACAAAAGGCACAAACTTACAACCTCATTTATCTGGCATCCGCCGAAGAAGAGGTTTCTGGCAAGGATGGCATCAGCAGGGTATTGCCTCTGTTGCCGCACATCGACTTGGCTATTGTTGGAGAGCCCACGGGTATGCAACCAGCCGTCGCCGAAAAGGGATTGATGGTCTTGGACGTGATTGCACATGGCAAGAGTGGGCACGCTGCACGCAACGAGGGCGTGAACGCCATCTACGAGGCTTTGGATGATATGCGTTGGATTCGAGACTACCAGTTTGAGAAAGTCAGCGATTTCCTGGGTCCGACCAAAATGACATTGACTGTTGTAAACGCAGGATCCCAACACAATGTGATTCCCGACACTTGCACTATGCTTGTCGATATTCGCACCAACGAGTTTTACGACAACGAGGATGTCTATCACTTCATCTGCCAACACTTGAAGAGCGAATGCAAAGCTCATAGTTTTCGTTTAAAATCATCACGAATCGACCCAGCACATCCACTCATCCAAAAATGCGTGGCGATGGGAATGAAACCTTTCGGAAGTCCGACCCTCAGCGACCAAGCACTCATGCCATTCCCTTCCTTCAAGCTCGGTCCAGGCGAGTCCTCCCGGTCCCACTCCGCCGACGAGTTCATCCGAATCAGCGAGATTCGTGATGCTATCGCTAAATACAAAGAACTCTTAGATGGCAGCACCATCTAAGAGCATATTCACTTTATCTTCCCAGCCAAGCCTCCGGGTTCAACTTGGCTGTTTCCTTTCGCAACTGGAACTGGAGGATGTTGTCGGAGCCGACTGCACCCAGAGCCTGACGCGCACTTACCTTCTGCCCTTTATGCACACTGACAGACTTCAAGTTGCAATAAACAGAGATGTAAGCACCATGGCGGACAAGGACATTCCACATACCGCCATATCCGAAGACGGCACTCACCTCGCCGTCATAGATGCTGCGAGCCACACAACCAGGCTTACCTAAGATATTAATACCCTTGTTGTCGAGCGTCACACCCTTCAAGCCCTCGACGTTATACTGTCCGAAGTGACTCACGATACGATAAGTACCGCTGATCGGCATAGGCAATCTACCCCTGTTGGCCTCGAAACCACCGCTCAACATACGGTCCACCGTACTGAAGTTGGTAGCTTCCTGTGCATCTTGCTTCGCCTCGGCAATTTCCTGTTTGATCCGTTCCGCATCAGCCTTCGCCTTCAACTCTGCCGCCTTGCGGTTAGCCTCAGCCTCCCGGGCAGCCTGCTCAGCAGCAGCCTGCTTAGCGGCTTGTTCTGCAGCAGCACGAGCGGCCTGTTCTGCAGCAGCCTTAGCTGCCGCCTGCGCCTTGGCTTTCGCCTTCGCCTCCGCTTGCCTTGCAGCATCTTCTTGCGCCTTACGAGCAGCCTCCTGCGCCAGCCTAGCCTCTTCGGCAGCCTTTCTCCTTGCGGCCTCGGCGGCTGCCTCACGAGCCTTCGCCTCGGCTATCCGACGAGCATTCTCACGGGCTGCTGCCTCAGCAGCAGCCTTCTTACGAGCCAATTCTTCAGCACGCTTCTTGGCAGCAGCGGCAGCGGCAGCCTTTCGTTTAGCCTCAGCGGCAGCACGGGCACGTGCCTTGGCTACCTCTTGAGCTATCAACCTGTCTATCTGCGCATTGATTGCGGCATCCTTCTGGCGTTGTTCGGCTATCACCGCCTGAATAGTTCTTTGCTGCTGCTGCAAACCTTGCACCACGACCTTCTGTTCTTGTTGCTTACCCTCCAAGGCGTTTTTCTCCTTTTGGCCCTTATATAATAAGGTGTTTTTATGTCCCTTCACAGTTTGAAGTTGTCTGTGCTTGTCGTTCACCTGGTTTTGCTTTGCCTTCACCGCCTCACCCTGCGCCTTTTGGAAGGCAGAGTACTGACGCACAAAGGAAAGGCGACGATACATTTGCGACAAACTCTTGGCACTGAAGATAAACATCAACTTCTCCTGCACCGAATGATGGCGGCTCAAATGGCGCATGGAACGGATATACTTGTTCTTGCGGTCTTGCAACTGCTGCTCAAGGGTCTTGAGCTGAGCATTCAAGATACCGATATTACCTTCTATATGATGAATGTCATTTTGGATTCCCTCGATATTTTTCTGCCGCTGGTCAATCTCACCATTAATCACCATCAAGTCTTGCAATCGTTGCTTTACATCTTCTTGGTTCTTTCGGAGAGCTTGTTCCTGTTCCTTGATTTTCCTCTGTATATCAGCACGTTGTCCTTGCAGTCCCTTGATGGATGCGTTTCTGTAGGTAGCAGCTTTCTTTTCCGCCTGGGTTGGAGCATCATTTCGTTTCGGCACAGACGGATTCTTTGCAGCCTGTGTCACTTTTTTCTGTACTTGCCGCTTACGGACAGACGCAGTCTGCGCTTTCTTTTTCTGCGTTTTCTTTTGCGCAAAAGGAGAAAGCGTAAAGGTTATAGCCAAAATAAACAATAAAAATCTTCTCATTACATATTCATGATTTTATTGAGCACATCCTCAGGTGACACTTGCTTGTATTTACCGGAAACCTTTGTCTCCGATTCCCATTTACTGTCGGTCTTGACTTCACTCATACTGATATTGACGTGCATTTCCTGTTGTTTTTTCGTCGCATCAGTCTTGAATGTCAACCTTTGGGTTGCTGGGAACATTTTTACTCCGACGTTTTGGAAATTACTGTAGTCAATATGAAGTGTCGAGTTCGAACCTCCATTCTTATAGTTGACATCCGCCCGGTCGATTCTACCACTCACACGGTCAGCTTTCCAAGTATAAGTCATATTGCCTTGCTTGAAAACGACAGGCACCTCCTCACCAGAGACCTCCAAATCGGCATCAAACTTCTTGAGGTCTGACTCCGAAACCTTCTGAGCACCTGGCAAAAGAAGTTGATTCCAGAAAAGTGCCTGCAACGAATAGAAGTTAACCCCTTGCTTCTGCAAGAAATCCACCTGGTTATAGTCTGCCTTGATATATTCCTTGTGCAAACGGTCTATGATAAGAACATATTGAGGTGTAAGCTCCAAACGCCCCACCTCAATACCCAATACAGGCATAAAAAGTTGTATGCGTATCACCTCGTCCTTTCTCATACGAAGAGTGCCTGGCACTGTAATATCCTTGCCATCCACCTGAAGGTTGAAAGACATGTCACCCGTTATATTTTTCGAATAGACTTTACAGTCAGACACTTTCTGAACGAAGGTCAGTTTCTGCAATGCACTGGTTTGTTGGTCACCACTCGCACCTGACGAAGCGACGGCATGAGAGTTGGACGCTTGGTTACCCACAACTGTCCGTTTAGTCCCACAAGCTCCCAACAATAAAGGCAAGCACAAAAGCACCACCTTGAGTGTATATGTATTATTTCTTCTTTCCATTTCCTTTCTTATATTTTCTTGTCACACCCACCTTTTCCGTAGAATTCTGACGAATCATCCTTTCCACAACCTCCGGAGTCAAGTACTTGCGAAGTTTCAACTTCATCTCCATCGCATCCGACTTATTTCCAGCGTCATACGATTGTTTCCAAAGCTTCATTGCCTCATCGGTCATGCCATTCATTGCATAAATGTCACCAGCATGTTCGATGACCGTATTGTTGTTTTGAGTAGAATCAAGGTTGGCTAACGCTTGGTCGATATAAATCTTCGCCTCATGGTAGCGTTCCTCCATGAAGAGAATCCAAGCATAGGTATCAAGATAAGTTCCATTCTTAGAATCTGACTTGATCGTCTTGTAGCTCATCTGTTCCGCCTTATGCAAATCTTTGCCACCCAAGCTCATATAATAAGCATAATTGTTGAGGGCGGAGATATTGTCATCCTTCCATTGCAGGCAGGAGTCGTATGCTGCAAAAGATTCCTTTTCCAAACCTTTCTTGTTTAGGATGTCGCCCATAATCATATACAGGTCGGACACCAAGTCAGGAGAACTTTTCTCGTTGACCTGCGCCAATCCCTTGCGGAAGGTATCCATCGTCGCATCCTCGTCACCTTTCATATAATGGGCCATACCACCGAAGTAGTAGAACACCATTTCCTCGGGATTGTACTCCTGTGCTTGGTTGGCCATGGTCACGACATCATCGTATTTCTTCTGATTCCAAAGGCTTTGCACCAACTGCATCCTTGCGCTGGCATTGTCCGGGGCAATGTCGAGCACTTTCATAAAGGCTGCGTCCACCGTATCTTGTGGCATTTTTTTCAAGCTCATATAAGCCGCCCTCAATTCTGCGATTTCCGCAGAAGGTTTCGTCACGCCAAGCACCTCATTAAATAGAGAAAGCACCTGTGTCGAATCCCCCCCATGATTTTCATTGTCCTGAATGAAAGAGCGTATCATCACGACCTTGGTTTCTACGGGTGTAGTGTTCCCCATCAAGATTCTGTCAAGCATTTTCCGGGCCTGTTCCCCTTGGTTGGTCGCATTGTAATAATCGTAGAGCGAAGACTCTGCGTATGCATTGTCGGGGTCCTCCTTCAATACATCCGTAAAGAGCTTATAAGCTTCTTTCTGGCGTTCGTTTTGCATGAGCCAGTTTCCCAGCATCGTCTTATAGAGCACATCAAGCGGATGCTTGTCAGACAATGTCTTCAACTCTTGATAGGCAGACTTCTTATCCCCCATCATCTCATACACACGCATCTTGGCAAGAGCCATCTGCTCTCCCTCCCCTTCTTCCTTCTCCAACCTACCGATGGTGGAAAGCATCTTTGGGAAAGCTTTCTGTTGTTGATAGAGTTGCAGCAAGATACGGAGAGCGTCCGTGTTGTCGTGGTTATGGGCGTAAATCAACTCGTATGCCTCTATGGCCTTGTCAAACTGTTGATTACCTATATAATATTGTGCCAGCCGCTCCGCATACGTCTGGTTTTCGGGATTTAGCGCCACCGACCTTTCCATGCAAGCCAAAGCGGTGGAGTCTCTTTTCATCATCGAATAGTACATGGACTCATAGTAATACACCTCGGCAGCATTCGGATTGATGGAACGAGCATGTTCCAACAGTTCGAAAGCAGCAGTATAGTTACCAGCCCCTTGTTGACGAATCGCCTCCAGGAAGTAATAATCGAACCGCTTTCTGTCATTGGCAGGAAGCGTATCCACCACTTCAACAGACTTCGTTTGTGCCATTTTTTTCTTGCGAGCCAAAGATGGCAAGGTTACCAAGCCTAAAAGCAAGGCCACCATTCCGCAAGCGATGTATCTATTCGTCCTCACGATGAAAACCCTTTCGTTCCAAGTTTCTATCAAATACGTTCCTATAACAGGCATCATTTCACGCCCGTATGGCCATAGCCACCAGTGCCTCGTTCCGTCTCGTCCAAGGCTTCCACCTCCACGAACTCACCTTGCTCATGCTTGGCTATCACCATTTGGGCGATACGCTCACCCGCATTGATGATGAAATCTTCCTGGGAGAAATTCACGAGAAGCACCATGATTTCCCCACGATAGTCAGCATCAATGGTTCCAGGTGTATTCAGCACCGTGATACCATGCTTCAATGCAAGTCCACTACGAGGACGAATCTGCGCCTCGAAGCCAGCAGGCAAAGCCATGTACAACCCCGTGGGAACCAATCGGCGTTCCATCGGATGCAGCACAATGGGCTCGTCTATGTTCGCACGAAGATCCATGCCAGCGCTCTGAGGTGTGGCGTATGTAGGAAGAGGCTGAAGCCCCTTATTGATAATCTGTATTTTTACCATATCAAGTATTTTTAATGTGCAAAAATAATGTTTTTTGGGCACAATAAGGAATTTTTGAGAGGAAAAAACGAGATTTTAATGAAATTAAGTGCTTTTTATTTTGCATTATGCCGATATTAGTGTATTTTTGCGGTATGGAATGGAATAAGCTCATATCTAACAAGCGTTTCGGACAGGAGCACAAGCACGCCGAACGCCACGATGACCGCTCTGAGTTCAAGCGCGATTACGACCGGCTCATCTTTTCTTCTGCCTTCCGCCGATTGCAAAACAAGACACAGGTGTTCCCATTGCCAGGCAGCATCTTCGTACACAACCGCCTCACCCACAGCCTGGAAGTGGCGAGTGTCGGCATGTCGCTAGGCAACGACATCTCGAAACGCATCATCGAAAAGCGACCGGAGCTAAAGGACACCCTTTTCGAGGAAATCGGTACTATTGTCAGCGCGGCTTGCCTGGCTCACGACTTAGGCAACCCTCCTTTCGGTCACTCAGGCGAGAAAGCCATCCAAACCTTCTTCTCAGAAGGAGCTGGACTTTCCGTAAAATCCCAGGTTTCCCCGGAGTTTTGGGAAGACATCACTCATTTCGAGGGTAACGCCAATGCCTTCCGCATCCTGACCCATTGTTTCAAGGGCAGACGACCTGGCGGTTTTGTAATGACTTACGCCATGCTTGCCTCCATCGTGAAATATCCTTTTGCCAGCAGTTTGGCAGGAAACCACGGCAAGTTCGGTTTTTTTATCTCCGAAGCCGAGTCTTACCAACGGATTGCAGATGAATTGGGACTGAAACGTCTCTCCGAGAAAGGAAAACCACTGAAATACGCACGCCATCCATTGGTGTATATGGTGGAGGCTGCCGATGACATCTGCTATGAAATCATGGACATCGAGGATTCCCACAAGTTGAAAATTCTATCATTCGAAGAGACAGAAAGCCTTCTTTTGGCGTTTTTCGAAGAAGATGTCCAACGCAAGATACGCCAGCGCATCGTCGACGAAGGCGTGACCGACGAGAACGAAAAGGTCGTATATATGAGAGCCAGTGTCATCGGAAAGTTGGAGCATGAATGCGTAGTGGCTTTCTTAAAGCATGAGGAAGAAATTTTGGCAGGCACGTTCACCGGAAGCCTCATCGACCATATCGCCGAACGCCAACGCAATGCCTACAAGCAATGCGAAAGGGTTTCGTTTGCCAAGATCTACCACAGCAAGCCAGTGCTAGACATCGAGTTGTCGGGTTATAAGATTATGGTTACCTTGATGGAAGTCTTCATTGATGCCGCCGTCAACCCGACCCGTTTCTACTCCCAACAGCTCATCCGCCGTGTGAGCAGCCAATACGACATCAACAACCCGGACCTGGAAGAGCGCATCATGGCTGTGATAGACTACATCAGTGGCATGACCGACATCTACGCCCTGGACATTTATCAGAAAATCAATGGAATCAGCCTACCTATCGTGTAAAGGCTGTAATAGTTTCATCCCGTGAAACTGCGAGTTTCATGCAGTGGAACTCACGGTTCCATGGCGAGGAACTTTTCTGCGGATGTAGATACTTGACTAAAGTCATATTGTACTCCGAAAAATCCCATCCCCTTACCGCCATCAAGCAATAAGAACATGGGATTCATCAGAATGTATTAGATGTCGTTTTCCTTATAGATTATATTATTGGCACCGCTCGTTATCTTCAGGGCCTCAGGATGTTCCGCAATAAAGCTATTGATGTGGCGAACGCGCTTGTCTTCCAATATCTCATCAACGGCTATCAAGATGCCAGTCTCCTCCACATCGCCAAAGCCATAGTTGATGGCTGTGCCGAAAAGCTTCATCGTTGGACTAAGCCCCATATAAGCATTGACCAAAGGTGGTATATTGTAGCCCAACTTGCGAATCTCCCGGTTCAATATACGATAGTCCGCCTTGAAATCCTCCTCAGTAAAGAGAGCAGCCATCTCTGTCTCAGGTGTCTCCAGTTTGAGAGGTTTCATCGGGATGACTAAGTTTTCCTTGTCATCAAAATGCTTTTTCAAGAAGTAGAGTATCATGTCACGTCCCCGACGAATATAAGAAGGATACATGGTCATCTTGCCAAAGAAATACTTGAGTTCAGGATAAAGTACCGTCAAAGCTCCCAAGCCATCCCAAAGATTGTCGAGAGCAAAGATGCTCTTGGTATTCTTACGGACATTCTGATATTCCAATGAGACGAACGAACGTCCCAGCTCCACCGTATAAGGCATATACTCCTTAAGGAAGGTCTCAGAGAAATGGAACATATGGCTCGTTGCCAACATCGGTTGCCCTTTCTCATCCAACCGCCAGTCCTTGCCCAAAAGATAACGATAACCTCCGATAATCTCGTCTGCCTCAGGATTCCACACGATAAGTTGCTTATAGCAATTGTCACCAAAGTCAAACTCATCCAAATCCATAGACTTTCCCGAACCACCGCCAGCTGTACGAAAGGCAATCTCACGCAACCGCCCGATCTCTTTCAGCACATTGGGCGAATCGTTAGCCGTCACGATGTAAATCTCATTATGGCTCTTGTTGGTCATACGAAGTTGCTTGTCGGGAGTAAGCTCGCTCTTCAGCAAAGCTTTGTCTATTGGTTGTATTATTTCTTCTTCCATCTTCTTGATATATAGGAAACTATAATTCGTAAACTTTATCTTCGACATATTGCGCCCACTCCTGCGGCGTACGGCTCTTGTCGAATGTCTGCCAAGGTATCGGCTTGCCAAAGGCAATACGGAACTCCTTACCTACGTTCTTATACATCTCGTCAACCAAGAAAAGCATGGCGAGATTGAACGGCAGGTGTCTGTCACTAAACCTGGCGATGCGATAGAACCGCTCGGAATTACTACCGCTGAAATGAATAGGCACCACATCCCTTTGGTACTCCACACTCTTGGTAATAAAGGTTTTCTTCCAAGGAAGGTCATGGATGGTTCCATCCTCACGCTTGCGGCTGTTCAGACCCGCCGGGAACATGAGCATATGATTGTCGCTCTTGAAGCCGGCCTCCACCATGCGGGGGAAGTCTCGGCTCTGCTTGCCCGTCTTATTGATGCCGATGCTTACCGGTTTCAACCCTGGCAGATTGAGCAGCAAGTCATTGACCAGATAACGGAACTTCCCATCATAATGCTTGCCAATGATAGAGCCAAGGGCGACCCCGTCTTGCCCACCCAAAGGATGGTTGGACACAAAAGTATATAGCTTGCCATCATCTTTGTCCGGCAAGTTCTCCACCCCCTCCAAATGGATAGTCATCTTCAGATATCGCACACACTCGGAAAGCCACGCCGTACCCGAAAGATTGCGACTTTCCCACAAGAACTTGTTGACTTCGTCCTCATGGACTATGCCTTTGAGCCAAGACACAAGAAACCCTGGCACAAACTTCGCCTTGCTTCCCATCTTGCCTTTCAGAATTTTATCAATGTCGATTGTCTTCTCTATCACTTCACTCATGTCGATATTCAGCTAAATATGTGCAAAAATAACGTAACTTTTTCAAATACGTGCCATTTTTGCTGAAAAAAATCATTTTTAGTGCTAATTTGATGTAAAAAAACGTTTTTCTTACTCTTTTCCACCTTTTTTGCGATATATTTCTCTTTCAAATTTCCTCTTACCATTTGACACTTTTAAACCACACTTTCAACTTTTTCATCAAGTTTTTTAAAATTTGTGGAGAAAAGTGAGAGAATATGGGGAATTTTATGTACCTTTGAACCCGATTTCTTTATATAAATAAGGTTGAAGAGAGAATGGTAAAGACAGCAGAAACATATCACGTACCCGTGCTCCTACACGAGAGCATTGACGGACTCAACATACAACCCGGTGGCGTTTATGTAGATGTCACCTTTGGCGGCGGTGGACATTCCAAAGAGATTTTGGCAAGAATCCATGGCAACGGGCACCTCTACAGTTTCGACCAAGACGCTGATGCGGAAAGAAATGTGGTAGCCGACAAGGACTTCACGTTCGTATGCTCCAACTTCCGCTACCTCAAGAACTGGATGCGCTATTATGGAATTGAGAATATAGACGGACTTTTGGCAGACCTGGGCGTATCGAGCCACCACTTTGACGACGAGACAAGAGGTTTCTCGTTCAGATACGACTCTCCGCTAGACATGAGAATGAACAAGAGAGCGGGCAAGACCGCAGCCGACATCATAAACGACTATGAGGAATGCCAGCTCGCCAACATCTTCTATCTTTACGGAGAACTCAAAAACTCCCGGCGCATCGCCTCTGCATTGGCCAAGGCCAGAACAGAAAAAAGAATCGAGACAACCACCGACTTCATGAAGGCCGTAGAGCCAATCTTCAAAAGAGAACGTGAGAAAAAAGACATGGCCAAACTCTTCCAAGCACTCCGCATTGAGGTAAACCACGAGATGGATGCACTCAAAGAAATGCTGAAGGCGGCAACCGAACTTCTAAAGCCCGGAGGCAGACTGTCAGTGATAACCTACCACTCACTGGAAGACAGAATCGTAAAGAATGTCATGAAAGCAGGAAACCCCGAGGGGAAAGTAGAGCAGGATTTCTTTGGCAGAACAGAGACACCCTTCAAGCTCATCAACAACAAGGTCACAATCCCTTCGCAAGAGGAGCAAGAAAGAAACCCAAGAAGCAGAAGCGCCAAACTTAGAATCGCAGAAAAGAAATGAATGAAGATAAGAATGAAGATAATGTTAAGTTGGAGTTAAAAGAGGCCATCGCCCAACAAGCGATAGAGGAAGAGGCCCCCCAATCATCCAATTTCACGCTTCGCAAGATTTTGGGTGGCGACATCCTGACGGCGCAGTTCATACGCCGACAGATTTGGCTGGTCATTCTGATTGTATTCTTCATCATCATCTACATCTCCAACAGATACAGCATACAGAAGGACTTAATAGAAATAGACCAGTTGCAAAAAGAACTGCAAGACGCTAAATACAAGGCGCTGTCAAGCAGTAGTCAAATAACAGAGAAGAGTCGTGAAAGCAACGTGCTCGATATGCTAAAGAACAACAAGGATAGCATTCTGCACATTGCGACACAACCTCCATATATAATAAATGTACCAGAGGAATGAGCAAGTTTGACGCTAAAAAAGTGATGCCACGCTACCGTGCCATCTCGCTCGTCATGGTGATTCTCGCCGTCTGTGTTGTCGGCAAATCCCTATACATCATGACAGCCAAGCGAGACTACTGGATGAAAGTAGCAGAACGCCAAAAGAAAGACTCTGTCACGGTTAAGCCTAACCGGGGCAACATTTTGAGTTGCACGGGGCAGCTCTTGGCAAGTTCCTTGCCTGAATTTAAGGTATTCATGGACTTCGAAGCCTTGCAAACCACCAAAGGTGACTCGCTTTGGTATGCCAAGGAAGACTCCATCTGCCAAGGTCTGCACAAAATATTTCCCGAAAAATCTGCCGCCGAATTCAAGGCACACTTAGAAGAGGGAAAGGCCAAGCAGAAAAGGCACTGGGCTATTTACAACGAACGAATCAACTACAATACGTTCACTGAGGTCAGAAACCTTCCGATCTTCAACATGGCAAACCCCAACAAGAGTGGGTTTCACTGGGAAGAATACAACGCCCGAAAACGTTCATACGGTTCCTTGGCAGGGAGAACCATTGGAGCCATGTATGGGGCGAAAGACACTGCCCGCTTTGGACTGGAGCTATCATACGACTCCATCCTACGAGGAACAAACGGCATCGTACACAGAAGAAAAGTGCGCAACAAATTCCTTGACATCACAGACACTCCGCCTATCGACGGCGCCGACATCGTTACAACAATCGATGTCGGTATGCAAGACTTAGCAGAACGCTCTGTCATCAATGAGTTGAAAGAAATTAACGGAAATGTAGGTGTAGCCATCGTCATGGATGTCAAGACAGGCGACATCAAGGCCATCGTCAATATGGAAAAATGTTTCGACGGCGAATACCGGGAGATACACAACCATGCCGTCAGCGACTTGCTGGAGCCAGGCTCTGTTTTCAAGCCCGCCTCCCTGTTGGTGGCACTCGACGACGGAGTTGTCGATACGACCTACCATGTCGAAACAGGGAACGGCGTATGGCAGATGTATGGCAGGGACATGAAAGACCATAACTGGAGAAAAGGCGGTTACGGAATGCTCACATTTGCCCAAACACTCTGGTACAGTTCCAATATCGGCGTTAGCCGCATCGTCGATGACCATTACAGAAACGACCCCGAGAAATTCGTCAAAGGAATTCACCGGCTAGGTCTTGCAGACGATTTGCACATTCCTTTGGTCGGGGCTACTCCTGCCCGAATACGTATGCCTCACAAGAACAGCCATGGTCAATATGACAACTGGAGCAAGACTGCGCTCCCATGGATGAGCATCGGATATGAGACACAGGTGCCACCGATTTCAACTCTCACCTTCTACAATGCCATTGCCAACAACGGAACCATGATGCGTCCTCGCTTTGTCACTAAAGTCGTAAAAGACGACAAAACTATTATGGAATTCCCACCCGAAGTAATGCATGAGCATATTGCGAAAGAGCAAAACATCAAGAAACTGCAAACGATTTTGGAACAAGTCGTAAGCGTAGGACTCGGCAAGAAAGCCGGTTCGCCAAGTTTCAAGGTTGCGGGAAAAACAGGCACAGCCCAAATGTCGAAAGGTGCCGGCGGCTACAAGAGCGGCGGCACCAATTACCTGGTCAGTTTCGCCGGTTACTTTCCTGCAGACGAGCCAAGATACAGCTGCATCGTATGCATCCAAAAATCAGGCTTGCCAGCTTCTGGAGGATCGATGAGCGGAAAGGTCTTCCATGAGATTTCAGAAGGAATCATGGCGCAAAGCCTAAAACTTGACGTGAAAGACGCCAAGGATTCTGCCTCAATATTCTTACCCGATGTAAAGGAAGGCAACATGCTGGCTGCCGACTATGTACTTACACACCTTGGTTTCAAGACCACTACAAACTGGTCAGGAAGCTACCTTAACGACAATCCGATTTGGGGAAAGGCAGAAATGGCAGGAAACGCAACAATGAAACTAGAGAGACAAAAACAATATGGAAAAGGAACCGTACCCAACATTATCGGAATGGGGGCAAGAGATGCTGTCTTCATGATGGAAAGCAGAGGCATCAAGACCCAAATTTCGGGCCGGGGGAAAGTTACCAAGCAAACTCTAGTAGCAGGAACTCCCATAAAAAAAGGAGCATCATGCACCATCACTCTTGAATAAACAATGGGTATCGAATCATAAAAACAAAAAACAAGATATGAAATTACAAGAATTGCTCAAAAACATCGAACCGATCCAGCTAATCGGAGATGCTGAAGTCGAAGTTACAGGAGTAAACATTGACTCGCGTAAGATTAAGGATGGACATCTGTTTATTGCCATGAAAGGCACTCAAGTAGATGGGCACAAGTTTATCCCGAAAGCCATCGAGTTAGGAGCCAA
Organism: Bacteroidaceae bacterium; assembly: GCA_963594995.1. Taxonomy (GTDB): domain Bacteria; phylum Bacteroidota; class Bacteroidia; order Bacteroidales; family Bacteroidaceae; genus Prevotella. The sequence goes on from CAVBGK010000033.1 coordinate 29,744, forward strand.
GTCTATTTTGTGCGAAGATGTCCCTGTCGATGCCATCGAAGGTATAACTTATATCCAGGTGGAATCAACTGAAGACACAGTGGGTAAAGTGGCCACACTCTTCTACGGAAATCCTTCCAAGAAATTGAAGTTGGTTGGTGTCACTGGAACCAATGGCAAAACGACCATCGCCACCTTATTATATAATATGTTCCGAAAATTCGGTCACAAATGTGGACTCTTATCAACCGTCTGCAACTACATCGAGGACGAGTCCGTCCCTGCCGACCATACGACTCCAGACCCAATAGAGCTCAACGAACTGCTAGGCCGAATGGTTGAAGCTGGTTGCGAATACGCTTTCATGGAGTGCTCTTCGCACGCTATTGACCAAAAGCGCATCGGAGGCTTAAATTTCACTGGAGGCATCTTCACCAACTTGACCCGCGACCACCTCGACTACCATAAGACTTTCGAGAACTACCGCAATGCCAAGAAAGCGTTCTTTGACGGCCTGCCCAAGACTGCCTTCGCCATCACCAACGCAGACGACAAGAATGGAAAGATTATGGTACAGAACACCAAAGCTACAATCAAGACCTATTCAACACGCAGTATGGCAGACTTCAAGGCAAAAATCCTGGAATGTCACTTCGGCGGCATGTATCTGGAGATAGACGGTCGTGAGGTCGGCGTACAATTCATTGGAAAATTCAACGTAAGCAACTTGCTCGCTGTATATGGGGCTGCCGTCATGCTCGGCAAAAAGCCAGAAGACATACTTGTGGTAATGAGCACATTGCATAGCGTAAACGGTCGTCTGGACCCAATCCACTCTCCTGAAGGATACACAGCCATCGTAGATTATGCCCACACTCCTGATGCCCTTGAGAATGTCCTCAATGCCATCCACGAAGTTCTCAATGGGAAAGGACAAGTCATCACCGTTTGTGGTGCAGGGGGCAACCGCGACAAAGGCAAACGTCCATTGATGGCACAAGAGGCTGTCAAGCAAAGCGACAAGGTAATCATAACCAGCGACAATCCCCGTTTTGAAGAACCTCAAGACATCATCAATGACATGCTAGCCGGGCTGAACACACAACAGATGAAGAAAGTCATCAGCATCGTTGACCGTAAGGAGGCTATTCGCACAGCCTGCATGATGGCACAGAAAGGCGATGTCATCCTCGTAGCCGGGAAGGGGCACGAAGATTACCAGGAAATCAAGGGAATCAAACATCACTTCGATGACAAGGAAGTTCTAAGAAACATTTTTGCAGTCAAATAAGACTAAGCAGAACCAAACAGAAAATAAGAAAGTATGTTATACTATCTCTTTAGATTTTTGGAGCAATGGGGAATCTCAGGCTCCCACATGTGGGGTTACATTTCTTTCCGTGCCCTGCTTGCACTTATTGTGTCATTGATTATCTCGGCATGGTTTGGCGAAAGATTCATCAAGTACCTCAAGAGCAAGCAAATCACAGAGACACAGCGTGATGCCAGCATCGACCCTTTCGGTGTCAAGAAAATCGGCGTACCATCCATGGGAGGTGTCATCATCATTATGGCAATCCTCATACCAGTATTGCTGCTGGGCCGTTTACGCAACATCTACTTGATATTGATGATTATTACTACTGTATGGCTAGGATTCCTTGGAGGCATGGATGACTTCATCAAGATTTTCAAGCGCGACAAGGATGGACTGAAAGGCAAGTACAAGATTGTCGGTCAAATCGGTATAGGACTTATTGTAGGCTTGGTTCTCTGGGCTTCACCAGACGTAAAGATGAACGAAAACCTTGCCATCGAACGACAGGGACAAGAGACGGTGATAACCCACAGAAGCGAGGCCACCAAGTCACTGAAGACAACCATTCCTTTCATCAAGGGACATAACTTGGACTACTCACGTATCACAAGTTTTTGCGGCAAATACAAGACAGCCGCAGGCTGGATTTTATTCGTCATCATGACCATCTTCGTTGTCACCGCCGTTTCCAACGGAGCTAACCTCAATGACGGAATGGACGGTATGTGTGCAGGAAACTCTGCCATCATAGGTGTGGCATTAGGCATCTTGGCGTATGTCTCCTCACATATCCAATTTGCCGCTTACCTCAACATCATGTACATACCAGGGTCGGAGGAGTTGGTCGTATTCTTCTGCGCCTTTATCGGTGCGCTCATCGGTTTTCTTTGGTACAATGCCTACCCCGCCCAAGTATTTATGGGCGACACAGGTTCACTCACCATCGGTGGCATCATCGCCGTAGGAGCCATCATCATTCACAAAGAACTCATGTTGCCGATTCTCTGCGGCATCTTCTTCGTGGAGAGCCTCAGTGTCATCATACAAGTATATTACTTCAAGTTGGGAAAGAAAAGAGATGTCAAGCAACGCATTTTCAAGCGTACGCCAATACATGACCACTTCAGGACACAGGAGTGCCAGCTAGACCCAGACTGCAAATATCTAATAAAGAAGCCACATGGTGCCTTCCATGAATCAAAGATTACCATCCGTTTCTGGATCGTAACCATTATTCTGGCAGCTTTAACAATTATCACTTTGAAGATTAGATAAAATAACAATATGAGTAGAATTGTAATTTTAGGTGCAGGCGAAAGTGGCGCCGGAGCCGCCGTGCTTGCCAAGAAAGAAGGTTTCGATGTTTTTGTCTCGGACATGTCTAAAATCAAAGACAATTACAAGAAGCTTATGGATGACCATGGTATAGAATGGGAAGAAGGTCAACACACAGAAGAAAAAATCCTGAATGCAGATGAAGTCATCAAGAGCCCTGGCATCCCCAAGGAAGCGCCAATAGTCCAGAAACTAATAGCCAAAGGTACACACATTATCAGTGAGATAGAGTTTGCTGGCAGATATACAGACGCCAAGATGATATGTATTACAGGCAGCAATGGAAAGACCACCACGACTTCCTTGATATACCATATCATCAAGTCGGCAGGATACGATGTGGGCTTGGCCGGCAACATCGGCAAGAGCCTAGCCTTGCAAGTAGCCGAGACACCACACAAGTATTATGTCATAGAGCTGAGCAGTTTCCAACTTGACAACATGTATGACTTCCGTGCCAACATTGCCATCTTACTCAATGTCACACCCGACCACTTGGACCGATATGAGTTCAGTATGCAAAAATACACGGATGCCAAGATGCGCATTACCCAGAACCAAACAGAGGAAGATAGTTTCATCTACTGGAATGACGACCCTGTCGTAAAGAGTGAGCTGGGAAAATACAACCTCAAGGCACACCTCTGTCCATTTGCAGAGCAAAAGGAAGAAAACACGGTCGGCTATATAGAAAATGGCAAATATATACTCAATTACCCGGAAGTCTTCGAGATGCCACAAACGGAAATGAGCCTAAGTGGGAAGCATAACATTTACAACAGTCTTGCTGCAGGTTTGGCTTGCAACCTCGCCGGCATCGACAAAGAGACTCTCCGCAAGGGGCTTAGTGACTTCCCCGGCGTAGAGCATCGCTTGGAAAAAGTAGGACAGTTTAAGGGAATATCTTATGTCAACGACTCCAAGGCAACCAATGTTGACGCATGTTGGTATGCCCTGGAAAGCATGAAGACTCCCACCGTGCTCATCATTGGCGGCAAGGACAAGGGCAACGACTACAACCAAATCAAAGACTTGGTAAAGGAAAAATGTGTCGGCATCGTATATCTGGGAGCAGACAACCAAAAGTTACATGACAACTTTGACAGCCTGGGAATCCCTGTACGTGACACCCACAGCATGAAGGATTGCGTCGTAGCATGCCAAGAACTAGCGTCTGCAGGCGACACAGTATTGTTAAGTCCATGCTGTGCAAGTTTCGACCTTTTCAAGAACATGGAAGATCGAGGCGAACAATTCAAGTCGCTTGTCAGAAGACTGTAAAACTCAGAATATAACAAGAAGCAATAAAATGAGCAACAAGAAGCTAGGTAATATTTTCAAAGGAGACAAAGTCATTTGGATGGTTTTCTTCTTTCTTTGCATGATCAGCATTATCGAGGTATATTCAGCCTCCAGCTCGCTGACCTACAAAAGCGGCAACTACATGGCACCTGTCATCAAGCATATATTTGTATTATGCTTTAGCATATCCGTCATGATTTGCATACTCAAAGTGAAATGCAAATACTTCAAGATAGCGACCCCATTCGTACTCATAGGTGCCGCTATCCTACTTTTTGTTGTTCTTTTCACAGGGCAGTCCACCAATGGAGCGTCCAGATGGATTGGAGTTGGCATAGTTCAGTTCCAACCATCAGAGTTTGCCAAAGGAGCTGTTGTCTTGGGAGTAGCACAAATACTGAGTGCCATGCAAACAGAAAATGGCGCAGACAAAAAGGCTTTGAAATATATCTTTCTTACATCCATAGGATTCATCTTCCTCATCGGCTTGGAAAACCTTTCAACAGCCCTACTTCTCTGCGTCACTATTTTCTGCATGATGATTATTGGAAGAGTATCAGGCAAGCAACTAGGGAAGCTACTGGGAATAGCTTTGATTGCCGCCACCATCATCTTTGCAACCATCATGTTAGTCGGCAAAGACAAGAATGACAGCGCACCAACCCAAAACACATTCACTGAGCAAACAAGCACAGAGAAAGAGAAACCCAACACTCTAGAAAAGATGTTCCATAGAGCTGACACGTGGAAATCCAGAATAGACAAATTCCTCTACGCCAAAGATGTAGCCCCAGAAGACGTAGATTTGGACAAAGACGCACAAGTAGCACATGCCAACATTGCCATTGCCTCCTCAAACATCATCGGCAAAGGTCCGGGCAACTCTGTTGAAAGAGACTTCCTTTCGCAAGCGTTCTCAGACTTCATCTACGCCATCATCATAGAAGAGATGGGTATCGAGGGAGCTTTCTTCGTGGCATTCCTATACCTTATATTATTTTATAGAGCAGGAAGCATCGCCAACAGATGCGAGAACAATTTTCCCGCCTTTCTCTGTATGGGTCTGGCAACACTGCTTGTTACGCAAGCCCTATTCAACATGGCAGTGGCAGTGGGAATTGCCCCGGTAACAGGCCAGCCGCTCCCACTTATCAGTAGAGGCGGGACCTCGACATTCATCAACTGTCTCTATATCGGGATTATTCTCAGCATCAGCAGAACAGCCAAGAAAAAAGAAGGACAAAATGAAGATGCAACCATTGCCAAAATAGCATCTGCATAAAAAAACACTATAAAAATAGTGAAAATTGGCTAGTTATAGATTTTTTTATTTATCTTTGCGTTAAATTTTGAAGAATATGAATAATGAACTAAGAATTATCATAAGCGGTGGAGGTACAGGAGGGCATATATTTCCAGCCGTATCCATTGCCAATGCCATCAAGGCGAAATACCCTGATGCAAAGATTTTATTTGTAGGTGCCCTTGGCAGAATGGAGATGCAACGTGTTCCTGCTGCTGGATACGAGATAAAAGGACTTCCTATCTGCGGTTTCGACCGCAAACACTTGCTCAAGAACATTACCGTCCTCTTAAGAATCTGGAAGAGCCAAAGAATGGCAAAGAAAATCATCAAGGACTTCAACCCGATGGTTGCCGTTGGTGTCGGAGGCTATGCCAGTGGACCTACCCTCAACGTATGTGCCAGCAAGGGAATACCGTGCTTGATACAAGAGCAAAATTCATATGCTGGTGTCACCAACAAATTGCTAGCCAAAAAAGCGATGAAAATCTGTGTTGCTTACGATGGCATGGACAGATTCTTCCCTGCCGAGAAAATTGTCAAAACGGGCAACCCGGTGAGACAGAACGTATTGGAGACGAGCGTCACAAAAGAAGAAGCAAGAAAGCATTTTGGGCTGGCACCCAACAAAAAGACCATACTTCTCGTAGGAGGAAGCCTAGGCGCAAGAACCATCAACGAGAGCGTATTGGATAATTTGGACAAGATTGCAGCGAGCAACCTACAGTTTATTTGGCAAACGGGAAAATATTACCACACGGCCATCACTGAAGAACTCAAAGGAAAAGACATACCTAACCTCAAGGTGCTAGACTTCATCGCTGATATGGGAGCCGCATACAAAGCCGCAGACTTGGTCATCAGCCGTGCAGGAGCAAGCAGCATCAGTGAATTCTGCCTCATCGGCAAACCTGTCATACTCGTGCCCAGTCCAAACGTTGCAGAAGACCACCAGACCAAAAACGCAATGGCTTTGGTTAACAAGGATGCAGCCATCTACGTAAAAGACTGCGAAGCCCCATCCATACTCATCAACAAGGCGATTGAAATTGCTAACAATGAGCAGAAATTAGACTCCTTAAGTGGGAACATCAAGAAATTAGGACTTAAGAATTCCGCCGACGTAATCGCCGACGAAGTTGTAAAACTCGCAAGAAGACAATGGAACTGAAAGACATTAAAGCAGTATATTTTGTTGGAGCTGGTGGCATCGGCATGAGTGCCATTGCCAGATACTTCCTACATCTCGGCGTAGTAGTTGCCGGATACGACAAAACCTCATCCAATCTCACCAAGGAATTGGAGAAAGAAGGCATGGATATCCACTACGAGGAAAACATTAAGAAAATTCCAGCAATATGCAAGGATATCACTTCGACACTTGTCATTTATACACCCGCCATTCCCCAGGAACATCAAGAATTGGCATATTTCAAGGAGAATGGTTTCACCATAGAGAAGCGTGCCCAAGTCTTAGGAACTTTGACTCGTGCTCATAAAGGTTTGTGCGTAGCTGGCACCCACGGCAAAACAACAACTTCCACCATGTGCGCCCACATCATGCACCAAAGCAAAGTAGATTGTAATGCTTTTCTTGGGGGAATCTCCAAAAACTACGGTACCAACTACATTCTTTCGGACAAGAGCGACTATGTGGTTATCGAAGCTGACGAGTTTGACCGCAGCTTCCATTGGCTACGACCATGGATGAGTATCATAACAGCAACAGACCCAGACCACTTGGACATTTACGGAACAAAAGACGCCTACCTCGAAAGTTTCCACCATTACACCGAGTTGATACAATCAGGCGGAGCACTCATTCTCCATAAGGACTTAGAGATGGTGCCAAACGTACAAACTGGGGTCGCCATCTACGAATATAGCCTTGACAAAGGGGACTTCCATGCCGAGAACATCAAGATTGATAATGGGGAAATCACCTTCGACTTGATTTCTCCCATAGAAAACATCTATGGAATAGAGCTCGGACAACCTGTTCCTATCAATATTGAAAACGGTGTTGCAGCAATGGCTATGGCACAACTGAACGGATGCAGTGCGGAAGATATCAAACGAGGCATGAAAACATACGAGGGGGTAGAAAGACGCTTTGACTTCAAAATCAAGAACGACAAACTCGTATTTCTGTCAGACTATGCCCACCATCCAAAGGAGATATACCAAAGCGCAAAAAGCATTCGTGAATTGTATAAGAGCCGAAAAATCACAGCGATATTCCAGCCGCACCTCTATACAAGAACAAGAGATTTCTACAAAGAGTTTGCAGACAGTCTGAGTATGCTTGACGAAGTTATCCTTTGCGACATATATCCAGCCAGAGAGCAACCAATACCGGGCGTAACCGCCAAGTTGATATACGACAACTTGAAGCCAGGCGTTGAAAAAAGTCTGATTCATAAGGAAGACGTACTTGATCTCGTCAAAAACCGTTCTTTTGATGTACTCATCATACTCGGCGCAGGTGACTTGGACAACTATGTCCCACAAATGACAGAAATTCTGAAGCAAAAATAATGCGCATCAACTGGAAGAAAACTATCATCATCACGCTTGATATCGCCATCGGCATATATCTTGTCTTTGCATTCACCAAGTTTAACAAACCTGATGAATCAAGTAAGGTATGCACCAAAGTGAACATCAATATTCAAGATGAGATGACCAATGGTTTTCTTGATGCCAAAGAAATCAAGAAAAGACTGGAGACAAAAAAGCTCTACCCATTAGAAAAGCCTCTACATCAAGTCAGCGCAAGAAAAATAGAAGAGTTTTTGAAAAAAAGCCCGTTTGTCAAGTCTGCGGAATGCTATAAGACACAAGATGGACTCGTAGATATCAGCTTAACTCAGCGAATGCCAATCGTCAGAATTAAAAGCATCAACAACGAAGACTATTACGTGGATGACCATTGCCAGATTATGCCCAACACCAAATACACAAGCGACATGATTATCGCAACAGGGTATATCAGCAAATGGTACGCCCAAAAATACATATCGCTGCTTAGCAAGACATTAATGACAAACGAGTTTTGGAGGAATCAAATAGAACAAATTAACGTTCTCCCAGACAAAGGCATCGAATTAATACCACGTGTAGGAAATCACATTATCTACATCGGTTATCTCCCGGAGACCAATTTGGTTGAAAAACGAGAAAAAGACATACAAGTATTCATCCAACGAAAGATGATGCGCCTTGAGAGTTTTTACAAATATGGGTTGTCACAAGCTGGTTGGAACAAATACTCATACATCAATTTGGAATTTGACAACCAGATTATCTGTAAAAAGAACAATCACAACAGCTAAAAGAATAAAGATACAGAATAATAATAACGACTATGCCAAAGGAATTTATAGTAGCAATAGAGCTAGGGTCATCCAAGATGACAGGTATAGCAGGCCAGAAGAATTTAGATGGAAGCATCACAGTACTAGCTACCGTCGAGGAAGATTCATCTTCTTGCATAAGAAAAGGTGTAATCTACAAGATTGACAAGACATGTCAATGCTTGACAAACATCATCAACAAATTGAAAACCATTCTCAAGCAAGACATATCCCAAGTCTATGTTGGAGTAGGTGGTCGTTCGATTCGAAGTGTCAAGAACGTTATTGTAAAAGAACTTCCTGTTGAGACTATTATCACACAAGACATGATTAACGAGCTCATGGACATAAACAGGAACATGACATATCCCGACCAAGAAATATTAGATGCCGCAACCCAAGAATATAAGATAGACAACCTCTACCAAATAGAACCCGTAGGCATACAATGCAACCATTTGGAAGGCATCTTCCTAAACATATTGTGGAGAAAGAGTTTTTACAACAATATCAACTCTTGCTTTGAAAAAGCCAACATCCCTATTGCAGAGATGTACCTGGCACCATTGGCGATGGCAGACAGCGTACTGACAGATACTGAAAAAAGAGCAGGATGCGCCTTGATTGACTTGGGCGCCGACACGACAACAGTATCGGTTTACTACAAGAATATCTTACGTCATCTGTCAGTCATTCCTATAGGTGGCAACAATATCACAAAAGATCTCACTTGCCTTCAAATAGAAGAACAAGAGGCTGAGAACATGAAGCGCAAGTACGGCAGGGCCTACACTGATATCAAGAACATAGACCCCACCCTCAATTATCCAATTGACAAGGACAGAGTGGTCGAAAGCAAGAAGTTTATAGAAATTGTGGAGGCTAGAGTACAAGAAATTGTGGAGAACGCTTGGTTTCAAGTTCCTATCGAATATGCGGACAAGCTCTTGGGGGGAATTATCATTACAGGCGGTGGAAGCAATATGCCTGATATTGACAAGGTGTTCAGAAACCATACGAACACACCGAAGATACGATTTGCAAAGTTCGTCACTCAAACCATCAAGTCAAAAGATTCAAAGATAAACAATCATGACGGAACCATGAACACAATCCTTGGTCTTCTTGCAAAAGGCGACATGAACTGCGCTGGGGCCGAAATAAGCAACGACTTATTCAACGGCAATACAGAAAGAACCGCCAACGACAACAGCATCAAGGTTCCGAGGAATCCAAACGAAACCGCAGGTACAGGAGTTGTACCTACCCCTGCCGAGAAACAGAAACGCGAAGAAGAACTCAGAAAGAAAAAGGAAGAGGAAGAAAGACTCGCAAAAATAGCAGAGGAAGAATCTAGAGAACGTGAAGAAAAGAAGAGAAGAGAAAACAGTTTACTGCACAAAGGCATTAAGAAACTGAAGAACTTCTTTACAGAAATCATCTCTGCTGACGAAGAATAAAAATCATACAATCGCAAAAGACATAACATTATGCAAGATAGTAAACCACATATCCTAGATTTCGGTGAACCCGAAAAAGAAAACAGCATCATCAAGGTTATTGGTGTTGGAGGCGGAGGCGGCAATGCTGTCAACCACATGTACCGCGAGGGCATCCACGACGTGAGTTTTGTACTCTGCAACACGGACAACCAAGCCCTCAATGACTCTCCTGTCCCAGTACATTTGCAGCTCGGAAAAGAAGGTCTCGGAGCAGGGAACAAACCTGAAAAGGCAAAACAAGCTGCCGAAGAGACCCTTGACGAAATCAAGAACATGCTTAATGACGGCACAAAAATGACATTTATCACCGCAGGTATGGGCGGCGGCACAGGTACTGGAGCAGCCCCTGTCATAGCTCGTGTCAGCAAAGAGCTTGGCATCCTCACCGTCGGTATTGTCACCATACCATTCAAGTTCGAAGGTCCTCGAAAAATTGACCAAGCCCTTGACGGTGTTGAAGAGATGTCGAAACACGTAGATGCGCTATTGGTCATCAACAATGAAAGACTTCGCCAAATTTACCCTGACCTAGCAGTTCTTGACGCATTCGGCAAAGCAGATGACACCCTAAGCGTCGCTGCCAAGAGCATTGCGGAGATTATCACTGTACATGGTCTCATCAACCTAGACTTCAATGACGTAAAAACAGTACTAAAAGATGGAGGGGTAGCCATCATGAGCACTGGTTATGGAGAGGGAGAAGGTCGTGTCAAGAAAGCCATTGACGATGCCCTCAACTCACCATTACTGAATGACAACGATGTCTTCAACTCGAAAAAAATCTTGCTTAGCATCGCTTTTGCAAGTGAGAAAAAAGATAATACAGGCCTCACCATGGATGAAATGAATGACGTCAACGACTTCATGGAAAAATTCGGAGTTGACTTCGAACTAAAATGGGGACTAGCTATCGACCCAGAGCTTGGAAGTCGAGTTAAGGTAACGGTCTTGGCCACAGGTTTCGGGCTAGAAGATGTTGAAGGCATGAACCGCCATTTGAAGAAACATACAGAAGAAGAGTCTCGCCGAATAGCCGAAGAAGAAGAAAAAAGAGCGGAAAATGAGGAGAGAAGAAAACGCTATTATGGAAGCGACGGAAACACCACCCAATACAAGCGTCACCCACACATTTTCCTATTCAGACCTGAAGATTTGGACAATGAAGACGTTATCCTCCAAGTAGAGAACACACCTACCTGCAAGAGGACAAGACAAATGCTTGAAGAGATTCGCAACATTGCCAGCGGGAATATTGGGGGAGAAGAACTCAAGAAGGACACAGAGCCAGTCCAAGGTGTCATCAGCTTCGCTTAGGAAAACAAAGATTGAAGTACCGGCAAAGATTTCAACTCAGGGAAATCCGGAATATGAAGTCGATAATAATCCAACATGACCTCTACACAATAGTTTCGCTCTTTCCGAGACATTGTGTAGAGGTGCATTGTTTTGTAATTCAATCTGAACATGGTGACCATGTGCAAAGCATCCGCAACAGACAAAAAGTGGAAATGAGAAGGAACACTCTTTACGAAACACCCCTCTTGTAAATCAAAGTAGGCATAGGAAGTTTTCCCTTTCAAATTGGGTTCCAACCCAAGAAATAAGCTGAGTCGCAAGAGAAACAACAAATGAAAATTAGCAATGTTGCCTTGAGAACCATCCAACCAAACCATGCTCTCAAACACGAAGCCGAACAAAGGCTTGTTTGCAGGTTCATTCATTGTTGCATACAAAAGGAATTCAGCCAAGAATAATGCAATGGTGGTTTTCACAAGCGAGAGAGATACGCCAGCCAAAGGGTAGGCTACACCTACATTAATAAATTTCTGCAATGCCCGACCCGAACGGTAGTCAAACTCAACTTCCAAAAGCATCATTGGTTGGAAATATTGACGTTTCATTTTTCCTTTTGAAGATTTTGACAACCGCACTAAAAAAGCCAATTTGCCACACGACTCCGTAAGCAAATCAACTATAAATTGAGAGTCACCATATTTTATCAAGCGTAACACCACAGCTCTCGTTTTCTCTGCCATATCCATTATTTTATTTAGTTTTACAAGGCAAAAATACAAAAAAAATAGCATTTACAGAAAATTTAGGCAAAAAAATTTGCGAGAACCAAAAAAAAGCAGTACCTTTGCATCCGCAAACAAAAATCGGTCCCTTCGTCTATCGGTTAGGACGAGAGATTTTCATTCTCTAAAGAGCAGTTCGACTCTGCTAGGGACTACATAAAAATATTTAAAAATAAACATTTAAGATGGCAAATCATAAATCATCAATTAAGAGAATCCGTCAGGACAAAAAGAAGACTTTGCACAATAAATATTATGCAAAGACTATGCGTAATGCAGTTCGCAAGTTGCGCAACATGACTGACAAGGAAGAGGCTACGAAGCTCTATCCAACAGTTCAGAAACTTTTAGACAAATTGGCTAAAATCAACGTTATCCATAGCAACAAAGCTGCCAACTTGAAGTCAGGTTTGGCTAAGCACATTGCAAAATTGGGCTAAAACAACGTTAATTCCAAAAGATATATAAGGTTGCAATCTATTTTTGATTGCAACCTTATTATATTTTGAGAAACCCACTTTTTCGTTGTCTTTTGTAGTTTTTTAGCAACAAAAATTGTATATTCTCATCTTTTTTCATTAACTTTGCACGATAATAATACTAAGCAAAGAAATGGCAGATAATCAAAACAACGCAAATAATTATTCTGCGAGCAACATACAAGTCCTGGAAGGTCTTGAAGCTGTTCGTAAGCGTCCTGCGATGTACATCGGCGACATCTCAGAAAAAGGTCTCCATCATTTGGTCAACGAAACCGTTGACAACTCAATAGACGAGGCCATGGCAGGGTACTGCACAGACATAGAGGTCACCATCAACGAAGACAATTCCATCACTGTAGAAGACAACGGACGTGGAATTCCTGTCGATATGCATGAAAAACTCCACAAATCAGCACTTGAAGTTGTCATGACCGTACTCCATGCAGGAGGAAAGTTCGACAAAGGGTCGTACAAAGTCTCTGGTGGTCTTCATGGTGTAGGTGTTAGTTGTGTAAACGCTCTCTCCACACACATGAAATCGCAAGTTTTCCGCGGCGGAAAAATTTACCAACAAGAATACGAGAAAGGAAAGCCCCTCTACCCCGTCAAGATTGTGGGAGGAACTGAGAAACGTGGTACACGCCAACAGTTTTGGCCTGACTCGACGATTTTCACGCATACTATATACAAATGGGACATCATTGCCAACCGCATGCGTGAACTGGCATTTTTGAATGCTGGCATCAAGATTACACTCACTGACCTCCGACCAAACGAGGAAGGCAAGACCAAGCAGGAAGTTTTCCATGCAAAAGAGGGTCTGAAAGAGTTTGTGCGTTACGTTGACCGTCACCGCACCCAATTGTTTGATGACGTCATCTATCTGAAGACAGAGAAACAAGGCATTCCTATCGAAATCGCCATCATGTATAACACTGATTATACAGAGAACATCCATTCATACGTCAACAACATCAACACTATAGAAGGTGGAACACACCTCACTGGATTCCGTATAGCCTTGACTCGCACATTGAAAGCTTATGCCGAGGCAGACCAAACGATTTCTAAACAAATAGAGAAAGCCAAGGTAGAGATTGCACCAGAAGACTTCCGCGAAGGTTTAACTGCAGTCATCTCTATCAAGGTTGCCGAGCCACAATTCGAGGGACAGACCAAGACAAAACTTGGCAACAGCGAAGTTCAAGGTGCAGTGCAACAGGCCGTCAATGAAGCTTTGTCCTATTATCTAGAAGAGCATCCAGATGAAGCAAAGCGCATTTGCGAGAAAGTGGTGCTGGCGGCTACAGCGCGTATCGCAGCACGAAAAGCTCGAGAAAGCGTGCAGCGCAAGAACTTCATGACAGGTGGTGGACTTCCAGGCAAACTTGCAGATTGTTCTATCAAAGATCCAAAAGAGTGCGAAATATTCCTTGTCGAGGGAGATTCCGCCGGTGGTTCTGCCAAACAAGGAAGAGACCGCTTCCACCAGGCTATTTTACCTCTTCGTGGTAAAATCTTAAATGTAGAGAAAGTTCAATGGCATAAAGTCTTCGAAGCAGAATCTGTCATGAACATTATCCAGAGCATCGGTGTTAGATTTGGAGTTGACGGAGAAGACAGCAAAGAAGCAAATACAGACAAGTTACGCTATGACAAAATCATCATCATGACCGATGCCGATGTCGATGGTTCGCACATCGACACTTTGATTATGACTTTGTTCTATCGGTTCATGCCAAGAGTCATCGAGGAAGGACACTTGTACATTGCAACTCCACCACTCTACAAATGCTCGTTCAAAAATAAAGTTAGCGAATATTGCTATACAGAGCAACAACGACAAGCTTTCCTTGACAAATACGGAGAAGGACAAGAAGACAAGAACATCCACACCCAACGATACAAAGGTTTGGGCGAGATGAATCCAGAGCAACTCTGGGAAACCACGATGGATCCTTCAACTCGCCTTCTCAAACAAGTAACAATAGAAAATGCGGCACAAGCTGACGAGATATTCTCTATGTTAATGGGAGATGATGTCGAGCCTCGCCGTGAGTTTATCGAACAGAATGCAACCTATGCAAACATAGACGCTTAAAACATTAAAAAGGAAAAGGGCAGACTTCCCTAAAGAAAGTCTGCCCTTAGAAAGACCTAATCTATCCACGAAATGGCACATAAACATCTCAGAATCCTAGCCCTTGCCTTAGCTTGCCTAATAACGAGTCAAGCAGGAGCTTCCATACCACTCAAGTTATGGTACCAGCGCCCCGCCATTGCTTTCGAAGAATCGCTACCCATCGGGAATGGCAAGTTAGGTGCTTTAATTTATGGAGGTGCCAACAATGATTCCATATTCTTGAACGACCTCACTCTATGGACAGGAATGCCAGTAAACCCTAAAGAAGGAGAAAATACGAACAAATGGATTCCTCGCATAAGAGAAGCCCTTTTCCAAGAAGACTACAAAATTGCCGACTCCTTGCAGCATCATGTACAAGGGCACAATTCTGCGTATTATCAACCCCTAGGTTTACTGAACATCATTGACCGCAACCAAGGATTGATTCTCGATTACAACAGGCAACTAACCCTGGACAGTGCTGTCGTAACGGTAAGATACACCAGACATGGCATTCGATTCCAAAAAGAATACTTTGCCTCTCATCCAGACAAGATGATAGCCATCAAGCTAAGCGCATCCCAAAAACGAGCCATCCATTCTGACATATCCCTCACTTCCCTAATCCCTCACAAAACTAAAGTTTCTCCAGGACAAATCACCATGGCAGGGCATGTCGCAGGCAATGAAGAGAATAGCATACACTACTGCACTATCCTTCAAGTAAGAAATACGGATGGCTACGTCAGCGTTAGTGATTCTACCTTGCACCTAAATGGAGTGACAGAAGCCATCATATACATTGTCAATGAGACAAGCTATAATGGTTTCGACAAACATCCCGTGAGAGAAGGTGCACCTTACCTAGAGAATGCAACTGAAGATGCCTGGCATTTAGTCAACTTCACATACAAGGAATTTCTCCAAAAACACCTCGAAGATTACCAAACTCTATTTAACAGAGTAAAATTCACGCTAGCAAATACAAGATTTGACAACCTACGCCCCACAGACAAGCAACTCCTGGCGTATTCCGACAACCACGAGGCTAACCCATATCTAGAAACATTATATTTTCAATATGGCAGATACCTCCTTATCAGTAGTTCACGGACACCAAACCTTCCTGCGAACCTGCAAGGTTTGTGGGCGCCAGCCCTATACTCTCCTTGGCGTGGCAACTACACAATTAACATCAACCTAGAAGAGAACTATTGGCCAGCAGAAGTAACCAACCTTTCGGAGCTAACACATCCAGTAGATGGCTTGATAAAAGGGCTCTCCGTAACAGGCAGGTACAATGCCCAAAACTTCTACGGCATCGACAAGGGATGGTGTGCTGGGCATAATACAGACGCATGGGCGATGTCAAACCCTGTCGGAACAGGAAACGAAAGCCCCAAATGGAGCAATTGGCCAATGGGAGGTGCCTGGCTGGTACAGACACTTTGGGATCATTACGACTATACCAGGAATAAAGACTATCTCAAAGAAACTGCTTACCCTCTGATGAAAGGAGCTGCAGACTTCTTACTAGAATGGCTCATCGAAGATCCGCACAATCCCAAGCAACTCATCACTGCCCCCTGCACGTCACCCGAGGCAAACTACATCACAGACAAAGGCTATCGTGGCAGTACCTTCTATGGTGGAACAGCAGACCTTGCCATAATCAGAGAACTTTTCAAGAATACAATAAAAGGAGCAAAAGCACTAGACATAGACCACGCTTATCAACAAAAGCTTCAAACAGCACTAGAACGTCTGCGCCCTTACCAAATAGGGAAACGAGGAAACCTGATGGAATGGTATTATGACTGGGATGACCAAGATTGGCATCATCGCCACCAATCACACCTTTTAGGACTTTACCCTTTCCACCAGATTTCTACAGTAAGCACACCTGAATTAGCGGAGGCTGCCACCAAGTCTCTAGAAATCAAAGGAGACAATTCCACAGGATGGAGCACTGGATGGCGCATCAACCTTTGGGCACGATTGCACCGCCAGGACAAAGCCTACCAGATTTTACGCAAGCTGCTCACCTATGTAAGTCCTGAAATATACAAAGACCGCAAGCATCACTCAGGAGGGACCTATCCCAACCTTTTCGATGCGCACCCTCCGTTCCAGATAGATGGTAACTTCGGAGGCACAGCAGGAATCTGCGAGATGCTTATGCAATGCGACGGAGAAACGATGGACTTGCTGCCAGCACTACCCACAGCATGGAAAGATGGCTCTATAAAAGGCCTAAAAGCCCGTGGCAATTACTCCATCGACCTTTTTTGGCAAAACTGCAAAGTAAAATCTGCCAAGATTACCAGTCATCATGGCGGAAAGATTACAATCAACTATAATGGTAGGCAGCAAGTAGTCACATTCAAAAAGGGACAAACCAAAACACTTAAATGACAAAGATTATCATAATTATTGGCTTTATCTTTTGTGTACTAAATTCTTTCGCACAAGAATTTGGCACACATTGGATTTGCCATCCAGTTCCCAATGACTCTAGCGAAGTGTTATTCTGCCATACTTACACAAGTTGTCAACGCCCCATACAAGCCAATTTGACATTTGCCAGCAGTGGGCAGCTGAGAGTGTATGTCAACGAACGGAATATCTCTCCAGAAATAATTTTCTGCAATAAAGACGCATCGGTCATTGCTCTCCAAACGTATGACATTACCAGCTTTTTATACCCAGACTCTAACACCATTGCCATTTGGTATGCCCCCTCACAAGGTTCACAAACATCCAAACAGCTCTCTCTTGAGTATTACGGAACAGATGCACAAGGCAAGGCTTTTTACCATGCAGCTAACGGAGACTGGAAATGCCAAATGCTCAAGGGAGGACATAAGAAAGGGAATAATGAAGAAACATTCGACAGCCGAAGCTATGACCACAACTGGAAAACGCCAGACAGCAACAAAGCTCCGTGGTTACATCCGCTGGGGACTCCTCCACAATCAAAAAACTATTCGCTCTCGGCAAATATGTATCATCGCAAGAACTACAAACTTGCCCGAATACTATCACCTGTCAATACTTATACTGACTCACTCGGTTTGACATATTGCTTTGAAAGAAATTTCATTGGTACAATCCGGCTTACTCTAAGAGGTGCGTCAAATGGAGAAAAAATTCAAATCGGCACTTTCACTTATATCTGTACAGGAAGTCTGGACGAACAAGCTTTTCGGTATTTCACTACAAGCCAAGACAGGATATTTGTTATCAAAGGCGACGAGCATTTCGCGAAAGGACAAATTACTAACGTAGAAGCGTTGGAATACGAATAAAACCTTTTTATGCTGCATTAAGGGCAGTTTACTGACAAAAACAATGCCATGGAACAACTAAAATTTGAAAATGAGATTTCAATCCCACAAGCCAAAGCCCTCTTCCCAAGAGGCATGTACATCAATGACGATGTATTCCTATTAGACAACGTCATAGGAAGCAACCTACCACGATACAAAAAAGTGGCAAAATGTATCGTCATTATCATTTGTGAAGAAGGGAGAATTAGGTTTGAGACCAAAGGAAAGACTGTATTTGCTGAAAAAAATGATGTCATTCTCCTCACGATGGGACAAAGCGTCAACCATTACAAAGTGTTGTCATCTAGCTACAAGGGTAAAGCCATACTGGTTGCCCCCCAAAAGCTACCGATGCTAGCAGAGTTATTTTGTGACACCAACAGTCTTTCACAAAAGCTTAACAAAAATGATAAAATTAAGCTAAGCGAGGAAGAAATGTATAATTCCCAAAAGAACTTTTACCAGATTCAGACATTTATAAATTCAGAATTCCACAATAAAAAATTAGCCTTTGCCATGACACTTATCAAGCTGATACTTCAAACGGTACTGGCCAAAACTGTCGATCCTTACTTAAACATGGACAGAGATGACCGTAATTTCTACAACTTTGTCCAGCTTGTGGATGAAAATCTTTTACAAAATCTTACCATCAAAGAATACTGCCAACAATTAAATATCTCAAGGACTACCCTAGAGACTATCGTCCGTAAACATCTGATTGATTACACTCCCACCAAATACCTTCACTTACGCCTCACCTATCACATTTGTATCATGGCAAGAAACACAAGCAGAAAGGTTTTACCAACAAGTGCTATCGCCAAACGTTTCCACTTTCCCAACACTACAGCGTTAGCCAGATTCGTAAAAAGAGAAATAAACATGTCACTTACAACTTTCAGGAATCTAACACCTGATGCGCAACTAGACATAATTCATCATACCATTCCTGACCAAATTTTGCTATTAGAGGCATCTCCAAGAACCTATAAACAGGAAGGTTCAATTCCTCCCCTTTCCTAATGGCAGCCTTGCAAATTCGCCATTTGCTATAGTTGATGCCATACACATCGTTGCCAAAATATTTGGCTCGAATTGGATAAAGCGCACAAGAAATGGGCTTCTTAAATTTAGACCTACCCTCACGATAGGCACGTTCCAAAGCACAAAGGCAACAATTAGGAATCGTATGTCCATCATTCACGTCCAAAAGGTCTTGATAGCATGTGAAGACACAATCTTTTCCATTCACGATACTGGTCACCAAGTCGCCATCGATGTCGGTATATGCCACCCCCTGCTTGTCGATGACAGCCTGGGCGGAAGCAGAGAGGTCGTGCCATACGATGTCTAGCGCATTCTCTATCTCCATGATCTCGTCTATGGTCACAGGGGCTCCTGCATCACCCTCGATACAGCACTCGCCCTTGCAAGCATCAAGGTCGCAACAGAATTTCTCGGTGATGATGTCAGGTGAGACCAATACATTGCCCACCTGAAGAATACGAAGTTCGTCTTTATTCATTATGTTTTAAAAGAAGAGTTAAAGGAGTAATGGAGTTAAGGCAATTGTCTTGTTGCTTAACGCCTTACCACTCGATGGGAGTGATTCCATTCTGCTGCAAATACTCGTTGCAGCGAGAGAAATGATGATTGCCAAACCATCCGCCACGGTTGGCGGACAATGGCGAGGGATGTACGCTCTGCAATATCAAGTGCTTGCCCGTATCGATGAGCGGAGCCTTGCTGCGAGCATATCCGCCCCAAAGAATAAACACCAAATGTTCCTTATCCCTGCTGAGGGTCTTGATGGTAGCATCAGTAAATTCCTCCCAACCCTTGCGCTGATGGCTAGCAGCTTGATGAGCACGAACCGTTAAGGTTGCATTGAGTAACAAAACGCCTTGTTTTGCCCATCGAGTCAAATCACCAGTCTGAGGCATAGGAGTACCGAGATCCATTTGTATCTCCTTGAATATGTTGATTAATGACGGAGGGAAAGTGATACCTGCTGGAACAGAAAAGCTCAATCCCATTGCTTGTCCCGGCTCATGGTAAGGGTCTTGTCCGATAATCACCACCTTCACGTCATCGAAAGGGCAAAGATTGAAGGCATTGAATATCAGCCTACCGGGAGGATAGCACTGGGCATGCAAGTATTCCTCCTTGACGAAACGGGTGAGATCTAGAAAGTATTGCTTCCCGAACTCATCCCCAATGTGCTGTTTCCAACTGTCTTCAATCTTTACGTCCATATTGATTTTTCTGATTAATCTACGATTAAGTTTTCACCTGTCATGTCTGTAGGCTGCTCCAATCCCATAATGTGGAGGATAGAAGGAGCCACGTCTGCCAAACGGCCATCTTTCACGGTAGCTGAGTTGTTGTCAGTTACATAGATGAATGGAACAGGATTCAATGAGTGAGCCGTGTTCGGAGTACCGTCCTCGTTGATGGCGTGGTCAGCGTTACCATGGTCAGCGATGATGATAGCCTCGTAGTCGTTGGCCTTGGCTGCCTCGATGACATCCTTCACGCAGTTGTCTACAGCGTGAACTGCCTTGGCGATGGCGTTGTAGATACCAGTGTGACCTACCATGTCACCGTTGGCGAAGTTCACTACGATGAAATCATACTCTTGTGTGTTGATGGCACCCACCAACTTCTCCTTCACCTCGTAGGCACTCATCTCTGGCTTCAAGTCGTAGGTGGCAACCTTTGGAGAAGGAACCAAGATGCGGTCCTCGCCCTCGTATGGAGTCTCACGACCACCATTGAAGAAGAATGTTACATGAGCATACTTCTCTGTCTCTGCAGTGTGAAGCTGCTTCTTACCCTGTGCGCTCAAGTACTCGCCAAGCGTATTCATTACGTTCTCCTTGGGGAAGAGGATATGAACGCCCTGGAAACTTGCGTCGTATGGAGTCATGCAGTAGTACTGCAGGTCCTTGATAGTGTACATGCCTTCCTCTGGCATATCCTGCTGGGTCAACACCTGGGTCAACTCCTTGGCCCGGTCGTTACGGTAGTTGATGAAGATCACGACGTCACCCTCCTGGATTGTACCGTCAACAGTAGAGTTGACGATAGGCTTGATGAACTCATCGGTCACATCCTCATCGTAGCTTTCCTGCATGGCCTTCACCATATCGTCAGCCTGCTTACCCTTACCCTCAACGAGCAGGTCGTATGCTTCCTTCACACGGTTCCAACGCTTGTCGCGGTCCATGGCATAGAAACGGCCAATGATGCTGGCGATATGTGCGCCGTTATTCTCACAACAAGCTTGTACCTGCTCGATAAAGCCTTTACCGCTCTTGGGGTCGGTATCACGACCGTCCATGAAACAGTGAACGTATGTCTCCTTCAAACCATATTCCTTACCAATCTCTATCATCTTGAAGAGATGGTCGAGTGAAGAGTGAACGCCACCGGTAGATGTCAAGCCCATCAAGTGGAGTTTCTTGCCTGTCTTCTGTGCGTAGCTATAGGCATCAATTACCTGCTGGTTCTTCAAGATATCGCCGCTCTCGCAAGCCTTGTTGATCTTCACGAGGTCCTGATACACCACACGACCCGCACCGATGTTGAGGTGCCCCACCTCAGAGTTACCCATCTGACCGTTAGGAAGACCTACGTCCTCACCACAAGTCTGGAGCTGGGAGTGTGCCGAAACTGCTGTCAAATAATCGAGATAAGGGGTTGGAGTTTTGTAGATTACATCCCCCTTGTCATGTTTACCGATTCCCCATCCGTCGAGAATCATCAAAAGAGCTTTTTTTGCCATAATTACATTAAATATATAAAATTCGAATTTCGACTGCAAAGTTACAGCAAATCGAAGACAATACAAAACAAAAAAACTTTTTTTTAATTTTTTATGGTTGAGACGCAGCGCAACTTATCAAAAGTTACCGTAACTATTCAGCGAATAGGCTTGGCCATGACAACGGAGATGCAGTTGATGCGCGAGGAAATAGCTTGCAGCATGAGGAGATTTGCCGACTGAACCGTAATATAGACAAGCTCAACGCAGATTTGCGTAAGCGAGACAAGCAGATAAGGGAGCTGAAGGCAAGGCTGGCCAAGTACGAGACCCCAGACAAGAACTCCGGCAACAGCATCACCCCTCCCTCGAAGGAGACTATTAAGGCCGAGAACATTCGTCGTACAAAGACTCTGCGCAAGTCGACAGGCAAGAAGCCTGGCGGACAGTTGGGTCATGAGGGTAACACCTTGAAGATGACAGATGCGCCCTATATGGACACTGAAAAATGTTCCATATCCGCAAACTTTGCCAATTTCCCTTTGCTCATGATTTCGCTTGAACACCAAAATACTCATTAAGCTCGGCAATGGCCGCACCATCCATATTTGCCAAATCTTTGACCAAACGGCCTTTCTCCAAAAGCAATATGCGAGTGGAGATATCGGCTACAAAGTTGAGGTTGTGGCTAGAAATAATGACAGTTGTTCCCTGCTCCTTACAGATATTCTGAATCATGTGGGCAATGGTCATCTGAGAAGAGGGGTCAAGATAGTTGAATGGTTCGTCGAGAATGAGCACCTGCGGATTGACAAGCATCGCTCCAATGATGCCTATCTTCTGACGGTTACCCTGCGAAAAATCTCGGAGATACTTCTTCGTTCCCATGATTTCATCGTGCATAAAACCCTCAAACTGCACCAATCGTTCCTTTAAAGTCGCATCATCAATACCATAAACATCAGCTATAAATGAGAAATATTCCTCGGGAGTGAGAAAGTCGATGAGGAATCTTCCGTCTATATAGCTACCCGTGTATTCCTTCCATGCTTCACTCTCGTTTACCTTCAAGCCATTGCTTTCCACGAAACCATCATTGGCCTCAATGAGATCAAGTACCAGACGAAGCAAAGTTGTCTTGCCCGCTCCATTATTGCCTACCAAACCGATGAGCTCACCCGACGCAATACGGAGGTTGTCGATGTCAAGCACTGTATTGCCATTGTATGCCTTCTTGAGATTTTGTATCTTAATGTCCATTTTATTCAAAATATTATTTATAATTAATAATGTATAATTAGGTTTCCCCTATACCTCCATGAACTTTTCCAGGCGCTTATACCTATTCTTATAGAAAACTGCGGCCAGCTTGGCGATGAACCATTTATGAATGGTAAGGCTCAACAATGCAAGCGCAACACAAGTACATCCCCACACCAATTCGCCAAAGAAATTGTAGATAGCAACAACTATTCCCACCGGAATCAAAAAAGCTGCCGCATAAAGATTAATCTTCAGGTTGGCTCCTTGCATACTAAACATAGAAGTGGAAAATATCTCCAGACGAGAGGAAAACAAGCATGTCGGCAAATTGAACAGATTGATAAAGACAGCCAAACAGAAGCCACCACCCAAGACTATCACACTGACTCCCGAGTCCAACAACAAGAATGGCACAACTAGCAACAAGGCTACCAAACTCACCAATACATAATAATAAAAGCTGTTGCGCAGCATCTCCTCCACCCTGACCGGTTTCGTGAGCAGCCCCTGAAAGAAGTTGGCCTCAATTCCGAAAGTCCACTGCGAAAGAACCACTGAGGGCAAAAGAATCGCACCTACCACATACAAGGTCACCATCGGTGTCTTTCCCAACAAATCTTCCGAAGCCTCAGACGGCATCCATGCAAACATATAAGCATCAAATAGGAAAATGGCCGTAACAAGAACCACCATGTTGCGGATGCGCTTAGCCCTCATCGTACCAATGTATTGCAAGCTAAAGAGACCTACACCCTTGAATCCATGAAAACGGCTCGCCTTATGGTTCTGCTCATTGTATAACTGTAGATGACTAAGATAGACTGAGAGACCTGACAAAACAGCTACCGCCAACAGAAACATTCCCATGAAAGCCAACCAAGTGCTAAAGAAACTCGATATAACCAGATAGCCAATCAAAACAACATACATCCCAATCCAACCAAGCACCAAAGGCCATTTGAGCATCCACTCGGTTGCTTTTCGCCAACAAGTGACATAAATTCCATCTATATTGGAGAAACATAAAAACAACAAAAAACTGCCGATGACTTGATTTGTCGTTGGAAGCAAGAACGTGAATACAGGAATCATCAGCACAGGCAATACGTAGTTCCAAAAACTCACCAGGTTCGCTGTCAATAGAAAGCGATTCCAAATTTTCTCTGGAACAGGGCGCGACTTCACATAATCGTCCATCGCCGTAATGTCCCGCTTCATCACCATCTTCATGAACATGTCTGGCACGAGCATACCGACAACCAGCCCCAGCCCTAAGGTATCAGGCATATCTTCGCCAGTCAAACTACCCCCGTTCTCCGTAAAGCTAAAGAAGAAACTGGCGCCCATCACTACATATAGAAAGATGATGTAGCCTCCCACCACCGCATCTTTCCAAGAGAAGTTGCGACGTTGTTGTAGCCACCAAAGTTTAATCAACAATTTCAACATACTTTCTGCATTTAACCTTTAATGGCTACAAAGATAATCAAAATATTCTAAACATCAACTGTTCACTGGCAAAATATTGCCTTCCACGTCATAAAAGAGTGGAGCGACCTTTGCACTGCGAAGCCAAGTGGTATCATGAGAAGGAACGCAGTCGTGGTGAAAGAGATACCACTTCCCCTTATATTCCACAATACTATGATGTGTTGTCCAACCTACCACTGGCTCCAGAATGACACCTCTGTAAGTGAAAGGTCCATAAGGATTGTCTCCCACCGCATAGCACAGAAGATGTGTGTCACCCGTAGAATAACTGAAGTAATACTTGCCCTTGTACTTGTGCATCCAACTCGCCTCGAAGAAACGATGCGGGTCATCGGAAGGCAAGACCTTCCCTTCCTCATCCACGATGACGATAGGTCTGGGCATCTCGGCAAACTGTTGCACGTCATCCGTCATCATTGCCACCCGTGATGGCAGTGGGTCTTCCTTCCCCTCTGGCAAATTTTCGTTTTTCAGAGCCTTGTTGTCCTTGTACCATTGGAGCTGACCTCCCCAAATACCACCGAAATAGCAATAAATCTTGCCATCATCGTCCTTAAAGACACAAGGGTCGATACTGTACGACTTTCGGATAGGGTCAGCATTGGGCACGAAAGGTCCCTCAGGCTTGTCCGCCACGGCTACACCGAGACGGAACACACCATTGTAATCTTTTGCCGAGAAGACGAGATAGTACTTGCCATCTTTCTCCACGACATCGTTGTCCCACATCTGTTTTTCCGCCCAAGGCACATCCTTCACATCGAGGATCACACCATGGTCGGTAACCTCACCCTCCATCACGTCGTCCATAGACAGCACATGATAGTCTTTCATCTGGAAGTGACCGCCATCATCATCAAAACATTCGCCACTATCCCAGTCATGGGAAGGATAGACATACAAGCGGCCATTAAACACGTTGGCAGAGGGGTCTGCCATATAATCCTTTGGAAATAAATATCTTGCCTTCATTGCTGTTTTATTTTGGAAATTCAACATTCTACATGATTACTCAAAGAGTTTCTCTATATCCTTTACCACTGGCTTCGCCTGATTGTTGCGGTCGAAAAGCAACGGGTAGTTGGTTCTACCTGCCACTGGCCAGCCATTGAGCCAAGAGGTACCATCATTGACGCCCCAGAATGTGACACGACTGATGACATCCTTGTGGCGCTCGATAATCTTGAATAGGTCGAGATAACGCTGGTTGAAGAGTTTCTGCGCCTTCTTGTCGAGACCATCCACGTATGGGTTGTACTTCTGCTGAAGCTCAAACTTCTGGCTAATCTCCGCGCCGCTGAAGTCCTTTGGGTTTGGGAGCATATTCACATCAAGCTCTGTCATCATCACCTTTACGCCCTCTGCGGCAAAAGCCTCAATGCTCTTCTCATATTCCACATAATCAGGATAATTATAGCCATTGTGGCTCTGCATTCCGATGGCGTCGATGCGAAGTCCCTTTGCCTTCAGGTTGCGAAGCAACTTGACGTACATCTCGCGCTTGGCAGGCTTTGCCATGGAATAATCGTTGATGTAGAGTTCGGCATCGGGGTCTGCCTCATGGGCAAACTGGAATGCAAGTTCGATGTACTCAGGACCTATTATCTTATAATAAGGAGACTTGCGATAGCTGCCATCGTCCTCAATAGCCTCGTTTACGACATCCCAACCTTTCACCTTGCCTTTGTAACGGGTTACGACCGTCATAATATGATTATACATTCGACCTATCAAGGTCTCACGGCTCACCTGCTTGCCATTGGCATCGGTAAACATCCACTTAGGTGGCTGCGAATGCCATACGAGGCAATGGCCTATCAAGGTCTTGCCGTTCTTCTGTGCCCAGTCTGCGAGCTTGTCACCATCTGCAAAATCGAAGCGATTCACCTCAGGGTGGTTTTCCTCACCCTTCATGCAGTTCTCAGCCACTACCTGATTAAACTGCTCTTTGACTATGGCCTCGGCAGCAGGATTATGCCCATCCACCAAAGTAGTATCCACTGCGGCACCAATCAAAAAATACTTGCCCATCACATCCTTGAGCGGTTTCAACTGTTCTGTCACTGTAGCCTTCTGCTTACCCTTCTTAGTTGTCTGCTGAGCAAACCCTGAAGAAACGAACAACAAGCTCACGGCGAAAATCATTATCTTTCTCATATCTTTCATTTTTCTAATATTTGTTTGATTATTTTTTTACTTCTATCATGTTCCACATACGCTTGCTCCGATTTGCCTGCCAATGGGGCTTACCCCACTTTGAAAATTACTACGGCAGAAAAAAGTTTTTTCCTCGGCAGGGAAATATTTTTTCCTCGGCAGGGAGACTACTCTATGTCGGGAGGCATTCTATAGGGACTCACGAATTTCGAGACAATATCTTTACATTCAATTTCTCGCCTCTATCTTCTTGTTGATCTCATCGATGACCTCATCGGTCAACTCATACTTCGAGATGATGAACATCGCCAAGCCCAACAAGATGGCCGGAATTATACATACCAGCCAGCGGATACCTTCCTGCGCCAAAGGACTCTGCTGCTCCAAGTCGTTCATGAAATAAGCACCAGCGGCATTACCTACCGACATCATGGCAAAGGCGGAGATAAAGAAGAGAGCCACGACACGAAGAGGACGATTGTGGAAGAATTCCGTCCACAGGTCGCTCACCTTCACATTCTTGGTCTCACTCTCCGCCATCACCACTCGTTCCTTGGTCTGGGTGAAACAGAACACCAATAGGGCAAAACCAACGAGCGCATAGACAAGCATCGCCACAAACCAAGCGTTGCTGTCGGTAGGAAGCGAGTTGTCCTGTTGGGCTGCGGCTGCCTGATATCCCGTCCAAGCAAGTACTGCACCTGGCACCACACCACCAAGAGCCATACCTGCCTTGTAAAAAATACCCGTCAAGGCATTTACGATACCTGCGATACGCTTGCCACTAGTATATTCAGCATAAGAGATAACCTCTGGTATCAAAGCCCACATATACCCGGTAGCCACAATGACACCGGTAGATTTGATAAACTGGGCGATATATACGAGGGTGATATGCTCCTTCACCGGTCCCATCTTGCTGATGGCATAGAGCATCGCCATGCCCACTATTGCCACGGTGAGGAAAATGTAAAACATATTCTTCTTGCCCACCTTCTTCTTGATGGCAGGCACCAAAGGCATGAAGATGAACGAAGGAAGAGATCCTAAGCCCATGAAGAGAGCCATCTCGGTAGGCAAGTCTTTGGCGGCGGCTAGAATCGCCACCAAGATAGGGACACCCGCCGACACGCAAAGTCCACCCACATTCGCCATAAACATACGAACTGAGGTCAAAATCGTGATTTCATCGGTGTCACGAGTCAAAGACGAGTTCAACGCTCCGTATGGAACATTTATCAATGTGTAGAGCATTGACAACCCCACATAGGTAACGTATGCATAGATGAGCTTGACGGTATCGGTCTGCCCCTCCATGCCATTCCAGAAACAGAGAATGGCCAGCACTGTAAGAGGGAAACCCGCCAAGATGAGGTAAGACCGATACTTACCCCAACGAGGATTATGCTTATCTACATAAGTTCCCACCAAAGGGTCCCAAAGAACATCTACCAACCTGACCACCAAGAACATGGTGGCAGCCACACCGGGATTCAGCCCATAAATATCCGTATAGAAGAACAACAGATACATACAGATGGTCTGGTAGATGAGATTTTGCGCCAAATCGCCTGAGCCAAAGCCAATGCGTTGCAGCCAATTGAGTTTGTAGAAACCTTTCGATTCCTGTGAAGCTGAGGTCTTTTCCATATAATACACTTAGTTATTAGTTTATTTTTTAGCCATTTTTGAAGGATGACGTTGCAAATTTACGAAAAACTTACGATATACGACACCGCCAATAGTTACCATAACATTTTCATTTGTTTCATCTGGAAACTAGATGAACGAAAAATAAGGAAACAAAAGAAAACGAAACATATTATCCGTGATTTATTTGTCACTTCCAATATTTATTGTTACTTTTGCAAGTACAAAACCTAATTAGAACAACAACTATTGATATGAAATATACCAAACATGCCCTTGCTGTCCTCATGACCGCCTTTCTCTCGCTGACGATATGGGCAGACAGTGGCGAACTTTTTACATCCGGCAAACTCCCCAGTTCACTCATCAACAGTATCACCCAGGACAAGCATGGGTATATCTGGATTGGTACGGAGTATGGCCTCAGTAGGTTTGACGGCTATCGGTTTACCAACTATCTACACGACGACCAGGACACCACTTCCATCACTGACAACATCATATCATCCTTCTTGGTTGACAAGAAAGGAAACCTTTGGATTGGCTGCGCCAAGGGACTGATGCGCTACAACTACGCCTCCAACAATTTCACTCGTTTCAAGTTTCCCGACGGCAAGGCTCCTCGGATTTATTCCCTCATAGAAAGTCATCGAGGCGACATTTTGATAGGAACTGCCGGTTTCGGACTCTATTCTGTAAAGAACAGAACTACCCGGCAAACAACCGGCAACAAGTTTACTATCCTGCAAGAACGTCAATATGCCGAGCGAGACTCGGACATATTCTTCACACATATATATGAAGACAAGCACCATTATCTATGGCAGAGCAGCCACCTCTCCACCTTTACCCGTTTCAGTGAGAGCAAGGGCAAGGTGACTCGCAAGGACTTCAAGTCACCTTATGGCGCACCCGTGGCTTTCATCCAGCGTCGCCCACAAACCATGCTCATCGTCTGCATGTATGGCATCGTCTATTACAACTACGCCACAGGCAAGATAGCAGATGCTGGCTACGATTTCGGGACATTCAAGAACAACATCACCATCAACAATGCCTCCTTCGACCATGAGGGCAATCTCTATATCAGCACCTCTGAGCATGGAGCTCTCGTCATCAAGAAAGGAAGCGGCAAGGTAGAACAACTGGAAAACAGCAATAGTAACTTCAACCTATCTACCGCCTTTGTCAACGACGTCTTCGAGGACAAAGACTACAATCTCTGGATAGGTTGTTACAAAAAAGGACTGTACCTGTTGAACCAAGGCAAGCAAGCCTTCCGCAGTTGGAGTTTCTCTGACCAAAACTATATCATCGGCAGTTGTGTTTCGTCTATCGCCCCCGGCGACAACGGCGAGACCTGGTGTACCGTGCAGAACAGTGGCATATATTGCTTCGACTCTTCCGGCAAAATCATCGCTCACCCAAACTCTCCTACAGGCACCTGCATTATCTACAAGGATTGCCATGGCAGATACTGGATAAGCAACGGAAGTGCCCTTTACAGTTACAATCCATATACTGGCACCTACCAGCAAAAGTTCACATTTACCAGCGCAGGCATCTATGGCATGACCGACGACCAGCAAGGCAACCTATACATATCAGTCTATAGTAAGGGACTGTATATATATAATGTGGAAACCGAAAAGGTCAAGATACTCAATATGCAACAAAGAGACGGAAAAGGACATCTCTGCAATGACTGGGTACGCAGCATGACACTCGACGACACTGGTCACCTCTGGATAGGCACCTCCAACGGCGTATCTTGCCTGAACACCAAGACCTACAGTTTCAACGATTACGGCACAGGAGTAATCCTGAAGAATCATCAAGCCAACGGTATCTGCATCGGTGACAACGGCAATATCGTCATAGGAACAGAAGAAGGACTCTACCTGCACAACAGAAAGAGCGGAAAGACCAAACCATTCCCTCACGCAGAAGTCCTCAAAGGCAAACAAATATGCAGTATCATCCGAGACCACAAGGGCGACCTTTGGATAAGCAGTACTATGGGCATCTGGCAATATGAGAACAAAATGCGCCATTTCATCGGCCATATCAATGGCAATGGACTTATCACACGAGAATACGCACTAGGCTCTGCGATGCATACAGCCAACGACCTTGTCGCCTTCGGGACTAGCGATGGAATCACCTCTTTTTACCCAGAAGTGGTGAAAGCAAACAAAATGGAGATGGGAGATGTTTACCTTACCAACTTCATCATAGACGGCAAATCAGTAAACTGCATGAACGACAACTATAGAATACCTTATTCTCAAAACTCGTTCACTTTGGAGTTCTCTTTGCTTGACTATAAGAATACGGACAATATCAGCTTCCAGTATCGCATCAACGATGGTAACTGGAACAGCACCAACGAGGGGGCCAATGCCGTATCCTTCAACAAGCTGAAGCCTGGCAAGTACATCCTTGAGGTAAGAGCTTACGCCAATGGCGACTATTCGAAGAAGACTAGAATCATAACACTTACTGTAGCCGACCCTTGGTACGCATCTACCTTGGCATATATCACATACTTCCTTATACTGCTGAGTCTCGCTACCTATATAATATATACATACGAGCGTAGAAGGAAGGCTGACCTGGAAGAGACAAAGATGCAGTTTCTCATCAATGCCACGCACGACATCCGTTCGCCGCTCACCTTGATTATGGGGCCGCTCAACAAGTTGAAAGAGAGAATTACAGACCCTGAGGGCAAGCAAGACATCAACACTATCGACCGCAACGCCCAGCGACTACTACTACTCGTCAACCAAATTCTCGACGAGCGCAAAATAGACAAGAAACAGATGCACTTGCATTGCCAGAAGACCAACCTGAAGGAATTCCTGCGTGGTATCATCTCGCTCTATGACTTCAATGCTAAGGAGCGCAACATCACGCTCTCACTGAAAGAAGATGAGAGTCTTACCGATGAAAACAGCAAATTGCAGGTATGGATAGACCGCATCAACTTCGACAAGGTAGTCTCCAATCTACTGTCGAATGCAATGAAATACACACCAGACGGCGGTGAAATCGGCCTTTTAATCGGAAAAAACGAGCAAAATGCCATCGTCCGAATCCAGGATACAGGCATTGGAATCAATGAAGAAAAGCCAGAGAAACTCTTCCAACGTTTCTACCAAGGCAACAACAGCAATGGGCTACACATCGAGGGCACCGGTATCGGCCTAAACCTCTGCAAGGCTTTCGTAGAAATGCACGGGGGCAAAATCAAGGCATACAATCGCACGGACGGCACCAAAGGGGCTTGCTTCGAAGTAACTATCCCATTAGGATGCAAACACCTGCAACCATCGGAGATTTTGAAGGAAGAAGATACAAAAAACGCTGATTTCATCGTAAAAAAAGTACACGCTAACCGAAACTTTAACATCTTGATAGTAGATGACGATGCAGAAATCGCACATTACATCAAGAACGAACTGAGCGACTGGTATCGCTTCGACCATGCTAGCAACGGAAAGGAAGCTCTCAAGATGTTACTGATGGGCAAGTACGACCTCGTCATCAGCGATGTGATGATGCCAGAGATGGACGGCATCACTATGCTCAAGAATCTCAAGAGCAACAGCAACATCAGCGACATCCCAGTCATCCTGCTCACCTCAAAGAGCGAGGTAGAAAACAGACTGGAAGGTCTTCGAAAGGGAGCGGACGCTTTCCTTGCCAAGCCTTTCAACATGGAAGAGCTACATATTTTGATAGACAACCTCGTGGACAATGTACGACGTATTCGCGGCAAGTACAGCAGAGCACAAGGACAGAAGGACAAGATAGAGCAAATCAAAGTGAAAGGCAATAACGACGCCCTCATGGACAGAGTGATGAAGTATATGAACGAGCACCTTGCCGACCCAGACCTCAACGTAGAGAAACTTACGGAGGAGGTAGGAATTAGTCGTGCCCAACTGCACCGCAAGCTCAAGGAGATCGCAGGCGTATCGGCGGGCGAGTTTATCCGCAACTTGCGTCTGGAACAGGCTGCCCGACTCATCGAAGAAGGACAAATCAATATCACCCAGGCAGCATACTCTGTGGGCTTCAATAACCAGACTCACTTCTCTACTGCATTCAAAAAGCACTATGGCATGTCGCCTAGCGAATACGCAGAAACAAAAAGAAATGAGAAATAAACACTGAACATATAAGGATAAGGTGTTTTTTCGTAAATTTGCAGCAGTAATTCTAACAAGCACCTAGTAATCGACTAACAAACTGCAACGATATGAGAAAATACCTTATTGCATTATTTACTGTATTGGCATCATTGAGTGCCAACGCACAAGACAACGGCTACTCTCTTTGGCTCGGTAAATCTTATGCCAACTCTTGCCAAGTAGTTACTACAACAGAAGACAACGCCACCGTAAAAATCGCCAAGCAAGAACTGGAGAACAACTGGCGAGGAAAGACTGTGAACCTGAAGCTAGACAATAGCCTCAACCTAGGAGAAGGCTATAACCTCTATGCCCACCCAGCCCATCAGGGCGACAACATCGAGTACGAGGCTACCATCACCGCCAGCACCCCCATTGGCTTGCTGTATGGTGCATACGAGCTAATTCGTCTCCAAAACACCGATGCCTACAACACAGGCAGCGGCAACCAGCACAACTTTGGCAAGACCATCGATGAGACCGAGACCCCACAAGTAGGACTCCGCATCCTCAACCATTGGGATAACCTCGATGGAAGCATCGAACGTGGCTATGCAGGCAAGAGCATCTTCAAATGGGAAGAAATCAAGCTCGGCAAGGATGGCAAGGGGGGCAGCGTCAGCAAGACGCTGCACGACCGCCTCACCACCTATGCCCGTGCCAATGCCTCACTGGGCATCAACGGCAGTGTGCTCAACAATGTAAACGCATCGCCTAAGATGATGACTGGCGAATATATCAATAAGGTAAAGGTCATCGCCAACATCCTTCGCCCTTACGGCATCCGAGTTTACCTCAGCATCAACTTTGCCTCGCCGATGGCTCTTGGCTACACCAAGACCGCCGACCCTCTCGACAAGAAAGTGCAGCTGTGGTGGCAGAAGAAAGCCAAGGAGATTTACCAGACCATCCCCGACTTCGGAGGTTTCCTCGTCAAGGCAAACTCAGAGGGACAACCTGGACCAGGCGACTACCATCGCACCCATGCCGATGGTGCCAACATGCTTGCCGACGCCTTGAAACCATACGGTGGCACGGTGATTTGGCGTAGCTTTGTATATGGAGCCAACCATAAGGGCGAAGACCGCGTGAAGCAAGCCGTAAGCGAATTCAAAAATCTCGACGGCAAATTCCACGACAACGTTATCTTGCAATCCAAGAATGGCCCGCTCGATTTCCAACCACGTGAGCCATACGCCCCTATCTTCGACAACATTCATAAGACTCCACAGATAGCAGAACTTCAGATTACGCAGGAATATCTCGGTCAATCCAAACACCTTACCTACCTCGCACCTATGTGGAAGGAGTTCTTCGACTTCGTGTCTCCCAAGAAACTGGTAGGTATCGCTGGCGTAGCCAATATAGGTGACGACACCAACTGGTGTGGACATCCTTTCTCTCAGGCCAACTGGTATGCATTCGGCCGCTTGGCATGGAATCCATCGATTTCATCGGAAGAAATCGCCCACGAATGGATTGTACAGACCTATGGTTGCGATGACGAGAAGTTTACCAAACCAGTAGAAATGATAATGATGACCTCACGTGAGGCTTGCGTCAACTATATGATGCCACTTGGCTTGCACCATATCTTCAAGTTCGACCACCATTATGGACCAGAACCTGACGGTTTCATCGCTAGTTATCCAATGGAATGGTGCCCCGTATATTACCACAAGGCAGATGCCAATGGCGTTGGTTTCGACCGTTCCAGCAAAGGTACAGATGCCGTAGGCCAGTACCCAGAACCATACCGCAGCCAGTACGATGACATCGAGACTTGTCCTGAGGAATATCTCTTGTGGTTCCATCATGTACCTTGGACTTATAAGATGAAGTCAGGCAGCACCCTCTGGCAGGAACTCTGCATGAAGTACAATCAGGGCGTGGCTATGGTAGAGGTATATCGTGACTTCTGGCATACGAGTGCCAAGCAATATATGAAGGGACACGAGCAGGAATGGCAACATACCGACTCCCTGCTCAATGTGCAACTCGACAATGCCAAAGAGTGGCGCAACACCTGTCTCAAGTATTTTCAAACCTTTTCAAAAATAAATATTTATGAATAAAATTATTTTTATATTCTTTGCATTAATATTCTGTATAAACATACAAGCAAGTGTAAAATTGCAAAAGCAGGGCACTGCCACTCAACTCGTAGTGAATGGCAAGCCGATGCTTCTCTTGGCTGGTGAACTGAGCAATTCTGCAGCCACCAGTCCAACAGACATCAAAAAGGCTATGGGGAAGATGAAATGGAGCGGAGTCAACTCGGTATTCGTCCCTGCCTACTGGGAGTTTGTCGAGCCACAAGAGGGGAAATATGACTTTACCCTTGTAGATAGCGTTATCTCCAATGCCCGAAAGAATGACCTGAAGGTAGTATTCCTATGGTTTGGAGCTTGGAAGAACTCGATGAGTTGCTATGCTCCACAATGGGTGAAGGAAAACACAAAGCGTTTTCCTCGTTCACGCACTGAGAACGGCAAACCTTTGGAGATATGCTCAGCCTTCGACCCTAACATCTTGCAAGCCGACAAACGAGCCTTTTGCGAACTGATGAAACACATCAAGGCGGTGGACGAGCAGGAGAATACGGTCGTGATGATGCAGGTGGAGAACGAGATTGGTATGTTGGAATCGGCAAGAGACCACTCGCCTTTGGCGGAGAAAGCCTACCAACAGCCAGTACCAGCCACCCTACTGAAAGCCTTGAAGCTCAACAAGAAGGGCACTTGGGCACAGGTATTCGGCACCGACCGCTATGCCGACGAGAAGTTCCAAGCCTATCATTATGCCAAATATGTGGAACAGCTAGCCTCTGCAGGCAAAGCCATCTACAATATCCCTATG
Source organism: Bacteroidaceae bacterium (assembly GCA_963594995.1). Taxonomy (GTDB): domain Bacteria; phylum Bacteroidota; class Bacteroidia; order Bacteroidales; family Bacteroidaceae; genus Prevotella. Next base: position 65,241 of record CAVBGK010000033.1, read on the forward strand.
TATGTCAACGCAGCGATGAACAGCCGTGGCAGAAAGCCAGGCGAATATCCGTCGGCTGGTCCACTCGCCCACCTTATTAATATATGGAAGTGTGGAGCACCTAGCATCGACATCTATGCACCAGACATCTACGACACAGGTTTCAAGGGATGGGTAGCCAAGTATAAGCGAGCAGACAACCCATTCTTTACCCCAGAGGTGAAATGTGATGACAATAGCGGCGTTAAGGCTTACTATACCTTTGGCGAAACAGATGCCATCAGTTTCAGCCCATTCGCCCTAGACCAAGCTCGCAGCAATGTGCAGCGTGGCATCAAGCAATCCTACAAACTATTGGGCAGCCTGTCTCCTATCTTGTTGCAGCACCAAGGCAAAGGCAACAACTGGGGACTCCTCTTCGACCAAGAGGACAAGGAGCGCATCATCGAGGATGGAGACCTTGTGATGACTTGCCGCCACTTCTTCACCTTACCTTGGGATCCTCGTGCCACCGACGGCAGCAAATGGCCAGAAGGCGGAGGTCTTATCCAGAAGATAGCCAAGAACGAATACATCGTGGCTGGCAACGGCATCGTGATTGTATTCCAAAGCAAGAGCGAGAAGGCACAAGCTGAAGAGAAGAAACTAGGCGAGGATGGTTTCGTGGATAATGGAAACAATGATAGCGGCAACAAAAACGCCAGTGGCAATAAAGGCAGCAATGCCGACAAGAGCAAGAACGAGGCTGCTAGCAAGTCACAGTTCAAGGGCAAGCGAATCGGCATCAGCTACGTAGACCAAGTAGAGATAGACAAAGATGGCAAGCTGCAGTTTATCCGCCGAGACAACGGCGACCAAGACCACCAAGGCAGACACGCCCGCATCTCTTGCGGAGATAACAAGATATTGCACATCAAGCTATATGAATATTAAAAGATAAGACTATAGCGGAATAACATCTGCTATCTACCAGAATAGAATTAGAAAAGAAAGGGAATATGTTGTTGCATATCCCCTTTCTTTTTGTCTATAATAACATTTTGTTAGGTTATGGGACATTGAGAAACGTGGCAGAAACAAAAAACTAATCGTAGTTAACAAATAAACATATATCTTTGCAGCCGTGAACCAAACATTCACTAACATAAATTAGACTAATAAACAAAAATTTAAACACCTAAATAATTAGGCTATGAAGTTAGATTTGAAACAAACAACAATCTTAATGGGCGTGTGCTCCGCTCTCGGAATGTATGCCCCAGAAGTACAAGCCAGTAATGGGGGGGCAAGCTCCCTTATCACCGCTTCAGTACAACAGACCAAAAAGGTAACTGGTAACGTCAGCGACTCGATGGGGCCGCTGATTGGTGCAACCATCAAGGAGAAAGGCACAGGCAACGGTGTCGTAACCGACATCGATGGTAACTTCATCATCAACGTGAAGCCAGGAGCTACCCTCGTGATTTCCTATGTAGGATATAATACTAAAGAGGTAGTAGTAGGCAACCAAGCCAACCTAAAGATTTCCATGGAGGAGGAAGGCCATAGCCTCAACGATGTTGTCGTTATCGGTTATGGTACACAGCGCAAGGAGGCTGTAACAGGTTCTGTAGCCAACGTTACAGGTTCCATCATGCGTGAGGTTCCTGGTGCCGACATCACCAACGCCCTGCAAGGACGTATCGCCGGTGTACAGATGATGCAGACCTCATCTAAGCCAGGTGCATCCATGCAGATTCGTATTCGTGGTACACGTTCTCTTACTGCTAGCAACGACCCATTGATTGTGCTCGATGGTATCCCATTCGCTGGTAGCATCAACGACATCGACCCTAACAACATCAAGAGCATGGACATCCTGAAGGATGCCTCTGCTACCGCCATCTATGGTTCTCGTGGTGCCAATGGTGTCATCATCATCACTACTTATAAGGGTTATCAGGAGCAGCGTCCTACCGTTACCTATAATGGTTATATCGGTGCCAAGACCTTGTTCCACCGCTACCCTATGATGAACGCAGAGCAGTTTACCAAGCTCCGCCAATATGCCAACAAGTTCCAGAATGGTCCAGACGAGAAATTCTGGGGGGAAGATGGTGCCGTGGATATGGACTGGCAAGACGAATTGCTCAAGACTGGTATTACAACCAATCACGACATCGGCGTATCAGGCGGCTCTTCCAAGGGCAGCTACAACTTCGGCATCTCTTATTTCCGTGATGAAGCAGTCATCCCTACCCAGAACTTCAACCGTTATGCGATGCACGCTGCCATCGACCAAGAGATAGGCAAGTATGTGAAGGTGGGATTCAGCACCAACAGCAACTATAGCATCACCAACAATTCAGACCTCGGTCTCTACAATACTTTGAGCGCTACCCCTATCGCTAACCCATATAATGAGGATGGTACATTGAAGACTCGCATCCGCATGTCTAGTGATGACCAGTGGGTTTACACCAAGGGTACCATCGAGGGACTCGGCGACAGCCACAAGGACCAGACCAAGGCATACGGTACCTACAACAACTTCTATGGCGAATTGAAGATTCCTCACGTAGACGGTTTGAAGTATCGCATCAACCTCGGTTTGAACTATCGCTCCAGTGAATATGGCAACTATGTGGGACAAGGTGTGTTCTCTGACAAGGAAAACGCAGACTCTCATGCCACCTCACGCTATCAGCGCACCACCAACTGGGCAATCGAGAATATGTTGACATACGACAAGACATGGGGCAAGCACACCATCAATGCCGTAGCACTCTACTCTGCCGAGCAGACCAACTATCGACAGGCCTATATGTATGGCCTTGATATTCCTAACGATAAGTTCCAGTTCTATAACATCGGTTATGCCAAGACTGTGACTGTAGACCCTGCCAAACAGGTATACTACAAGAGCGGACTAGAGTCATTGATGGGGCGTGTGATGTACAACTACGACAACAAGTACATGGCAAGCGTTGCCTTCCGTTCGGATGGTTCTTCTCGCTTGGCGAAGGGACACCAGTGGCATACCTATCCTGCTGTATCTTTGGGTTGGAACATTTCTCGTGAGAATTTCATGAAGAACATCAGTTGGCTGGAGAACTTGAAACTCCGTGTAGGTTATGGTGAGACCTCTAACCAGTCTGTCAACCCATACTCTACCCTCGGTGCCTTGAGTACACGTGCTTACAACTTTGGTAGTGACCCTAATGGCTATGCCGTTGGTATGTACGTATCTTCATTACCTAACGCCGAGCTTGGCTGGGAGTATTCCAAGACATGGAACTTTGGTGTGGACTTCTCTCTCTTCAATGGCAGATTGAGCGGTACAGCCGAGTACTATGTTCAGAACACAGAAGACTTGCTGATGAGCGTCAACTTGCCAAAAACCTCAGGTGTTAACAGCTATATGGCAAACGTAGGCAAGACCCGCAACAAAGGATTCGAGCTTTCTCTGAATGGTACCATCATCGAGAACAAGAACGGATGGACCTGGGAGGCTGGCTTGAACTTCTATACCAACAAGAACGAGTTGATCGAATTGGCTTCGGGAGCTACCCGTGATGAGAGCAACTGGTGGTTCGTTGGCGAGCCTATTAACGTCATCTACGACTACGAGAAGATTGGCATCTGGCAGACCGATGAGGAAGACATCCGCAAGGTGGCAGAACCTGGTGGTAACGCCGGTATGATCAAGATTAAGTACAATGGCGACTACAACGCAGACGGCACTCCTACTCGTCCATACGGAGAGTCTGATCGCCAGATTATGAAGGTTGACCCAGATTGGGAAGGTGGTTTCAACACCCGTGTGGCTTACAAGAACTGGGATCTCTCACTGGTAGCTTCATTCCGTCATGGCGGCACCTTAATCAGTACCATCTATGGCTCACAGGGTTACCTGAACATGTTGACAGGTCGTCGTAACAACATCAACGTCAACTACTGGACAGAGGACAACCCAACCAACGACTATCCTAAGCCAGGTGGTATCGAGAGCAGCAACAACCCTAAGTATGGCAACTCACTGGGTTACTTCAGCGGCTCATACCTCAAGGTACGTACCATCACATTGGGTTACAACTTCAACCAACCATGGCTCAAGAAGTGTGGCATCAGCAAGGCTCGCATCTACGCTACCGTGCAGAATCCATTCGTGCTCTTCTCTCCATATCATGACGAGAGCGGCATGGACCCTGAGACCAACTCATACGGTAATGAGAATCAAGCTGTCAACTCATTCTACAGGTCAAACTTGCTCGTAGTAGGTTTCAACACCCCATCTACCCGCAACTGGTTGCTCGGATTAAACATAACCTTCTAAAACATGACAACAATGAAAATTCACAATTATATATTAGCAGCAGGTCTCCTAGCATCAGGCATCGCATTCACAGGCTGCTCTAGCGTGCTCGAAGAGACCGACCGTCAGGGATATACCCCTGAATATTTCAAGACCGAGAAAGGTGTACAGGCAGGTATCACCTCACTCTATGCCAACCTACGTTACTACTGGGGCAACGGCTACTGGCTGATTGCCACAGAGGAAGGTACAGATGAGTACACATACGGTCGTGGTGGTAACGGCAATGACTTGCCTATTGATATGACAGAGCAAATCTTGAACCCTAGCAACTGTCGTGCAGATGCTTTGTGGAACGTAGCATTCTCTGACATCAACACAGCAAGTGGCGTTATTGAGAATGGAGCCGAGGCAGGAATCGCAGAAAGCCTCTTGGCAGAGGCACGCTTCTTCCGTGCATTCGACTATTTCGAGTTGGTACAGACCTTTGGTGGTGTGCCACTGGACTTGGGTGCAGGCGACTTGAAGTTTAACATCAATGCCACCCGTGTATCTAAGCGCAATACCGTGCCAGAAGTTTATACCAAGGCTATATTCCCAGACTTAAAGACCGCCGTCGACCAGCTTCTTGACGCAGGTCGTGTTACTGGTGGTGTCACCAAGACAGCAGCTCGCTTGGTATTGGCAAAGGCTTACCTCACCTACGGATGGTGGTTGCAGAACCCTAACAACATCCCTACCTATCCTAGCTGCGACCGCACCGACCCCGATGGCCACGATGCAGCTTGGTATTTCCAGCAGGCATACAACATCGCAGTAGAGGCTATCAATAATCCTGCAGGATTTGGTTTGCAGAAGTCATTCTATGATGTCAACGTAGGAACAAACGACCGCAACAACGAGATTTTGCTCTATGCTGACCATAACGAGTCAAACAACTACTACGATGGTGGTACTAACTTTGACTGGGCCAATGGTAACGCACCTGGTAACTTCGCTCGCTGGATGTGCCGCTGGGATTACACCTTCTTGGAGTCATCCAAGGATGCCAACACATGGACATCCTTCCGTTCTGTTCAGCGTGAGGCTGTTCAGGGCAAGGACCGTCCTTGGAAGCAGATGGCTACACCTATCGAGGTGATGACCAAGACTTTCGCTGAGAAGAAGATGGACTCTCGCTTTGATGGCACATTCGCTTACCAGTTCCGCAGCAACTGGGATAAGTCTGGAGCTATCGGGGCTGACGCAGTAGCATACAATGCCAACAACTTGCCTGTTCATGCCCAGGATTCCATTCTCACATTCATCGATGACGATGAGGCAGCAGGTATTGTTTATCCTCAGTCAGGAGTGGAAAATGCAGCAGGCAACGGCAAGAAGGCAGAAGGTTACAGCAATGTAGGTGCAGGTGTTCTCCCTGGTCGTGCCGACTGGGTTATTGCAGCAAGTGGCATCAGCCGCTATGCTTGGTTGAACAACTGGAAGAACGGAATCTATCGTTCTGATACAGGCAATTCATTGGGCAAGCCTAATGGTGACAGCCCTCGTCCATACCCTATCTTGAAGTTCTCTGAGCTTTACTTCATCGCAGCAGAGGCTGCTGTTAAGGGAGCTAACACCTCTGGCAATTGGACAGCCCGCAACCTCATCAACGAGATTCGTGGTCGTGCCGGTATCTGGACATACGACAACAACCGTCAGTGCGCAAAGGTAGCAGACTACAGTCAGCAGATGAAGGACGCAACACCAGCGGTCATCACTATCGACTACATCTTGGCAGAGCGTTCTCGTGAGTTCTTCGGCGAAGGTTACCGTTGGTGGGATCTCGTTCGTACCCAGTCTTGGAAAGACATCGCTGGCAAGTACACCATCTGTGGCAAGGATGCCGGTGACCACACTCCAAAGACCTACGAGCGTGTACTCATCACCCCAGAGAAGTATCTCCGCCCTATCCCACAGGGACAGATTGATGCTCTCCAGATGACAGCAGAGGAGAAGGCAGCTTACCAGAACCCAAGTTACACAGAATAACGGTTCTCCTATCGTAGATGGTATCGGTACTCAGATGCACGTCACACTCTCTTGCAGTGACGACGCTACCAAAATTAGTTTAAGGCGATGTATCAGCAAAGGTACATCGCCTTTTTATATAATATTTCATAATTAATTTGGTTGTTATCATATTAAACCATATATTTGCACGCAAAGAATAGTAATCCCCATTACGGTAATGGCGATTACGATAACTAAAAACAAAAGAAGAATGAGATATGAAGTTTTATGATAGAACTAAAGAATTGGCACTCTTTGCAGACATCTACACAAAGAGCCAGCAAGAAGCACAGATAGGTCAGTTTTGGGACAGAAAGGGAGAAAACGAAATTGACATTGTAGCGATAAACGAGATTGACGGCATCGCCGACATCTTTGAGGTGAAAAAGGACAAAGCCCATTATGATGAGAACTTCTTGAAACAAAAGGTGGACTATATGCTACAAGTATGCCCAGAACCGAAGAAGATGACTATTCGACTAGGCTGCTTGTCGTTGGAAGATATGTAGCGTTCTTTTGGTTAAAAGGTGTATCCTTGGATGGCAGTAAAGAATTAGTTATTTGCAAATACGAATATAATTCGCTGTAAATAAGCTATTTGTAAGTCCAAAAGCGGAGTTACAACGGAGGATCAACGGACTAACATCGGAGTCACTTCGGAGTTGCAGCGAAGGGATAGCGGACACAGTGCCTTTGAACGTGGAAACTTCTGTTGTATTTTCGCCTCCTTGCTTTAATCGTTGAAAATTTCTGTTGGCAAGATACGCTTTTCTTTCGAAAGATGCAAGGATTTTGTGGGAAATCTTCAAATGAGAGGGAGAGAAAGAAAAAGGCTTCGTTTTTCTTGCAACATATTAAATATTTTATGTACCTTTGCATAAAAAGCAAAAAACCCGGGGTCATCACCAGCATCGAATAATCTGGGAGAGGGCCTTACCGGGACTGCGCTGCAAAGTTAATAAAAAAATGGAATATACCAAAGAATTTTTCGAAAAAGTTTTCTCTGCAGATAGAATGAAGAAGTATTTCTTACTTTACCCAGAGGATGAAGGTAAGGCTATCAAGCATTACCAATGCAATATTATGCTCTCAGAGTCGATGTATCCATGCCTTTCTGTCTTTGAAGTGGAATTGCGTAATTCTATCGTTAGAGAGCTCATCTCTTTTGCAAAGCGTGAGGATTGGTATGTTGTGTTCTCGACGACTCCAGGTTTGATGGAACTCAATAAGTATATTAGCACAGCAAAGAAACAAATTGCTAACCGTGGAGAAGAAATCACCACAGCAAAGATTACGGCAGAACTGACTTGGGGCTTTTGGACTTCGCTTTTCAATCGCAATTATGAGCGAATCCTTTGGAAGGATTTGAGGCGTGCCTTTCCCTTTGTGAAGAAAGCAAATCGCCAGAGAAAGGTTGTGGCAAGCTCATTGAATAAGTTCCGCCGTTTGCGTAATAGGATTGACCATAATGAAGCAATATGTTGGAATCTCAAGGAAGTTGAGTTGATACATGACGAAATGCTAAATGTTATGGGATGGATGAATAAGGATGTGCCAACTTGGATAGTCCAATTTGACCGATTTGATGCTGTTTGTCGAGAAATTCGCAAGATGATGGTATGGGATTAAAAGAAAAAGGTGTATCCTTGCTTGCCCGATTGTGGGACAGCAAGGATACACCTTAATTACATTATGGCTATTTTCTTAATCTTTTCACCTTGTTTTACCAACAAGATGCCATTGACAGGAACATCTGATATTTGGAACGTAGAACTAGGGGCGGTATAAACAAGACGACCATTGATGTCATATACATATGTATTTGACGCCGTTTGAGTTTTTCGACCAGCAATGGGCACAGGGAAAACACCAGTGGTCCAAGCATCCTTGTTGGAGGTCAGACTGATTGTTCCATCTTTTTTCGTCAATGTATAACTATTCTTTCCTCCACGTGTGGCACGGAATATTTGCCAATCAGGATCGTTTTCATTCATTGCTGCCGCATACACGCAATATTGGCCATCTTCCAAATCAGCAACGGAATATTCTGGTTCCCCCAATATACCAGAGTAGGAAACTCCAAACACAAGTTTCTTGTCAGTTGAAGCTATCACATGCTTCACTCCATCTTTTTCTGCAATGATGGCAAGCTTTCCAGTAAAGTCATTGGTAAGAAGATTCGTAACTTTCGTTACATTCACAGAAACACTGTTGTCCGTAACCTTCTTTACAGTGATACTTCCCATGCCTATATTCGAATATACAGTAAGGGGTTCCTTTTGACAGACCACCATGTCTTGATTACTACTAAAGCTCATGGATTCTGTGCCAACCACAGGATTAAGCAAGGCGATGTCATAATAGCCATTTCCTATTCCATCCCATCCCCAATTGACATGCACCAAACCGTTTTCATCATATCCATCTATGACAAAAGAGTGTCCACTCAGCTGCCCATCCACATTGGAAATGCCACCATATACCACTGGATTGTGTTGGCTTAGCTGAGCATACAAATATCCATCCAGTCAGAAGCCGTATAGTAAGAACGGCTGTAATAAGTGGAATACATGCTGAAATGATTACTGAAAGCATTGCAAGCCTCAAAGTTATAAGAAGCACTGCCCGAATCATCAAAATCCATGTTGATGGCCAAGCCACAGTCAAAAAGCAAGGTTGCGACATCATCTGCTCCCTCAGCAGAAGGAGTGTTATAGCTTGGCTGCATCTTATCCCATGCATACTCAACACCCGACAAGTCCTGTGCAAATGTCTTGCCATTATAAGTATAACTACCTTTCCCCACTGCTTTGACAGGAAATTTATGACCCGTTGGCGGAATTAATTCAGTGCGTACTTAATTCTACCAATGGGCTTCTCAT